>VBEG01000037.1 GCA_005882115.1 Chloroflexota bacterium
CCGAGTGACTCAAGCTGGACCGCCCGGCGCGACCGCTCGGGCACGTCGCTTCACTGGGGCGGGCGATGTGCGGCATGTCCGGCGTCTCAGTTGAGAACTACTGGCGCCGCCTGGAGCAGTTGGCTGTGGCATCTACGACTGAGCATTAACAACGCAAGCCTGCGTGTTTGAGAGGGTCGTGAGCGCCCGCCTCACGCAAATCTAGCCCGGTATGTCCACGTACGGGTTCGCATCCCTCCCTTCCCGCCATCTGATGTCTCACGAAATAGTGGACTCGTTTCACCCTATGTCTCACGGCATCGTAGACCAGCTGATTTCTGGTACCCGCTGGTAACTGGGTTCTGCTCCGTGGGCCGTCTGGGATGGGGGTACAAAGTCCCATTTACGCGGGACTTGTAGCCGCCTAAGTTGCGATTGGGAGGCAGAGGCCGTCTTTCAGTGGAGGGGAGATTTGGCTGGGAGTAACCGCCTTAGGGCCCCTGCCGCCCGCCACAACAGCCCCATCATCACCGCCCCGGCTGAGTCAGGGGTCAAGTGAGTCGCGGGGTCCTATTTCGAGTTGGTCTGTGCAATGTGTTGATCAGCTTCGGCCTGGGCACGGTGGCTTCCATCTACTTATTCGGGATGGACGCTTGGCTGGCCGCCTTGGGTGTCGCCTGCCTGGGCACCGGCCTGTTCGGCCACGCCATCAATCTCGGCATGCACCTGGCCGAGCGGGGGGTCGAGCGCGAGGGCTGATTCGCAGGTTCGACGCGCGGGCTGCATGTATATCCCAGGTGCCAGCGCGCCTGAAGGACGTCATCGATCTTCCGGAGATCCGGGAGCGGGGGTGGGGTTGGCCACGTAACTGGGCTGAGTGCCTAACGTTGTACGACTCGTGAGGTGGCCGCTGGCTCTGGCTGTGCTTGGAGCGGTGGCATGCTCGTCAGGACCCAGCGCATCGATCCCGGCCCCGTCCAGCCATGCACAGGTTTCCCCTTCGACGATGTCGGCGGAGGCTTCCGCTAGCCCCAGCGACCTGGGCGGGGAAGCCGGGGGGATCGAGGCATCGCCGAGCCCGGTGCCTGCGGCGCAGGTCGTGAAGTCGTACGCCGTACTTGTCGACCTGTTCGCAGGTCGTGGCACATACACCATCGCCCTGGTGGACGGCGATGCCCAGATTGTGGCCCACGCGCAGGCAGCCAGGAGATCGGACATCGCAGATTCCATCGAGCTGCCTTACGTGAGCGTATCGAAATCACGCGTTTACTACCTCGACGGAGATGGCGCGGTCCGCTACCTCAAGGCGGACGGGACCACGGGGCTCGTCACGTCCATATCGGGCAGCGGCAAAGTCCACGCCACCTTCGCTGTGAGCCCCGACGACTCACGGATCGCCGTCGCCTTACTTGACTACTCGGCCAGGCCTGTGCGCTTGACCCTCTACGTTGAGGATCTCGGCCACTCACATCATGCAGTGATTTTCACCTCCACGAGCCGCTACGTCTGGCCGGTTGCATGGCACGCGGGTCAGCTTGTCGTGGCCTATCTCGGCCCAAACGCCGTCCCTTTCAAAAGTAAGGAAATCCTCTACTCGAGTCGCGACCTCGCCAGATACCCTTACGGCCCCAACCCTTATGGCGGGATCAACTTCCACGTGATCAGCCCGGTCACCGCAGAGAGGTCCGCGATCATCAGCGGTGGCGGCGCCAGCGGGCTCCTGAGCAAATCGGGAACCGCGGTCGTTCAGGGTGACGCGGCGGGATGGCACGGGGAGTGGATCCCCTGGAACTCGCCGCATGACTACGGCACTTTCAGCGCCGCAGGATCGCTATCACCCGATGGCTCGATGATCGCTGCGTGCTGCGAGCAACCCGCCGGCCAGGGCCAGTTGGTGATCTGGTCTCCCAACGACCAATCCCGCATCCTCCAGGCAACCACAACTTCCGGCGATTGGGCTGGGTGGCTCGATAACAGCCACCTAGTGACGGGCTTCTATCAGAGCTCGGACGGCACACCCAGCGTGGTCGACCTGACCTCGGGCGCGGTTACGCCGGTCGCCGCGCACGGCATTGTCGTTGCGATCTTTCCGAGCGACCTGGAGGCCTGAGCCACAGGTTCGCACTGTCGCTTGCCGGACGATTTCGACAGGCGCTGCGTCGACCCGGTCAGCGCTGCGATCGCAGTCTGGCGCCGTTGCGACCGGCTAAGGCATCTCAGGTGAACCTTGCACGGTATGTCCACCTAGGGCATGAGCTCCCTCCCTTCCCGCCATCCGACTGAATCGCGAATGCGACCAACATCACCTTGGCAGCACCCTCCAGGCTCGACGCATCAACGCGCTTTGAATCGCCAGGCGCACCGACGTGAAAGCGTCCGTCGAGGCCGTTGGACTTGAGTACGGCGTGACAGAGGCCGATGCAAGTTCGGACCGGCAGTGGCGGGGCCGATGACTGGGCCGCCACCCGCAAGCCGTGCCCATTCGAGCTGAGCTCATCCAGGTAGACGCCGTACTGGCTGGGACTCTGCCATTGCACCGCATCTTCAACCGCTGTTCCCTCTCCCCACTCATTGAAGGTCGTGACGAGTTGCCAGGGCGCACCCGACGCGACCATGTCCTGGACGTTGAGGCGCCAGCGGCTGGGATCCCGCACGAGCCGCGGCGCGGCGTCGGTCGCCAACCAGAAGCCGGGACTGATGCTGAACGAGTAACCGGTCTGCTTGTCTTCCGCGGATGTCGGCGCGTACTGGTGCCAGCTCGCGGGCTGGACAGAACAGAGGCGATAGCCGGCGAACACCTGGGGGTCGAGGTAGAACTGCCCGGCGTTTGCGGTTTCCCATGTTGCGACGTCGGTGCAGCTGTTGACGGCGCGGGTGTAGATGAAGAGGACGGGCTTGCCGTTGACGTGCAGGAAGTTCGGGTCGGATCCGTAGTGGGTGGCGATGTAGGTGAGGTCCAAGGCGACCTGCGTGCTGCTCAATGCCGGCTCGTAGTACAGCGTCCAGTAGAAGTTCCTGGAATGAGCCTCCGCGAGCAGGAGACTTATCCGCTGGTCAGTCTTGCTCCCCTGTCCCCACCAGGAAGCGATGCCGACATTGATGCCGGCGTACTCCATGCGAGCGATGTGGTCATCGATGGTGGCCGCGTCACTCGAGTTGTAGTAGCCGAGGGTTGGCGTGTAATGCGTGTACCGGTTGCTCACGGGGCCCCAGGTCTCCGGGAACCAGGGGTAGTAGAACGCCGCGCGGATGGGGAAAGTGGGCGCGGCGGCTTGGGCATTCGTGGGGCGCGCGGCCAGGAGCGACAGAGGCAAAATCAGAATGGTGAGGAGGGCCGGGATTTTCATATCGCGGTTGGCGGTTCGGGACGATACTCCACCGCCGCCGGCTCCTCAATAGGTCGCCTGTCCTATCGCCTCCGCCCGGTCGAGCGGGGAACTGCCGGCGCGCTAGAGGTAGCCCACGACAGCGCCATGAGTCAGCTTGAAGAAAAGCGTGCGCGAGCTGCCATCGGCGCTGAAGAAGTAGGTCCCGTCCAGGCTCGCGTTGCATGGTCCACCGCCCCAATCCACGTAGGCGCACACGTGCGTTCCGACCACTCGCCCATCGGGCAGCCACGCGTCGGGGAGATAATCGATCGGACCGAACGCGCCAGCCGCCGAGGACGTCAGGTCGGCGACGGCCATCTGGTAGTTGATCACCGGATCCTTGGCTCCGTTCCGGCCTACGATCAGGCGCTTGTTGTCCGCCGAGACCGCGACCTTGACGTACGCGAAGGCATCCGTCGTGTTGGCGGGGCCACCGATCGTCATCTGAATGAAGTGCGTCTGCCCCGCCGGCGACCGAACGTCGATCCGGCCGTCAGCGAACGATCTGCGGCAGATCATCGTGCCGTCATCGAGAACCGCGTACACGGTGCACGTCGGCGACACGATCGTGACCTTGTGGCTGTTCAAATCGAACTTCGCAAGACTGAAGCGATATTCGAGAAAGGGTCCGGCGCCGCCGAGTCCCGTCGGCTGTTGGGTCAGATAGACACCGCTGGCGTTCCAGGTGAAACCGCCGTAACTGGTGTCTCTGGCCGGCGCAGGCACCGCGGCGATCTCGCTGTCACTCGTCGGGGTTCCGAGGTGTATGTGCGTCGTGAATTCGGAGTCGGTCAGCGTGTAGATCCAACGAGAGAGGTCAGGACTTACCGCGACTCGGCCGTTATCGAACCCGCTCAGACTCGGCGCGAGCTGGCCAAGCTTGCGCACCGTCCCGCTCCTGTCGAGCGACTCGAGGATTCGTCCGTTGAGCAAAATCACGTGATCGTTGACGATGCCTTGGTATGAACCAGCGACCTTTGCCGTGTCGCGGGCGTCGAGCCTCGCCAGGCGAACCTGGTTGCCCTGGACATCCTCGATCACGAGCCGGATGTCCGACGATGACGGCGACGCGGTCGCGCCGGCCGATGGGCTGGCGCTTGTCGTCGGAGCAGAGGCCGTCGGTGAGTGAACCGAGGCAGCCGGGGAAGCACCGCCGCAGGCGGCGAGCAACACGACCGCCACGGCTGCGCCAAAGGTCGTACCGCCAAGCCTTCGCCTCATGATCCGCAAACGAGACAGCCCGTGGCTCCGTTACGGGACTCGCGCTGACCAGGCCAACCCACCAAGTTGTCGCTCAGCGACATTTATACGGTTTTTTTGGCGTAACCAGGCGTTCTCCAAGTGAGTGAGGAGGCTGACCCGCTCAATCTCCTCACCGATCCGAACAGCAACCCGCAGCGCCGGCACGTTGCGGCGAGCTGCCCTGGACGGGCAGCCTCATTGGCGCGGGCGCCGGCAAGGGGGAATGCGAAATGGACGAAAAGAGGAGTGCCACCAGGCGCTCGGGGGCGGAGCGACGCACGTCCGAGCGCCGAATTCCCATATTTCACCACCGATTCGCCGCAGGACCCGGCCCTCCGCTTCGCTCTCGAGAGCGCAGAAAAGGCCTGCGCCGGCTGGAATATCGGCGCAAAGTCTCCAATCGCCGCGCGGCGGCCTAGCGCTGCGTAGAGCCCCTACGCGGGGTCGAACCTGTAAACAGCACCACCGAGGTTGACCAGGTACAGCTCGCCTGATTCGTCCTCGCCGAACGACGAGACCAGGAACGCGGTGTCCATCAGCGTCGCCATCGTCCAGTGTCCGGGAAACAGGACGAGCGTCCGCAAGACTCCGCTGCAGTAGTCCGCGAACACATAGAAACCGAACATCGACGGAATCTTCGAACCGCGGTATACATAGCCTCCGGTGACGGAGCAGCTCCCGCCGGCGTGCGAGTACTCCGCCACCGGCTTGACGTCGCCCGTCAGCCGCACCCCCGATCGGTACACATGCGACCCCTCGAATACCGGCCAGCCGTAGTTCTCGCCACCCTTGCTCGACGACGCGCGGAAGTCGACCTCCTCCCATGCGTTCTGGCCGACGTCGCCTATGTAGAGGTCACGCGTGGCACGATCAAAGCTGAATCGCCAGGGATTACGCACTCCGTATGCCCAGATCTCGTGACGAGTCCCGCTTCCCAGGTTGGGATTGCCGACCGGCACCGTGTATGGACCGGTCGCCTGGACCTCGATCCGCAGGATCTTTCCGAGCAGTGTCGTAAGGCTCTGCCCGTTGCCCTGGGGCGCGTGGCCCGTGCCGATATCGCCTGCGTTCCCTCCGTCGCCCATCCCGATGTACAGGTATCCGTCGGGTCCGAACGAAACCAGACCGCCGTTGTGGTTGGACTGCGGCTGCGTGATGGTAAGCAACGCCTGGCCCGAGGAGCGGTCCGCCACGTCGAAGCCAGGCACGGCCTTGTAGCGCGCGATCACCGTGTCGCCCACATGGCCAGTCGAGCGGGTGTAGTCGACGACGAAAACTCCATTGGTCGCGAAATCAGGATGAAAAGCGACGCTCAGGAGTCCACGTTCTCCGCCTGCCACGACCAACGAGCGTATGTCGAGGAAAGGCGTGGGCAGCACACGCCCATCCTTCATGACGAGGATGCGCCCCGCCTGCTCAACGATGAACATACGACCAGAGCCATCGCCGGCACTCGTTACGTAAACCGGACTCCTCAAGCCCGCCGCGACCCGTGTGAGCTTGAATGAACCGCTGTTGACCGTCGCGGAAATGGGTGACGCCAAAGGCGGCGACGGGGTCGGCGAAGGCGAATTGGTGGGACTCCAGAACAGGGATGGAGACGGCGACCGCCCCTGAGATTTGTTCTGCTGGCCGGCACAGCTGACCGCGATGAGAATCGCAATGCAACAAGCAGCGCTTCGCACCGGGGCTAGGTTGACGGAATCCGCTGCTGAGAGCTAGCTGGGAACTGGGTGTGGTTACATTCCAGGCGTGACGGGTCGCGTCGCAAAGTTCCTGGTGCTCGTCACGATCCTCGCCGTTGCGTGCACGCGAAACTCGCCGGCGCCATCGCACAGCCCCAGCAACCCGCCACTGCCTGGGAACGTCGCATGGACCGACTGCGGTGGTCGCTTCCAATGTGGCACCTTGCAGGTGCCGCTCGACTACGACCATCCGGACGCGCGAAAGATCTCGCTCGCATTGATCCGAATCAAGGCGAAAGATCAGGCCAATCGCATCGGCTCTCTCCTGATGAACCCGGGCGGCCCTGGCGAGTCCGGCATCGAGTTCTTGCGCAGCGACCTCTCCTCGCTGAGCAACCTGAATCGTCGATTCGACCTGGTGACCTGGGACCCGCGGGGCGTCGCCGCAAGCACGCCAGTGACCTGCGTCGACGGCCCGCAGGAAGACGCCTACCTGGCGATCGATTCGGTGCTGGACGACCCAGGTGAGAAACAAACCGCGATCCAGGCGGACAAGGACTTTGCCGCGGGGTGCCAACGACGCAGCGGCGACCTGCTTCCGTTCATGGACTCGGCAAGCACCGCTAGAGACATGGATCAAATCCGGCTTGCGGTTGGCGATCCGCAGCTCACCTACCTTGGATTCTCTTATGGGACGTACATCGGCCAGTGGTACGCGCACCTCTTCCCCACCCACGTGCGCGCGCTGTCGTTGGACGGCGTCGTCGATCCGACAGTCCCCGCCAACGAAAGCCTCCTCGGCGTGGTCATCGGCTTCGAGGAAAACCTGAAGGCTTTCCTGGCCGACTGCCGCTCGCGCAGCACGTGCGGCTACGCACGGTCCGGCGACCCGGGGACGAAGCTCACGGCTCTGATGGCGCGACTCGATTCAACGCCGCTCCGGTTCGGTGGCCGGCAGCTCACGCGCACGCTCGCCATGACGGGGCTGCTCGTCACGCTCTACGACCAGAGCCTGTGGCGCTACCTCGACCAGGCACTAACGGCAGCGGACAGCGGCGACGGCCGCATCCTTCTACTGCTCGCTGACGCATACAACCATCGCAAGGCGGACGGCACCTATTCGAATCTCTTCAACGGAGCTTTTCACTCCACGAACTGCCTCGACTTCCCGGTGCCCACCGACATCACCGCGTATGACGAGCTCGGTCCGGCGTTTGCCAAAGCCTCGCCGCTGTTCGGGCCGTGGTTCCAGTACTCCAACCTGCAGTGCGCTCTGTGGCCCGTGAAGCCGAAAAACCGGCAGGGACCCTTGACGGTCAGCGGAGCGCCCCCGATCCTCCTGGTCGGCGGCACCAACGACCCGGCGACCCCTTACGCCGAAGCGCAGTCCGTCAACCGGCAGATCGCGGGTTCAGTGCTGCTGACGCGACAAGGCAACGGCCATACGTCGTACGACTCGAGTGCCTGCGCGCATGCCGCTGAAGACGCCTACCTGATCAGCCTGACCCTTCCCGCCGCCGGAACTGTTTGCTCGGGTTAGGCGACTGGAGCAGCGGCGCGCGACTTCGTTTTGGCAAAGGTGAGCTGGTCGCCCTTGATGTCCACCTCGACCGCGTCTCCGTCGGTGAAAGTCCCTTCCAACAGCAGCATCGCAAGGGGGTCCTGGACCAGGCGCTGGATCGCACGCTTCAAAGGGCGCGCGCCATAGACAGGGTCCCACCCACGTTCGATCAGCAGCTTGCGGGCCGCGTCGGTGACGGTCAGCGAGATCTTGCGATCCTCGAGACGCTTCCGCAGCCGGGCCAGCTGGATATCGACGATCGCGCCCAGCTGTTCCTGGGTCAGCGATTTGAACACGATGATGTCGTCGACGCGGTTCAGGAACTCGGGGCGGAATTGGTCGCGCAGGACAGCCATCACCGCCTCGCGAACCTCATCGAACGAACGACCTGACATGTCCTGGATCAGCTGACCGCCGAGGTTGGAGGTCATGATCAGCACGGTGTTGCGGAAGTCGACCGTCCGGCCCTGACCATCGGTCAACCGCCCGTCGTCGAGGATCTGCAGCAGGACGTTGAAGACGTCAGGGTGCGCCTTTTCGATCTCGTCGAACAGCACGACTGAGTACGGCCGGCGCCGGACGGCCTCGGTGAGCTGGCCGCCCTCGTCGTAACCCACGTAGCCGGGGGGCGCGCCGAGCATCCGCGCGACGGTGTGCTTCTCCTGGTATTCAGACATGTCGAGACGGATCAGCGCCTGCTCGTCGTCGAACAGGAACTCCGCGAGCGCACGTGCCAGCTCTGTCTTTCCGACACCCGTCGGCCCGAGAAAGATGAACGAGCCAACCGGCCGGTTCGGATCGGCAAGGCCTGATCGGGAGCGCCGCACTGCGTTCGCCACTGCACTGACCGCTTCGTCCTGGCCGATCACCCGATCGTGCAGGCGGTCTTCCATCTTGATGAGCTTGGCGACCTCGCCCTCCATCAGCTTGGAGACCGGGATCCCCGTCCACTTGGCGACGATGCGAGCGATGTCCTCCTCGGTGACCTCCTCATTGAGCAGCGGATGTCCACCCTGCAGCTGCGCGAGTCGCGCGTTGGCCTCCCCCAGCTGCTTTTCGATCTCGACGGCCTTGCCGTAGCGGAGCTCGGCGGCCTTGGCGAAGTCGGCTGCCCGCTCGGCGCGCTCGGCGTCCCCGCGCACCTCCTCGAGGTTGGCCTTCAGAGCGCGGATCTTTGCGATCGCCTCTTTTTCCTGGTTCCACCGGGAGCGCAGCGCGGTGCGCTTCTCCGACGCCTCGGCAAGCTGCTTCTCGAGCGCCGCGAGGCGCTCTTTGGACGCGCGGTCCGATTCCTTCTTGAGAGCCTGGCGCTCGATTTCGAGCTGCCGGATCTGGCGCTCGAGCTCGTCGAGCTCGGCGGGCATAGAGTCGATCTCGGTGCGCAGCCGCGCGGCCGCCTCGTCGATCAGGTCGATCGCCTTGTCGGGAAGGAAGCGGTCGGTGATGTAGCGGTTCGAAAGGACAGCGGCGGCCACGATGGCGGCGTCCTTGATCCGCACGCCGTGATGAACCTCGTAGCGCTCGCGCAGTCCGCGCAGGATGCTGATCGTGTCTTCCACCGACGGCTGGTCGACCAGCACGGGCTGGAAGCGCCGTTCGAGTGCCGCGTCCTTCTCAATGTGCTTGCGATATTCGTCCAGGGTGGTCGCGCCGATCGCACGCAGCTCACCGCGCGCCAGGGCGGGCTTCAAGAGGTTCGCGGCATCGATTGCGCCCTCGGCCGCGCCCGCGCCGACCAGCGTGTGGAGCTCGTCGATGAACAGGATCACCTGGCCGTCTGAGCCCTCGATCTCCTTCAACACCGCCTTGAGGCGGTCTTCGAACTCGCCGCGGAACTTGGTGCCGGCAACCACCGCGCCCAGGTCGAGCGCGATCACGCGCTTGCCCTTGAGACCTTCGGGCACATCGCCCTGGGCGATTCGCTGGGCGAGACCTTCGGCGATCGCCGTCTTTCCGACGCCCGGTTCACCGATCAGGACCGGGTTGTTCTTGGTCCGGCGGGACAGGACCTGGATCACGCGACGGATCTCCTCGTCGCGGCCGATGACCGGATCGAGCTTGCCGTCCTTGGCGAGCTTGGTTAGGTCGCGACCGTACTTCTCGAGTGACTGGTACTTGGACTCGGGGTTCTGGTCGGTCACGCGCTGCGTGCCGCGCAGGGGGCGGAGCGCCCGGAGCAGGGCTTCATGGGTAGCGCCGGCGTCCTTCAGGATCTTCAGATCGCTGAGGGACAGCAGCAGATGCTCGGTCGAGATGTACTCGTCCTTGAGCCGCTCGGCCTCGCGCTCGGCCTGCTCAAGGGTCTTGTTCAGGCCCTCGCTGAGGTAGGGCTGACCGGCGCCGCTGACCTTCGGAAAGCGCTCGATCGCTGAGATCAGCGCCGGCTGCAGCGCCTGGAAGGATGCGCCTGCGTGCTCAAGGAGAGCCCGGGCGACGCCCTCATCCTCGCGGACAAGCGACAGCAGGAGGTGCTCGGGTTCGACGGCCTGATTGCCGGTCGCCCGCGCGAGCTCCGCAGCTTCCTGCAGAGCTTCCTGGGCCTTGTCTGTGAATCTGTCAAGTCTCACGGTGGAGTTATCCCAAGCGGTTTAGGGGGCCAAACAGATTGTCCGTATCTTTTCGGCATGCCTGAATTGCCCGAATTGGAGGCTCTGCGGATGCGAATCGGGCCGCGGGTCGAGGGCAAGCTGATCACGGCTGCGACGGTCAATCCCAAGAAGGCCCACCTGCTCCGCTACCCAGTCGACAACTTCGCCCTCGAGCTGCCGGCTCGGCGGGTCACTGCGCTCACGCGCCGCGGAAAGCACATGGTCTTCGCAACCGAGCTGGGCGGCGGAGGCCAGCCGAGGTGGCTCGTCATCAACCCCATGCTGGGCGGCCGATTTCAGATCGTCGGCGGCGACGCTCCGGTCCCGGCGACCGAGGTCTTCACGCTGCGAGTCGAGGGCAAGCAGGAGCTGCGCTACCTGGACTTCCGCGATATGGGCCGGATCTACTGGGTGAGCGACTGCTCGCGTGACGTGCCGGCGTGGGACGGCCAGGGTCCGGAGGCGGACTCAGTTGGCGAGATGGGCCTGGACGTGTTTCGCAAGCGCCTGCGGCGCTTTCGCGACGAGCTGAAGGACCTGCTGCGCAACCAGGAGTTCCTGGCCGGCATCGGCAACGCGTACTCGGACGAGATCCTGTTCGAAGCGCGGCTCTTGCCGTTACGGCGCCGCGCCTCGCTCAAGCCGGAGGAAGAAGAGGCGCTTTTCCGAGCCATACCTCTGGTCCTGTCACGCGCGGTCGAAGCCATCCTCGCCAACCCCAACTACGACGAATCGAAACAGGATCGGACCTTCATGTCGGTGCATATGAAGGGCGGCAAGACGTGCCCCAGGTGCGGCCATCGGATCAGCCAGCTCGGCTCCAACCGGGAGCCGCTGAACTTCTGCCGGGGCTGCCAGCTCTAAAAAGCCGCACCTCTGGCGGGCCCTCCCTTCTGCTTCCGGCCCCTCCCCCAACCGGCCAACCTCAATTCAGCGTAAGGCCGGCGTCAACCCTGCCCGTTAAGAGCGGTGGCCGGCTCCGGCGAGGTTGCCCGCGATCGACTCCAGCAAGCGGTGCGAAGCGACGCTGATCTCGTCGATCGCCACCTCGAACGCCGCCGCGTGGCGGCTCGAGGGCTTGGTGAACCCGCTCACCTTACGGACGAACTGTCGCGCGGCCTCTCGGATCTCGTCATCGGTGGCGACAACGTCGGCATGACGGAGGGTCTTGATGCTTCGACACATGGCTCACAACGATAGAGAGCGCTACGGGCCGCGATGCGGCGGCAGCTCAGGCAGGTCAGGCGGCGCGAGCCGCGTGGGGTCGAGTCCCGCGCGTTTCAGCATCGCGTTCGCCAGCCGTTCATAGCGATGCTCGACCAGGTCGCCCACCGGATCCGCACTTGCGCTCATCAGCTGGCGAAAGCTCAAGGTGGACACGGCCCGATACGCAAGCACGGCCCGGGCGGCGTCGGCCCGCCCTGTGATCGACGCCACTCGCACGAACGCGAGCGCGGCGCCTGTCTCTCGCATGTCGCGCCATCGCCACCCGCCGTAGGGAAGCAACACGAGAAGGATGGGCGGCAGCGCGACGAGCAGCGCCAGGGTGATGGCGACGCGGATGATCGCGTCGTGGATGTTGTGACCGGCTGAGACCAGTTGGTCGCCGGAGTAGTGCTGCAGAGCATTTGCCATGTCCTGGAGAAATTTGGTCAAGAGAGGAACGTCGTTCGGGATCACCTGCCTGAACGCGGCAATCCACTTGTTGAAGGTGGCGCCTGTATTGGTCATGCCGTCGGCGATGGCTTGCAATCCCATCACGGTCTGGTAGATCAGCCATCCCAGGTAGGCCCAGACAACCGTCCAGAAGAAGACGACCGTGTCGGCGAGAACCCGCAGAAATGCAGGCCATCGGCTGTCCGGGTAAGGCTTGAGCATCATCGTCCCGCGCACGATAAGTCACCGGCCGCCAAACCGAGCCGCGAGGGGCTCAGGCTTGGATCGACTTGGCGGGGACGCGACCTACGCGATCGAGTAATCGACCTCCACGCTGACCTGCACGTCCAGGTCGCCGACCGGGACCTGCGTCACCGCCTTGTCCGGCGCGGCTAGAGCCGCCCCGTAGGTGTACGGATAAGGGGTCCTGATGATCGAGACATCGCTGACGCGAATCACCTGGCCGACATGCACCCCCGCCGCGGAGGCCATTGCCTGGGCCTTGGCTTTCGCATCGGCGATCGCAAGCGCGCGTGCCTCCGCCTGTGCCGCCTTGGGGTTCGAGAGCCCGAAGCCGATCGAGATGTTCGTCGCCCCGCCTTCCTGGACGATGGCGTCCAATGTCCTACCGACCGTGTCGACGTTGTGCCACTTGACCTGCAGCTGCTCGCCGGCACGATAGCCGGTGATCGTCTGACCGGTCGATCCGTATTCCGGGCCGATCCAGTAGCCCGAGGTGCTGAGGTCCTTGTCGACGACGCCGAGCGACTTGACCCTCGCGATCAGCTTGGCCGCCTTGGTCGCCAGGTCGCTCTGAGCGGCGGCGGCCGTGCTCGCCCGCGATTCGATCCCGGCGTTCAGCAGGGCAAGGTCGGGTTTCTTAGACACGGTCGCGTCGCCGCTTGCAAGGATCGCGGAGTCGATCCCTGAAGCGGTTGTGGCGGACCGCACGTTGACGAGGACGGGGGCACGACTGACCACGATCACGGCCGCGACGGCCACCGAGCAAGCGACCACGACGGCGATGGGGATGACGAGAAGGCGGAAGGATTGGGGCATGTGGCGCGACCTCCTTGTGCCTGCGGAAACGCCGCCGGACAGCCCCAGGTAACAGGCCGCCTTAGATCCGGCTCAATCAGTTCTCCGGCCCCAAATCCGGGAACGATGGCGGGTCGAACCCCACGTTGGGCATGGTGCCTGTCCGCCAGTACACGCCACGCCGGCGCTGCATGAGCTCCTCGTCGACCAGGTAGCGCCGGAGCGCAGCGAAATCCGGATGCCGGCGCGAGATGACGCGATTCACCTCTGACTCCGGGTAGAGCCGGCCCGGCTGAAAGTCTTCGACGAGCCACTTCAACACGGCGAGGCGCTTTTTGTGCTGGACCGGGATGCTGATCAACCGTCCCGCGAGGTCCACGAAGTTCTCCAAGACGCGCTCGTCGTCGTGGCCAGGGGTCCGTGACATCGATTCTCTATCGGCAAACATGAGATAGCCACGGTCGAACCACGCGGCATCATCGTAGTGCGAACCTAATGGGCTGAGATGTCGTCTGGGCGAGGCGCCGTTTCCATGGCCTAGCACCCGGCCTGGCGGGCGGCTGTGGCCTGGGCGTCCGCCCAGTTGAATGCCGCGACTGGCGGCGAATAACTTCGCGGGCCGGCGCACGCGGCATCGGTGACCTGCTTACGCAGACCGGAGTCCAGCTCCTCGCGTGAGGCGAGCAGCGCTGGTGTGGCGTCACTCGAAAGCTCCGCGAGGTAGGCGCCGTCGATCTTGTGCGTGATCTGCGCGTGGTTCGTGTTGAGGGCGACCACGATTGCCTCGGGACTCGCGACATTCAAAGCAAGAAGGACCGCCGCCGCGGTGGTCGCCGCGGCCCCGATGAACCATCGGCGGTGTCGCCAGAGGCCGATGAAGTCCGCGGCCAGCAATAGGAACACGAGCCCGATCCACACCGCGAAGACGTGGCTGTACAGGCGCAGCATGGTGAACCCGTATGCCTCCTCATAAAGGTTCAGGCGGCGAAAGGCGACGACGACGATCATCAGGGTCAATGCGATCGCGCATTCGGCCAGGACGAGAAACGCGAGACGGGTCTTGGGCTCTTTGAAGGCGCTGATCCGGCTGAAGATGATCAGCAGCGCGAGCGTGATGCCGCTGACCCACAACAGCTGGAAAAAACCTGACCGGGCGTAGTCGGAGTACGTGAGGCCCGCCGATTTCAAGGTCTCTGCCGCCGCGCCGCTCGCCGCCATGACCTGCGCCAGCGCAAAAGCCAGGAAGACCGCATCGAGGACCGCGAGGACGACCAGCGCTTCTGTTGCCCCCAGTCGCCAAGCGGGTCCGTCCACTCGGTCCGGCGGCTCCGCCAGCGCCAGACGCAGCAGGCCCGCCGCGACGAACGATCCAACGGCGACGAAGGACACGTCGAGCAGCAGCTGCCCGAGGTCGATGTTGAGGTTGAAGAAGGAGGCAAACACAGGGTCCGCCGCGGCCAGGAGCCCTGCCAGAAGGGCGGCGATCGGCAGGGCGATCAGGACGCCGCGCGCGAACGGAATCGCCGAAGAGACGCGATTGCGCGCCCGGAGGATGGGCCTGGCGACGAAGGCAATGCCGGCGAAGAGTTGAATCATGCCGTGGACTGAGCGCGCCAACGCGTCGATCGCACCCAGGTCGTAGACCGAACCTCGGACGTCGAGCGAGGCGGCCGCACCGAGCATCACGAGGGCGGCGATGAGATCCGGCCAGAGCAGCCACGGGCTGGCGCGCAAGCTGAACCACGCGGCAAACACGGCCCCGATAGCGACCAGGATTCTCGACTCCACGCGCATCGGGCGCCCGACCCAGACCAGCGCGAAGGCCCCGATCAGAAAAGTGACCGAGGCGGCGAGGCCGAACTTCCCGGTGCGGAGAGCCTGGTCGGCCAGAAGCCCGGTCGCGACGACGAATGCGAGGGCCGCCCAGGTCGCGGTGGATCTGAGCTTGGTGCTCGCCCAGGCCGGGAGATCCGTCGCGACTGGGCGCCACGCCGCGCCGTCCCAACGCCACCGGCCGTCGGGAGAGAGTTGACCCACGTGAGTAGGCGTGACGTCGGCCACCAAGCACTTGAAGCGCTTCGGCGCGCCAAATGGTTACGACATTGGCGGAGGGGCAGGGATTTGAACCCTGGATAGGCTTGCACCTATAACAGTTTTCAAGACTGTCGCCATCAACCGGACTCGGCCACCCCTCCACGAGGGCACGAGCGATTATCGCGCTCCGATCAGCTCCACCCCGCCCATGTAGGGCTTCAAGACGTCCGGCACGGTGATCATCCCATCCGCCCGCTGATACGTCTCCATGATGGCGTCGATGGTCCTTGGCAACGCCAGTCCGGAGCCGTTGATCGTGTGCGCAAACCTCGGCGGCGTCCTACGGCCCGCGCGGTAGCGGATGTTGGCGCGCATCGCCTGGAAGTCGTTGAAGGTCGAGCACGACGACACCTCGAGATAACGGTCCAGGCCGGGCGCCCAGGCGTTCAGGTCGTACTTCTTGTACTGCGCGAAGCCCATGTCGCCGCTGCACATGGCCATCACCTGGTAGTGCAGGCCAAGGCGCTGCAAGATGTCCTCTGCGTCGCGCGTCAGCTTCTCGAACTCCTCCAGCGAGGTCTCAGCGCTGGTGACCTTGACCAGCTCGACCTTGGAGAACTGATGCATGCGGATGAAGCCTCGCGTGTCCTTGCCCGCGGCGCCCGCCTCGGTCCGCCACGACGGCGCGTAGGAGACGTACTTGAGCGGCAGGCGCTCGCCGTCGAGGATCTCCTCGCGGTGAAAGTTCGTCACCGGGACCTCGGCCGTGGGGATGAGCCAGAGGTCGCGGTCCTCGATCTTGAACAGCTGGTCTGCGAACTTGGGCAGGTTCGCGGTCCCGGTCATCGATGCGCTGTTCACAAGCATCGGCGTCCAGAGCTCGACATAACCGTGTTCGCGGGTGTGCACGTCGAGCATGAACTGCACTAGCGCGCGCTCGAGCCGGGCACCATCCCCGATCAGAAAGGCGAATCGCGAGCCGGCGATGCGCGCCGCGTGCTCGAAGTCCATGATCCCCAGCGCCTCGCCGAGGTCATAGTGGGTGCGAGGCGCGAAGCCGAGCTCGGGCTTGCTCCCCCAGTCCCTCGTCACAACGTTGTCCGCCTCGGTCTCCCCGATCGGCACCGACTCGTGGAAGACGTTCGGCACCCGCATCAGAAGGTCATCGAGCTCACGTTTCACCGCGTCCGCGACCGAGAGCTCACTCTTCGCGGTATCCGCCATCTGGCGCAGCCGGTCCTTCAATGCTTCGTCGCGCGTCCTCGCGAACTCTTTCGAAAGCTCGTTCTGCTCCGCCTTGACCGTCTCGGCCTTGTGCAGGTGCCCACGCCACGCCTCGTCGAGTCGCAGGATGTCGTCGACGGGTGCCGGCTCGCCCTTCAGCTGCGCCGCACGCTTGACGGCGTCGGGGTTTTTGCGGAGGAATTCGAGAGACAGCACCGCTACGCCTCGGACTTCATGACTGGGAAAAGGATGACGTCGCGGATCGACGGCTGGTCTGTCAGGAGCATGACCAGGCGGTCGACGCCGATCCCCAGCCCACCGCACGGAGGCAGCCCGTACTCCACCGCGCGCAGAAAGTCTTCGTCCATCGGATGCGCCTCGACGTTGCCCGCCGCGCGCATCGCGGCCTGTGCCTCGAAACGTGCGCGCTGGTCGATCGGATCGGTCAGCTCGGTGAAGGCATTGGCGTATTCGCGGCCGAGGATGATCAGCTCGAAGCGCTCGACGAACCTCGGGTCGTCCTCGCGAGGCCGGGCCAGTGGCGAGATCTCCACCGGATAGTCGAGCACAAACGTCGGCTGGCGCAGCCGCGGCTCGACGTGCTCCTCGAAAAGGTCGTTGAGCTCTTCGCCCGCCGCATGGCGGCCTGTGTGCTCGAGCACCAGGTCCGCCATCCGCTCGCGACGGTAGGGCGGTGTCAGGTTGACCGATTCACCCTGGTACGAAGTTTCGAGGGGCCGATCGGCGGCCATCGCCGAGACCACCATCAGGTCTTCGACCAGTTGCATGACGTCCTCATAGTCGGCATACGCCTGGTACGACTCGAGCAGCGTGAACTCCGGGTTGTGGCGCGGGGAGAGTCCCTCGTTCCGAAAGACTCGCCCGATCTCGTAGACGCGCTCGAAGCCGCCGACCAGCAGACGCTTCAGGTGCAGCTCGAGCGCGATGCGCAGATAGAGATCGCGGTCGAGCGAGTTGTGATGCGTCTGGAAGGGACGCGCGTGGCCGCCGCCGGGGATCTCCTGCAGGACGGGGGTCTCGACGTCGATGAAGCCGCGTTCGTCGAGCAGACCGCGGATCGCGGCGATGATCCTCGTCCGCGCGCGAAAGACGGCGCGGACCTGCGGGTTTGCGATCAGGTCGACGTAACGCTGCCGGTAGCGGATCTCCACGTCCTTGAGGCCGTGCCACTTCTCGGGCAACGGCCGGAGCGATTTCGTCAGGAGCTGAATCGAATGGACCTCGAGCGTGATCTCACCACGCTTGGTGCGAAAGATCGGGCCGGACGCACCGATGATGTCGCCGGCGTCCAGGTCTGCGAAGCGCGAGAACTCCTCCTCGCCGAGGACGTTGCGGTTCGCCATCAGCTGGATCCGTCCGTGACCGTCTTGCAGGTCGGCGAACACCAGCCCACCCTGCAGCCTTTTCACCATCAGCCGGCCCGCGAGCGCAACCGGCCGGCTGCGTTCGGCGTCGCCAAGGAGGGCCTTGGCGCCTTCGGTGGTGTTCGTGGGCATGAATCCACGCGAGTAGGGATCGACCCCCGACGCACGCAAGCGCTCGAGCTTTTCCCGACGATCACGCATGACAGCCGGCAGATCGAGCTCGGTCTCTTCCGTCACGATCGGAAAAGGTTAACTAGAGGCTGAGCTCTTGTTCCTCAGCCGCCGGGAAAGAGTTCACATCCGCGCCGCCGGCCGCCCGATGGTTGCCGAGTGCTTGTTCGATCAGGGCGTCGACGTCGGTGTCGGAATGCACCGGGTCGTGATGGAAGAACGCGAGCTCTTTGACGCCGGCCTGTTCGGCCAGCGACAAGGCTTCTTCGTACGTCGAATGTCCGAACCCCGCGTGGGTCTTGTACTCGTCGGAGCTGTATTGCGCGTCGTGGACCAGTAGGTCCGAATCACGACACCAGTTGGCGAGGTCTTTCAAGGAGCCGTTGCTGCCGTTGGCGAACAGCGCGATCTCGTTGTCGGTGGCAAACGTGAAGCGCGAGTCCCCCTCGTCGATCCGATAACCAAACGTCGGTATCGGGTGCATCAGAAGGTGCGGGGTGATCCTCAGAGCACCTACCTCGAACATCTCGCCGGGGTTGCGCTCGATGAATTCCATCTCGGCGGGCATGTGGCTCAAGCGCACCGGGAAGTACGCGGGATCGGTCTGGTCAGCGAACGCCGCTTGCAACGACTTTGCGGAACCGGCAGGCCCGACGATCGTGAGGTGCGTGCCTGGCACGAATGCGGGCAGGAAGAACGGAAAACCCTGGATGTGATCGAGGTGCGTGTGTGTGATCAAGAGGTGAGCCTGCAATGGCTCGGTCGGGCTGAACGCATTGCCGAGCTCGGCGATTCCCGAGCCGGAATCGATGATCAGGAGATTGCTCTCCTTGTCGCGGACCTCGATGCACGTCGTGTTGCCGCCGTAGCGCAGGGTTCGACGTCCCGGGGTGGGTCGCGTTCCCCGCGTGCCCCAAAACTTGACCCTCATCGGGCGGGGACGTAAATCTTCTGGGTCACGAACACGTCGAGCAGGTCGCGGTCGAGCTTGCCCTGCCGCGCTTCGTCATGAAGGATGTCGAGGGCCGTAGTCGCCGGCACCGCTCTCTTGTACGGACGGTCCTGCGCAGTCAACGCGTCAAAGATGTCGGCGATCGTCATCATCCTGGCCTGCAGCGGAATCTGCTCGCCGGTCAAGCCACGCGGGTAGCCAGATCCGTCGAGCTTTTCGTGATGACCGTAAGCGATCTCGGGGATGCCTTTCATCACCGGTGTCCACGGGATCTTGGTCAGGAAGTGGAAGCTGTGAGTGACGTGCGCCTCCATCTCGAGCCGTTCCTGGGGATCGAGCGTCCCTTTGCGGATGCTGAGGAATCTGAACTCCTGCGGCTCCAGCATCGGATGCGGGTTGCCTGAGATGTCGTAGTACGTCTGCTGCGCGAGAAACTCGATCATCGAGGCCTTGTCCTCCGGCATCACCGTCGGCTCATTCGCAGCCACCACACTCTGCACCCACTTTCTCAGCTGCACGAGCTCTTCTTGCAACCGCTCGTCGATCTGGTCCAGCGCCGAGCCATTCCTTCCGGCACGCAGCGCCTCGAGCTTCTCCGATGCGTACTTGACCTGCACCGACCGCTCGATGAACTCGAATCGGGCCTGGATCACCTCAAGCTGGCCTGGCACCAGCTTTTTCGCCTTGATGAGGATGTGCTCGCGCACACCGACCTTGCCGAAGTCGTGCAGGAGACACGCGTAGCGCAGCTCCTTGAACTGGTCTTCGGTGAGCCGGACCTCGCGGTACTTGCCCGTGTCGATCTCGGTGACCGCGTGGGCCAGTCGCGCGGTGAGGCCCTCGACGCGGCCCGAGTGGCCGGCCGTGGTCGGGTCTCGTTGCTCGATCGCGGTGACGCTGGCCTGAACGAATCCGTCGAACAGCGTCTGAATTGAATCGAGGAGCGACTTGTTGTCGATGGCCACGGCTGCCTGGCTCGCGATCGACTCGATCATCTCCACATCGTCGGGCTGGAAGCTGGCCACCTCAGCGTCGACGTTGTCAAGCGTGAGCCTCGTTTCGAATTGGCGCTTGGCGTTGATCAGCTGCACGGCGCCGACCACGTCGTTGTTGTAGTCGCGCATCGGTACGGTGAGCATCGACTTCGTTCGGTAGCCGAACTGCGCGTCAAAGCTCTTGCCGCCGACAGGTTTGCCGGGCGGGGGCTTGTATGCGTCCTCATAGATCTGGCTCTTGCCGGTGGACACCGTGTAGCCGACCACGCTCCTTTCGTCGACCGGCACGGTGAACGCCGAGTAGGTGTCCTTGTCGATCGAGTCGTTCTGGCTCGAGGCCAGGAACAGCTTCGGCGTGCCCTCTTCCTCCATCTTCAGCCATAGGCTCGCGCCATCCGCGTTTGTCAGCTGGCGCATCGTGGTGAGGATGAAGGACTGCAGACGGTCGATGTCCTTCTCCGCTGACAGCGCGATGCCGATTCGGTTGAGCTCGCGAAACTGACGATGCCGCCGGTGTGCCTCGTCCTCGAACTGCGTGACCTGCCGCTTGAGCGCGATGTTCTCCATGCCGACGCGGACCAGCTCGCGCACGGCCGAGGGCGGGGCGTCGGGAGGAACCTCGATGGCGATCTCGGCGAGCTGTTCGGGCGCCTTCTGCCCGGGCCCGAGCACGACCAGAGCCGGCTGCTGGACCTTGGAGGGATCACCGAGCATTTCAGGTTCCAGACCCGCGCCTTCCAGGCCCGCAATCCGGCCGCCGTCGAGCACGTAGAGATGAAATCGCGGGGCCGTTTTCATGAGCGGGCTACGTTCTAGCACCCCCGTCCGAATTTTGCGCGTAGATAAGGCGTAAACCCTCGAGGGTCAGCAGCGGGTCGGTGGTTTCGATGACGTTGGTGAGTCCCGCCACCAGCGAGGCCTGGCCGCCTGTGGCGATCACCCGCGCCTTTCCGCCGAGCTCGTCGACCATCCGTTTCACCATGCCCTCGACCTGGGCGACAAAGCCCCAGACAAGGCCGGACTGGATCGAGGCCACCGTGTTGCGCCCGATCACCGAGTCGGGGGCCACAGGCTCGACCCGGCGCAGCATTGCCGTCTGGGACACCAAGGCGTCGAGCGAGATCTCCACGCCGGGGGCAATTGCCCCGCCGAGGTAGTCGCCTTCGGCGTTGATCGCGTCGTACGTCACCGCGGTGCCGAAGTCGATCACGACGATCGGACCCCCATACTTCGAATACGCAGCCAGCGCGTTGGCGATCCGGTCGGCGCCTACGTCTTTGGGATTGTCGTAACGGATGCGGACGCTTGTCTTGACGCCCGGTCCGACCATCACCGGCTCGCATTTCAGGTAGCGCCGGGACGCCTCGACCAGCGCTGGATTCAGAGTCGGCACCACGCTCGAGATGACCACGCCGCTCACGACCCCAAGATCGAATCCGCGCAGCTCGAAAAGCTGCTTTAGCTCGAGCGCCACCTCGTCGGCGGTTCGCTCGCGGTGGGACGTCACACGCCAGTCGGCGGCCAGTCGATCGCCGTCGAATAGCGCCACCGTCACGTTTGTATTGCCGACGTCGATCGCGAGCAGCATGAGCCGCCCGAACTCTACCGTTCGTGAAGGGGGGTCGGACGCTTCTGGCCCCAGCGGCGCAACGCGACGGCCTCGCGCCGCACCACCCGGGCCCGGGCAGCCACACGGCGCTGATTGGGACCGCCGACGAGGTCACGGCCTGCGACCGAAGACTTGGCATTGAATGATGTCGCGAAGGTGCCCTCCCGCACCTGCCCTGCGACCTCCTGGTGCGCCTTGCGAAAGGCGGTCCCTCCGCGGACCAGCTCCTCCGCGGCATCGGTGGCGAGCATGCTCGGGTCGCCTGCAGCCGCAGCCAGGCGCTGGCGGTCGAACTCCAGGTGCTCGACCAGGATGGCCGCCGCCTCCAGGCAGTCGAACGTGTTGTCAACTGTTGCAAAGAGGGCTGTTTTGTCCTCCTGAAGGTCGCGGTCGTAGGCTAGCGGCAAGCCCTTGAGCGTGGTGGCGAGGGCGACGAGCGAACCGAGCGATCTCGCCGCACGGCCTCGGAGCAGCTCCGCGACGTCCGGGTTCTTCTTCTGCGGCATCAGGCTCGAGCCGGTCGAGATTTCGTCGGCCAGAGTCACAAACCCGAACTCCGCGCTCGCCCACAACACGATGTCTTCACCGAGCCGGCTGAGGTGGATACCAAGCACGGCGCACGCGTACGCGAGGTCAAGCGCGAAGTCGCGATCTGATACGGCGTCGATGCTGTTCTCCGTGAGCCTGGTGAAGCCGAGCTCGCGGGCGACCACGTCACGGCGCAGGGGCAGGGTTGTCGCGGCCAGCGCGCCCGAGCCCAACGGCATTTCTCCCGATGATGCGTATGCCTGCCGGAATCGGGCGGCGTCCCGAAGCAGCGGTTCGGCGTGTGCCAGGAGGTGGTGCCCCAGCGTGACAGGCTGCGCGCGCTGGAGATGCGTGTAGCCCGGCATGAGCCATCCCGCATGGGTCAGGGCTTTGCTCGCGAGGGCCTCGATAAGGGCGGCGAGGCCGACCGTCGCCTCGGCCGCGGCGTCACGGCAGAAGAGCCTCAGATCCAGTGCGATCTGGTCGTTGCGCGAACGACCCGCGTGCAAAGAAGCGCCGGCGGGCGTGATCTCGGTGAGCCTGCGCTCGATCGCCGTGTGGATGTCCTCATCTGTCGGTCGGAACTTGAACGCGCCTTCGTCGAGCTCCCGCTTGACCCGGCGAAGTCCGCGCTCGATCGCCGTCGCCTGGGTCTTCGACAGCAGACGTGCCGCCGCAAGACCTCGAGCATGCGCGAGGCTGCCCGCGACGTCGTACGGATAGAGCTCGTAGTCCATCTCGAGTGAGGAGGCAAACCGTTCGAGCTCGGGCAGCATCGGCCCGCTGAAGCGCCCGCTCCAGAGCTTCTTACCCATCGCTTTGCGGGCTATGGTGCGAGCCTCTTCACGTCACCCAATAAGTTGCCGAGGTCCCTTTCCTGGAGCCGGCCCTGGACCCGCGCCGAGGTGCGCACGCCCATACCCCAGAGCTTGATGAAGCCCGCCGCCGCCGACTGGTCGAACTGATCACCCTTGCCGTACGTGGCGAGCGAGAGCTGATAGAGCTGATGCGGACCCTTCCGGCCCACGACCTGCGACGAGCCTTTGAAGAGCTTCAACCTCACGTCGCCCGTCACGTGGCGTTGCGTCTCCGCGACGAATGCGTAGAGGGCGTCGCGCAATGGGCTGAACCACAGGCCGTCATAGACCATCTGCGCCCATTGCTGCGCGACAAGGTCTTTGAACCGCGCGACCTCCTTCGGCAGGGTGATGTCTTCGAGAGCCTGGTGAGCTTGCAAGAGGAGGATGGCAGCGGGTGCCTCGTAGATCTCGCGCGATTTGATGCCGATGAGCCGGTTCTCGAGATGATCGATCCGGCCGACGCCGCTTTCGCCTCCCACCTTGTTCAACGCAGTTACGAGCTCGAGAGCGGCGGTCGGATTGCCGTCAAGAGCGACAGGGATCCCTTCCTTGAACGCGATCTCAACGTAGGTGGGCTCGTCGGGACACTGGCGTGGATCGCGTGTCCACGCGTAGACATCTTTTGGCGGCTCTGCCCACGGATCTTCGAGAACTCCCGCTTCGATCGACCGGCCCCACAGGTTCTCGTCCGTCGAGTACGGCGACCGCGTCGTCGCCGGCACCTCGATGCCGTGCTTGCTGGCGTACTCGATCTCATCGTCGCGGTTCATGTTCCATTCGCGCACCGGCGCCACGACCTGCAGATCGGGTGCGAGCGCTGCTGTGGTGACGTCAAACCTCACCTGGTCATTGCCCTTGCCGGTGCAGCCGTGCGCCACTGCCTGCGCGCCCTCCCGGCGGGCGACCTCGACCATCATGGCGGCGATCAGCGGGCGCCCGAGCGCGGTGGCGAGGGGATACTCCTTTTCGTAGACGGCGCCCGCCTGCAATGAGGGCCATACGAAAAGCTGGATGAATGGCAGCCTCCCGTCGGCCACATACGCGGCGGAGGCGCCGGTCTTCAAGGCGCGGGTCTGAATGGCGTCGAGATCTTTCTTCTCACCCAGGTCGACGGTGAACGCGATTACGTCCCAGCCCTGGTCTTTCAACCAGCGGATCGCGACCGAGGTGTCCAGCCCGCCCGAATAGGCGAGCACGACTTTCTTGTTTTGGTGGGGGATATCCCCCCGTCGCGGCGGCCTGGCAGAGCCCGCGCCGGCGCCCCCCTCAGCCGGCATTCGCCAGCAGTTCTTTGAGCGCGCGGCCGGCGCTGCGCTTGCGCAGGACCGCGATGATCGTGTCATCACCGGCCACCGTGCCGGCGATGCCGGGCAGTGCCGCCTCATCGATCCGGCGCGCGACGAGGTTGGCCGTCCCCGGCGGCGTCCTGATCACGGCCATCGGGTCGATGAACTCGACTGAGAGGACGAGCTCGCGCACCAGCCCGGACGAGCTGCGGTAGCCGCTGCCCGACCGGACGAGTCCGAGCTCCTGGATGTCGCGCGAGATCGTGGCCTGGGTCGCGCGCATGCCCCGGCGCGCGAGCGCCGCCGCGATCGCGTGCTGCGTGTGGGCTGAGCCGTGAGTGACCAGCTCGAGGATCGCGCTGTGCCGCTCGGCCTTGGTCGCTGTCATCGCGCGGCCTTGCGCATGACCGAATGCGCCCTGTCGATCTGCTCGGCGGTGATGATCAGCGGCGGCACCAGGCGCACGGAGTGGTCGTCGACGGCGTTGACGATCAGGCCGCCGTCGAGGCACGCCTGCTGAAACGGCTTCGCCTTCGCGTCCTCGAACTCGAACGCTTGCATGAGGCCTACCCCCCGAACGTCTTTCGCTCCGAGGTCGCCGAGGGAGGACTCGAGGAGCTCGCCCATCTCCGCCGCATGGCCGACCAGCCCGTCGCGCTCGATGACATGGAGCACCGCGGACGCGACGGAACATGCGAGCGGATTGCCGCCGAATGTCGAGCCGTGATCACCGGGCTCGAAGACGTCGGCCCGTTGGTTGGCCAGGCATGCACCGATGGGCAGCCCGCCTCCGAGCCCTTTGGCCAGAGTCATCACGTCCGGCGTGATTCCGGCGTGCTGATGAGCAAACCAGCGTCCGGTCCGGCCCAGGCCGGTCTGGACCTCATCGAGGATGAGGAGGAGGTTTTGTTTGTCGCACCAGTCTCGCACCTGTCGCAGGTAGCCCGGTGCGGCGGGGATCACGCCGATCTCGCCCATCACGGGCTCGAGCATCACGGCAACGGTCTTGTCAGTGGTCGCGGCCTGAATGGCCTCGGCGTCGTTGTACGCGACGTGGACGAAGCCGTCGGGAAGCGGTCGAAACGGGTCGGAGTACTTGTGCTGCCCGCCGGCCGCGATCGTGGCGAGGGTGCGGCCGTGAAACGAACCGGCGGTGGTGATCATCTCGAAGGCGCCGTCGCGATTCTTGGTCCCCCACTTGCGCGCAAGCTTGATCGCCGCCTCGTTGGCTTCGGCTCCGGAGTTACAGAAGAAGACGCGCGACGGGAACGACAGCTCAACGAGGCGACGGGCGAGGTCGACCTGTGGCTGCGTGAAGTACAGGTTCGATGTGTGGATCAGCTCGGCCGACTGTCTCGACACCGCGGCGACGACGTCCGGGTGCGCGTGGCCGAGAAGGTTGACCGCGATGCCGGCCACAAGGTCGAGGTACTCGCGACCCGAGTCGTCATAGAGCAGGCAACCGCGACCTCGGACGAACGTCACCGGCAGACGGCGGCCGGTCTGCATCAAGTAGCGCTCGGCGAGCTCTACTGTCACGGCGTGACCATCGTCCCGATGCCTGCTTCGGTGAACAGCTCGAGCAGGAGCGCGTGCTTGGTCCTGCCGTCGACGATGTGCGCGAGCGGCACGCCGTCCAGGGCGCGCAGGCACGCCTCGAGCTTGGGGATCATCCCGCCGGTGACCTCGCCCTTCTCGATGCGTTGGCGCGCGTCGTCCTTCGACAGCACGGCAACCACCTCCCCGTCGACGCCCTGGACGCCCGGCACGTCGGTCAGCAGGATGACCTTCGCCGCACCCAGCGCGACCGCGATCTCGGCCGCGACCGTGTCGGCGTTGATGTTGTACGCATGGCCGTCGTAGCCCAGGCCGATCGACGCGATCACCGGGATGTAGCCGCGGCTCAGCAGCGCCGTGATCGGCTCCTTATTCACCTGCGTGACGCGCCCGACGTAGCCCATCGACTCGTCGAGCGGCTCGGCGATGATCGTCGGGCCATCCTCCCCGCTCATGCCGACGGCCTGGCCGCCAAGACGGTGAATCGCCGCCACGAGGTCCGGGCTGACCTTGCCGGTCAACACCATCTTCACGACCTCCATAGTTTTGTCGTCGGTGATCCGCAATCCGTTCTTGAACTCGGCCTTGAGACCCAGGCGCTCGCTCATCGCCGTGATCTCGGGTCCGCCCCCATGCACCAACACTGGTTGCATGCCGACGTAGCGCAGGAGCACAACGTCGAGCAGCGTCTCGTCGCGCGCGTGCTCGATCGCGTTTCCGCCGACCTTGATGACCACGATCTGGCCGTGGAAGCGCTTGATGTAGGGCAGCGCCTCGACGAGAACCTTGGCCCGTTCCGCGACGGTGAGGGTCATGTCGTGTAGTCCGCGTTGATTCGCACGTATTCCTCCGATAGGTCGCAGCCCCAGGCCTCGGCGCTTCCCTCCGCCAGGCCCAGTTTCGCCACGATCTCGATCTCCGGCTGCTCGAACGCGCGGCGTACCGCCGCCAGGTCGACGTCGACGCCCGAGCCGCGCTCGAAGACAACAAGGCCTCCGACCGTCAGGTGGAGGCGGTCGAGCGCAAGCTCGGCGCCACTGTAGCCGAGGGCGCACACGATGCGGCCCCAGTTCGGATCGCCGCCGTGGACGGCGGTCTTGACCAGGCTCGAAGACGCCACCGCGCGCGCCGCGGTCCGCGCCTCGTCGTTGGTCGCGGCGTCCAGGACCTTGACGGTGATCAGCTTGGTCGCGCCCTCGCCATCTCGCGCGATGGCGCGCGACAGCTCCTGCGCCACGTGAGTCAGCGCTGCCTGCAGCTGCTCCTCTTCCACACTCCCCGCGCGGACTGGCTCGTTGCCGGCCGCGCCGTTGGCAAGGATCAGGAAGCTGTCGTTGGTCGAGCTGTCACCGTCGACCGTCACCTGGTTGAAGCTGCGGTCGGCGACGGTTTTCACCATCCTTGCCATCAGCCCGGCCTCCACCGCGGCGTCAGTCGTGATGTAGGCGAGCATCGTCGCCATGTTGGGGTGGATCATCCCGGACCCCTTGCACATCCCACCCACGCGAACTGTGACGCCGCCGACGTCGACCTCGACGTGGGCGGTCTTGGGGTGGGTGTCGGTCGTCATGATCGCGCGCGCCGCGGACTCGCCCCCGTCGGGGCTGAGCGTTTCGCACGCTTGCGCGATTCCAGGCTTGATCGCGTCCATCGGCAGGAAGCGGCCGATCACGCCGGTGGAGCTGACGAGCACCTGGTCCGGGTCGAGGTCGAGCCTGTCCGCCGACAGCTTCGCCATCAGCAGCGCGTCGCGGAATCCCTGCGCTCCCGTGCAAGCATTCGCGTTGCCGGAGTTGATCGTCAGCGCCTGGACGCGGTTGCGCTGCAGGTGCAACTGGTCGATCACCACAGAGGCCGACTTCACCTTGTTCGTGGTGAAGACGCCGCCGGTATCGCACGGATGCGCGGAGTGGACGACGCACAGGTCGTCGCGCTGGTTGGTCGGGATGGCGGACGCGCCGGTGGTGAACGCTTTGATGCCGCACGCCGCCGTGCCCGCCCGAAATCCGCGGGCGAATGTCACGGCCATTGCGTCGCACCTTCGAGCGCGGTCGTGCGCGGGAAGCCAAACGCGATGTTGAAGCACTCGACTCCCTGGCCCGACGCGCCCTTCACCAGGTTGTCGAGCGCGGAGGTGACGACTGCTTTTCCGCCCTGGGCCGAAACGTTGACCAGGCAGAGGTTCGTGTGCGTCGCGAGCTTGGTGGTCGGCGTCCGCTCGACGACCTTGGTGAACGGTTGGCCGGCGTAGAACTCGCGATACACGTCGCGCAGCTGCTCCACCGAGCCTTTCAGGTCGAAGTAGCAGGTCGCAAGGATGCCGCGGACCATCGGCACGAGATGAGGGACGAACGTCACCTGCACCTTGCCGTTCCGGCCCAGGGCACCAAGCTCTTGCAGGATCTCCGGCAGATGGCGGTGGCCGTCGATGGCGTACGCGCCGACGGATTCGTCCACCTCGCTGAAGTGAGTGCCCAGACCGACGGATCGGCCCGCCCCGCTCACGCCCGACTTGGCGTCGACGACGATGTCGGAGCCCACCAGGCCGGCGGAAACCGCCGGCGCCAGGCCGAGGATCGAAGCCGTTGCGTAGCAGCCGGGCACCGCCACCAGGCGCGCTTCCTTGAGCTCTTGCCCGTGTAGCTCCGGCAATCCGAGGACGGCTTGCTGAAGGAGGGCGGGCTCTGGGTGGGGCTGCCGGTACCACGTCGGGTATTCAGAGGCGTCGTGCAGCCTGAAATCGGCGCTCATGTCGATCACCCGGATCCCTGCGTCGAGCCAAGACCTCACCTTCGCCGCGCCCAGGTTGTGCGGCAAGCAACTGAAGATGACATCGAGGCCATCGGCTGCTGTCTCCGGGACGAACTCACCCTCGACTTCGAGGAGCGGGAAGACGACCGTGAATGGCTTACCGGCGTACGAGCGCGAAGTCAGCTGGATCAGCTCGACCGCCGGATGGCGCGCGAGGAGGTGCACCGCGGTCATCCCTGCGTACCCGCTGGCGCCGGCGACGGCGGCCCGGAGCTTTTTGGTCACGGGCGCATGAGTATACAGTCAAACTGCATAAAGATGCGTTGGTCCAGGTGGTCCCCACGAAATCACGGCCGAGCCTCAGATTTCGAGGGGTTATCTGGCGTGTTGAAGAAGCACGACTCAGCGCCTGTGTGGCAGGCCGGTCCCGCGGGGCGCACCCGCAGGAGAACGGCGTCGAGGTCGCAGTCGAGTCGCACCTCGACGACCTCCATGGTGTTGCCCGAGGTCGCGCCCTTCTCCCACAGGCCGCGCTCGCGTGAAAGGAACCAGGCGCGGCCCGTCTCGCGAGTCTTGTCCCACGCCTCCTGGTCCATGTAGGCGAGCATCAGCACGCGGCCGGTGTCGGCGTCCTGCGCGACGGCGGGGACGAGCCCCTTCGAAAAGTCGGGCGTCATTGCCTCACCTCCAGGCCGAGAGCCGCCAGGTCTCTCTTCACGTCACTGATGGACAGCTCTTCGAAGTGAAAGATCGACGCCGCCAGCGCGGCCTCCGCGCCTCCGGCCGTCATCGCGTCGTACATGTGCCGAGCCGAGCCCGCCCCGCCCGACGCGATCACGGGCAGACGTACCGCATCGCTAACCGCCCTTGTCAGCTCGACGTCGTAGCCGGCGTGCGTGCCGTCCCGGTCCATCGACGTCAGCAGGATCTCCCCCGCCCCCAACCTCTCGCCCATCGCCGCCCACTCGACGGCGTCGCGGCCGGTGGCGCGACGCCCGCCATGGCTGAACACCTCCCATCCAGGGCCGTCTTGCCGCTCGCGGGCATCGATCGCGAGCACGACGCACTGCGAGCCGAACACTTCCGCGCATCGCGTGATCAGCCGCGGGTCGGCGAGCGCCGCCGTGTTGACGGAGACCTTGTCCGCGCCGTGAGTCAGCAGCTCGCCCATGTCCTGCACGCTGCGTACGCCGCCACCCACCGCGAGCGGGATGAAGACCTCATCCGCTGTCCGTGCCACCGCGTCGAGCAGGATCCGGCGCGCATCTGACGAGGCGGTGATGTCAAGGAAGACGATCTCGTCGGCCCCCAGGCGGCCGTAGGCGGCGGCCAGCTCCGCCGGGTCGCCCGCGTCGCGTAGATCCTGGAAGCGGACGCCTTTCACGACGCGACCCTCGGTGACGTCCAGGCAGGGGATCACGCGCTTGGCCGGCATCAGCCGCAAAGAGCGACGAAGTTCGCGTACAGCCGAAGCCCGTCCGCGCCGCTCTTCTCCGGATGAAACTGCGTGCCCATGACGTTGCCGTATGCCGCCGCCGCCGCCGGCGAGTGATCCGAACAACCGACCTGGTGCTCCGACTCGCTCGGCGTGAACGAGTGGACGAAGTAGAAGTAGGAGTGGTCGGGCACTCCGTCCCACAGCGGAGACGGCCCCGTCTGCGTCACACGGCACCACCCGATCACCGGCAGCCGGCTGGTGCCGGCAACCTCGACGACGCGACCCGGCAGAAGTCCGAGGCCCGCGTGGCGACCGTGCTCTGTCGACTCTTCGAACAGGAGCTGATAACCGAGGCAAACGCCGAGGACGGGCTTGCCGAGGCGAGACAGCTCGACGATCCGGCTGCCGAGGCCCGATTCAATGAGCCTGGCGAGCGCCGGCGCGAACGCGCCGACGCCTGGCAGCACAACCCCGTCAGCCGCGGCCAGATCATCCGGAGCCGAGGTCAAACTGACCTCGGCGCCGACGTGTACGAGCGCGCGTTCGACGGAGCGGATGTTGCCCACGCCGTAGTCGACGATCGCGATCACAGGGGGGTCCCCGAAAAATCGCGGTGGCGGGGTGCGGATTCTTTGGGGTCAATCAACCGAGGAGGCCCTTCGACGATGGGACGCCGGCGGAGGCGCCGGCCGCCATCGCCTCGCGAAGCGCGAGCCCAAGCGCCTTGAAGGTCGCCTCGGCGACGTGATGGCGGTTGCGGCCGCGGATGAGGTCGACGTGGATCGTCGCGCCGAGGTGGATGGACAGGGCTCGCCAAAACTCCTCGACCACCTCCGACTCGAGCGTCCCGATGCGGCCCCTCAGCGCGACGTTGTAGGAGAGGAACGGTCGCCGTCCGAGGTCGACCACGACGCGCGACAGCGATTCGTCGAGCGGGGCGTACGCCGACGCAAATCGCACGATGCCTTCCCGATCACCGAGGGCCTGCGACAGAGCCTGGCCGAGCACGATGCCGGCGTCCTCGACGAGGTGGTGCGGGTCGACATGGACGTCGCCCGCCCCGCGAAGGGTCAGGTCGAATCCGCCATACCGCGCGACCTGTTCGAGCATGTGATCCAGAAAGGGCAGTCCGCTGGAGACCTGGACCCGCCCGCGCCCTTCGAGCAAGACCTTCGCTGTCAGCTGCGTCTCCTTGCTCTTGCGTGCGACCTGCGCTTGCCTACTCAAGTCGCACCTCCACGGCATGCGCGTGTGCGCCAAGACCTTCGAGGTGCGCCAAGCGAACGGTCGCGTCGTGAAGCGTCTCGACGTCACCCCGGCTTAGGCTCAGCACGCTGGTCCGTTTCAGGAACGTATGCACACCAAGCGGCGATGCGAAGCGAGCCGCCCCGGATGTTGGGAGGGTGTGGTTGGGTCCGGCCGTGTAGTCGCCTAGCGGAACCGTCGCGTAGGGACCGACGAAAACAGCTCCCGCGTTTCGCACCGCCTCGGCGACGCGGGCCGAGTCCTCGGTGACGATGAGCAGGTGCTCGGGCGCGAAATCATCGGCGAACGACACCGCCTGGTCGATGCTCTCCGCGACCACGACGCAGCAGTTCGCCTCGCGGATGATCTGGGCCCGCTCCAGGCCGCGAACCAGGCTGCTGAGCTCTTCTTCCACGCGGTCCGCGAGCGGCGCCGAGTCGGTGAAGAGCACCCCCCACGCGAGCGGATCGTGCTCGAGCTGCGCTGCCAGGTCGGCCGCCACGAAATCCGGCCGAGCTTTCGAGTCCGCGATGACGACGACCTCCGTGGGCCCCGCGATGCCGTCGATGCCGACCGCGCCGAAGACCTCCTTCTTGGCAAGCGTGACGTAGAGGTTCCCCGGCCCGGCGATCAAGTCGACGCGCGGGATGCTCGCCGTTCCATACGCGAGCGCCGCGATCGCCTGGGCTCCGCCGATGCGGTAGACGCGATCGACGCCGGCGATGTGCGCCGCGGCGAGGATGGCGTCGGGAATCGTGCCGTCCGGCCGCGGCGGCGTGGCGAGCACGAGCTCGGAGACGCCCGCGACACGCGCCGGGATCGCGGTCATCAAGACCGTCGAGGGATAGGAGGCGCGGCCGCCGGGCGCGTAGAGGCCCACGCGGCGCACCGGCCGAGCGACGAGCCTCAGCACGGCCTGTCCAGTGGAGTCCGGCGCCACCTGCCGCTCGTGGAACTCCCGTATGCGCGCCGCCGCGAACTCCAGTGCTGCGCGGTCGGCCGAAGCCACGCGTCCGATGGCCGCCGCGAAGTCGTCGGGCGGGACCTCGAACGACTCCCCTTCCGGAGGCGCCCAGCCATCGAATCGCCGGCCGAGCTCGCTCAGGGCGAGATCCCCATCCGTCAGGACGCGCGAACAGATCTCGGCCACCGCCGCCCGCTCCTTGGCAAACTGCGAGAGGTCTAAGCGTCGCGACGCAAAAGGAGAGGCCACCCACGACCGCGCGTCGAACCTCCTAACCGGCATGGTTCGACGCCTCACGAAGTCTCGAAACCACCGACTGCACAGATGCGGTTCTCGTCTTCAGGCTCGCCTGGTTGGCGATGAGTCGCGCCGTCGAGCTACCCAGCACAGCGGTGACTCGCAGGCCGTTTTCGCGCAGCGTCCTGCCGCTTGCGGTCAGGTCGACGATGCCATCGACGAGGCCGACCTGCGGCGCCAGCTCCACCGAGCCGTGCAGACGGACAATCTCCACCGCCTGGCCGCGCGCCTCGAACCACGCATTCGCGGTCCGCGGGTATTTGGTCGCGACCCGCATCAGGGGCGGCCACGTCTGCGGCCCGTCGAGCGCCGATGCGTTCGGCACCGCAAGCACCAACCGGCATCCGCCGAAGTGAAGGTCGACTAGCTCGTAGTGCGAACCGGGTGTCTCCCACAGGATGTCCTTCCCGACGATGCCGAGGTCGGCGGCCCCATAGTCCACATAGGCGGGCACATCAGTCGGCCGCACAATGATCACCCGGACACGTTCGCGTTCGACCAGGAGCTGGCGACCGAGCTCCTCCGCGCTCAGCGCCGCCAGGCCAGAGGTCGCCAGCAGACCGCGCGCCCCGTCAAGGAGGACGCCCGTCGGGATCGCGATCGAGACCGTCTCCTGGGTCGTCAAGCAATCCCCCCCGCGAGCCGGGCGGCGACCTGCTCCGGCGGCAGCCGGCGCGCGCGCTGACCACGCGCCGACCATGTGACCGTCGATCCATCCGCGCAGTAGATGAGGTTGGCCGCGCCCACGGCCTCCCACCAGTTGCGCGCCGCCTCCTGGCTCCGCGACTCCGTATCGACGACAGCGCGCATGCCAAACAGGCGAAGCGTCGAGCCCACACGAAGCGCGCCGCGCAAGCCGGCGGCGCCACGCCACGCGATCGCCGCGTCCACGCGCGGCAGCTCAGGTGGCCTTGCGGCGCGCGTGAGCATCTCCGAAACCAGGTCGAGCTGGACGACAAAGCCTGTCGCCGGTGCCGCGCGGCCGAAACGCGCGAGCAAGCCGTCGTAGCGCCCGCCCTGCGCGACTGGCCGTCCGAGGTCCGGACCGTAGCCCTCGAAGATCACGCCTGTGTAGTAGTCGAAATCGCGGATGGCTCCGAGGTCGAGGATCACGACGTCGCCAATCCCGTGGTCGGTCAAGAGGTCGTAGACCTCGCGGAGCTGCGCCAGAGCCTTTTCCGATCGCTCGTTTCGCACGAGGCCAGCCGCGGCGTCGAGGATCTCAAGACCGCCCCGCAACGCCGGGAACCGCAGCAGCAGCTCGTGCTCGGCGGAACGCAGGGGCGTGTCCTCGAGCAAGGCCTCAAGTCCGACGAAGTCCCGCGCTCCGAGCGCTGTGCGGACCGCGGCCTTGACGTCCTCAGGCAGCCGGACCGCATCCATGATTCCGTGGAAGAACTCGGCGTGGCCGACGTCGATCTGGTAGCGGCGTATGCCCGTCGCCTCCATGCACTTGGCGGCAAGCGCGATCACCTCGGCGTCAGCGACCGACCCCGACGCTCCGATCAGCTCCGCGCCGACCTGGTAGGTCTCGCGCCGGTGCTGAAAGCGGCTTTCCTCGGTGGAGACGACGGGCCCCGCGTAGCAGAGCCGAAGCGGCAAAGCGGCCGTTCGCAGCTTGCCTGCGACCAACCGCGCGACGGGGACAGTCCTTTCACCGACCAACGCGACGACATCGCCGCGGCCGTCTGTGAACTTGAAGAGGCGGCGCCGCTGCTCGACGCCAAGACCGAGGTCGAGCACGTCCATCGCCTCCACGAGCGGGGTGATGACGTGGCGGTAGCCCCAACGTCGCATCTCGGCGAGAAGCGATTCCTGCGCTTCGCGCAGGATCTCGGCCTCGAGCGGTAGCAGATCCCGGAAGCCGGGTACGCCGCCGAGCTGCACCGGGACCGAGGGGTCAGCCCCGGTGAAGAGACCTCCGGGCCGTGGCCGCTGGAATACCGGCTCTGTCAGCTTTCGTCTTCATCGTCATCCTCTGATTCGCCGTCGGCGTCCTCCGAGAAGTCGAGCGCTTCACCCTCGTCCTCGACCGCGTGCATGCCCTCTTCGATATCGTCGGTGGCCGGCGTCTCGGCCAGCGTCTCGCCTTCATCCTCGTCGTCGGCGAAGACCTCGACCTCGCGAGTGATCAAGCTCTCTTTCGTGTAAGGCCGGAACTCGACCTCGCGCTTGCGGCGCATCGGGAAGCTCGGCTTGCCCGCGAACCGGGGGTCCTGGTGGGTTTCCCGAACGATCAGCTTCACGGTGTTGCCATCGACGGAGGTGATGCCGGCCTGGTAGCGGTTGCCGCCGCGCATGAACTTGATCAACCTGCGCGCGAGCTTGGCCTCTAGCGAGCCGAGGCGGATGCCGCGCGACGTTTCCACGAGGATGCCGTCGCCCTCGATCTTGAGCTCCGCGACGTCGCCCGCCGCGACCTTGGAGGAGATGTCCGCGCTTGCTGGACTGTCGATCGTGGTGATGATGGTCTTCCCCATCTCCTCGACGAAAAGGTTGAGATCTACTCTCGTGCCTCCGACCTTGAGGCCTTCCTTCTGGTGCAGCAGCGCGTTGATCCTCGCCGCGTTCTTCTTGGCGATCGAGTTCATCGGGTTGAGCTTCAGGGCCGCCTCGTAGGAGGCCTTCGCGTCCTTCAACTTGCCGAGCTCGGACAGTGCCTTGCCCAGACGGTTCTGGGTCTCTTCGTCGGCGCCGAAGCTCTCGATGATGAAGCGGTTCAATTTGACGGCCTCGTCCCACTTGCCGGCGATCGCAAGCTGCACGGCGTCCTCGGCGTATTGCGATCGGGGCTTTAGGTGTTCGCTGGTGTCCGTTTTCAAAAGGCGCGCTCCTATGGCCGGCTGAGGGCGGGAAGGATGCTGAGTATACGTACCGCGAGGTAATCGGAGGTCTCAACAGCCCCCATCCGGCCCGGCCGCTACGCAGCGGGGCCACCTTCCCCATCAAGTGGGGAAGGCAACGTCTGTCATTCTCTCCGCCGTGCGCTTCTGGGCGTCTCTGGTGGCGATCCTTCTCGGCGCTTGCACGATCGGCGGAGGGCAGCCCGCCGGCAGGCCACTGCGCATCGCCGTCGACCTTCCTCTTACCGGAACCGAGACTCGAGCCGCGCTCCCGGCGTGGAACGGAATCCGTTTCTTCGTGCAGACGCACCCGACCCTCGACGGGTACGCGATCGAGCTCGTGACGGCCGACGACGGGGCCGCGGGCGGCGGCAGCGCGAGTCCGGACCGGGGAGCCGCCAATGTAAGGAGCTTCCTGGCCGACGCGAACGTGGTGGCGATGATCGGGCCGTTTGACGGCGCGGTGGCGCGCAAGGAGATCCCGCTGGCCAACGTGGCGGGGCTCGCCATGGTCAGCCCCGCGACCAGCAACCCGTGCCTGACGCGGGACGTGTACATGCCAACGCTGCTCAATCCTGCTCGGACGCCGATCAGCTGCAAAGTCGCGGGCCTGCCGCCCGCCTCCGACCTCCGCCCCTCGCACGTCAACAACTTCTTCCGGCTCACCACCACCGACGAGCTTCAGGGCGCGGCCGCGGCGGACTTCGCCGTCGAGAAACTGCATGTGCTGCGTGCTGCCGTCATCACAGACCACGAGCTCTATGGGCAGGGATTGGCGGGGGCTTTCAACGCCCGGCTGGTCCGGCGCGGAGGAACGGTGCTCGGCCATCTGGACGTCGAGGCAGACAACACCGACGCGACGCAATTTCTGAAGCGCATGAATGAGACGGGCGCCCAGGCGATCTACTTCGGCGGGGTGAGCTCGGTGGGTTGCGCGATCCGCGCCCAGATGGTTTCCGTTTTCGCGCCGGGTGAGGCGACGCCATTTCTGGGCGGCGACGGGATCGCGCACGACCCCAACTGCATCCTGGCCGCCGGGGCCAACAGCACCGGCGTCTACGCCACCGCGCCAATCGTCGACGCCGCCTCACTCCCCGCGGCCGCAACGGTGATCGGCGAGTTCAAGGCGAAGTTTGGCCGCCCGACCGATTTCGGGCCGTACACGATGCTGGCATACGACGCGACCGCGACCCTGTACGCGGCCTTGAACCGGGCGATCCTGGCCGGCGGCGGCCGTCTGCCGAGCCGCGAGGCGGTCACCGCCGAGCTGGCGCGCACGATCGGGCTGGAAGGCGTGACCGGAGTGCTCGGATTCGACGCAGCCGGCGATACGACGAACCGGGTCGTGTCGGTCTTCGAAGCTCCCGGGGCGGACCCCAGGGTCCCTTGGAAGTTCAGCGGAGCCGTGGACTACAGCCTCCGCCTACCTTATTAGGGGTCCCGAGCAGCACCTGGCCAACTTCGACTTGACTTGTGGGGCCCTCCGAGTCGATAGTTTGCCTCGGAGTAGCAGTTCGGCCATCCCATGTGGCCGCACTCGCCGCCGGCGCACTCTCGCCCCGACCGCGGTTGGGAAGAGGGCGGCAAGTGATGGGAGGCGTTTGGTGTGGTTTGCGCATTGCCCTCCCAACCAGCACAAGGGGGAACCATATGGTTCGAGCTAGGGGACTGATAGTCCTCACCGCGGCGACTCTCGTCGCCTTTGCCTGCGGAGGCGGTGGAGGTGGCGGTGGTACCAACAAAGGCACCATCAAGATCGGCTCCGACCTTCCTGTATGTACGATCGGCGGCCAGGCAACCGCGAACGGCGTCAAGTTTGCCATCGACCAAAAGAACAGCGCGGGCGGTGTCGAAGGCTTCACCATCGCCTACCAGAGCTTCGACGACTGCCGCCAGGGTTCGTACAACGCCGACGCAGGCGTCGCCAACGTCCGGCAGATGCTGGACGACAACAAGTTCCTCGGCATGATCGGGCCGTACAACTCCGCGGTCGCGAAGGCGGAGATCCCGATCGCCGCGCCGAAGAACTTCGTCATGATCAGCCCGGCCAACACAGCCACGTGTCTGACCATTGACGTCCCGGGCTGCACGTATCACCCGGCGGACCTTCGCGCCGGCAACCCGAACAACTACTGGCGCGTCGTCACGAATGACAACTTCCAGGGTCCCGCGATGGCCGACTACATATACAAACAGCTCAACATCACGAACGTGGGCATCCTGGACGACAGCACGGTGTTTGGCGTTGGCATCTCCGGCTCCTTCGAGACGGAGTTCAAGAAGCTGGGCGGCACGGTCGCCAAGCACTCGGAGTACAAGAAGGAGCAGACGAGCGACTTCAAAGCGATCCTCACTGGCTTCAGGAACGCAGGCGCGAAAGCCGTCTATGTCGGCGGCACGGACGACCAGAACATCTGCATCCCGCGCAAGCAGATGAAGGACATCGGCTGGGATGTACCGTTCACCGGCGGTGACGGCATCGAGACGACGGACTGCATCAACCAGGCCTCCGGCAACGAGGTGAACATCTACGCGACCTCCGCCGGCGCCGACGCCACGCAGGTTCCAGGCGCGGCGCAATCGATCGCGGACTTCCGGAAGGCGTTCCCCGGCGCGAACGACTTCGGTGGTTACACGATGCAGGCGTACGACGCCGCTAACGTTTTGATGGCCGCGATCGGACGGGCCGTCAAGGACGCGAACGGCATGCCGACGCGGAAGCAGGTCCGGGACGAGATGGCCAAGACCACCGGCTTCAAGGGCGTCATCGGCACCTACGACTTCGACCAGGCCGGCGACACCAGCCTGAAGATCGTTTCGATCTACGTGGTTCAGCAGGTCACGGACCCGGCTAAGAGCACCGGCGTCTGCGGCAAGGCGGCCAAGAACGCGTGCTTCGTCTGGAAGACGCAATTCGACTTCGCCAAGAGCAGCTAGTAGGCTAGTAGCCCAAAGGTCCAGCGAGGAGGCCGGCAGCGGCCTCCTCGCCCTTTAGCTAAACATGGAGGGAATGCACTGGACGCGGGCGTGGTAGGAAGCGGCGCCTCTGTTTTGAAGCGGTTCCGGTCCTCGCAGCTCGGGGGCATGAGCCTTCCCGACTATGGCTTCTATATCCTCTGCGCCACCGCGATCGTCCTCCTGGCGACGCAGGCGGTGCTCCATCCCTCAGATTTCGCCCAGATCCTGGTCTTCGGCGTCACGCAGGGCGCGATCTACGCGCTCGTCGCCCTCGGGTACACGATGGTCTACGGCATCATCGAGCTGATCAACTTCGCGCACGGCGACGTGTTCACGCTGGGCGCCTACATCGGGACCGCGATCCTCGGCTTCTTCTCCCTCACCGAAGGGTCGTTCACCACGATCAACCTCATCGCTCTGCTCCTGGTGTTTCCGCTGGTGATGCTGATCATGGGGGGCATCAACGTCGCGATCGAGCGCGTCGCCTACCGGCCCCTGCGCAACGCGCCTCGGCTGGCGCCGCTGATCACGGCGATCGGGATGTCCTTCCTCCTCGAGGGGATCATGTTCCTGTGGAAGGGCCCGGCAACAGTGCACTTCCCGGATATCCTGCCGCAGGCCTCGACCACCGTCGCGGGCGTCTTCTTCGGATTCAAGGACGTGTTCGTGGTGGTGGTCGCGGCAATCCTTGTGACGCTGCTCGCGCTCTTCATCAACCGCACCAGGCTTGGTAAAGCGATGCGTGCCACCGCGCAGGACCGTGACGCGGCGCAGCTGATGGGGATCGACATCAACCGCACCATCGCGGCCACGTTCTTCATCGGCGCCCTGCTCGCCGGCGCCGGCGGGATGATCTGGGGCCTCTACTACAACACGATCTACTACCAGCTCGGGTTCCGCAGCGGGCTGATCGCGTTCACCGCCGCGGTGTTCGGCGGCATCGGCAACATCCCCGGAGCGGCGATCGGCGGCCTCGTCATCGGTTTGACCGCCGCGTTCAGCGACTCCTACATTGGGTCCAAGTGGACGCAGGTGGTGATTTTCGGCATCCTCATCGGAGTGCTGGTGTTCAGGCCCACCGGTCTCCTCGGCATGCGGGTGCCCGAGAAGTGAGTCAGGCCGCAACTGCCGGCCGGCGCGGTTCGCCACGGCGTTTCAACCTGCGGGAACGGATCCGCGACCGAGACACGGCCGTCTACGGCGTCCTGATCATCGTCGCCATCCTGTTTCCGATGGTGACCATCTACGCCACGGACGGCACCGCCCTCGTCTCCCATGCGACGCGGGCCGGCTATTTCGTGCTCCTGGCGATCGGGCTGAACGTCGTGGTCGGCTTCGCCGGCCTGCTCGACCTCGGTTACGCCGCCTTTTTCGCTATCGGCGCATACAGCTACGCGCTGCTCGCGTCTCCGCAGCTCGAGTCGTCGCCAGCGCACCACGCCGTCCACATCACCTTCTGGATCCTGATGTTCGTGTCGCTGCTTGCCGCCGCGGCAGCCGGCGCAGTCCTTGGATTTCCTACTTTGCGCCTGCGCGGCGACTACCTGGCGATCGTGACCCTGGGGTTCGGGGAGATCGTGCCCCAGCTCTTCTACAACTTCGACCAGTGGACTGGCGGCATCAACGCCGTGGGCCTGATCGACCAGCCCAGGCTGCCTGTCTGGGTCCAGGGACCGTGGTCAGGAGATGGTCCATTCACATTCGTGAGGGATTTCAGCTTCAACGGGGACCCTGTGGCTTATTACGTCCTGATCGTCATCCTCATCGCGGTCGCGGTCATCCTCGTCAACAACCTCTATCGCTCGCGGCTAGGTCGCGCCTGGATGGCGATCCGCGAAGACGAGGTCGCCGCCGCCGCGATGGGAATCAACACCGTCACCACCAAGCTGCTGGCCTTTGGGATCGGCGCATCTTTCAGTGGTTTCGCGGGCGCCTACTACGGAGCCAGCGTGAGCCTGGTGAGCCCCGACTCCTTCCTGTTCATCGTTTCCATCACAGTGCTCGTCATGGTGGTGCTCGGCGGGATGGGCAACATCACGGGCGTCATCATCGGCGCTCTGGTGATGTACACGGTCATCTTCTACCTGATCCCGGGCTTGCCCGAGAACGCGGTGTCTTTGGCGAACAACGTCGGTTTGGGCGGAATCGTTCCTGCCAGCGGCGATTGGCCAGGACTTGCCGAGGAGACTCAGCGGCTCAACTTCATCATCTACGGCATCATCCTGGTCGGGATGATGCTGCTGCGCCCTCAGGGCATCCTGCCGAGTCGGGTCCGTGAGCAGGAGCTCAAGCACGCCGCCGTGCAAGAAGAAGAGACCGTTGTCGAGCAGGCGCACGCATCGTGAGCGAGCCGGCCGCCGGCAACATCCTCGAGCTCACGGATCTGACGAAACGCTTCGGGGGCCTGGTCGCGGTCGACAACGTGAGCCTCAACATCAAGCGAGGAGAGGTTTTCGCGCTCATCGGCCCGAACGGCGCCGGCAAGACGACGCTTTTCAACAACGTCACCGGCCTCTTCAAACCGACCAGCGGTCGGGTGTTATTCGACGGCCGCGACATCACGGGCTTCAAGCCCCACCAGGTGGCGCGGCGGGGCATCGCGCGGACGTTCCAGAACATCAGGCTCTTCGACTACATGAGCTGCCTCGACAACGTGCGTGTCGGACGCCACGTCCGCATGAAGGCCAAGGTCTGGGACTCGCTTTTCAAGCTGCCGAGGGAGCGCAAAGAAGAGGAACGCGTCACTGAAGAAGCCATGGAGCTGCTGAGGTTCGTCGGCATCGCGAAGCATGCGAACCAGTACGCGCGCAACCTCGCCTACGGCCAGCAGCGCCGGCTCGAGATCGCCCGGGCCTTGGCCACGGACCCGAAGCTCCTCCTGCTCGACGAGCCGGCCGCCGGATTCACGCCCCAAGAGAAGGTCGAGCTCATGCAGCTCGTGAAGAAGATCCTGGGCCGCGGGATCACGGTGTTCTTGATCGAGCATGACATGAAGGTCGTGATGGGGATCTCTGAGCGCATCGTGGTCCTCGACCACGGCGAGAAGATCGCGGAGGGCCCTCCTGACGAGGTCCGCAAAGACGTCCGGGTGATCGAAGCCTACCTGGGCAAGTCGGCCTAGCCGCCAAGTGGCGCTTCTCGAGCTGGAAGGTGTCGACGCCTTCTATGGCCGCATCCAGGCGCTGCGCGGCGTGTCGATCAAGGTCGACAAGGGCGAGATAGTTGCGCTGATCGGCTCCAACGGCGCGGGCAAGACCACGACGCTGCGTACTATCTCGGGCCTCATGCACCCGAACTCAGGGACCATCACCTTCGACGGCAAGGACATCACCCATACGCGGCCGTCGCAGATCGTCGGACTGGGGATCGGCCAGTCGCCCGAAGGCAGGCGGCTGTTCCCGCGCATGAGCGTGCTCGACAACCTGGTCATGGGCGCGTACACGCGGAACGACAAAGCCGGCATCGCGTCCGATATGGAGCGGGTGTTTACGCTGTTTCCGCGCCTCCAGGAACGCAGGTCGCAGATCTCGGGCACGCTGTCCGGGGGCGAGCAGCAGATGCTTGCCATGGGCCGCTCGTTGATGTCGAGACCCAAGGTCCTGTTGCTCGACGAACCGTCGTTGGGCCTCGCGCCGATTCTCGTCGAGACGATCTTCACGATCGTCCGCGAGATCAACTCGCAGGGCACGACGGTCCTCCTGGTCGAGCAGAACGCCCACAAGGCGCTCGACGTCGCGCATCGTGGATACGTATTGGAGACCGGCAGTATCGTTCAGCACGGCTCCGGGCAGCAGCTGTTGGCGTCAGCAGAAGTGCAGAAGGCCTACCTGGGCATGTAGGCCCTATCCCCCATGAATGGGGGAAGAGTTTCCCTCTTAGCGGCCGGGCTGGTAGCTCGCGACGAACAGGTAGATCAGAACGACCGCGAAAGCGCCGTACTCGAGGATGACGTTGCGGGTGAAGCTGTCCTCCACTGTGTGCCGGACCAGGCCGCGGTTGATGTACCAGGCGAAGAGCAGCATCACGGCGAACGTGCCTTCGTAAACGACCAGGTACAGGGACAGCGCCGTGATCGCCCACGCCAGGAACGTGACGACCTGCCCGACGAACAGCGCGAACGTGAAGGCACGCCTCGGGGTGATGGGCACCCCGTTGATCCGGAAGCTCCGGTAAGAGGCGAGGAAGGTGATCGTGAAAATCCACAGCAGCTGCAGGATCGGGTTGAAGTGCAGCGTGACGATCACAAGGTAGGCGCCGAAGACGACGACCACGAGCATGAGTTCCTGGAGGACGATGTGGCCGCGCTTTTCCTGGTCGCGCAGGCGCAGGTAGTCGAGGCGCGCCGCCATCACAAAACCGGTGCCGAAGAGGGCGGTCACGGTCGCGTACTTCCACAGCTGGACGTCGGGAAACAGCGACAGGCCCGCTAGAGTGATCGCGCCGAGCGCGACCGGGATGTAGTGCTCGATCCGGGGAAACTCCGCCGTCCCCCGCAGGTAGCCGAGAAGGGCGGGGGCTGCGATCACCACGAGGCCGAGCGCCAGG
>VBEG01000038.1 GCA_005882115.1 Chloroflexota bacterium
GTCGCCATTGATCTCCGACTATGAGCGCGCCGACCGGTTCCTCAACGTCGATCTGGGGCCGTCGCTGGTCGAGACGAATCAAGCCCTGCCCGGGGTCACCTCGAAGTGCACCTCGAGCCTGCCGCCCCCCTGCAAGGACGCTCTGATCGTGCTCAACAAGGCGATGATCGACGTGGACAGTGCGATCCAGAACAACCAGCGCGACATTCCAGTGTGCATCGGACGTCCCGTCCAGCAGTTCAAGGACGACTGGACCGGGATGGAGCAAGGCGTCTCGCAGGCGATCAGCGGCTTCAACGAGAGCAACAGGACGCTGATCATCGAGGGGCTGCAGCATTTCGTGGCGATTGCCAAGTACATGAAGCCAGACGTCGATCGCATCAACAAGGCCCAGCAGACCTGCGCCAAAACGGTCTGAACCACAAGCGCTAGATCCGGCCAGGGGCCAACACACAAAATCTAGCCCCGCAACGCGACGAGAGCCGATATAATCCCGGCAACCCGCCCTAACATCCCCACGTTCCAGGAGGCGTTTCAGCACAGTTTTGTCGCGGCGGAAGAAAACCGTCGGTCTCGACCTTGGCACCAGCCGGGTCGCGGTGGTCATCGCGGAATCTGACGAGCCGGGGGCTCCCGTAAGCATCCTCGGCGTGGGCGAGAGTCCGTCCGACGGCCTGCGCAAAGGCGTGGTCGTCAACCTCGAGAAAACCATTGCCTCGATCCTGGCTGCGACCGTGGCCGCGGAGCGCATGGCCGGGCAGCGGATCGAGTCGGTCGTCGTGAACGTCGGCGGCACCAACCTCTGGAGCCAGAACTCGACGGGCGTTGTCGCCGTCGCGCATCCCGACCACGAGATCGGCGAAGACGACGTCCACCGCGTGGTCGAGGCGAGTCGCGCCGTCAGCATCGCGTCGGACCGCCAGGTCATCCACGTCATCCCCCGCGCCTACACCGTTGACGGGCAGGACGGCGTGAGGGACGCGGTCGGCATGACTGGTCACCGGCTCGAGGTCGAGACCAACATCATCACCGGCGCCCAGACGGCGATCCAGAACGTCATCAAATGCGTCCATGGCGCCGGGTTCGACGTCGAAGACGTGGTGTGCGCGGGCCTCGCTGCCGGCGAGGGTGTGCTGACTCCGCAGGAGATCGAGCTCGGCGTATGTCTCGTCGAGATCGGTGCGGGGACCACCAACGTGGTCGTCTACAACGAAGGATCGGCCCGTCACGTCGCGGTGCTGCCGGTCGGCGGCAACCACGTGACAAGCGACATCGCGATCGGTCTGCGGACGACGCTCGACGAGGCGGAGAACCTCAAGCTCAACTACGGTCACGCCCTGCCGGAGGTGATCGACCATGCAGAGAAGGTCGAGGTTCGCCAGGTCGGCGGCGATCGCATCCAGGCGCTGCCCCGCCGATTCCTGGCGGAGATCATCGGACCCCGGATGGTGGAGATCTTCCAGATGGCGCGCGAGGAAGTGCGCAAGACCGGGTTCGACCAGCTCCTGCCGGCGGGCGTCGTTGTCGCGGGAGGCGGCTCGAGATTGATGGGCACCATGGACGCGGCGCAGATGGTCTTCAACACCTCGGCGCGTCTCGGACAGCCAATCGGTCTCGCCGGGCTCGCCGACAAAGCACATGGACCGTCGTTCGCCGTCTCGGGTGGGCTGGTCAAGTGGGGAGCGCACGCGCGCGCCCCCTACGGCACCGCGCGCCAGCCGGCCACTTTCGGCAACACGTATCAAAAAACAGTGAGGTGGCTGCGCGATTTTTTCTAGAGAACACACCAAAAACCAGCTTGAGCTCGCCATGGCAAAAGCAAATTCGAAGGAGGATCACCTGATCGTCATGACGAAAGAAAGCGAGTTGCACGAGGGGCGAGCGCGGATCAAAGTCGTCGGCTGCGGTGGCGGCGGCGGCAATGCCGTCAATCGCATGATCTCAAAGGCGCTGAAGGTCCAGTTCATCGCGGTCAACACGGACAAGCAGGCGCTCGAGCGCTGCCAGGCCGATGTCAAAGTTCAGATCGGCAACAAGGTCACACGCGGCCTCGGCGCCGGCGGTGACTGGACGCGCGGCCGCGACGCCGCGGACGAGAGCCGAACGGAACTGGGTGCGGTCGTCCAGGACTCCGATATGGTGTTCATCACCGCGGGCATGGGCGGTGGCACGGGCACCGGGTCGGCTTCCATCGTGGCCGAGATGGCCAAGGAAGCGGGCGCGCTGACCATCGGCGTGGTCACGCGGCCGTTCGGATTCGAGGGCCGCATCCGCAACGACACCGCCGAGGAGGGCATCAAGGCCCTGCGCGGCCAGGTCGATGCGCTGATCGTCATCCCCAACGACAGGCTGGCGCAGGTCGCCAGCTCGAAGACCACGCTCGAGGAAGCCTTCCGGATGGCCGACGATGTGCTGCGCCAGGGCGTGCAGGGCATCTCCGACCTGGTCACCCAGCCCGGCGTGATCAACCTCGACTTCGCCGACGTGAAGGCGATCATGGAGAACGCGGGTGAGGCGCTGATGGGCATCGGCCACGGGGCCGGCGACTCGCGCGCCGAGGACGCCGCGAAGCAGGCGGTTTCCAGCCCGTTGCTCGAGACGTCCATCGACGGCGCCAAGGGCATCCTGTTCAACATCACAGCCGGCAAAGACATCACGCTGCAGGAAGTCCAGAAGGCGGCGGAGATCGTCCGCGCGGCGGCCGACCCCGGCGCCAACATCATCTTCGGCGTCGTCCGCGACGACACCATGGCGGGCGAGATCAAGATCACCGTCATCGCCACCGGCTTCGGCGGCAAGACCCAGCAGGAAGCAAGGCAGGAGACGGCGCGTCGTACGATCGATCGGCCCGAGCTTGGTCTCGAAGAGCTCGGCGACATCAACATCCCCGCGTTTTTGCGGAACCGGATGTAGTCACCCAAGGAGATTTGGTTGCGCTGTCCGTACTGCGGTCACCACGACCTGAAGGTGGTCGACTCCCGCGACTCGGAGGTCGGGGAGGCGATTCGCCGGAGGCGCGAGTGCCTGCAGTGTGGGCAGCGCTTCACCACTTACGAGCGGATTGAGACCGTCCCGTTCTTCGTCACGAAGAAGGACGGGCGGCGGGAGGACTTCGACCCCCAGAAGCTTTTCACGGGCCTGAAGAAGGCGACAGAGAAGCGAGACATCTCGCCGGAGCGTCTGCGCGCCATCGTCGACGACATCGAAGCGGAATTGCGACGCTCGGGCCGGGTCGAGATCCCGAGCGGCGAGATCGGCGAGATGGTGATGGTGCGGCTTCGCGACCTGGACGAGGTCGCCTATATCCGCTTCGCCTCTGTTTACCGTGAATTCATGGACCTCCAGCAGGTCAAACGAGAGATCGAACAGGTACTCAGCTCCAGACGTTCGTAACCTTCACAGCGTGAAGACGATCCCGGCGGCCCTTCATGTGCCCGAGCTTGCCGACGAACCGGGCCTCATCCACGGCTTCTCGACCACGCTCCTGGGATCGGTTGGCCTGACACATGCGGCTGACAAGGAGCCGGTGCTGGCAGCGCGCCGGACCTTCATGCAGGTCATGCAGGTCGAAGATCGAGCCCTGACCACCGCCGGCGCCGTCCATGGCAAGGCGGTCGCGCGGATCGAGGACCCCCGATCAATCGTCAACGGCGTCGATGCGATGGTCACCGACCGCCGCAACGTCGTGCTGTTCACCACGCACGCTGATTGCTACCCGATCGTGCTCTGGGACCTCGACAAGAAGGCGGCGGGACTGGTCCACGCCGGTTGGCGCGGAACACAGGCCGGCGTCGCGACCGCGGCGGTCGAATGCATGCGCGACGCGTACGGCTGCGAGCACATAGTCGCTGGGATCGGACCCGGTATCTGCGCCCGCTGCTATGAGGTCGGTCCGGAGTTCGAGTCGAGGTTCGAGTCGCGATTCTTGCGGCAGGGCGCAGGCGACAGGCTGCTCCTGGACCTCGTGGCGGCGAACCGTGCTCAGCTCGAAGACGCCGGCGTCGGGGCGGTTTACCACATCGGTATCTGCACGAAAGAGAGCTACCTGTTTCCCTCGCACCGCCGCCACCCCGACGGCAAGCGATTCGGTGCGATCGTCGCTTTGCGGTGACGATCGAAGAGAATCTCCGGACGGTCCGCCAGCGTATCGAGCGCGCGGGCGGTAACCCCAGCGAGATCAAGATCGTCGCCGTGACCAAGGGCTTTGGTCCCGAGGTTTGCCGTCAGGCCATCGCAACCGGCCTGAAGACCCTTGGTGAGAACCGCGTTCAAGAGGCGCTTCAGAAGATGGATGCCGTTGACGGCGCGGAGTGGCATCTCCTCGGCCACCTCCAGACCAACAAAGTGCGCCACGCCGCGGGCCGGTTCACATTGATCCAGTCGGTCGACTCGAGCCGCATCGCCGAGGCGATCGCGGCCATCGACGCGGCGCAGCCCGTGCTGGTCGAGGTCAACGTCGCGCACGAGACCCAGAAGACAGGGGTGGATCCCACCAGGGCGGCTTCCATGATCGACGAGGTGGCGGAGATGCTCGACCTGAGGGGGCTCATGGCGATGGGCCCGACCAGCGGAGATCCAACGACGGCGTTTACGGAGCTGCGCACCTTGCGTGACGACGCTGAGCAGCGCCTGGGAAAGGCGCTCCCTATCCTTTCTATGGGTATGAGCGGAGACTTCGAGGCAGCGGTGAAGGCGGGCAGCACGATGTTGCGGCTTGGTGAAGCCCTTTTCGGTCCGCGGCCGGCCTGATGGGCATTGTCGCGGCGCTCCTGATCAACCTGCTCTACGCGTTCATCATCGTGATGTTCGTGCGGATCATCTTTTCGTGGATCAGCCCTTACCCGACCAACGCCGTCACACGCCTTGCGTATCGGCTTACCGAGCCGGTCCTGGCTCCCATCCGGCGGTGGCTGCCGCCGATGTCGGGCTTCGACTTCTCGCCCATGGTCGTCATGCTCGGCGCCTACCTTCTGATCTCGATCCTGAGAAACATCGCCTGACCTGATGTTCGAAAAGGTCGAGCAAAGGGTCAGCTTCCCTGACCTGGAAAAACAGCTAATGGCGCGCTGGAAGGAGGAAGAGACCTTCCAGAGATCGCTCGACATGAGGCAGGGCCAAAAGCGGTTCGTCTTCTACGAGGGCCCGCCGACGGCCAACGGAAAACCGGCCACCCACCACATCCTCGCGCGTGCGTTCAAAGACCTCTTCGGCCGCTACAAGACGATGAAGGGCTTCTACGTGGAACGCAAGGCGGGATGGGACACACACGGCCTACCCGTCGAGATCGAGGTCGAGAAGAAGCTGAATATCTCGGGCAAGTTCGAGATCGAGAACGAAATCGGAGTCGAGAAGTTCAACGAGCTCTGCCGGCAGAGCGTCTACGAGTACGTCGAGGACTGGAGGGTCTTCAGCGAGCGGATGGCGTTCTGGCAGGACTACGACAACGCCTACTGGACGCTCACGTCCGACTACATCCAGTCGGTCTGGTGGGCGCTCAGCGAGATGTGGAAGCAGGAGCTGATCTACAAGGGCTTTCGGGTGGCGCCCTACTGCACGCGCTGCGCCACGCCGCTTTCGAGCCACGAGCTTGCGCAGGGCTACCGCGACAACGTGCCCGATCCGAGCGTCTACATCCGGTTCCGCTTGAAAAAGGATCCCAGCACCTCGATCCTTGCCTGGACGACGACCCCGTGGACGCTCCCCGGCAACGTCGCGCTCGCGGTCGACAACGACATCGACTACATCAAGGTCAAAGAAGGCGACGAGTACCTGATCGTGGCCGAGGCTCTGTTGACCTTGCTCAAGGAGTCGCCCGAGGTCGTCGAGCGGATGAAGGGTCGGGACCTGGTCGGCCTCGAGTACGAGCCTCTCTACCCATACTCAGTACCCGAAGAAGGACGCGCCCACTACGTGGTCGACGCGGACTTCGTCTCGACGGACGAAGGAACCGGGGTCGTGCACACATCGGCCCTCTATGGCGTCGACGACTTGCGCCTCTGCCAGGAAAAGGGCATCCCGTTCAAGCACACCGTCGGCCTCGATGGGAAGTTCCTGCCTTACGTCGAGAAGTTCGCCGGTCTTCACGTCAAGGAAGCCGACCCGCTCATCACCGACGACCTCAAGGAGCGAGGGCTCCTCTACAAGGCGGAGACCATCCTGCACACCTATCCGTTCTGCTGGCGCTGTGGCACTCCACTGATCTACTACGCGCTGGATGCTTGGTACATCCGGACTACCGCGCGGCGCGAGGAACTGATCGCCAACAACAACGCGACCAACTGGGTGCCCGAGCACATCAAGACGGGTCGCATGGGTGACTGGCTCAAGAACAACATCGACTGGCAGTTCTCCCGCAGCCGCTTCTGGGGCACGCCGGTGCCGATCTGGATTTGCGAAGGCTGCGATGCCCAGCGCATCGTCAGCTCCGCCGCGGAGCTTGGCCTGAAGGAAGACGCCGACCTCCACCGACCGTACATCGACGCGGTCACCCTTCCTTGCGACAAATGCGGCGGCGTGATGCGCCGTGTGCCGGAAGTCGTGGATACCTGGTTCGACTCGGGCTCGATGCCGTTCGCCCAGCGCGGCTATCCACGCGATGGCAAGGAGCTCTTCGAGGAAACGTTCCCGGCCGACTTCATCTCCGAGGCAGTCGACCAGACGCGCGGGTGGTTCTACACGTTGCTGGCGATCTCTACGCTGCTGTTCAAGCAGAACTCCTACCGCAACGTGATCTGTCTTGGCCACGTCGTCGACCCGAAGGGCAAGAAGGCTTCGAAATCGCGCGGCAACGTGCTCGACCCGAACTACCTCTTCGACACCTTTGGCTCGGACGCGGTGCGCTGGTACTTCTACACGTCGACGCAGGTGGGCGAGAACTACCGCACCGGCGACGCAGCGCTGCGCGAAACGGTGCAGCAGTTCTTCATCCCGCTGTGGAACTGCTACTCGTTCTTCGTCACCTACGCGCGGCTGGATGACTTCGACCCGGGAAAGCAACCGGTTCCGATCGGGGAGCGCCACGTGCTCGACCGCTGGCTGCTGTCGAAGCTCAGCGGTCTCGTGGCGGACGTCAACGTGGGCCTCGATGCATACGACGCCGTCGAGCCCGCGCGCCGCATCCAGCGCTTCGTCGACGACCTCTCGAACTGGTACATCCGACGGTCGCGGCGGCGGTTCTGGAAGTCGCAATCCGACCGCGACAAGCTCTCCGCGTACCAGACGCTCTACGAAGCGCTGCGCACGGTGTCCGCGTTGATGGCGCCGTTCGCGCCGTTCGTGGCGGACGCGATCTACCGCAACCTGTCGTCGGACAGGTCGGTGCACCTGGTGGATTTTCCTCAGCTGGCCACGGCGCCCGACGCCCAGGTCGAGGCGGATATGTTGCGGGCTAGGCAGGCAGTCGAGGCCGGCCTTGCGGCGCGGGACGCCACGCGATTAAAGGTTCGGCAACCGCTCGCAGGGATCGCCCTGCCGGGCGACGATCTGCCGGAGGACATCGCTGGCATCGTCCGCGACGAGCTGAACGTGAAGCGCGTGACGTTTGGCGCGCCGCAGGTCGAGTTGGACACCGTGGTCACTGAGGAACTCAAGCTAGAGGGCCTTGCTCGTGAAGTGGTGCGGGTCATCCAGGATCGGCGGAAGAAGCTCGGTCTCAACGTCGAGGATCGCATCGAAACGCGCTACGACGCCGATGGAATGCTCGCTCGCGCGCTGCAGCGCCACGCCGACTACGTCAAGACAGAGACGCTGTCCGTCACACTCTCGCAAGGGCGCGACGACGGATTCGACGGCCAGCAGATGATGATCGAGGGAGAACAGATCTGGATCGGACTCAAACGAAGCTGACCACCGCGCGGATCGTCTTCGTGCTCGTGACGGCCGCTGTCTTCATCGTGGATCGGGTGACCAAGAACCTGGTCGCGTCGCAGATCGAATACGGCAGCGAGGTCGCGATAGTCGACCATCTCGTCGGCATCACCAACCTTCGCAACTCAGGCGCGGCGTTCGGTTTCGCGCCGGCAGGCGCGGGCCTGTTTCTCATCGCATCGGTTCTCGTCGCCATCGGCCTTGCGGTCTACGTCCTACGCAATCCGGGCGACCAGTGGAGCTTCGGCGTGCTCGGGCTCATCATGGGCGGCACCGTCGGCAACGGGTTCGACCGCATCGTGCACGGCACGGTGACCGACTTCATCAACTTCCACTTCTGGCCTGTCTTCAATCTCGCGGACTCGGCGATCACGGTCGGCGTCGTGCTGCTGATCGCCAGCTATCTGATACGAAGACCCACCAGCTGATCGCTGCCAGCGCGGCGCCAAGGCTCGATCGATTCCTTGCCGAGCACGCTCCCGAGCTGAGCCGTTCGGCGGCGGCGCGGTTGATCAAGGGTCACCTCGCCTTGTTGAACGGCCATCCCGCCGACCCGGCGGACCGCGTGGCTGTGGGAGACGTCGTCGATTTCGAGATACCTGAGGCGTACGCGGCGGAGCCAGGGGCGGAGGAGATCCCGCTCGTCATCATCTATGAGGACGAAGACATGGCCGTCATTGACAAGCCCGCGGGGATGGTCGTCCACCCGGCGCCTGGGCACTACAGCGGGACCCTGGTCCATGCACTTCTGGGCAGGGGCGGCGCGTGGTCGGCGGTCGGCGGCGCCGCACGGCCCGGCGTCGTGCATCGTCTCGACAAGGGAACCTCCGGGCTAATCGTTGTCGCCCGAAATGACAGCAGTCACCGGGCGCTGTCGGCGCAGCTGAGCGATCGCACTCTAAGCCGGGCCTATCTCGCGATCGTGCGCGGCCGCGTGCGAGACGAGGCCGGAGAGCTCGAGGGGCCGATCGGCCGTCATCCTCGCGAGCGCAAGCGCATGGCCGTGGTCGCGGGCGGTAGGTTTGCTCGCACCCGCTACCAGGTCGTCGACAGGAAGCGAAGCCATACGCTGTTGCGCTGTGACCTCGACACCGGTCGCACGCACCAGATCCGCGTCCATCTCGCCACGCTCGGCTATCCCGTCGCGGGCGACGCCGAGTACGGTGGCAGCGAGCGGGGCGCGGGGCGTCCGATGCTTCACGCCTGGCGTCTGCATCTCCGCCACCCGCGCACAGGCCGCGAGATGACATTCGAAGCTCCTCCGCCGGTCGACTTCGCCGCCTTCTGGTCCTCCATTCCGTGAAGCGCGGCCAGCTGATCGTGATCTCCGGACCTTCGGGCGTGGGCAAGGACACCTTGATCCGGCGGCTGCTCGAGCTGGATCGCAGTCTTGTCTATTCCGTGTCGGGGACGACGCGGCAGCCCAGACCGGGCGAGAAGCCAGACCAGAACTACACCTTCCTCACCCGTGGGCAGTTCGAAGACCTCGTCGCGAAGGGCGCATTCCTCGAGCACGCCACCTACAACGGCAATCTTTACGGCACCTTCCGCGATCGTGTCGAGCGTGCGCTGACAGGCGGCCGCGACCTCGTGCTCAAGATCGACGTGCAAGGCGCTGAACAGGTCCGCGGGCTGCTGCCCGACGCGATCTTCATCTTCGTGGTCGCGCCGTCCGAGCAAGAGCTGGAACGCCGCCAGGTCGAACGTGGAAGCGAGTCGGACCAGGAGCTTGCGTCGCGCCGCCAGATCGCGCATCGCGAGATGACATACGCCGCCGAGTACCAGCACGTGGTGACGAACGACGACGTCGAGACCGCGGTCAAGGAGATCCTCGAAATCATCCAGCGCGCGCGAGAGCGGCAAACTTAGCCCGTGCCTCTAGATCCGACCCCCGTCCCCGATGAGCTGCGCGGTCTTCGCATCGCACTGCTGATCTCGGGCGGGATCGCGGCGTACAAGGTGGTCGACCTCGCGTCAGCCCTCGTCCAGGCGGGCAGCGAGGTGCGCGTGGCGATGACGTCCTCGGCGACACGCTTTGTCGGACCTCCGACATTTGAGGGGGTCACAGGCAGCCGGGTCCAGACGGGACTGTGGAGTGGAGGGACTTCGCCGGAACCGCATGTGTTTCTCGGCGACTGGGCGCAGCTGATCCTCGTCGCGCCGGCGACTGCCAATGTCGTCGGACGGATAGCGGCTGGCCGCTCCGACGACATCGTCACGGCGACCTTGCTGGCCGCGCGATGCCCGGTCGTGATCGCTCCCGCGATGAACGACGCGATGTGGGCGAAGGAGGCTGTGCAGGAAAACGTGACGACGCTGCGCCGTCGCGGGGTCACCATCGTCGAGCCGGAATCTGGACACCTGGCCAGCGGGCACGTCGGAACGGGGCGACTGGCGAGCTCGCAGACGATCTTCAATGCGATGGCGCACGCCGTGCGCTCCCGGTACGACTTCGCGGGGCGACGTGTCGTGGTGACCGCAGGAGGCACCCGCGAGCCGATCGATCCGGTGCGATTCATCAGCAACTACTCGAGCGGCAAGATGGGTTTCGCGCTCGCGGCGGCCGCCGCTGACCGTGGTGCGAAAGTCACGCTCGTCAGCGCGGCGGCGCATGTGGCGCATCACGGCGTCGAGATCCAGCATGTCGACACCGCCGAGGAGATGCTCGCCGAGCTGCGCTCGCAGCTGCGTGGCGCGGATCTTCTCTTGATGGCCGCGGCGGTGGGCGATTTCCGACCCTCGAGGGCCGCGAAGCGCAAGATCCGGCGAGAGGAGACGCCAAGCCTGAACCTGGAGCTCGAGCCCATCCCGGACCTGGTCGCGTCTCTTGCCGGCGACGAAGCGCTCGCGGGCGTGTTTCGGGTTGGCTTCGCCGCGGAAGACTCGGACCTCGACGCGAAAGGCGTCGAAAAGATGAAACGAAAGGGTTTGCAAGCGATCATCGCGAACGACATCTCGCGTCGGGACATAGGTTTCGGCAGCGAATACAACGCGGGCGTCCTCCTCTTCTCGGACGGCACGCGCCACGACCTGGAGAAGTCGACCAAGCGCGAGATGTCGGATCGCATCCTGGACCTGGTCCTACCGAAGCTGAAGAGGTAGGTTGGCCCTCTACGCGGAAGTGGCGGTGGAAGCCGCCCGCGGGATATCCCGCGAGACCTATACATACGGGGTACCGGAGGGAATCGACCTCGTTCCCGGCCATCGGGTGACGGTGCCATTTGGGCGTCGCAGCACGTACGGCTTCGTCGTTTCGCTGAGCACCGAGGAGCCCGACGTCGACACCAAGCCGATCGAAGCCGCCGGGGCCGATCCGCTGCTGCTGCCTCACCAGGTGGCCCTGGCGCGCCTGGTCGCGGACCACTACTGGGTACCGCTGATCGAGTGCATCCGCGCCATGCTTCCGCCGCGGGTCCGCGGTACCGGCTCCACCGGATCGGAGGCTTCAACCCGGCAGCGCCGTCATACGCGGCTGCTCGAGCTGGCGACGGGCCCAGCCCCCGCGGCGCACCACGTCGAGCTCACAGCGGAGCAGCAAGGCGCGCTCGAGGTCATCGCGTCCAACCCTGTGACCCTCCTTCACGGCGTGATCGCCAGCGGCAAGACGGAGATCTACCTGGCGGCCGCTGAGCGCGCCCTGGCCGATGGGCTGCGCGTCCTGCTGCTCGTGCCCGAGATCTCGCTCACGCCCCAGCTCGTGCAGCGCGTGCGGGCTCGCCTGAACGCCCCGATCGCCGTCTTGCAAACGCAGCTGACCGAGCTCGAGCGCGCGCAGCAGTGGTGGCGAACGCGCCGAGGCGAGGCACAGGTGGTGCTCGGCACGCCGCGTACAAGCAGGATCGGACTCCGCGCTACGAAACCGGCTGGGTCGCCCGGCGCCTCGCGTCGATCACCGGGGCGCGCCTGGTAGCCGGGTCGGCGACTCCAAGCGTCGCCACCTACTTCGAGGCGGTGAACGGCGGGATTGCCCTGGCTCGACTGACCGAGCGAGTGCGCGGCCGTGACGCCCACGTTGAGCTCGTCGACATGCGTGACGAGGCTGCCGAAGGCAACCGCCAGCCGCTTTCGCGGCGCCTGGTCGAGGTCGTCTCCCGCACGCTCGAGCGCGAGGAGCAGACCATCATCTATCTGAACCGGCGGGGCATGGCAACCTTTGTCATGTGCCGCGACTGCGGACGGTCGGTCCAGTGCCTCGGGTGCTCGGTGGCGCTCGTGCAACACGCCGAAATCGAGGGACTGGTGTGTCACTACTGCGGCTATTCACGCGCCATGCCGTCGGTCTGCGACTTCTGCGGCAGCCGCAACATACGCGGGCTGGGGGTGGGTACGCAGCGACTCGAAGGGATGGTCAAGAAGCTATGGCCATCGGCGCGCGTGCTGCGCCTCGACAGCGACGTGGCGCGTGGGCCCGACTCGTACTTCAACGTCTGGGAGACGTTCAGCGAGCAGCGAGCTGACATCCTGGTGGGCACTCAGCTGGTGACCCGCGGGCTCGACCTGCCGGCTGTCACCTGCGTCGGTGTCGTCGATGCCGACCTGCCGCTGCACTTTCCCGACTACCGCTCGGCCGAATCGACTTTCTCCCTGGTCGCCCAGGTCGCGGGACGGGCGGGCCGGGACGGGCGGTCATCGCGCGTGGTCGTTCAGACGAGCAACCCCGAGCATTACGCGCTCCAATGCGCGGCCGAAGGTGACTACCAGGGCTTCTACGAAGCGGAGCGGCCTGCGCGGAAAGCCTTCGTGTTTCCCCCATTCGCGGACCTCGCGGTGCTGACGCGAACAGACCGCGACGACACGAAGGCGGCTTCCTCAGCACGGGAGGCGGCGGAAGCGATTGCCACAGGGCTGCTCCGGGAAGGGATCGAGGGCATTCGGGTGATGGGTCCTTCGCCGGCCTTCATTCACAAGCTGCGCGGCGAGTACCGTTGGCAGGTCACGCTCAAAGGCGATGGGCTCGAGCGCGCCCGCCACCTCGCGCCTCGCGGCAAGGATTGGAGCTTTGATGTCGACCCGGTCACCTAAGTGAGGGACACCCCAACCCGCAAAGCCGACGTTCTGGCCGCTTTGGAGAAGCAAGGCCAGGTCTGGCTGGCCACCGCCGAAGTCGGCGGCCGGCCGCACGTGATCGCGGTCTCCGCCTGGTGGGACGGCGCGGATCTCGTGGTCACGACCTCCGGTTCGAGCAAGACGGCTCGGAACATAGCCATGAATCCGCTGGTCACGCTCGCCGGTGGCGATCCGGCGGACGCGATCGTGATCCAGGCCCAGATGCTCGACAGCAGCCCGGCCGAGGACTCGCCCGAGCTCGCCACCGGATTTTCCAACGCGATGGGATGGGATCCTCGCGAGATGGACGGATGGATGTTCTTTCGACTTCGGCCGACGCGAATCCAGGCGTTCCGCGGCTATGAAGAGATCGAAGGACGCGACGTGATGATCAGGTCGCGCTGGCTGGCTTAGTGCCCGTCTAGGCGGGTTGGGTTTTCACACCCCGCGGGTAGAATCGAGTTCGTGGTCCGGCCGATCCTCAGCTTCGAACAGCCAGTCCTGCGCGAAAAGGCGAAGAAAGTCACGCGTATCGACGCGTCCATCCAGCGCCTCCTCGACGATTTGACCGAGACCATGCTCGATGCCCCCGGGGCCGGGCTCGCGGCCAACCAGATCGGCGTGCCTCTGCGCGTGTGCGTCGTCAAGGGTGACGACAAGCAGATCTGGGGCCTGGTCAATCCCGAGGTTGTCAAGAAGGAAGGAGTCCAGGTCGGTTACGAGGGCTGCCTGAGCTACCCAGGCTGGGTGGGCGAGGTGGAGCGCGCCGAGACGGTGGTCGTCAAGGGCCGCAACCGCCACGGCAAGGAGATCCGCATCAAGTCGAACGGCTTCACGGCTCGTGCGTTCCAGCACGAGCTCGACCACCTCGACGGCGTCCTTTTCACTGACCGGCTGACCAGCCTCGACACGCTGCGTCGCGTGGAAGAGCTCGCCGGCGAGGAAAAGGAAGAGGCCGTCGCCGCGGCTTCGGGGTAAGGCGACCTTCAAGATCGTCTTTGCCGGCACGGCCCGGTTTGCCGTGCCTTCGCTGCGAGCACTGCGCCGCGCGGGGCACGAGATCTTGCTCGTGATCACTCAGCCGGACCGGCCGGGTAACCGTATGCGGGTAAAACCATCGGCGATCAAGCTCGCCGCGATCGAGCTCGGCCTGCCCGTCTACCAGCCCGAGCGGATCCGTGACCCGGAGTCGGTCGAACGGTTGCGGGAGCTGGCTCCAGATTTCCTGGTCGTGGTGGCGTACGGGCAGATCCTTCCTCGTTCTGTGCTCGCCATACCGAGGCTCGGCGCGATCAACGTGCATGCCTCATTGCTGCCGAGACACCGCGGCGCCGCGCCAGTCGCGCGTGCGATCCTCGCGGGAGACCATGAAACTGGCGTGACGATCATGAAGATGGACGAGCAGCTGGACCACGGGCCGATCCTCGGCGTCAGGGCGACACCGATCGGCGAGCGGGAGGACGCCGCGGCCCTGACCGCGCGCCTCGCTGAGATGGGCGCCGAGCTGCTGGTCGAGACTCTTGAGCATTTCGAGGATCTCCGTGTGGTGGGCCAGGATCACCCGCGGGCGACGGTCGCGGCAAAGCTGCGCAAAGAAGAAGGAGAGCTGGAGTGGGCGATGGGGGCGCCGGAGATCGATAGGCGCGTGCGCGCCCTGCAACCGTGGCCTGGCGCGACACTCCCCACCAACCGCGGCCGCGTGAAAGTGCTGAGCGGCCACGTCGAGGGCGACCGCTACGTGCCAGACGTTGTCCAGCTCCCTGGCAAGAAGCCGGCGCCCGCCAAGCAGGTGCTGGGCGATGCCTGACGACAAGGAGCGGGACGTCGCGGTCAACCGGCGCGCGTACCACGACTACTTCATCGACGACAAGTACGAGGCGGGAGTGATGCTCACCGGGACCGAGGTGAAGTCGATCCGCAACGGACGGGCCAATCTTCGGGATGGCTTCGTGAGGATCGACAACGGTGAGGCGTGGCTCGAGAACGTCCACATCTCGCCGTACGCGCAGGCGAATCTCATGAACCACGAACCCATGCGCCCCCGCAAGCTGCTGCTGCATCGCAAGGAGATCTCGAGCCTGATCGGCAAGGTGAAGCAAAAGGGATACACGCTGATCCCCCTGCGCCTCTATTTCACGCGCAACCACGCCAAGGTCGAGGTGGGCCTCGCCCGTGGCAAGCGGCAGTACGACAAGCGCGAGGCGATCGCGGAGCGGGAGGCGAAACGAGAGATCGCCCGCGCGACAAGGAGGGGATAGGAAGCCCGAGTAGCATCCGGGGTTTTTATCAGGGCACCCGTGCCTTTCACGCCGCCAGGTTGATGCCGATGGCCCGCAGCCTCTTGTTGAGGGAGTCGAAGGCGAATTGCACGATCTCGCTTTCGGTGTGTCCGTATTCGGTGATGAACCGAGGGTCGGGTGGGTCGAGCGTCCCCGTGATCAGCGGAAGGCACTCCACGAGCGTCTTCTGGATCAGCGGCGCGTAGCGCTTGGGGTCCTCGCGCACCGCTTCCTGCAGGACCTTGATGCCGAAGCTCACGTGGCGCGATTCGTCGCGCGCGATCGCCGTGAACCCGCGGTAGAAACCTCGGTCGGTTAGCTGCTGCTCGCGCATCGCCTCCAGCTCGAAGCGCTGGCCTGTGAGGGCGATCGTGGCCTCAATGACGATGTGGTAGAGCGTGACGCCCTCGACGAAAGCGTCGAAATCGCGCGGGTTGCTGGCCAGGCGCTGCGCGGTCGCCGGCAGGCGCTCGTAAAACAGGGTGTTGTAGCCCTCGTTGGCCTCGGGACGAATCTCGGCCAGCAGCTCTGTCATGTCTTTGGCATCAGTGCCACACACCTCTCGCCACCACCTCTCAAAAAAGACGGTGTGGCGAGCCTCGTCCACCATCTGGGTGGAGAGGAAGACCTCGATCTCTGGCGTCGGTGCCGCCCAGACGAATGGCGCCAGGGTTGCTGTCACGCGCTCCTCACCGTTGAAGAAGAGGCGATGCGACCACAGGGTCGCCTTCCTGTCGAGGTCGGTCGCCTCCAGCCAGTCCTGCCGGTCGAGGCTGAAGTCGATGTCGGCGACCGCCCACTGTTGCGCCTCCCACCTGCGGTAGAGGTCCATGTGGCTGGGCATGTTTTCGATGCCACGATCGATGAAGGAGAGGACGTCATCGATCCGGATGTCGCCGAGCTCCTTGAGGCTTGCGCGGCCGATGCGGTCGAGGTCGACGGCCATTTCGGGATCCAGTGTAGGCGCGGGGTCTGATGGGTAGAATCAGAGCGCAACCAGGTTCGGCTTCGTGGGGGCGTCCGGTCTCGACGGGGCAGTTGAGCTTCGGGATTGCGAGCCGAGAGCCGCGAGCGTTACAGCGCAGCGTTTACAAACGCCAACAAGAACACCGCTTTCGCCCTCGCTGCGTAAGCAGTAGAGACTAAAGCCCCGGGACATTGATCCCGGGCGCCGCCCACGGTCAATCCGGCGGACCGAGGAACGGTGTCACATAGACCGGATCGCTACCGCGGGGGCGCCACGGCCCTGAGGTAGGACAGTCACCGCGGCTGGCAGAAGCGGATCCCGTCGAGAGGAGCCGCCAAGCGAGGACCAAAATCTCGGACACGCTCGTAGAGATCCCGGGGGAAGCTGCTTCGGACGCGGGTTCAACTCCCGCCGCCTCCACCAGGCCGAACCTGGTTTAGCGGCCCGAGTTTCGCCCAAAGGTGGCACGTTCAACCAAGAGGCTCACCCGTCGACTCAGCCGAGGCCAAGTCCCCCCCTACCCGGTCGCCGAGTTCGAGTTTGGCGCGAGCAGCGCTGCGACTGCGAGAGATTCGCGAGTAGACCGTGCCACCCGGTATGCGAAGGCGGAGGCTGATCTCCCGCCCGCTCAGGCCGAGGACAGATAACACGAGGGCAGGGTCGAGGGCTGGCAACAGGCGCAGCTGGTGGCGAGCGAGGGCTTGGCTCTCGACATCTAGGGCAGCTCGGTGCACTCGATCCTTCAACTGATCGGTCGGCCGTCGAGCTTTCCCGTCAAGGTAGAGGCGGCGCGCGATCATGTGCAGCCACGCTGCCATCCGCTGACCCTTGAACTGAGTGCGCCTGGATAGGGCACGGCAGTTGGTCTCCTGAACCAGATCATCGGCGTCGGCCGGCTGGCTGGTCAGGCCCGAGGCGTAGCGACGAAGGCCAGGCTGCTCGGCGAGCAGCGCTGCCGCGAAGGGGATGGCATGCAAGCTTTCAACTCCTCACGAGGGATCGCTTCTCAACCCGGCCACGCAAGCTGCGGACCATGGCACTCAGCGCCCCCCTCTCGTCGAGGTAGTGGGCGTCGGTGGCCGGTGATGATACCCCACCGACCGGACGTGCGCCGTACAGGGGCTACCCGGTCGCGCCACTCGATTTCCTCCTCTCGGTCGGCGTCGCGTGGACGCCGCCTCGAACCTGGGCCGTGCCAGCGCCGGCGGTCGCGGGTTTCAGAGGCGATTCAAGCCCGTGAGTGCCGGCAGTCGCGGCAAATTTCGCCTGAGCTGGCACCATGGGGTTAGCTGTTCGCCGTTCCCGCCCTTGCCGGCGGCTTGATGGGTTATCTCTGGAGGCGACCCACCCGACGGAGGTAGAACAGGCAGGGTGGCTGGGCTAGGGTGCGGGTTGTCCAGAGAGCCGAAGCTCCGAGGCAGTCTGAGCCAGCGGTCGTGGAGGTGCGTCGCTGCCCAGGTTGGCGCCGTCTTGCCCATGACGAAGAGCTGCCTTGCGGCAACTCTCGCAGCACCACGCGGTTTTGCCTGCGCGCGCAGTTAAGGCAAATCGATTCAGTATCCCCACCGACTTTGTCCAACGTCGGCAAGGCCCAAAACCGTCGAGTTCTGGATGGGACATTTGCCCATGGGCACGGGACATCTGCCCATACCCGTTCCGTGGCCGGATCGTCCCCATCGCTTCCACGACAAACTGTGCCGAAACGCGCCCCAAAACGCCGTCGGCAAGCCACCTTTCGGCACAGTTTTGTGCCCGGCTTAGCGGCGGTCGGTCCTCGAGTGGACGAACCAGTGGTCCTTGCGGTCGGTCTGGCCGTGCGAAAATCCTGGGCGCGAGTCGGCCCCGAAAAGGCCCATCAGGACGCACGCCAGAATCAGAATCGCGAAAGCCAGCGGCTGTGCCCAGGCGCCCATGTCTCGAGCCTAGACCTCTCCACTCATTAAGTCGAGCTTGTTGGCTCCGCGGGCGCCTGCTTCAGGCGCTCCGTCACGACGGCCGTCAATGCCCAGAAGCTGACTTCAACATCCAGGTCAACAGCGGCTACCACGGCCCGGGTGAATACCCGGTCTCGGAAGCATCCTCGACGCCGGCAGCAACTTGGGCTCTAGGTGGGGTCGTTCGTGGCTTCCTCGACAACCGGCGGCGGCACGCTGGCCGTGAACAAGGACCGGAAATCGGGGACTCTTGACTCCGACCTCAGTGGCGGCGAGCACGTGAAATGAACATTCAGCTGCGACCAGGTCAAAGACCGAATAGATCGTTGCGAGCGCGGGTATGAACTCGGGTATGAGCAGCAGCTTTCTCGATTTCAACCGCAACCTGATCAAGGATCTGCGCGCCCACGGCGGCAAGGCCACCGACGGCCCGTTCCAGGGCCGCGACGTGCTGATCCTGACGACCAAAGGCGCTAGGTCCGGCGAGGATCGCGAGAACCCGCTGGTTTACACGCGCGACAACGAGCATCACGTGATCGTCGCGTCGAAGGGCGGCGGGCCCACGAACCCCTCCTGGTACCACAACCTCAAGACCCACCCGATCGTGACGGTCGAGGCGCGCGGCGAGAAGTTCAACGCCCGCGCCAAGGTCATCGAGGGCGAGGACTACGAGCGTCTTTACAAGCAGCACGCCGACATCAATCCGGGCTTCTGGGACTACCGCAAGAAGACCAGCCGGAAGATCCCAGTGATCGTTCTGGAGCGGCTGGACTCCTAGTCGCGGTTAAGGTTCGCCACCCGGCGATCAAGGGAGTAACCTTCGCCGGGTGCCCGATCTGAGCCACCTCTGGCAGCGTTTTGTGCTCGCGTGCGCCCTCCTTTTTGGGCTCGTGCTCGGCGTTGGAGCGACCGTCTTCGGCTACAGCAACACCGCCACGGTCAGCGTCGGCTGGTCGGTCTTCCACCTCAACGGCGTACCGCTGTGGACCGTGGCGCTCATCCCCCTGGCTGTGGTCCTGGTCGCGGGCACCGCCTACCACTGGCTCAACAGCCTTCACCACTTCAGCGAACACATGCGGCACCGCCACCGGGTCCGTGAGCTGGAGGTCGAGGTCGCCTCGCTCAAGGCTCACCTCGACGAGCTGCTCGGCATGCCCGACCACTCGACCGCTAAGGTCGTTCCTGATGCGACTGAAATCGAGCCGGAGTCTCCGGTCGCGACCGATGCCGAGCCGGCCTCTTCCAATGGCGACCTCAGCTCCGCCAAGGAGCCTGAAACTGCCGTCGTGGTGACCAACGGCGCCTCGGAGGTCAGGACTCCGAAACCGAAGACCACACGGGCCTGATGCACGAGTCGGGTCGCCGGGACAGCGCTGACCGCCGCCGCGCCGGTCGGCTGGTCGTCCCCAGCCAGCAGGCCCCCGCCGACCGTTCGCTGCTCGAGCGCAGCGCGATCGAGGAGCTCAGTCACCACGCCGACCCTTGGCGCGTGCTGCGCATCCTGTCGGAGTTCGTGGAGGGCTTTGACGCGCTCAACGAGGTCGGTCCAGCGGTGACCGTGTTCGGCTCCGCCCGGGCCAAGCACGACGACCCTTACTACAAGGCCGGTCGTTCCCTAGGTGCCGCGCTCGCGAATCGCGGGTTCGCTGTCATCACCGGTGGCGGGCCCGGAATCATGGAGGCCGTCAACCGCGGCTGCCATGAGGTCGGTGGGTTGTCGGTCGGCTGCAACATCGAGCTGCCCCACGAGCAGTCCCTCAACCGCTACGTCGATCTAGGCGTCGAGTTCCGCTACTTCTTCGTCCGCAAGAACATGTTCGTCAAGTACGCACGCGGCTTTGTCATCTTCCCGGGCGGCTTTGGCACGCTCGATGAGCTGTTCGAGTCGCTCACCCTCGCGCAGACGGGCAAGATCGAACATTTCCCGATCGTGCTTTTCGGCTCGCCCTACTGGCGCGGTCTGCTCGAGTGGCTTCAAGACCACGTCCTGGCGTCAGGCGCGATCGCACCCGACGACCTGAAGCTGATGACGATCACCGACGACCCTGATGAAGCAGCCGAGATGGCCACCCGACCCCTACCCGTTCGGGTCGAGGAGCCTCGCGAGCAGACAGGCGAACCCAAGGCGGACGCGCAATAGGTCCGCTCGACTTCTATTTCCTGAACGACGGCGGCCAGACCGCCGCCGTCGTCGCCCAGCGCGTCGGGTCTTTTCTCGACGGCGCGACAAAGACGCTCGACCTCGCCATGTACGACCTTCGTCTGGAGCAATCGCCGTCAGCGACGCTGCTCCACTCTTTCGAGGCGGCGGTCAAGCGAGGCGTCGCCGTACGGCTGATCTTCAACGAAGATCACGCCCAGACGATTCCTGTGCCCCCTCCGCCCGAGATTGACTGGGCGTTCGTCGACCAGCTGAAATCAATCGGCGTTCAGGTGCGACCGGTTCCCGGTGTGCCGGATCTGATGCACCACAAGTACGTCGTCCGCGACGCAGCCTCGGTTTTGACGGGTTCGACCAACTGGACGAACGACTCCTGGAATCGCGAAGAGAACGTGTTGTTCACCGTCGACTCCGGCGAGGTGGCGGCCGCCTACGCGCAGAATTTCAACGGGCTGTGGGACAAGCCAGTCGTGGCGGCTTCAGGCCGTTACTCGGTGCCGTGGCTATTGCTGTCCGACGCGACGCGTGTGCGGCCCTACTTCTGCCCCGGCCGCAGCCTGAAGCTTGTGCATGCCATGTCGCGGTCGATCGCTTCGGCTGAGAAGCGCGTCCGCGTGTGCTCTCCCGTGATCACGTCGGGCCCGATCCTCGGCACTCTCGCCGAGGCGTGCGAGCAGAGGAAGGTCGACATCGCCGGTGTGTACGATGCGACGCAGATGGACGACGTGCAGCGTCAGTGGTCGAGCCAGGGCGGCGCGGCCTGGAAGATAGGCGCGTTCCATACAGTCGTCTCTTCTGCCCGCTTTGGCGCGAAGCGCTCGACACCGTATGCGAAGGGAAGTGTGCACGACTTCATGCACGCGAAGATCCTGGTGGCGGACGACTACGTGTACGCGGGCAGCTTCAACCTCTCGCACAGCGGCGAAAGCAACGCTGAGAACGTGATCCAGATCGAGAGCGCGGCGATCGCGCAGATGTGCGTCGCCTACATCGACCGGGTGGCGGCCAGGTACGGCAGCCCACCCGCGCACGTGATGCCCTGACCGGACGAAGGATCTTGTGGATCGCGGTCGCTCTCACGGCGATCGTTTCCGTCGTGGTCCTGTGGGTCGCGCCTCGCCTGCAACCGACCACGGGGACGCTCGTCGTCGTTGCCGCGGGCCGCACGGCCACGACATTGCCTTCATCGACGCTCATGCTCCGTCAGGGGGACGGTTCATGGGTCACCGTCGGGAGCGTCGCCGGCAGCGTGCCCGCCGCACCCGACCAGACGCAGCTGATCGCGAGCGCGCTGCCGGTCGGCGTGTACGACCATGTGCGGCTTGGCGATGACACATACGCCGTCACGGTCGACATCACCTCCGGCCGCGTGGCGCCGCTGTTGCTGGGCATCGATGGGGGAAGGCTCGTCGCCGGCGCCGTCTACGCCGGCAACGACGACGTGAACCTCGGCCTCGGCGAGCTCTCCGGCAAGTTCGTTGCGATGCCGGCCTTCACCCTCGTCGACCAGGCGGGAGGCCCCTTCAGCCTGAAGGCGATCGCAGGAAAGGACGTCGTGATCGCCGCCTTCCACACGACCTGCCACGAGACGTGCCCGCTGTACACCGCGTTATACCTCCAGCTCGCCAAGCGTGTGCCCGCGACCGTGCAGCTGGTCGAAGTCACCACCGATCCAGCGACCGATACACCAGCGGTGCTATCGCAATACGCCAAGGGCGTCGGAGCCAGCTGGACCTTTGCGACCGGCACGGCCGCCCAGGTGGCGAGCTTTTGGAAGCCATTTGGCGTGGACCTCGCGACCGGCGACACACATACCTCGACGCTGGCCCTCGTGGATCGTCACGGCTACATCAGGCTCGTCTACCGCGGCGTCCCGAAAGTTGGCAACGATATCCCGCCGTCGCTTGTGACGTTGCTCAGCGCCCAGGGCCTGGCGCAGCTCGCGTCGGGAGGGGATGGTTGGGGCGCGCCCGATGTGCTCCAGGCGCTTACCACGATCGTCGGAGCAGACCAATCTCCGCCGACCGGCGGCGGCAAGGCGCCGGCCTTCACGCTGACCTCCACGGTCGGCGCGAACATGAGCCTGGCCGACTTCGCTGGCAAGCCGCTCGTGATCAACTTCTGGGCGACCTACTGCCCGCCGTGTAAGGCCGAGATGCCGCTGCTCAAGACGGCCGTGCCGCGCGCGGGGGCACGACTGCTGCTCATCAACGAGGGCGAAAGCAGCGCAGTGGCGAGCGGTTTTCTCGCCCAGATTGGCGTCGATCAGCCTTCGCTGCTGGACCCGAACCTCTCGGTTGGCCGTCAGTACGGCCTCTCCGCGCTGCCCATGACGATCTTCATCAAGCCGGACGGCACCATCGACAGAAGGCAGATCGGCCAGCTCGGCGATCGCGTGCTGGAGGCGGAGTTGTCGATTCTGGTCACTCAGTAGACTGGCCAGCGGATGCTCTCGGCCGCCACTTTCCGACGCCTTGCTTTCCTGACCGCATCTTTCGCCTACCTCCAGATCGCGCTTGGCGGCGTGGTACGCGTGACGGACTCAGGTCTCGGTTGCCCCGACTGGCCGCTGTGCCACGGGAGGCCCTATCCGGCGGCTGACATCCACTCGATCATCGAGTACTCGCATCGCACCGTGGGCACGATCACGGGCGTGCTCCTCATCGTGACCGTCGTCACGGCATGGCTGGTCTTCCGGCGCACCCGGCCACTCGTCGCCTGGCTCGCGACCGCGTCTGTGCTCGCCATCGCTGCAGAGGGTGCGCTCGGAGGAGTGGTCGTCGTGAACGAGCTCGCGTCGTGGCTCGTCGTCGTGCACCTGGCACTGGCCATGATCATCCTCGGCTTTCTGATCGCGACCGCGGTGGTGTCGTTGCCTTCAACGTCCGCGGTCGCCGACGCGTCGTTCCGGCGCCTCGCGGCGCTCGCCGCGGCCGCAACCTACGTCTTGCTGTTGACCGGCTCGACCGTGGTGGCCAGCTCGGCGGATGAAAGCTGTCGCGCGTGGCCGTTGTGTGGCAACGGCTTTGCGTTCGACTTCGCGGGCGCCAACGCACTCACGATGCTGCACCGCGGGGCGGTGCTGCTAATCGGAATCCTCCTCGTTTACGTGTTGCGGGCGGCCATTCGCCACCAGGCGACTCGGCGTGTCGCGGTGGCGACTGCGATCGTGTTCGCCCTCCAGGTCGCGGTGGGCGTGGGCAGCGCGTTGACCGACGCGGCGTTCTTCAACGGCCTGCACGTCGCGATCGCCACGCTGGTCTGGTCGGGGATGCTGTCGATCGCGCTCCTGGCTCTTTCGCGAGGCGACCGCAGTCCCGCCCTGTCACGGCTCGCGGTGGACAAACACCCGGCATGAGTATGGTGCGCGACTACCTGAGCCTTCTGAAGCTGCGGGTTGTCTTGCTGCTCGACGCCACCGCGGTAGGAGTGATGTTCCCCGCGGCCCATGGCAATCCGAAAGTCACCAGCGTGGTGGCGGTCCTCCTGGGCGGCACGTTGGCAGCCGGCGGAGCCCACGCGATCAACTGCTGGTTCGACCGCGACATCGACGGCGAGATGTATCGCACCCGCCGCCGTCCTCTGCCGAACGGCCGCATCCCCGCCTGGCACGCCCTCGCGATCGGCATCGCGCTGAACATCCTCGCCTTCGGTGTCCTGTGGGTCGGGGCCAACCTGCTTGCGGCGTCGCTGGCGCTGGCGGGCTCGCTGATCTACGTCTTTGTGTACACCATGTGGCTCAAGCGCTCCACGCCGCACAACATCGTCATCGGCGGTGCCGCAGGCGCCGTTCCGCCGCTTGTCGGCTGGGCGGCGGCGACCGGTCGCGTCGACCTCACGGCGCTGGCCCTGTTTGGAGTGATCTTTTTCTGGACCCCGCCGCACTTCTGGGCGCTGGCCCAAATGATCAAGACCGACTACGCGCGCGCCCACGTGCCGATGCTGCCCGTAGTCGCGGGAGAGCAATCGGCCAAGCGGCAGAGCATGGTCTACGCAGTCCTGACGGCAGCGGTGAGCGTGGTGCCGTTCTTCACCGGCTCAGCCGGTCCCGTCTACCTCGCGGGCGCGATCGTGCTGGGTATCGGCCTGGTCGGCATCTCGATCCTCGACCTGGAAGGTCGCCGATGGACGAGGCGGCTGTGGACTTATTCGATGGTCTACGTCGCTCTGCTGTTCGCTGTCTTCGCCGTGTCTCCCTTCATTCCCTGATGGAGATCGTCCGGCTCCACCTCGCGCGCATCGGGGCGTTGAACGACATCCCGGTCCACGGATTCGTGATCAAGCACCCTCGGGCCGGGGCCATCCTCGTCGACACCGGTATCGGATCCTCCGCGGAGCTGATCAAGGAGTGGAGGATCGTCAACCGAGAGGTGGCCGAGGCGCTGGCGGAGCACGATCTCAGCCCGGCGGACGTCAAAATCGTGATCAACAGCCACCTACATTTCGACCACTGCGGACAGAACGCCGTGTTCAAGCACGCGCCGTTCTACGTGCAACGCTCGGAAGTGGACCGGGCTCGGGCGGAAGAGCCGACGGTGACGCAGTGGTTCGACTTTGCGGGCGCGCGCTACGAGCTCCTGGACGGCGATGCGGAGATCGTCGATGGCGTCCGTGTGGTGCGTACGCCGGGCCACACGGTCGGCCACCAGAGCGTATTCGTTGACACGGCCAATGGGGCTGCGGTGATGATCGGTGACGCGGCGTACACGTCCGATATCTATCGCGACGTGGAGAAGGCTGATCTCACCCAGTGGCCGGGACAGCACGCCAACCGAGGCGACTGGGAGCGCTCGCTCGTCAAGGTCCAGGCGATGCGGCCCCACTCGGTGCATTTCTGTCACGACACGCGGGTGATCCATGCCTAAATGAAGCGTTTCGGTCCGCTGGTCGACGCGGGCTGGCTGCACGAGCACGTCGACGACCACGACGTAAAGGTGATCGACTTTCGCTGGTACCTGAAGGGTCGGAACGGTCGCGACGAGTACGTTCGCGGCCACATCCCGGGCGCGGTGTTCGTGAACCTCGAGGACGTCACGGGACAAGAGGGAGGAGGTCGCCATCCGTTGCCCTCGGCCGTCCAGTTCCAGGAAGCTATGCGCGACGTCGGCTTGGGCCCCGAGACAAAGGTTGTCGCCTACGACGACTGCGGCGGCGCGGTGGCGGCGCGGCTGTGGTTTCTGCTCGGCTACTTTGGCCACGGCGCGCGGGCGGTACTCGACGGTGGGCTCCAGGCCTGGAGCGGGCCGCTGACGACAGACACGCCACGCGCAGAGCGCGGTTCGTTTCGCGTTCAACAAGCGGCCCGTGGTGCCGTGCTCGACTTCGACGACGTGCGGCTGCTGAGCGGCGTGCCGCTCATCGATGCACGCGCCGGCGAGCGATACCGCGGTGAAACGGAGTCGGTCGATCCCAAAGCCGGCCATATCCCGGGCGCGCTGAGCGCGCCGTTTACAGAAAACCTCGATGCCAATGGTCATTTCAAGTCGCCGGGTGAGCTGCGCGCGCGATACAAGCGCCTCGGGGCCTCGAACGGCGCGGTCTTTTATTGCGGATCAGGCGTCAATGCGACGCATCACCTGCTCGCCATGGAAATCGCGGGCATTCCCAACGCGCGAATTTACGCCGGGTCCTGGAGCGATTGGTCGCGCCGGGACGCTCCCGTCACCACCGGCGAACAACCTTAGTATTCGGGCATGATCCTCAAAGGAAAACGAATCCTGATCGCGGGGATGTCGGACCGGCGCAGCATCGGTTTCTCGATCGCCCAGGAAGCCCAACGTGAAGGCGCCGAGATCCTGCTCACCAGCTTCGGCCGGATGATGAGCATCACACAGATGACTGCGAAAAAGCTCGACCCCGTGCCGGACATCCTCGAGATGGACGTGACCAAAGCGTCGGACATCGACGACGCCGCCAAAGCGACCGGGAAACGATGGGACCGCCTCGACGGAATGGTGCACTCGGTCGCGTTCGCGCCGGCGGATGCGCTCGGCGGCCAGTTTCTGAACACGCCGTGGGAAAGCGTTGCCACAGCCTTGCAGGTGAGCGCGTTCTCGTTCAAGGAAATGGCCCGCGGATTTCTGCCGCTGATGAAGGAGCATGGCGGGTCGATGGTCACGCTCGACTTCGACAACTCGACGTACGCCTGGCCGAAGTACGACTGGATGGGTGTCTCCAAGGCCGCGCTCGAATCGGTGACGCGATATTTGGCCCGCGACCTCGGGCGCTACAAGATTCGCGTCAACGCGGTGTGCGCGGGACCTCTTGCAACACTCGCGGCGAGCGGGATTCCCGGCTTCAAGGACTTCGAGGAAGTGTGGGAGAAGCGGGCGCCGCTGGGCTGGAGCCTGCAGGACAAATCCCCGGTCGGCAGGGCCGTGTGCGTTCTCTTATCGGAGTTCCTGGACATGACCACGGGCGAGCTCGTGCATGTCGATGGCGGCTACCACGCAATGGGGACTGAACTGCCTCCCGCTGAGTGACCCAACATCTTGTATTGACCTGCGGACAAGCGCGCAACATCGTGTTAGGCTCTTCCGAAATCCGGGCCTGGCGGCCCCCCGCCGCGCCCGCCAAACGGGAGGGAATGCAGTTTGCGGGAGTGCCTGGTGATCTACGTAGATGCCGCGCTGGACAAGCATGGCCGGGCCGGGTGTGGCCTGGCCGTTTTTGTTAGAGGCCGGGCCGTCTACACCGAGTCGTTCGGCTTTTCGCATATGGGTGGCTCCGCCCAGCTGGAAGCGCACGTGTGCGCGGGCGCGCTCGATCTTGCCGCCGCGCGCTGGCCTTATCACCGTGTGATCGTGCGCACGGATTGCGCTCCAGTGGTGCGCAGTCGGATGCCGTCGAGCGACAGTTTTCGCGTCGCTGTGCACGAAGTTAGGGAACGATGCCGTCGCGGCTGGCGAGTCGTTCGTTACGTGAGCCGGAAGGCAAATCCCGCGCACGAGCTCGCGCGAGAGGGATTGAAGAGTCTTTCCAAACAGCAACTTCTAGTCGCGGCGTAAGTCTCCTCATATCGTATTTATTGGGCGCAGTTAGAATTGCTGCGCCCAATTTCCTTTTATTGCAGGAGACAAAATGGCACCCGAGGAAGCACAGCAAAATGCACCACGGAGACGGGGACGTCCGCCGGGATCGAAAAATCGCACGCGTCGCAAGCGCGCTGAAGGTGGGGAGCTTGTCACGCGACTCAATACGATGGTCGCCAAGCTGATCAGCGAGAACCGAACGCTTCGCCGCCAGGTCGCGAAATTGGCCACCAAGGGCACGGGCACCGCGTCCAAAACAGTGGAGCGAGGCCTACGCACGATCTCGAAGCGGGTCGAGCGAGCCCTCGGCGGCAAGACAACCCGCCGCCGTCGCACCACCGCGGCTCCGGCCAACGGACGCCGTCGCAAGGCGACCACCCGGAGACGGCGAGCTTCGTCCTAGCGGACTAAAACCCGCGCTGTTCCATCTGCTTGGCGGTGCGATACGCGTCCACGATGCTGAAGACCCACAGCGTTCCGCCGCCAAGCTCCATCGGCACACCAACCGCGGCACCGATGACCGTCAGGTCGAGGTCGAACCCGAAGAACTGAAGGCCGCCGATACCCAGCAGGTACGCGAAGCCTTTCATATTGTGCCCGAGATAGAAGTGCCCCAGCCCGGGGATGATGGCCAGGGCCGCCGCGAGCGCGGGATTCTTGCGCGGCCGGACAGCGGCCGCGTAGTAACCGCCGCCTGACGCCGGAGAACCGCATCGCGGACATGGAGCGGACGGATTCGTGAGGAGCGCCCCGCAGCGCCCGCACAGGACCTCAGATGCCATCCCTACTCTCAGTTTGCCCGTTTTTGCTACGTTCCGAACCATGGATCTCGGATTCACGGCCGAGGAGGAAGCCTTCAGGCACGAGGTCCGAAGCTGGCTCGAAGCGAACCTTCCGAGCGAGTGGCGCCAGGGCGGCAAAGGGGGCTATCGGGACGAGGAGGACGCTGACCTTCAGCGGCAGTGGCAGCGGCGGCTCTACGAGGGCGGCTGGCTCAAGCTCGGGTGGCCCCGGGAAGCCGGAGGCAGCGGTGCGACGCCGGTCATGCAGGCGATCTACCAGGAGGAGCTTGCCCAGGCCGGCGCGCCAGGAATCCTGGGACGGCTCGGTGTCACGCTTCTCGCCCCGACCCTGGTCGCGCACGGCACTCCATGGCAGAAGGAGACCTACGTCGAGAAGATCCTGAGCGGCGAGCTGATCTTCTGCCAGGGCTTCAGCGAGCCGGACGCCGGCAGCGATCTCGCGGGCCTGCGCACGCGCGCGGAGCGGCGCGACGGGCAGTGGGTTCTGAACGGTCAGAAGACATGGTCGAGCGGGGCTCATTACTCGGACCGCAGCTTCCTGCTCGCTCGCACCGACACCGCGGCGGAGCCACACCGCGGCATCGGCTTCTTTCTGGTCGATATGAAGCAGCCTGCCGTCGAGGTGCGGCGGATCACGCAGATGACGGGTGGCGGCGAGTTCGGCGAGATCTTCCTCTCGGGAGCGCAGGTCGAAGACCGCGACCTGGTCGGCGAGCCTGGGGATGGCTGGAAGATCGCGATGACGGTGTTCGGGTTCGAACGCGGCGGACTGGCCCAGGCGGCGCGGTTCGAGCGCGCGGTGGCCGAGCTCGCCTCGCTCGCCCGTGACCGCGGCGCCGGCGCCGACGCCACCACGCGACAGAAGGTCGCCCAGGCGCAGATCGAGGCGCACGTATTCCGCCTGATCGGCATGCGCAATCTCACCCAGGCGCAGCACGGCCACGCGCCGGGCCCGGAGGCGAGCGTGGTCAAGCTCTACTGGAGCGAGATGGACAAAAGGCTCCAGGAAACCGCGATTGGCATCGAAGGCATGTACGGTGCGCTGGCGCCGGAATCGGCGCTCGCGATCGAAGGCGGCCGCTGGCAGTACGCATGGATGTGGGCGCAGGCGGAGACGATCTACGCCGGTTCCTCGGAGATCCAGCGCAACATCATCGCCGAGCGCGTGCTGGGTCTGCCGCGCGGCCGTTGAGCACGACCACACCGGTGATCGACCGACTGCGAGCCCGAATCGGCGTCGACGGAGCACCCGTCACGGCGGCGGTCGAGGCCGGACACGTGAGCCGATTCGCGGCTGCGATCGGCGATCCCAATCCGCGCTGGACAAAAGAGGCGCCGCCGACCTTTCTTGTTGCGTTGGCGCCAGTCGCTCTGCACCTCGCCGAGGCAGAGGAGTACGGCAAAGGCTGGCTGAACGGAGGCAACCGCTTCGAATATTTCACGCCCGTGTTGATCGGGGACCACATCACCGCGACCGGCCAGGTCGCCGACGTCTATGAGAAGAGTGGATCGACCGGGAACCTGCTGTTCATCATCTTCGAGACTCGTTACGTCAACCAGGACGGGGTCGTGGTCGCGAAGCTGCGCGGGACGATGATCCGCCGATGAAGGTTGAGGTCGGCCACGAGATTCCGGCGCTGGTCAAGCACCCCACAACGCGACAGCTGGTCCAGTACGCGGGTGCGCAGGGCGACTTCTACGAGATCCACTACGACCAGGCGTACGCGCAGAGCGTCGGCTTACCAGGCGTGATCCTGCACGGGCTGCTCAAGGCGGCGTTTCTCGGCCAGCTCGTGACCGACTGGCTCGGCGATCGCGGCACGCTGAAGACTTTCGAGGTCAGTTATCGCGGCATCGACGTGCCAGCTCAACCGTACCGGTGCCGAGGTCGGGTCAAGCGGGTTGACGGTCCGGAGGTGGAGCTCGAGATCTGGGGCGAGAACGACGAGGGTCAGCGCACCACAGTCGGAACGGCTACTGTCGAGATCCGCTGATGTTCTCGCTGTATCTCGTGCTGAAGTTCATCCACATTCTGTCGGCGATCGTTGCCGTAGGCGCGAACATCACCTACGGCGTCTGGAACGTCCGCGGCGCCGGCGATCCCGCGCACCTGGGGTTTGCGCTCAAAGGCATCAAGTTCCTGGACGATCGCATCGCCAACCCGGCTTACGGGGTGCTCCTTCTGACCGGCTTGATCATGGTCTTCATGCAGTGGAGGATCACCGACCTCTGGATCATCCTCGCGCTGGTTCTCTTTGCTGCCGTGGTGGTGCTTGGCGTGGCGTTTTACTCGCCTCTGCTCAAGAATCAGATCAAGCTGGTCGAGGAAGGGGCGACTGCTTCACCCGAGTATGCAAGGTTGTCCGCGATCGGCCGGCGCTTCGGTCCTGGCCTGGGCGTGATCGTGGTCGTGATCCTCGTCCTGATGGTGTTCAAGCCCCACCTGTAGATCGAGAACAGCAAAAGCACCGTCCCGTCGATGATGCAGTAGCCGGCCGCGATCACCGAGGGCGGGTTGCCTGACGGAATACCGGTCCAGGGGGCTGCGGGCAGCCAGTACCAGTTGCCGAGAGACGTACCGACGATCTCGAGCTCGCTCACGATGATGAAGATCGCGGCGAACAGCGGCCACCGCGGTGAGCGCAGCAGGAAGTAGGCGAACACGGGAAAGCACATCGCTCCCTGAACGTCAATGCGACCGGTCACGACGGGCAGGACGGTGAGTCCGAGCACCGCCCATGCGCCGGCGACCGCGAGGATGGCGTACGCGAGCCGGCGACGGTACCGGGTCACGATCGGCGTCTGCGCAGCCAGCAAGCCGAAGAGATACACAAGTCCGTGGCCGGGCGGGACGAACAGCGGCACGTTGTGCAGCCGGTACGCGTAGATGCCCCAGATGAGGGAGCTGAAGATTTCAAAGCCTGTCGCGACCGCAACGCAGACCCATACCTGCATCCGCTGCTCTTTAGGCGCCTTCAGCGCCGCGAGGTAAAGAGCGAGGAAGGTGAGCGCGCCAAGCAGGTACTGCTGCCACACCGCCGTGATGCAGCTGTCGGCGAAGAGGCCGACCGGGATGTAGAGGAGAAGGTAGGCCTGCAACCAGTAGGGTTGCAGGCCTTTAGCCATGACCCTGACTACTTGATGGTGCCTCTCTCGTCGATGAGGGTGCCCTGGAGCTTCCAGCCGGTGCCGGTCCAGGTGATGACCTGCTCCTGCATGATCGGGAAGTGGTCACTCGAGGTGGTGGTGAGCTTGACCCCGGGCAGTAGGAAGGGGTTCGTTTCGTTCAGCTGGCTGCTGGCGATCTTCATGACGTTTGCTCGCGTCAGAGTGGAGCCGGCCTGCTTGAGGACGTCCACCATCGTGTAGGCGACGGCGACACCATAGATGTTGAAGCCGTCATTCGGATCGCACTTCGAACAATTCGCGATCACGGTCTTGTACAGCTTCATACCGTCGTCGCCGGCCCACTGAGAGTCCGTCGGGTCTTTGAGGTAGCTGACGCTGGTCACATTCTGGTTCGCGGCACCGGCCTTGGCCGCCAGGCCCATGTAGACCTGGGGGTTGGACACTGAGTTGAGATAGATGGTCGGCTGCCAGTGCAGGAGCGTCACGATGACGAGCGATTTGATCGTGAAACCAGGGGTCGAGAACAGGAAAAGCGTGTCCACACCCGCCGCCTTGAGCTTCGTGAGCTGAGCCGCAGTATTGGCGGCCGTGACGTCATAGCTCTCCTTGGCGACAATCATCGAAGCCTTAGCGCCAAGGCCGTCGGTCAGGCCCTTCAGATAGTCCTGGCCGTAGTCGTCGTTCTGGTAGAGGACGCCGATCTTCGCGCTCGAGTGCTTGGCCAGCACGTCCTTGGCGTAGATGTGGGATTCCCCCTGGTAGGGCGGCTGCCAGCTCATCGTCCACTGGTTGGAGGCGAAGTCCTTGCCCCACGTGGTCGCGCCGGTGGCGACGAAGAGCTGTGGCACTTTCTTCGAGTTGAGATAGTCGCGGACCGAGGTTTGAGCTTGGGTACCCAGGCCGCTGAACATCGCGAATACCTGGTCCTGCTCGACCAGCTGCTTGGTCAGCGGCACGGTCTGAGCCGGGTTGTACGCGTCGTCGAGGATCTTGAAATTGATCTTCCGCCCGTTCACGCCGCCCTGGCTGTTGATGTACGTGAAGTAGGCGAGCTCGGCGTTCGCGATGGTGCCGTAGGCCGCGGCGGGCCCGGACTGGGCGATCGTGTTGCCGAGCAGGATCGAGTTGCTGGTGATGCCGACGTCGGTTTGTGACGTCGTGCCTGTGCCGCCGCCACAGGCGGCAAGGGTGACCATGAATACCGCGACCGCGGCCAATCGTGGTGCGATTCGTCCCATAGAAACTCCCTCCGCTTTGATGAACATGTATTAAACAGTCTGGGGGTCGGGAGGCAATTGTCCAGTCTCCCGATCCGTTGCGCCGCGCAAACGCCGGTAGAGCCAGTCATAGCCGGCCCGGATCAGGCCGACGATGCCGTTCGGGGCGAAGATCATGATCAGGATCAGCAGCACGCCGTAGGAAACCGCAGGCCCGGCGTTCTTGACGGTCGAAGCCACCTGGTCGGGGATCCAACTCTGGCTCGGCACCCACTGGTTGGCCTCGATCGGGAGAAAGTAGGCAAAGATCGCCCCGAGCAATGGGCCGGGGATGGAAGCCAGCCCTCCGACGACCGCACCCACCAGGAGCTGGATCGAAAGCGATACCGGGAACGTGTCCGGGCTGACGAAACCGGTGGCCAGACCAAAAAGCGATCCGGCGATGCCCGCGTAGAAGGCCGAGATCCCAAACGCGAGCGTCTTGAAGCCTGCGATGTTAACGCCGTACGCAGCGGCCGCGACTTCGCCGTCGCGCAACGCGCGCATGGCGCGCCCAGGCCGGTGCCGGACAAGGTTCCAGGCCACCCAGAAGAGGAGCAACGCGCAGAAGAGGGAGATGTAGTAGATCCATTGGTCGCTGGTCATCGCGGTCCCGGTGACCGCCGCAAACAGGTCGCTTGCGAACGGGGGTGGGTCGGGCTGGATGAGGATGATCCCCTGCACGCCGCCGGTCAGCCCCTCCGGTCGTTTGATCAGGCTTGGGGTGACCACGGCCAGCGCGAATGTGGCCAAGGCGAGGTAAAGAGGCGAGAGACGCAGGGCGGGAAAGCCGAAAAGAAATCCAACCAGTCCCGTGAACAACGTGGCGATGGGGATCGTGAGGAGGTAGTCCATCTTGTAGCGGTGAGCCAGGATGGCAGACGTATAAGCGCCGAGTGCCATGAACGCGCCGTGGCCGAGTGAGAGCTGGCCGCTGTAGCCGACCAGGATGTTGAGGCCCATGACCGCGATTGCCAGGATCAAGGCCTGCGCCCACAGGCTGGACTGAAAGCTCGAGATCACGGTCGGAAAGCCGAGAAAGAAGACGACCGCGATCACGACCAGCCAGTAGCGCGGCGGGGCATTGCGCAGACGCGGCATCATTAAACGCGACGGATCGCGGCGCGCCCGAACAATCCATTGGGCCTGGCGATGAGCACGGCGATGATGATCGCGAGTCCGACCGCCAGCTGAAGGTCACCACCGACGCCGGGTAGGTATGCCCCCGCGAGGTTGACCGTGACGCCGACGATCAATCCGCCGATGACCGCGCCGAGCGGGCTCTCGATGCCGCCCAGGACGGCCGCAGCGAAGGCGTAGATGATGATCGACTGCATCATGTTCGGCTCCAGCAAGAGGATCGGCGCGACCATGATTCCCGACACTGCGCCGACCGCCGAAGCCAGGCCCCAACCAAGAGCGAGCATCCAGCTGACCTGCACGCCAAGGAGCCGACTGGCCTCCGGATGGTGGGCCGCCGCGCGCATCGTCAGCCCAACCGTCGTCCGCTGCAGCAGCAAATAGACGCCGAGCAGCACGAGGCCGGAGACTGCGATCACACCCATGTCTCGATAGCTGATGAAGACGCCGAACAGGTCTGCGCTGTCCGCCGAGAAAGGACTCGGAAAAGACCGCGGCACGTAGCCGAAGATGAAACCGGCGAAACCGTTGACCAGCGTCGCCAGGCCGAGCGTGATGATGACCAGGGTCAGGACGGGAGCTCGCTCGACGGGCTTGATGACCAGGCGCTGGATGAGGATGCCCCCGCCGAACGCGAGGACGAGCGTGATGGGAAAAGCGATCCAGTAGCTCATCCCTCGGTTGATCAGCGCGTACGCGACGAACGTGGCGAACATGGCCATCTCGCCCTGCGCGAAGTTGACGAGGCCCATCGCGTTGTAGATCAGGACGAGGGCGAGGGCGAGGCTCGCGAAGATGCCGCCGATCGCGATCCCGCTCACGACCTGCTGGAAAAACTCTTGCATCACTAGTAACCCAGGTAGGAGCGACGCACCGACTCGTTGTCCTTGAGGTCCGCGCTCGCCCCGGAAACAGCGACTCGACCCACCTCGAGGACGTAAGCGCTGCTGGAAAGTTCGAGCGCGATGCGCGCGTTCTGCTCGACAAGCAGCACCGCCACCCGACTCGCCTGGTTGATCGACTTGACGATCTGGAAGATCGCCCGCACGACCAGCGGTGCCAGCCCGAGGGAGGGTTCATCGAGCAGCATGAGCTTCGGCTTCATGAGCAGCGCGCGCGCGAGCGCGAGCATCTGCTGCTCGCCCCCCGACAGCGTGCTGGCGGAAAGCTTGCGTCGTTCCTTGAGCACGGGGAAGTATTCGAAGACGCGGTCGTAGTCCTTGCGCACCTCTGCGCCGTCGCGCCTTAGGTGCGAGCCGAGCTTCAGGTTCTCGTCGACGGTGAGCTCGGTGCAGATGCCGCGGCCTTCGGGGACGTGCGCGATTCCGGCGCGGACGATTTCCTCGGTCGCCAGTCGCCGCAGGGACCGGCCGCCGAATATGATGTCGCCGCTCCAGCGCACGCCGGCCGTGATCGCTCGCAAGGTCGTCGTCTTGCCCGCGCCATTGGCGCCGAGCAGGGAGACGATGCCTCCCTCGGGGACGGAAAGCGAGACCCCGTGCAGGACGGATCGCGGGCCGTAGCCCGCGTGAACTTCCTTCAGCTCGAGGAGGTTGGGCACCTACGCGGCGCCGAGGTAGGCTTCGATCACGGCTGGGTTGCGCTGGACCTCGGCCGGCGTGCCTTCGCCGATCTTCCTGCCGAAGTCGAGCACCACGACGTGGTCCGAGATCCCCATCACGAAGGCCATGTGGTGCTCCACGAGCAACATCGTCACGCCGAGGTCGGTGTGCACGCGGCGAAGCAGGCGCGCCATGGCGTCCACCTCTTCATGGCTGATTCCGCCCGCGGGCTCATCCAGCAGGAGGAGGCGCGGGCGCGACACGAGCGCGCGGGCGAGTTCGACTCGCTTCTGCAGGCCGAAAGGCAGAGCCGCGACTGGATGGTCGGCCCGTGCGACGAGGCCGACGAAGTCGAGCATCTCGAGTGCCCGTTTCCGCGACTCCGATTCCGCCGCGAGCGCACCAGGCAAGGGCACGGAGGCTTGCAGCCAACCGCTCTTTGTCCGCGTGTGATCACCGACGATCACGTTGTCGAGGACGGTCATCGAGCGGAACAGAGCGACGTTCTGAAAGGTGCGGGCCAGTCCGTTACGGATGACGTGATGGGCGCGGATCGAAAGCACCGAACGCCCGTCGATGAGGACCGTCCCCGTGCTTGGTCGGTACACCCGTGTGATGACGTTGAACAGCGTTGTCTTGCCGGCGCCGTTGGGGCCGATGAGGCCGACGACCTGCCCGGCGTCGACACCGAACGACACGCGATCCAGCGCGACGACTCCCCCGAAGCGCACGCTGAGGTCTCTGACCTCGAGTAGTGCAGCCACTCCGCCGAAGTCTAAGTTCGGCTGGCGCGCCTTTCTACTAATCCCCTGGCTGGGGCATCTCCGGCCAGTCGTCGTCCGGCCGCTTGGCGGTGGGTGGCGTCGGGTAGCCGCTGTCCGGCGTGCCCAGCCCCCACTCGACGACCGGCGGCTCGGGCTGCTGAACCGCGGGCGGTGGCGTTTGAGGAGCCGCAGGCGGTGGTGCCTGCGCTCCGGGTGGCGGCATCGTCTCCGTCCACGCCGAGGACGGTGCCACGTCCGCCGGACGGACAGGAGCGGTGCCGAAGGCGGCAGAGTAGTCCGGTCGCGTCGCCCGGTGGACCACCGCGGCGGACGGGAGCGGCGCCAGCCGGCGAGGTCGCCTGAGGACGCTGAACGCCCAGTACGCCAACGCCAGGAGGAGCGCGCCGACGCCGAAGATCGGCAGGAACACGAAGGGCGGCTTCGAGATCACGTCGAACCCACTGAGCGTCGTGTTGACGCGCGCTGGTGTGGCGGCCTGTGGGGTCGGAGTCGGCTGATCTGTCGGCGATGGAGACGGCAATTCACTGGGCGTCGGCGAGGGTGGCGGCGACGCGACAGCCGCCTGGACGGTGAAGTTGGCGCACGGGTTCGGCTGGACGTTGGCGCATAGCTTGTGGACTCCCGGAGCGTCGTTCGCGCCCGGCTTCACGCGCGCGTTGAAGTTGCCGTTGGCGTCGGCCGTCGCCGTGCCCGCGACTTTGCTCGGCTGATCCCAGAAGAGCGTCATCTGCTCATTCGGCAGGAACTGGCCACCGATCACATTGATCACGGTCGTCACGCTGCCTGCTGTCACATCAAGCGACAGGAAGGCGTTGACCGGGATTGGGCTAGGGCTGGGGGAAGGCGAGGGTGAAGGAGAGCCGGCCGCCGACGGGGTGCTGGCGGCGCTGGGATTCGTGGTTGGACTCGGACTGGTATCGCTTTGGGCCGCTACCACCAACAGCCAGACAGGGAGAAACACCAGGAGCCGGAGAAACCGCATGAAGGCGGGCAACGATACCAGACGCTGGTTGGTTACACCGGGGGCCAAGGGATCGACCAGGCAGAGGTGGGCTCGGGAAAGCGCCATTTCGGATCGAGGACGCCGCGCAGGCGCCGTTTCAAGACACGGTTCTCGCCCGGGCTGAGCAATGTTCCAAGCCACCGACCGAGCGTTCCGCGCTCCGCCTCGATCAACGTTCGTTCGACGTCGCCGCAGACCTCCTGGGGCAGTTCGCGACCGGCAAAGTCCCAGATCACTGTCCGCAGCTTCTGATCCACGTGAAACGTGAGGCCATGGTCGATCACCCACACGTTGTCGTCCTTGTCGAACAGACAGTGCCCCGACTTGCGGTCGGCGTTGTTGGTGATCACGTCGAAGAGCGCGACCTGCATCCAGGTTTCCATCGGGGCCTGATTCGCGCCCAGGAAGTGGCGTCCGTCAGCTTCGATGAACAGCTGGACCGCGCCGACCCCGTGGGGAGCTTTGCGGCGGGCCACCGTGGGCGGGATCCGCGGCCAGCCCAGGACCTTGCTCAGCTCGTACGCCGCGACTTCACGCTGGTACAGGGTCCCAGCGTCGAAGTCCCACAGCGGCGACTCCCCCTTGGCCGGTTTGTAGACGACGCGCAGCCTTGAAGGCCGATGAGGCCCGAGCTGGGCGAGAAAGGTGTAGTTCGAGGCGCCGTGAAGCAGGCCCAGGATCTTGAAGTCGGGAAGATCCCGGAGGAGCTGCTCGGTCTCCTCAGAAGATGGGCCTGGCACCATTCATGACCGGGCACGGGTGACCGGCAGCGTCCATGGGCAGCCCACAACGAGGGCAGAGTGGCCGCCCCGCGGAGAGCACCGACTCCGCCTGTTTCGAGAAAGCGATCACCTGGTCGTGGCTAAGCCAGAAGCGAATGCTCGGCGCGTCGTCGGCCGGCGGGGCTTCGGTCGCCTCGCCTGCTGCGACCTGGCTCGCGACCAGGACGAACATCCTGCGGGCGTCGTGGTAGCCGAGCCCCATCTCGCCGATCTGCCACTCGGGCTCGCCGGGCGCCGGCCCGGTCGGTGCCTCTTCCGAGGCGGCCTCTGCGGGGCTTTCAATCTGCTGAGCTTCCAGCATCTGGTGGAGGCGCACCACGAGAGCCTGGATCTGCCCTTTCTCGCAGCCGAGCGTCAAGGTGCGCCCGGAACCGGTGGCCTGGAGAAAGAAGCGGCGCTGGCCGGGCTCGCCCACGGCCGCGATGGCGATGCGGTCGACAGGGTCGAGCTCGTAGATCGCCATCGGTACAAGACTAAGGGGCGGCTTGGTTTTGCCTCGGCGGATGCGGGGAAGAAGATCAAGGTATTCAATTTGGAATCAAATCCACCCCATCTGGAGGACAGCTGACAAATGCCAAAAACCGTAGGAATCGACCTGGGGACGACCAACTCGGTCATCGCCGTCATGGAAGGCGGTGAGCCTGTCGTCATCCCCAACTCCGAAGGTTCGCGCACCACGCCCTCCGTCGTCGCCTTCACCAAGTCCGGTGAGCGGCTGGTGGGCACGTTGGCTCGCCGCCAGGCGGCCGTCAACCCCGAGAACACCGTCTATTCGATCAAGCGGTTCATGGGCCGCAAGTTCGCCGAGGTGGATTCGGAGCGGAAGATCGTGCCCTATCAGGTCAAGCCGGGCAAGGACGATCGGGCCGTCGTGGTCGTGCCGAACGCCAACAAAGAGTTCACGCCGGAAGAGATTTCGGCTTTGATCCTGCAGAAGCTGAAGGCCGACGCCGAGGCGTACCTGGGCGAGAAGGTGACCGACGCCGTCATCACCGTGCCCGCCTACTTCAACGACTCGCAGCGCCAGGCGACCAAGAACGCCGGCCAGATCGCAGGCCTCAACGTGCTGCGCATCATCAACGAGCCGACCGCCGCCTCCCTGGCCTACGGTCTGGAGAAGAAGGCCAACGAGACCATCCTGGTCTTCGACCTTGGCGGTGGCACCTTCGACGTGTCAGTGCTCGACGTGGGCGACGGAGTCTTCGAGGTCAAGTCGACCAACGGCGACACCCACCTGGGCGGCGACGACTACGACCGCCGCATCGTGGACTGGCTCGCCGACGAGTTCAAGAAGCAGAACGGCATCGACCTGAAGACCGACCGCCAGGCCTTGCAGCGTCTGACCGAGGCTTCGGAGCGCGCCAAGATCGAGCTCTCGAGCCGGCTCGAAACGACGATCAACCTGCCGTTCATCACGGCTGACCAGACCGGTCCGAAGCATCTCGAGATGACCCTTACCCGGGCGAAGTTCGAGTCGTTGACGGCCGACCTGACCGAGCGGACGCGCGGGCCGTTCCTGGCCGCGTTGAAGGACGCCAACCTGACCCCGCCGCAGATCGATGAGGTCGTGCTGGTCGGCGGCTCGACGCGCATGCCGATCATCCAGCAGCTCGTCAAGGACCTGCTTGGCGGCAAGGAGCCTCACAAGGGAGTCAACCCGGACGAGGTGGTCGCCGTCGGTGCGGCGATCCAGGCCGGAGTGCTCAAGGGTGAGGTCAAGGACATCCTCCTCCTGGACGTGACGCCGCTCTCCCTGGGCGTCGAAACGCTCGGCGGGGTCATGACCAAGCTGATCGACCGCAACACCACCATCCCCACGTCTCGCTCCCAGGTCTTCTCCACCGCTGCGGACAACCAGACCTCGGTCGAGGTCCACGTCCTGCAGGGCGAGCGAGAGATGGCGCGCGACAACCGCACGCTGGGCCGCTTCCACCTGGACGGGATTCCGCCCTCGCCGCGTGGCATGCCGCAGATCGAGGTCACCTTCGACCTCGACGCCAACGGCATCCTCAACGTCAAGGCACAGGACAAGGGCACCGGTCGTGAGCAGTCGGTCACGATCACCGCGTCCTCGACCCTGAACAAGGACGAGGTAGACCGGATGGTCAAGGAGGCGGAGGCGCACTCGGCCGAGGACCGCGCCAAGCGGGAAGAGGTCGAGCTCCGCAACCAGGCGGACCACATGATCCACCAGGCCGAGAAGGTGATCAAGGACAACGAGGCCAAGATCCCCGAGGACGTCAAGACCGAGGTCAACACCAAGCTCGAGGCGCTGAAGACCGCGGCCAAGGGTTCGGACACCAAGGCGCTGCAGCGACAGATGGATGAGTTCAACGAGGCGCTGCAGAAGATCGGCCAGCACATCTACCAGCAGGCCGGCGCGTCGGCTCCGACGGGCGCTCCTTCCGACGGCGCGCCCGCCGACGAACAGAAGAAGGAAGAGGATGTCGTCGACGCGGACTACCGCGAAGTCAACTAACTAAAAACCACCTGAGGGCTGCGCTTCGTGGCGCAGCCCTTATTTTTTGCCTGCGTGATTGGTTTCTTTCGTGCGCGGACCCGGCTGTGGGCGGTCGCGGGCCTGTGGACCGGCCTCCTGCTGACCGGGTTCAACGTCTATGCCGCGGCTGTCACGTATGTCCCGCAGTTTCGCGTCCGCAACGATTTCAGGCTGATCTACGGTGCGGCGCTGACCGCGTGGAGGCAGGGCTACAACCACCTCTACGACCTCGACGCGCAGAAGCGTGCGGTAGAAGAGCTAGGCGCCGGCACCTACTGGTCGCCATTCTTGAACCCACCTCCGCTGGCCTGGCTGGCCACTCCGTTCATCGCCTTGCCGTTTGAGGCTGCCATCTTCGTCTGGACACTGCTCGTGGTTGGCGCCGCGCTCTTCGCGTGGTGGCTGGTGGCTCCTGGCGGCCGGCTGGCCCGCTTGAGTCACCTCGCCCTGTTCCTCGGGCTGTTTCCAACCGCCTTCGGACTCATGGTCGGCCAGCCCGTGGCCCTCGTCGCGGCCGCCGTCGCGGGGTCATGGTGGCTGGCCGAGCGAAACAAGCCGGTGCTTGCGGGACTGGTCATGAGCCTGACCGCGATCAAACCGCAGGTCGCGCTGCTCATCCCGATCTGCCTCCTGGTTTCCGGCCATCGCCGGATGTTCGCCGCGTGGCTGGCGGCGACCGCGTTCATGGTGGCGGTGGCGCTGGTCCTCCTCGGCGGCGACGGGTTGCAGCGTTACCGCGACGTCCTGGCGCTCGCGTCGCAGTGGGAGCCGACAAGGCGGTACGCGATCTCTGGGCCGCTCGGCCTCGGCCCGCAGGTCTACGTCGTCGAGACCCTCGTGGTCGCCGTCGCGCTCGTCGCCGCGTGGCGGCAGCGCGGTGAAGGTGTTGCCCGGCCGATCGCCACCGGGGTTGTGGCCTCGCTTCTCTTCACGCCGTACGTCGGATTCCAGGACTTCGCGTTGCTGGTCGTCGCCGGCTGGCTGGTTGTGCGCTCGGGGGCCACCGTCGCCCAGACCGCGCTTCTGGTCGTGGGCTATGCATTGTTGGAGCTGGCTCTGGTCGTGCTTGCGATTCCGATCCTGGTCGCCGAGGCCGCGCTTCTGGTTTCGCTAGCCTGGCCGGCCGCTCAGGCGCCGGGCGATCTGCGCCGTGTGCGTGGCGTCATGCGCAGACATGTGGCGGATGATGCCGGCGATCGTGACCTTGCCGATCGGGCTCAGCGTGCCTGACCGCCTCCATTCGCCCGGCTTCAGCGAGCGCAGAAGCCGGATGTGGCGCTGCCTGAGCTTGTAGAAGAGCTTCCAGGCCTGCAGTGCGGTCAGCCTGGTGACGTCGGCGTCAGGCATGACCTTCATCTGCGGCTGACTCTCTGTGCGCAGCCGCCTCACGCGGGCGAAATATCTGCGCTCTGTATCGAGGAGGTGGTTGAGGATGTGGGCGATGCTCCAGGCGCCGGGGGTGTCGCCGACCTCCTCGCTTATGTCGCCGAGCAGGAGCGCGATGGTGTCGATGGTGGCCTCGGCGCTGGCGATCAGGTCGGCGGGCTCGTCATATGGCATGTATCACGCGAGTGTGGCGAAAACGGGCATTTGACGCGGGCCGATAGCCCGCGGCTGGCCGGCTCGGCGAAGGGCCAAACCCCAGTTAGTCCGGACGAACCGCATGCGAGCGCTTGGGACTCCCGGATAGTCCGGACTATCCGAGTTGGGAGGCGGCGACGCTGGAGCCGACGGTGGGATTCGAACCCACGACCTGCCACTTACGAGGCGGCTGCTCTGCCAGCTGAGCTACGTCGGCGATTTTCGGAAGCACGTCGCCATTTTTGACGACGAAATTTAGCGATGTCGCGAGGGCCTAGGCTAACATCGGGCCGGGGATGCGAACTCTCGACGTGGAACGACTCGCGGCCGGCGATTATGCCTTGATCAAGCCCCTTCTTGTCGAGCTCCACCTTAGCGAACAGGTCCACTACATCGACCATCCGCAGCTGCCGCGCGAGGAGATCGAAAGGCACCTTGCCCAGATCCCCACCGCGTTCCGCGGCGAGAACCTCATCTTTGTGGTCCGCGACGAGGTCGGTCAGGTCGTTGGTTTCTGCTGGATCGTCCTTTACGACCCGGGTACAGGACTGGAAGGCGAAGTCGCGGAGCTTTTCGTCGCCGAAGGCCACCGCGGCCGGGGCATCGGGGAGATGCTCGTTCGACAGGCGACCAGGCTGTTTGCAGAACGCCGGGTCACCCTCGCCTATGTCTGGACGCGAGGTGACAACGAGGCCGCCGTGAGGCTTTACCGGGCGGCCGGTTTCGAGCCTAACCGCCAGCTCGTGATGACCTGGTATCCGGCCGACCCGTCGAACCCCCAGTAGGGCTACCTACCTAACATCACCTCATGCGCCCGGTCTTGGGTCGAATTGTGGCCATCACGGCCGGGCTCCTGGTGACTGCACTGGTCGCCGCCGGTGTCACCCTGGCTATCCTTCGCTTTGAGTCCCGGACGAACACCCAGCAGGTCAACCTGCGCACCGGGGTCACCATCCTCGAGGACTCGGCCATCGTCCAGGCCGCCGCCAAGGCGCGGCCCGCGGTGGTCAGCGTGGTCACCCAGCAGCTGCCGGGCGTCGTCCGCGGCTCTGGTTACCTGGCGACCACGGACGGCTACATCGTGACCAACATCAACGTGATCGCCGGCGCGAGCGGCATGACGGTCCTCATCCCGGGCGACGCGACGGCACACGAAGCACGCCTGGTCGACTACGACTGCCAGACCGCCGTCGCCGTGATCAAGATCGACAAGGTCAACGGTCTGCCCACGTTGGCGTTCGCGGACCCGACCGCCCTGGTGCAGGGCCAGGTGGTCGTCGCGGTGGGCGGGCCGGTCGACGGCAACGCCATCAGCCCCGGCTACGTCAGCGCGATGCACCGGGTGACATCGGTCAGAGACCCCGTCAACTTGGGGCGCACCCTGCAGCTGAGTGACACGATCGTGACCGACGCCGTGATCGACGGCGGCACCTCCGGCGGACCCCTGTTGAATGTGGGCAGCCAGGTCGTCGGAATCGCCATCGAGTCGCCTTCGACCGTTTCGGGTTTTGGCCTCAATGTCGCCGACATCCAGGACGATGTGCAACAAATCCTCACGACCGGCCAGGTGGTCGTCGCCTCGCTGGGCGCGACCACGAGCGACATGACACCGGAAAGCGCCGCCCTGAACAGCCTGCCTGAAGGTAGCCAGGTCGTCTCCGTCGACAGGGTCGGCGCCGCGGCGGCTGCCGGGCTGCGAGCCGGCGACGTGATCACCCAGATCGACGACGTCCGGATCGACCCCGCCCACCCGCTGTCCTTGCTGTTGCGGTCGCGGTTCCACCCGAACCAGCGGGTCACCGTCTCCTACACGCGCGCGGCGACCTCGACCCAGGCGGAGCTCACCCTGACCGGCCAGCACCCCAGCTGCTCTTGACGTCAGTGATGTCGGGCGGGGTGCGCGATCAGATCCAGCAGGCGCTGGTCGATGCGGTCCGAGGGCTCGGCGTCGAGGGCGATATCCCGGACCTCGAGCTGGGGCGGGCGAAGGTCGCCGGCCGTGGCGACTACGCGAGCTCGGCCGGCCTGAAGTTGGCCAGGCAGCTTCGCCAGGACCCCAAAGCGATCGCAGTCCGTGTTGCCGAGACGGTCACGGTTCCGGAGGGCGCTGCCAGCGCCCAAGCCGACAACGGTTACGTGAACTTCCGGCTCACCGACGGCTGGCTCCGCCGGCTCGTCGCCCACGTGGCGTCGGGTGCCGGCCGCTACGGCGCGCGCGACCTTGGTCGGGCCGAGCGGCTGCAGGTCGAGTTCGGCAGCGTCAATCCGACCGGGCCTCTTCATATCGGCCATGGCCGGGGCGTGACGCTAGGCGATTCGATCTGCCGGCTCCTCACATTCACCGGCCACCAGGTGCAGCGCGAGTACTACGTCAACTCGGACAACACCCAGACCAGGCGCTTCGGGGCTTCGGTCTACGCCCGGCTCCATGGCGTCGAGCCGCCCGAGGGCGGTTACACCGGCGATTACGTCAAGGAGCTCGCCGAGATGGCGCGCCACGACCTGCCGGGGATCGGGGACCTTCCCGAGGAGGAGGCGGAGCCGAAGCTCCGCATGTACGCCATCGACAGGATGGTCGACCGCATCAAGGCCACTGTCGCACGAGTCAACGTCCGTTATGACGAGTGGTACTACGAGAACAGGCTGTGGGAGTCAGGCCTCCCGCAGGCGGCCATCGACAGGCTCCGGGAGTCGGGCAATATCAAGGAACGCGAGGGGGCGCTCTGGTTCGGGGAACCTGACGATGAAGAAGAAGATCGCGTCGTGATCCGGGCCAACGGCCAGCCGACCTACTTTGCGTCCGACCTCGGTTATCTGCTGAACCGCTTCGAGCAGCGCGGCTTCAACCGCGTGGTCGAGGTCTGGGCCGCGGATCACCACGGCTATGTGCCGCGCATGAAATCCGCGGTCGCTGCGCTCGGCTTCGACGAGCAGAAGCTGGTGGTCATCCTCCACCAGATGGTCAACCTCAAAGAGGGCAAGATGAGCAAGCGCGCAGGGCGCTTCGTCACTCTCGACGAGCTGATCGACCGCGTGGGATCAGACGCCGTTCGCTACTTCTATCTGTTGCGATCGCCTGACACCACGATCGAGTTCGACCTGGAGCTGGCTGTCACGCAGGGCAACGAGAACCCCGTCTATTACGCGCAGTACGCCCACGCGCGACTGACGAACGTGGAAGGCGCTGCGAAGGAGCGGCACTCGCAGCTCCCAGAAAATGCGAACGTCGGCCTGCTCACACAGCCGTGGGAGCTGGACGTTGCGCGCCAGCTTGCCTTCTGGCCGGACGTGATCGAGGACGCGACCCTCTTGCTGGAGCCGCACCGCATTCCTTATTACGTGCACGATCTGGCGACTGCGGTGCATCGCTTCTACCACGCGGGCAATGCGCAGTCCGACCACCGGGTGGTCGTCGACGACGTCGCCTTAACAAGGGCGCGGCTGGAGCTCTGCCGGGCCGCGCGTCACACTTTGAAGACGGCGCTGGACCTGATGGGAGTCAGCGCACCAGAAAGGATGTAAGGAGAGAAGAAGCCAGTGGACGTCACCTGGTTGGGACACGGCTGCTTCCGGCTACGGGGCCGCGGCGCCGCGGTGGTCACCGATCCCTACCCGCCGGCGATTGGCTTGAAGCTGGGCCGGATGGACGCCGAGGTCGTGACCATCAGCCACGAGCACGACAACCACAACTACACGCAGATCGTGCGCGATGGCGCATACGAGATCCATGGACCTGGTGAGTACCAGGTGGCCGGGGTCAGCGTGATCGGCGTCCCGACCTACCACGACGCTGAGCAGGGGGCCAAGCACGGGCGCAACACCGTGTACCTGATCGAGATCGACGACGTTCGCATCTGCCACCTCGGCGACCTCGGCCACAAGCTCGAAGACGCAGAGGCCGAGGCGGTCTCGTCACCCGACGTGCTCCTTGTTCCGGTCGGCGGCAACACCGCGATGAACGCCGCCCAGGCCGCGGAGGTCGTCCGCCAGCTGGAGCCGCGGTACGTCGTGCCGATGCACTACGCGATTCCGGGACTGAAGTTGCAGCTCGAACCAATCGACCGTTTCCTGAAGGAGATGGGCGTCGCCGCCTCCGAGCCCCAGCCGAAGCTCTCTGTGCAGAAATCGTCGGTCAGCGAGTACGAGACGAAAGTCGTGGTTTTGGAGCCAAAAGCCGAACCGAAGGTTTAGCAACCCTCCGTCTCCGGTAACATTTGAAAAACCGCCAGGAGGGTCCTCTATGTCGAAGTACGTTTTCGTGACCGGCGGTGTCGTCTCCTCGCTCGGCAAGGGAATCACCGCGGCGTCGATCGGGAACATCCTGAAGGCCCGCCACCTCACCGTCTCCCTGCAGAAGCTCGACCCGTACCTGAACGTCGACCCCGGGACGATGAGCCCCTACCAGCACGGTGAGGTCTTCGTCACCGACGACGGCGCGGAGACCGACCTCGACCTCGGTCACTACGAGCGCTTCGTCGACGAGAACCTGACGGTGGCTTCCAATGTGACGACCGGGAAGATCTACCAGGAGGTAATCGCGCGCGAGCGCCGCGGCGACTACCTGGGGGCGACCGTGCAGGTGATCCCGCACGTCACCAACGTGATCAAGGAAAAGATCCTCCGCGCGTCGAAGGACCCGCAAGCGGATGTGGTCGTCGTGGAGGTGGGGGGGACGGTGGGAGACATCGAGAGCCTCCCCTTCCTGGAAGCGATCCGGCAGATGAAAAACGATGTCGGCCGGCAGAACGTCTTCTACGTGCACTGCTCGCTAGTGCCGGTCGTCCGCGGGCAGGAGATGAAGACCAAGCCGACCCAGCACTCGGTGCAGGCGCTGCGCGCGATCGGTATCCAGCCCGACGCGATCATCTGCCGCTCCGAGCTGCCGATCGACAACGACCTGAAGGAGAAGATCGCCCTGTTCACCGACGTGCCTAGGGAAGCCGTCGTGTCGGTGCCGGACGTGGAATCGATCTACGAGGTGCCGCTCATGCTCGAGGCCGCCGGCCTCGGCAAGGTGATGGCGAAGCATTTCGAGCTGGACGAGTCGACCCATGTTCCCGACCATGCGGAGTGGACCGAGCTGGTCAACCGGATCAAGCACCCGCGGGCCACGGTGCCGATCGCGATTGTGGGCAAGTACATCGCGCTGCCAGACGCCTACCTCAGTGTCATCGAGTCGCTCCGCCACGCGGGGATCTACCACGACCTCGGCATCGACATCCGCTGGGTGTCGTCCGAGAAGATCGACGCCGGCGACACGTCGCCGTTGATGGGAGTCGCGGGGATCGTGGTGCCCGGAGGATTTGGATACCGCGGCATCGAAGGCAAGGTGCAGGCGTCGCGCTACGCGCGCCACAATCGGATCCCTTACCTCGGACTCTGCCTAGGAATGCAGTGCGCCGTGATCGATTTCGCGCGCGAGAAGCTCGACGCCCCGGACGCCAACTCCACCGAGTTCGCCGCGTTCACGTCGACCCCGGTGATCGACTTGATGCCTGAGCAGCGAAACCTGGACCAGATGGGCGGCTCGATGCGGCTGGGCCTTTACCCGTGCAAGCTGCTACCGGGTTCCCACGCCCACAGGGCGTACGGGGAAGAGGTCGTGTACGAGCGCCACCGCCATCGTTTCGAGTTCAACAACGAGTACCGCGAGGTCATGAACGAGGGCGGAATGATCTTCAGCGGCGTGTCACCGAACGGCCGGCTCGTGGAGATCATCGAGCTCGAGGATCACCCGTGGTTTGTCGCCAGCCAGTTCCATCCCGAGTTTCGCTCTCGGCCGAACCGGCCGCACCCGTTGTTCCGTGATTTCGTGAAGGCCGCCTTCCTGCAGAGCGGCGATCAGATGGAGCTTCGGCCCGCGGAGCTGCTGGAAGACTCCGAGAACTCCTAGCGGACATGGAACAGCAGAGGAGCGGGATACCTTCATTCGAGGCGCGCGGCGAGGTTTCCTTCGAGCTCGTTCACGCCACCGAAGCCGCCGCGCTTGCATGCGCCGGTTTTCTGGGCAAAGGCGACGCGGAAGGCGTCAGCGATGCGGCGGGCGAGGCGATGCGGCGGGCGCTGGACCGCTCGGATATCGCCGGCACTGTCGTGCTCAGCCCGCGCCACAACGCCGCCGTGCCGCCCGGCGCGGTCATCGGCGCCGGCGACCGCAAGGTCGACCTCGGGGTTTACCCCGTGGAAGGCGCGAGCCAGGTGGCGCGTGGTCACATCAACGCGGTGTCGCTTCTGGTAGCCGTCGAGCCCGGCGGTTTCGCGCATCTGCCGGCCGTTTCCCAGATGGAGAAGTTCGTCGCGGGCCCGGGCGCGCGCGGGGCGATCGACCTCGATGACCCGGTGGCGGACAACCTGCGCCGGATCGCGTTCGCGCGCGATGTGCGCGTCCAGGACCTCACGGTGGCGATCCTCGAAAGGCCGCGCCACCAGGAGCTGATCGCCGACGTGGCGGCCGCCGGGGCGCGCATCCGGACGCTGGAGGAGGGCGACTTCGCCAGCGCGGTGATGGCCGCGATCGCCGGGACAGGGATCGACGCCGCGATCGGCATCGGCGACCTCCACGCCACCCTGATCGCGGCGTGCGCCGTGCGCTGCCTGGGCGGCGAGTTCCTTGCCCGGCTGCTCCCACGCAACGACGAGGAGCGAGCCCTCGTCGGCGACGCCGTGTCACATGTCTATGGCATGGCGGAACTCGCCCGAGCGACGGACATCGCGGTAGCCATCACTGGCGTGACGGGCGGCTCGTTGCTGCCGGGGATTGTGTTCGGCAGCGGGTACGCCGAGACATCGTCGTTGGTGATGTCCAGCCGGCACGCGACCGTGCGGCGCCTGACCACGCACCATCACCTGGCCGGAGGCGGCAGCTAGGCAATTTCCACTCCCCACCTTGCCGGGGAGGTCGGCGGCGAAGCCGCCGGGACGGGGTGCCGGGATTAGCACACGCCTCGAGGGGGTATCTAATAAGCGGAAATCCATTGAGCCAGAACGACCCTTACACCCCGCCCCAGGGCGGCCAGTACATCCCCCCGCCACCTCCGTACCAGGCCACCTCGGACATTCCGCCCCAGTCGCCGCACCACTACTCGCCCGCGCCGAGGAGCTCGAACACGAGCACCCTCGGCTGGCTGGGTTCAGCCGCGCTCGCCATCTGGGCGGTCGTGAAGTACGGCCTGGTTTTCGTCTTCAAGATTCCCGCCCTCGCCACCCTTTTCTCCGCGGTGGTCAGCTTTGGGGCCTACTCCCTTGTCTACGGGGGCTGGTTCGCCGTTGCGCTCGTGGTGATGATCCTCGTCCACGAGATGGGCCATGTTCTCGAGATCAGGCGGCAAGGCATGCAGGCGACGGCGCCCATCTTCATCCCCTTCCTCGGCGCCGCGATCTTCCAGCGTCAGCATCCAACCACGGCCCTCAAGCAGGCGCAAATCGGGATCGCGGGACCGATCGCCGGGACGATCGGCGCGACCGCGGCCTGGATCCTTTACGGGGCGACGCAGAACCCTGTGTTCTTGCTGGCGGCCTCGATCGGATTCTTTCTCAACCTCTTCAACCTGATCCCGGTCTGGCAGCTCGACGGGGCATGGATCCTGGCCCCCGTGTCGCCCTGGTTCCAGGTCGCGGGGCTGGGGATGATCGCGATCAGCGTCCTGGTGTTCCACTTCGCGAGCTTCTTTTTGATCATCATCGCCCTGCTCGGAATCCAGACCATGCGGGCGGGGTTCAGGAACGCGAAGAACCCCTATTACACGGCCGTGCCCCCAAGCGCTCGGCTGGCTATCGGCGCCGCCTGGCTGGGGCTTGTTCTCTACCTAGGCGTGATGAGCTTCCAGGCGGAGAGTTTGTTCGTCTCGTTCGCTCGGTAAACTACCCCACGGAGTAAGACTTGAAGACACAGATTCACCCCACCTTTTACGAAGACGCGGTCGTCACCTGCGCGTGCGGGAACACCTTCACGACCGGTTCCACGCGTAAGGAGCTGAAGACCGAGATCTGCTCCGTCTGCCATCCGTTCTTCACGGGTACGCAGCGGATCGTGGACACGGGCGGCCAGGTCGAGCGGTTCCGGAAGCGGGCTGCTAAGACCAGGGTATAGATGCCGCAGCCGGAGTCGGCCGCGGCGGAATCGCTGAACCCAAACCCCCATCCGTCCGGGGTCGCTCCGCGACCCGGGTTCCCTTCCCCAGCGAGTGGGGAAGGAATGGCGGTCCCGGAGCAGACCGGGGCGGAGACGCTGAGCCCAAACCCCCATCCGACCGTGTCCGCTGCGCGAACAGGGTCACCTTCCGCAGCTAGTGGGGAAGGGAAAAAGGAGCCGTTCTTTTACGGCGGGCAGGCCGTCATCGAAGGCGTGATGATGCGTGGCAAACGCCACTACGCGGTTGCCGTCCGGCTGCCCAACACGAAGGAGATCGTCGTCGACCGCGGCGAGCTCAAGGCGCCCATCTACACCAACCCGATCTGGAAGCTGCCGTTTGTGCGCGGCCTGGCCTTGATCGGCGAGCAGCTGCACCTCGGCATGAAGTCGCTGATCTGGTCGGCCAACATGAACGCCGGCAGCAACAACATCGAGATCGGCAAGAAAGAGATCACCGGGTCGGTGGCGATGGCGGGCGTGTTCGCCCTCGTCCTATTTATTGCCTTGCCGCTGTTCCTGGCTGGGCTGGCGATTCAACGGAGCGGCAGCTTCGCGTTCGTCCTGGTCGAGGGTGTGATCCGGGTTGGCCTGGTCCTCGGTTACCTCGCCGCGATCTCGCTTCTGCGCGACGTGCGTCGGGTGTTCCAGTACCACGGCGCCGAGCACAAGACGATCAACGCGTTCGAATCCGGCTGGGCGCTCGATGTGCCGTCGGTACGACGGGCCAGCACCCTTCATCCGCGGTGCGGCACGGGATTCTTGCTGGTGGTGCTGGTGGTCAGCGTCATCGTCTTCAGCATCGTGGCGCTGTTCCATCCGAACCTTTTCTGGCTGGTCGCGAGCCGCGTGCTCGCGATTCCTCTGATCGCCGGCACAGGCTTCGAGCTCATCCGCTTCATGGCCCGCCACCGCTACAACCCGATCGTCAAGATCGCGTTGCTTCCCGTGCTCGGCACGCAGAAGTTCACGACTCGTGAGCCCTCCGACGATATGCTCGAGGTCGCGATCTGCGCGTTCAACAGCGCACGCGAGGGTGAGGAGGAGACGGCGGGAGCGGCGGCCTGATGATCGACCGACTCGAGTCGATCGCTCGTCGTTATCGAGAGATTGAGAATGAGATGGCGCGGCCGGACGTCGCGACCGACCACGAGAAGCTCACCAAGCTCGCGCGTGAGCAGCGCACCCTGCGTGAGATCGTCGTGGCCTATGACGCATACCGCAAGGCGCGCAAGGAGATGGACTCCGCACGCGAGATGTTGCGTCACGAGAAGGATCCCGAGATGCAGGAGTACATGCGGGCGGAGGAACATCGGGCTTCCCAGCAGCTGGCCGAGCTGGAGGAGAAGCTCAAGGTCCTTCTTCTCCCCAAGGATCCGAACGACGACCGCGACGTCGTGGTCGAGATCCAGGGAGCCGAGGGTGGGGACGAGGCCGCGCTTTTCGCTTCGGACCTGTTCCGGATGTACACGCGCTGGGCGGAGAAGAAGGGATGGAAGGTCGAGGTCGTCGACGCCTCTCCAACCGGGATGGGTGGCTACGACAAGATCGAGTTCGAGGTGCACGGCCACGGCGCGTACTCGCAGCTCAAGTACGAAGGCGGGGTGCATCGCGTGCAGCGCGTGCCCAAGACGGAAGCACAGGGACGCATCCACACCTCCGCGGCGACCGTCTCCGTGTTGCCGGAGGCCGATCCTGTCGAGGTGGAGCTGAAGCCGGAAGATCTGGAAATCAAGGCTTCGACCTCGACAGGTCCGGGCGGTCAGAGCGTGAACACGACTTACTCCGCGATCCGCATCACCCACAAGCCGACCGGCCTGGTGGTCAGCATCCAGGACGAGAAGTCGCAGCTCCAGAACAAGGAGAAGGCGATGCGGGTGCTTCGCGCACGCCTGTACGAGATGAAGCTCGCCGAGCAGCAGGAATCGATCAGGGCGCAGCAGCGCGGAATGGTGCGCAGCGGCAACCGGTCCGAGAAGATTCGCACCTACAACTTCAAGGACAACCGGGTGACCGACCACCGGATCAACCTCACCTTGCACAAGCTCGACCGGGTGATGGCCGGCGACCTCGATGAGCTGGTCTCCGCGGCCATCGCCGCCGAGCGCGCTGCTCAGCTCAACGGCGGCGCCGATACGCAGGCGTGACGATCGTTGAGGTTCTGAAGCTCTCCGCCGACTACCTCCGGAAGCATGGGTCGGACTCGTCTCGCCTCGACGCCGAGTTGTTGCTCGCCCATGCTCTGAAGCTGCGGCGCCTGGACCTGTATCTCAAGTTCGACCATCCCCTGAACGAAAGCGAGCTGACCGCCTACCGCGGCCTGGTCGCCCGTAGGGCAAAGGGCGAGCCAGTCGCGTACCTCGTCGGCCACAAGGAGTTCATGGGCCTGGATTTCGAGGTCACACCTGACGTGCTGGTGCCGAATCCAGATACAGAGGTGCTCGTGCAGCGCGCGGTGGAGCTGGCGCGTGACTCGCAGGTGCCGCTGCGCGTCGCCGACGTGGGCACGGGGAGTGGCTGCATCGCGGTCTCGATCGCGCACTATGCTCCTGCCACCGAGGTGTGGGCTTCAGACGTGAGCCGCGAGGCGCTCGAGGTCACGGCACGGAACGTCTCCCGGCATCGCGTGGCCGAGCGCGTCCACCTCGAGTGCGGTGACCTCCTGGAGCCGCTTCCCGGACAGTTCGACCTCATCTGCGCCAACCTTCCATACATAGATGTGGCGGCGGACCATAACCTGGCGGCGGAGGTCGTTGCCCAGCCTGCGCGCGCTCTCTACGCCGAGCAGGGCGGCGTTGAGCTTGTGAACAGGCTCCTGGAGGAGGCGCCCGCGCGGCTCAAACCCGGGGGCCGGATCCTTGCCGAGGTGGATCCATCCATCCTTGCGGCGGCCGTTGAGGCGGCCTCGCGCGGGTTCGCCGGCAATCGGCTGCACCGCGACGCAGGCGGCCACGAGCGCGTTCTCGAAGTATGGTCCTGAAGCCGACGCAAGCGGGACTGCAGAGGGCCGCCCAGCTCCTGCGCAGCGGCGCCGTGATCGCCTTTCCGACCGACACCGTCTACGGCTTGGGGGCGAGCGTCGACGACGAGCTCGCGCAAAAGCGGATCTATCAGATCAAAGGCCGGCCCGCGGGCATGCCGCTGATCCTGATGGTCGCGGCGGAATCACAGCTGGAAGGCCTCGTCCACGTCGATTCGAGGGCCGAGGCGATGATGCGCAAGTGGTGGCCGGGCCCACTCACCCTGATCCTGCACTCGCTGCGCGGAGGGACACTCGGGGTACGGATTCCCAAACACAAAGTCGCCCTTGACCTGCTCCGGCACGCAGGTCCGCTGATGACGACGAGCGCAAACCTGCACGGCGGCGAACCCGCGATGGATGCGGACGAGGCCGGCTCGCTGTCGGGCGTGATGGCGGTGGTTGACGGCGGTGCGGCGCCCGGAGGCACCGCATCGACGGTGCTGGACCTGACCGGACCCGAGCCGCACGTGCTGCGCGAGGGCGCGATCCCGACGCCCGAGCTGCTGGCCCCTCCGCCCCGCGCGGGTTAGCCTCAACGCTCCCTCCGCCCCGCGGAGCGGGACGGCCCCCGTCAAGTGGGGAGGCTTTAGGATCAGTTCGTGACGGCGAACATCACCACGATGTCGTTTCGCGCCCTCGACCAGGTCGATCCAGACGTCGCTCAGCTCATTCGCAACGAGTTCAGGCGCCAGTCCGACACCCTGGAGCTCATCGCCTCTGAGAACCTGACCAGCCCGGCGATCCTCGAAGCGCTCGGGACGCTGCTGACCAACAAGTACGCCGAGGGCTACCCGGGCCGGCGCTACTACGGCGGCACGGGTGAGGTGATCGACAAGATCGAGACGCTCGCGGTGGAGCGCGCCAAGCAGCTTTTCGGCGCCGACTACGTCAACGTGCAGCCTCATTCCGGGTCGCAGGCCAACGCGGCCGTCTACATGGCGGTGTGCCAGCCGGGCGATCGAGTGATGGGCATGGACCTTTCCGCCGGCGGGCATCTCACGCACGGGAGTCCGGCGAACTTCAGCGGCAAGCTCTACGAGATCCACTCCTACGGGGTCGACCGTGAGACCGAGCGGATCGACTACGACTCCGTACAGAAGTTGGCCGAAGAGGTGCGGCCGAAGATGCTGCTCGCGGGATTCTCGGCGTATTCGCGGGTGGTCGACTGGGCGCGCATGCGTGAGATCGCAGACTCGGTGGGCGCCGTTCTCTTCGTCGACATGGCGCATGTCGCGGGCCTTGTCGCCGGGGGCGTGTATCCCTCGCCGATTCCTCACGCCGCGATCACATCGACGACGACACAGAAGACTCTGCGTGGAGCCTGGGGCGCGATCATCCTGTGCACGAACGACTGGCAGAAGCCGATCGACTCGGCGGTTTTTCCGGGTACGCAAGGCGGACCGTTGATGCACGCGATCGCGGCCAAAGCCGTTTGCTTCGGCGAGGCCCTGAAGCCGGCGTTCAAGGATTACGCAAAGCAGGTCGTCGTCAACGCGAAGGCCATGGCGAATCGACTTACCGAACGAGGGCTTCGTCTCGTCAGCGGCGGAACCGACAACCACCTCATGCTCGTCGACCTGCGGCCCCAGAAACGCACGGGCAAGCAGGTGCAGGACATCGCCGACACCGTGGGCATCACGCTCAACCGCAACTCGATCCCGTTCGACGACGCGTCAAAGTTCAACCCGAGCGGGGTGCGCGTCGGCACGCCCCTGGTGACGACCCGCGGCATGCGCGAGCCGGAGATGGTCATCATCGCGGACTGCATCGCCGACGTGGTCGAGCGCATCGACGACCCGGCGACTCTGGATTCGGTCCACGAGCGGGCGCTGGAGTTGTGCCGGAAGTTCCCGATCCCCTACGCGTTTGACTAGCGGCGACTTCTTCAGCGAGACCGCGCTGAACAACCTGACGGAGCACCTCCTGCCCGGCCTGTGGCCGTTTCTGATCGCCTTGATCGTGACCGCGATCGCCGTCCCCTTCGGCATCGTCCTGTCGCGCAGGTACCACGTTGTCGCCGAACCCGGCGGCCGCCACGCACACGCGAACCCGACACCAATGCTGGGCGGGCTCGCGATGTGGATCGGCTTTGCGATCACGATGGCCGTCTTCGCACCGCGCAACCTCCAGACGTTGGGTCTGCTGGTTGTGTCAGGTCTCGCGACCGGGCTGCTGATCATCGATGACCGCTGGTCGATGCGACCATTCGCGAAGCTTGCGGTCCAGGTCGCGCTGGCGCTGCTGGCGGTTGTGGTTTTCAACTACCAGATCCGCTTCGTCGGCCTCCCAGGGGGTCATACCATCGAATTCGCGCTCCCTGTCGCGGTGGCGGTGAGCGTGTTCTGGCTGGTCGGACTGCAGAACACGGTCAACTTCTTGGACGGCGCGGATGGTCTTGCCGCCGGCGTGGTCGCCATCGTGGCGATGGTCCTGCTGCTGGCCGCCGGCCAGCAAAAGCAGCTGAACGTCGTGCAGCTGAGTGGGGCGCTGGCCGGATGCTGCGTCGGGTTTCTGCTCTTTAACTTCCCGCCCGCCCGCGTCTTCATGGGCGACTCCGGGGCCCACTTTCTTGGGGTGGCGCTCGGCATGATCTCCATCCTCGGGGTGGCGAAGGTGGCCGTCGGATTCGCCCTGGCCGCGCCCGTGATTGCGCTCGCTGTGCCGATCGCCGACACCGGCTGGGCGATCCTGCGCCGCGGGCGCATTGGAGCTTCGGTGGCGACGCCCGACCGGTTGCACCTGCATCATCGCCTCCAGTCGTTTGGGCTCGACCCTCGACAAACGTGCTACGTGTTCTACGCGGCGAGCGCCCTGCTGGGCGCCCTCGGGCTCACCCTCTTCGGCCACGGCCGGATCCTCGCCGTCGTTGTTGTGGCAGCGGCCGTGCTCACGTCGACTGTCGTGGCGGACCTTCTTCTGCACACCGGTTGGCGTGTGCCCGCACCGTGGCTGCGTCGCCTGCTGAACGCACCCGGCTCCCGGTAGGATTTACCGCGGGTATGGCGTCCAGCCGGAGCCCAGGGCCGACCGGCGCCGAGCTGATGGGACTCGGTGCTCTCCTGGCCGGCGCTGTCGTGGCGCCGATCTTGCTGGGCATCGTCCTCGACGGAGCCCTTCACACCTCGCCACTCTTCCTCTTCGCGGGCCTGGTGGTCGGGATCCTCGCCTCAGTCGGAGTCGTGTACGTGAGGTACGTCAAGCGCTACTGGTGAGACTGCAAGGGGTGACCGGCCGCGTCGTGATTGGCTGCCTCGTCGCGGCGGTCGTCGTGTTTGCGGCTCTCTCCCTCATGGGTTACACCCGCGCCGGAATTGCGGTCGGGCTTGGGCTGTTGCTCGGTTCCATCAACGGCGCTCTGGCCGAACGCGCCCTCGGGGCCGGCGTCAGCGTGCGGTTGTCGAGCCTTTCGAGGCTGGCGGTGCTGACGGGGGCGGCCATCGGCGGCGGGCTGCTTCTCGGCGCCGATTACGCGTGGTTGGTAATCCTCGGCGTGGCCGGAGCGCAGGCGGTGCTCGTCGCCGTCGCCGCGAGGTCATTGCTGCACAGATGAGATTCGTATTTGACGAGCAGCCGCCCGTCACGCATCCGACGGTCGACCTGGGGTGCGGAACCTGGTGCACGATCAACTACGACAGCATCTTCTCCAGCGTGTTGGCGATCGTGGTCACGGTGGTGGCGGCCGTCCTGATCGCCAGATCGATGAACAGCGAGCGTCCCAACCGCGTGCAGGCCCTTGCCGAGTGGGCGTTTTCCTACGTCAGGTCGACGAGCAAAGAGAACGCGCCTGACGCATCGAGCTTCGTCGTCCCGCTGGCGGCGACCATCGGTTTCTACATCCTCGTCGCCAACTACCTCGACTTCCTGCCGATCACGCTCATCCCGAACTTGCATCCCGCGAACACCGACGTCAACCAGACCGCGGCAATGGCGATCGTCGTCTTCGTGCTCCTGCACTGGTACAACATCAGGCTGCGCGGATTCAAGGGCTACTTGCTCTACTACACGCGACCGCACGAGCTGCCGGTTTGGGCGCGCGCGATCTTCACTCCCCTGAATGTGATCGAAGAGATCGTCAAGCCGGTGACGCTGGCGCTGCGACTTTTCGGCAACCTCCTCGCCGGACTTCTCATGCTCTACGTGATCGGGCTCCTGCTGCCGCCCTTTCTAGCGACCCCAGTGGTCGCGATCTGGAAGCTATTCGACGTGTTGTTCATCGGTCTGATCCAGGCATTCATCTTCATGTTGCTGACGCTGGTCTACTTCGGTCTCGCCCGCGAGGGCTTCGAACAAGAGCATTCACACTAAGGAGGGAGTCATGGACCACCTGGGAGCTGCAATGATCGCCTTCGGGCTGGCGCTTGGAGGAGGCGCGATCGGCGCCGCCATCGGCGACGGTCTCGTGGGCAACGCAACCATCAATGGCGTAGCCCGGCAGCCTGAGGCGCGCGGTCAGCTGCAGGGCATCATGTTCATCATCATCGGACTGGTCGAGGGGATGTACTTCATCAACCTCGCCTTCGGTGCCCTGTTCGTGTTCTCGCTGGGGGCTAAGTGACGCACAGCTCTGTCTACCTCGAATCCGGGGTCTTGACCTTCAACGGGACTTTTATTGTCGAGACCGTCGGCTTCCTGCTCATGCTGTTGTTTCTGGCCAGGGTTCCCTTGCCGTTCCTCGGTATCCCCAAGCCCGTGTTCCCGTGGATCATCGACATCGCGGAGGCACGGCAGCGCCAGATCACCGCCAAGCTCCAGGAAGCGGAGCAAGCTCGAGCTGAGGCTGAGGCCAGGCTGAAGGAGGCCGACAGCAAGCTCGTCGAGGCGCGCAAGACCGCCGACGCCGTGATCGAAGGCGCGAATCGCTCGGGGGAACAGCTGCGCGCCGACCTGCGGCAGAAAGCCGACCTTGAATACCAACGGATCGTGGACAGCGCCAGCCGCGACATCGAGGTCGAGCGCGAGCGCGCCCTGCAGGGAGCGCGCGACCAGGTCGCCGGGCTCGTCGTCGCGGCCACGGAGAAGGTGATCCGCGAGACTCTGGACGAACCCAAGCACCGCCGCCTGATCGACCGAGCTATCGAGGAGGTTGCGCGTGGCGACGACCGCCGCGGGCGGAGTGGCTCGTGACGGCACCGGGAGATTGGGGGACGAAGATCCGGTGACGGGCGCGAGCCGCTCCGCCAGGCGCTACGCGAGGGCCATCTTCGAGCTGGCGCTGCAAGATGGCGAGGTCGACCAGTGGTCGCGCCGTCTGGTTAAAATCCGCGAGCTGTTCGCCGACCCTCAGGTGGCGGCGGTCTTGAGCAATCCCACGATCGCCACCGAACATCGGGAGGCGCTGGTCGCGACCGCCCCGCACCTCATCGATGAAGAGGCGACGAACCTGGCGCGGCTCCTCATCGAGTCTGGCCGCATCGACGAGGTGCAAGATATCGACGACGAGTTTCAGCGCCTGGCCGACGAGGCCGCGGGGCGTGTACGCGCGACCGTGACGACCGCGATCGAGCTCGAAGCAGCCGATCGCGACCGGGTCACCCGCGAGCTGTCAAAACGCCTGGACAAGGACGTACGCCTGAGCCTCGTCGTCGATCCGCGGATCCTCGGCGGGATGAAATTGCAATACGGCGACCGGATCGTCGACGCCAGCGTCGCCACTCGATTGGAGCAGCTGCGCCGCCGGCTGGCGGCCTCTTAGGAGTGAAAGATTGAGCATCAGCACGCGCGAGATCTCGGAGGTCATCAAGGAGCGCTTGAAGGATTTCGACGCCAGCCTGGTCTCGGCGGACGTCGGCCGCATCGTCGCCGTCGGTGACGGCATCGCCCAGATCTATGGCCTGCGAAACGCGATGGCCGGAGAGCTGCTCGAGTTCCCGCACGACACGTATGGGCTTGCGCTGAACCTCGAGGAGGACCAGGTTCGTTCGGTCATCCTCGGCGAGTACGGCCACCTTCACGAAGGCGACGAGGTCCGGACCACGGGCCGCTTGCTCGAGGTCCCAGTGGGCGACGAGCTGCTCGGCCGCATCGTCAGCCCGCTCGGCGTGCCGCTCGACGACAAAGGACCGATCAAGACCACCAATACGCTGCCGCTCGAGCGGATCGCCCCGGGAGTAATCACGCGCAAGCGCGTCGACAGCCCGGTGCAGACAGGCATCAAGGCGATCGACACCATGATCCCGATCGGCCGCGGCCAGCGCGAGCTGATCATCGGCGACCGCTTCACGGGCAAGACGACGGTGCTGCTTGACACGATCATCAACCAGAAAGGGAAGGACCTGTTCTGCATCTACGTCGCCATCGGGCAGAACGCGGCGTCGATCGCTCGGGTCGCGGCCACGCTGGAAGAGAACGGCGCGATGGACTACACGATCATCGTCGCGGCGTCGGCCGCCGATCCCGCTTCGCTGCAGTACATCGCGCCTTACGCCGGATGCGCGATGGGCGAGTACTTCATGGAGAGCGGGAAAGAGGCCCTGTGCTGCTACGACGACCTCACCAAGCAGGCGTGGGCCTACCGGCAGCTGTCGCTCACCCTGCGGCGCCCACCGGGGCGCGAGGCGTATCCAGGCGACGTTTTCTATCTCCACTCACGTCTGCTCGAGCGCGCGGCCAAGATGAACCAGGCGCGGGGCGGCGGCTCGCTGACGGCGCTGCCCGTCATCGAGACCCAGGCCAACGACGTTTCGGCTTTCATCCCCACCAACGTCATCTCCATCACCGACGGCCAGATCTACCTCCAGGCCGACTTGTTCAACGCCGGCCAGCGGCCTGCGCTGAACGTAGGCATCTCGGTGTCGCGCGTCGGCGGCGACGCCCAGACCAAAGCGATGCGTCAGGTTGCGGGCAAGCTGCGGCTCGATCTCGCGCAGTACCGCGAGCTTGCCGCGTTCGCGCAGTTCGCGAGCGACCTCGACACCCAGACCCGCAATCAGCTCGAGCGCGGCGCGCGCCTGACCGAGCTCTTGAAGCAAGACAAGTACCAGCCCGTGCCCCTCTCGGAGCAGGTCGCGGTGCTTTATGCCGGCACGCAGGGCCACCTCGACAAGGTGCCGGTGGCGCGCGTGCGGGAGTGGGAGGCGGGATTTGTGCGCTTCCTGAAGAGCGACCGCGCCGGCATCCTGCAGGAGATCGACAAGCAGAAGGCGGTGGACGATCAGCTCTTCGCCCGCTTGAACGCTGCGATCGCGACGTTCAACCACCAATTCGGGATCGAGGGGTACAAGGACGAGGCTGACCCTTCGGGCGGCGCCCCTCCAGCCGCACAGAAAGAAAAGAAGGAAAAATAATTGCCCGCATTCCGCGACATAGTCCGCCGCATCGACTCGATCAAGAACACGCAGAAGATCACCAAGGCGATGCAGGTGGTAGCGGCGACACGGCTACGCAAGGCGCAAGCCGCCGTCCAGGCGACGCGGCCGTACGCCGACAAGATGATCGAGGTCCTGCAGACGGTCGGCGAGCGCGCGACCGAGTACAAGCATCCGTTCCTGGTCCGGCGCGAGGGCAAGCGCGCGGTGATGATCCTCGTCACGACCGACCGCGGCCTTTGCGGCGCGATCAATGTCAACAACATCCGCGCCGCGACGCGTTACATGAACGAGCACTACACGGAGCAACAGCGCTACGTGACACTCGGCCGTAAGGGGCGCGACTTTCTGCTCCGATATCGGCGCAACGTGATCGCCGAGGTCAGCAACCTTCCCGACCGCCCCAGCCAGGCCCTCGTGCTGCCGGCTGTCACCGTCGCGCTGGAGGAGTACGCGAAGGGGGAGACCGACGCCGTGCTTCTCTGTTACTCGAAATGGATCTCGACCATGCGACAGGAGCCGGCGATCCGAGTCCTGATCCCGGCCGAGATCCCCAAACGCGAGGCCGGCCAGGAGGGTCCGCGAGCCGACTACATCTACGAACCCGAGCCCGAAGCCGTGCTCGACGGGTTGTTGCCACGCTACGTCGAGACGCAGGTTTTTCAGGCGGTGCTCGAGAACAAGGCAAGCGAGTACTCGGCCAAGATGATCGCGATGCAAAACGCAACCAACGCCGCCGGTGATCTGATCGACGCGCTGACGCTCTACGCGAACAAGGTCCGCCAGGCTGGAATCACCACCGAGCTGATGGAGATCGTGAGCGGCGCCGAGGCCGCGAGCGCGGGATGAGGGAGGAGCCCTGATGGCAAAGTCCAAAGCGAAAGCACCGAAGACGGAAAAGGCAGATGCCGCGCACGCGCAGGACGCTCCGAACAAGAGAGCGCCGCGCGAAGGCCGGATCAGCCAGGTCATCGGCGCAGTAGTCGACGTCGAGTTCGGTCCCGGCGACCAGCCAGAGCTGTTCGAAGCTCTGGAGGTGACGGTCGAGGGGCGAAAGATCGTCCTCGAGGTTTCGTCCGACATCGGCGACAACGTCGTGCGGTGCATCGCCATGGATGCCACCGACGGCATTCGCCGCGGCGACCCGGTGCACGCAACGGGCGCCTCCATCTCGGTCCCTGTCGGCGTTGAGACCCTCGGACGCATGTTCAACGTGGTCGGCAACGCGATCGACGACGAACCCACTCCGGAGGGCGGCACGAGGTGGCCGATCCACCGGCTGGCCCCGCCGATTTCGGAGCAGCAGGCCAAAGTTGAGATCCTCGAGACAGGGATCAAGGTCATCGACCTGATCTGCACCTTCGCCAAGGGCTCGAAGATTGGCCTTTTCGGAGGCGCCGGGACGGGCAAGACGGTGATCGTCCAGGAGCTGATCCGCAACATCGCCTATCAGCACAAGGGCCGCTCTGTGTTTGCGGGAGTGGGGGAGCGGACGCGCGAAGGCAACGATATGTACGTCGAGATGCAGGACGCGGGCGTGCTGCCGCAGACGGCGCTCGTATTCGGCCAGATGAACGAGCCTCCTGGCGCGCGGGCTCGCGTCGGTCTGACCGGCCTCACGATGGCGGAGTACTTTCGCGACGAGGAGGGCGCGGACACGCTGCTCTTCATCGACAACATCTTCCGCTACCTGCTCGCGGGCGCCGAGGTGTCGGCACTGCTCGGACGCATGCCGTCAGCGGTCGGTTATCAGCCCACGCTGGCATCGGAGATGGGCGAACTGCAGGAGCGCATCACGTCCACCCGCAAAGGTTCGATTACATCCGTGCAGGCGGTTTACGTGCCGGCTGACGACTACACCGACCCCGCGATCCAGACCGTTTTCGCCCACCTGGGCGCCACGCTGCGGTTGGAGCGCTCGCTCGTCGAGATCGGCATCTACCCGGCGGTCGATCCCCTCGGGTCGTCAAGCCGCTTCGTCGAGGCCTCGGTCGTCGGCCAGGACCACTACGACGCGGCGCAAGGCGTCAAGCGGACGATGCAGCGCTACAAGGACCTGCAGGACATCATCGCCATCCTCGGCATGGAGGAGCTGTCCGAAGACGACAAGCTCGTGGTCACCCGGGCGAGAAAGGTCCAAAGGTTCCTGTCGCAGCCATTCAGCGTCGCGCAGCGGTTCACCGGGCGCGAGGGCAAGTACGTGCCCGTCCGCGAGACGGTGCGCGGGTTCAAGGAGATCCTCGAGGGCAAGCACGATGACCTGCCCGAGCAGGCGTTCTACATGGTCGGCACGATCGACGAAGCGCGCGCCCAGGCGGACGAGATGAGGAAGAAGGAGTCGAGGTAGGTGCCGTTCTCTCTGCGCGTGGTCAGCGTCGAGCGGAGCCTGTTCGAGGGCGACGTCGATTTCGTCGTCGCGAACGGAGCGGACGGAGAGCTGGGCATCCTGCCCCGACACGCGCCACTGATGACGATCCTGAAGCCAGGCGCCCTGAAGATCCGACACGGCGGCAACGAGGAGCTGCTCTTCGTGGGCGGCGGGTTCCTCGAGGTCCTTCCGGATCGAGTCACCGTCCTCGCCGACGTCGCCGAGCACGCCGACGAGATATCGGTCCAGCAGGCCGAGGAGGCACGGCGCCGCGCGCAGGAGAAGCTTGCGGGAACCTTGACGGCTTCTGAGGAGACCGAGTTCCAGAACGCTCTCGCCATGGCGGAGGCCCGGTTGCGCCTCGCCCGAACGCGTCGGGGATAGAGCTTTCCACCTAGTCTTAGGCGCTCGATGAAGGGATCCATGGGTGGCCGCGACCGGGCGCTGCACATCACAGGCGGCGAGCAGCTGGCGGGCAAGATCTGCGTGAGCGGCTCCAAGAACGCCGCGCTTCCCGAGATGGCCGCCGCGCTGCTCACTACCGAGCCGGTGACTCTGCAAAACGTGCCGCGGGTGACCGACACAGTGCTGATGGGCGAGATCATCTCGCTGCTCGGCGGCCATACCTCAGGTGAGGGCACTGTCGTCATCGACGCGGGTGCTGCCGGCAAGACTGACGTGCCCGATGACCTCGGCCGCCGCATGCGGGCGACGATCGTCCTGCTCGGAGCCCTCGTCGCGCGCTTCGGCCACGCGAGGGTGCCCCGGCCAGGCGGCGACGACATCGGGGCGCGTCGGGTCGAGCAGCACCTCCGAGCCTTGCGCCAGATGGGCGCCCACATCAACGAGACGCACAATGAGATCGTCGCCACCGCGGACCGGCTGCGCGGCGGTCGCATCGTGTTCGACCTCCCGACGGTGACCGGGACGGAAAACATCCTCCTGGCCGCGGTGACCGCGGACGGCCAGACCGAGATCTTCAATGCCGCCCGGGAGCCACACGTGCAGGACCTGTGCCGTCTCCTGACCAAGATGGGCGCCCAGATCGATGGCATCGGCACCGAGCGGTTGATCGTGGACGGGACGATCGACCTCAGCGGCGCCGAGCACACGGTGATCTCGGACTACCTGGAGGCGGGGACGTACGCCATCGCGACAGCGGCCGCCGGCGGCGAGCTGCTGATCGAGTGCACACGGGCGGAGGACCTGGAGCTCTTGTTGCTCAAGCTCGAGCAGGCCGGTGCCCGCGTCCAGACGGGCGACGGATGGTTTCGCATCGCGCGGGACAGGCAGACGCCGCTGCAACCGATCGACATGTCGACCTGGACGTTTCCCGGTTTTCCGACCGACCTCCAGGCTCAGTACATGGCGCTCATGACGCAGGCCGATGGCGAGAGCGTGATCTCGGAGTACGTCCACGAGAACCGCTTCCAGCATGTGCGCGAGCTCGCCAAGATGGGCGCCGGCATCACTGTCGAGGGCCGCCTGCATGCAATCGTGCACGGCCCGGCACGTCTCCGCGGAACCGAGCTCGCCATCCCTGACATCCGCTCGGGTGCGGCACTCGTGATCGCGGCGCTGTGCGCCGAGGGCGATAGCGTCTTGCGCAACGCCTGGCATGTCGAGCGCGGCTACGAGGACATGGTGGGCAAGCTGTCATCGGTGGGCGCGCGCATCAAGAGCGTCCGGCTCGATTCCGAGGCGGCGGCCGGGCATCGCCTGTACGAGTGAGATGTTGGGTTGATGCTGTCGCGAAAGATCGGCATCGACCTCGGCACCTCGACGGTGCGCATGTGCATCAAGGGCGAAGGCATCGTCGTCAATGAGCCGTCAGACATGGCTCTCCAGCGCGACACTGCGCGGACGCTTCAACAGCTGATCGGTAAGGCGAAGGGCCGGCCACGCCTCTTCAAGCCGGAGGTCATCGTCTCGGTGCCTTCGGCCGTGACGTCGACGCAGCGACGCGCCCTTACCGAGGCTGCGATCTCGGCCGGCGCGCGGCAGGTGTGGCTCATCGACGAACCGCTTGCCGCGGCGATGGGCGCAGGGCTGCCTATCGGCGAGGTTCGCGCCTGCGGGATATGTGAGCTCGGTGCCGGCACGACCGAGGTGGCGGTGATCTCGCTGTCGGGCATCGTCGTTGCGAATTCAATCCCCGTGGGTGGCCATAACCTCGACGAGGCGATCGTGGCGTACGTGAAACGCCGCCACAACGTGGAGATCACCGAACACGCAGCGGAGGAGATCAAGCTCGCGGTCGGATCCGCGGTCCGGATGGAAGAGCCCCTGTACCAGGTCATCGAGGGAGCCCAGATCTCATCGAATGACGTCGCCGAGGCGGTCCAGGAGCCTCTGCGCCGCATCGCCGACGCGATTCGCGCGGTGCTCGCCGAGGCGCCGGCCGAGCTGGTGGTGGACATCCGCGAGCGGGGGCTGGTCCTCTCGGGCGGCGCCGCCCAGTTGCGGGGGCTCGCCGGGTTCATCACATCGCTGACCGGAATTCCTTCCGCGGTCGCCCAAGACCCCCAGACTTCGGTCGTGCGGGGTACCGGTCTCGCGTTAGACAATTTCGAAGTCCTCCGGCGGAATCAGAGCTACCTCCGGTAGGTGGCGAGGGGCAGCACCGGGCTCCAGCTCGTCGTCGACGGATCCGGTCTGGGGCGACCCTGGGCCGGGGTGGGCGTCTACACCACGCAGATCCTGCACGCGATGTCGGTCGATCGCCCGGACTGCCGGCTCGTCGTGTTTGGACCGCGCCGTGCATCGATGCACGTGCCGAATGCCACCTATCGGCTGATGCCGCGAACGCGATTCATCGGCCGGCATCTGCAATGGCCCGCCGAGATCCGCGCTCTCAAACCCGATGCGTACTTCGGACCGGCGGGGGTGCTGCCGCTAAGCGGCGTCGGATGCCCGTCGGTCATCACGATTCACGACCTCGCGATCTACCGCAACGCGCGCTGGTTCCCCGCGCGTCAGCCGCTTAGCACCCGCGTCGTCGTGCCTCGCTCGGTTCTCCGCGCCGATGTTGTGGTAGCCGTTTCGGAGAACACGGCGGCCGACATCGTCGACATCTTTGGCATCGATCGCAGCCGGATCGCGGTGGTGCCCCACGGGGTCGCGCCGAAATTCCGGCCCATGAGCGCCGGCGAGCGAGCAGAGGCGCGGGCGCGGCTGAAGCTGCCGGAGCGCTTCATCCTGTTCGTCGGCACCGTCGAGCCCCGCAAGAACCTCGACACGCTTCTCGACGCCTGGGTGCTGATGCGCGATCGCCCGGACCTTGTTGTCGTCGGATCGTGGGGTTGGCGGTACGAACAGATACGGGAGAAGATGTCCCGCCTTGGACCCCGGTTGCATCACCTCGATTCGGTCGAGCCTGACCAGCTGCCGGCCATCTACAACCTGGCGCGAGTTGTCGCGCATCCGGCCTGGTACGAGGGCTTCGGTCTGCCGCCGCTCGAAGCGATGGCGTGTGGCACCCCCGTGGTCGTGTCCGACCGGTCGAGCCTGCCCGAGGTGGTGGCCGATGCGGGTATCGCGGTGCCGCCGGATGATCCCGAGGCTTGGCGCAAGGCCCTGGAGCGCGTGATCGAGGACACGGATTTCGCGGCCGGGATGCGCCACCGAGGCATCCTCCGCGCCGCTCAGTTCAGCTGGGCACGCGCCGCGCGACAGACATGGCGCGCTATCGATGACGCGATCACCTAGGGGGGTGCGGCGGGATCTGGCTTAGCCAGGCCCGCCGAAAGGGGGGCATGCTCCCCCCTATTGGAGGAGCTCCTTGATGACATCAGCAATGCCTCGGGCGGTCCTGTCCCACGTGAATTTCGCCGCCCGAGCCTGGGCCGCCTTGGCCAGCCCATTGCGCAGGGCCCGGTCGTCGATCGCTGTCTCGAGCACCTGTGCGACATGCGCCGCGTCGGCCGCGGGGTGGTAGTAGAGGACGGCTTCGCCGCCCACCTCGGGTAGGGACGACGCCTTCGCCGCGACAACCACATTGCCCCTCGCCATCGCCTCCAAGACCGGCAGCCCGAAGCCTTCATAGAGACTCGGCACGATCACGGCGGCCGCCTGTTGGTAGAGGAGCTCGAGCGTGGATTGATCGACCAGGCCGAGCACGCGGGCGTGGGCAGAGCTACGGAGCTTTGCCGACAGCTCGTGGTCCCGCTCGGGGCCCGCGACGACGAGCTTGACGCCGTCGAGCCGCTCGACCGCCGCCAGGGCCGCGAGCTGGTTCTTGCGCTTTTCGATGCGGCCCACCTGCAGCACAAACTTTCCGTCGACGCCGAGCTCGGCAAGCCGTGACGCCGGGGCCGGCGTCGTGCTCGGTGGGTCGATGCCAAGCGGAACGACTCGCACGCGCTCCTCCGGCACCCCATATAGATGGACCAGGTCGCGCTTGGTCGTTGCAGAGACAGCGACGAGCAAATTGCAGCGCGTCACCGCCCAGCGGGTGCTGAGGCGGAGGTAGGAGCGCTCCGCGAACGCGTATGCGTCAGGGAACTTCTCGAACGCGAGGTCATGCACCACCGTCAGCACCTTGCCCGGCCAGGCGTAGGGGATCACATGCGCCGGCACGAAGAGCAGGTCGGGTGGTTCGGGGAGGAGGGCGAGGGGAAGACGGACCTGCGACCACAGCCGCCGCTGCGGAACGACCAGCACGTCCACTCCCAGGCCGGTCTTCGGGCGCGACGCCAGGAAGCGCCACCGCAGATCAGGAGCCGCGGCCGGGAGCCGCTTGCATACCTCGCGCGTGAATTTCTCCGTTCCGGTCGCGACCGCGCGCGTGGCCGGGTTGACGTCCACCGCGATCCTGGCCGGCCTGGCGCCTCTTGCCACGTCGACGACCTTAAGCTAACGACCGTGAGGCACGTGGCCGCCAGGGCCGGGGTTGTTGTCGTGCTGCTCGCGGCTGCCGGCTACTTGCTGCAGGCCGGCGATTCGATGCCGAAGCCTTATGTCTCGCCGGCCCCGCAACCGCAGCAGGCGCTTTCGAGCCAACCGCCGGTCGCGGGTCCCGTCTACCTCATCTCCCACGATTCGGTGGTTCCGCTCGGCGCGCGCTCGATCAGGCTTCCGATTCTCATGTATCACTACATCCGCACGCCTCCTTCGACGCGCACGGATCCTCTGGGGTACCGGCTTTCCGTGTCGCCGATGGTGTTCCAATCCCAGATGGACTGGCTCTCGGCGCACGGTTATCACGCCATCACTTTCAACCAGGTGCGCGCCTACTTCGCCGGCACCTCGGCGCTGCCTGCGAAGCCTGTCGTGATCTCGGTCGACGATGGTTATGCGGACCTCTACACAACCGCATTTCCGATTCTCCAATCGCACCATTTCACGGCGGTCGCCTACATCGTTAGCGGCTTCATCAATCGCGCCGGTTATGTGACGAGCGACGAGGTCGTCCAGCTGGATCGTGCCGGGATTGAGATCGGCTCGCACACGGTCAGCCACCCAGACCTCGCCCATCTGAGCTTCGCGTCTGCGATGTTCCAGGTCGTGGAGTCCAAGCGCGTTCTCGAGGGGCTGGTCGGTCACCCAGTCGTGGACTTCGCCTACCCCTCCGGCAGATACGACGCCGAAACGGTCGAGGCGCTGGTGAAGGCCGGGTACGACACGGCCGTGACGACAGCCGACTATCCCGTGGCCCACAGTCTCCAGAATCGCTACACGTGGAGCCGAGTGCGAGTGACCGGCGGCGAGCCGCTTCCCGCATTTATCACGAGTCTCGGGCCCAGCATGCACACGGTGACAACGACGCACCTCAGTCTCGTCTTAACGCCGTTCGAGCTGCAGCTACAAACCTGACGGAGCGACTCGGACACACGCGCGTCCTCGGCGTCCGCGTGGACTGCGTCGACATGACGGCTACGGTTCAGCGAATCGAGGACCTCGTGGGAGCTGCTGGATCTCACCTGGTGGCCACCGTCAATCCCGAGTTCGTCATGCGAGCGCGGAAGGACAGCGAGTTTGCGCGGGTGCTCGAGAGCGCCGCCCTCTGCTTGCCCGACGGAACCGGGGTGGTATGGGCGGCGCGCCGCCAGGGCTGCGAGCTGCGCGAGCCCGTCGCGGGCGTCGACCTCGTTCAGCCGCTGGCCGCAATGTGCGCCCGCCGGGGCTTTCGTCTGTTTCTCCTCGGCGCCGCACCGGGCGTCGCCGCCGAGCTCGCGGCGACCCTTCGCGACGCGAATCTTGGTCTGGAGGTCGCAGCTCACGCCGGGTCGCCTGATCCATCCGATGACGTGGAGTCCGTGCATCGGATCCACGACCATCGCGCTCAGGTCTTGCTCGTCGCGTACGGAGCCCCCACCCAGGAGCTGTGGTTCGACCGGCTCAAGGACCGTCTCGGCGTGTCGGTCGCCGTCGGGGTCGGCGGATCGTTCGACTACCTGACCGGCCGCGTACCAAGGCCTCCGGCGTGGATGCGGCGAGCCGGCCTGGAGTGGCTCGGCAGGCTCGCCCTGCAGCCATGGCGGATCCGCCGCATGGCGGTGCTGCCCATGTACGCGCTCAAGGTTCTGCGGTCCGGCAAGTAACATCGCCCCGGTGCTGAGCATCGTCGTGCCTTGCTACAACGAGGAGCAGCGGCTCCCGCGCACCATCGAGCAGATCGAGCGCTACCTCGACGGCAAGGACGTGCCGTACGAGCTGATCCTGGTCGACGACGGCAGCGCCGACGGTACCCGCCTGATCATGGATGCAGCCGCGGAGCGCCACGCCTCGGTCCACATCGAGGCGCTTCCGCGCAACCGCGGCAAAGGCAGGGCGCTCGCGGTCGGTGTCGAGGCGGCAAAAGGAGACGAGATCCTGCTCACGGACGCCGACCTCTCGACCCCGATCGAGGAGCTCGAAAAGCTGCAGGCCGCGCTGAGGAACGGCGCGGGCGTGGCGATCGGCTCGCGCGCTCTGCGAGCTTCGAAGGTCGAGGTCTCGCAACCTCTCTACCGGGTGTTGATGGGAAAGACGTTCAACCTGATCGTTCAGGTGGTGCTGTTGCCCGGGATCTGGGACACGCAGTGCGGATTCAAGCTCTTCCGCGCCGAAGTTGCGCATCGGGTGTTCGCCGGACTGGTCACCGACGGCTTCGGCTACGACCCCGAAGTGCTGTATCGGGCCCGCAAGCAGGGGGTGAAGATCGCCGAGGTCCCCGTCGTCTGGCGCAACTCCGCCGAGACCAAGGTCAGCCCCATCAGCAGCTCACTCGACATGCTGAAGCACGTCATTCGGATTCGGTTCCGGCGATGACGGATCGGCGCAAGCTCACCGAACGCCGCGCCGCCCCGACCGATGTCCTCGTGGTGCTGCCGACGTTCAACGAGAAGGACAATGTGGAGCGCGTTGTCGCCGGGGTGCGTCACCTCGGCCACGACATCCTGATCGTCGACGATGGATCCCCCGACGGCACAGGCGAGATCGCAGACCGTCTTGCGGCCTCCGACAGCGGCGTGCGGGTGCTGCACAGGGAGCGCAAGCTCGGGATCGGGAGCGCCTATGAAGATGGATTTCGCGTCGGGCTCGCTGAAGGCTCTGGGCTCTTCGTCGAGATGGACGCCGACGGTTCGCATCGCGCCCGGGACCTGGACGCCATCGTCGACGCAGCGCGCGGATGTGGCGGCCTGGCGATTGGATCGCGATACGTCCGCGGCGGCCACATCGTGGGCTGGCCGGCGCACCGCCTGCTGCTCTCGTCGGGCGCCAACGTGTACTGCCGGACGCTGCTGGGACTGCGCGTCCGGGACTGCACGTCGGGATTTCGCTGTTACACCCGCGCCCTCCTGGAAGCGATCAGGCTCGACGAAGTCGTATCCCAGGGCTACTCCTTCCAGATCGAGATGGTCCATCGCACGGTCCGCCTCGGCTACCCGGTGGTCGAGGTGCCCATCCAGTTCGAGGATCGCGTCGCCGGAGCATCGAAGGTTTCCCAAGGAGAGATCAGCCGCGCGCTGTGGACCGTTCTCCGCTTGAGCATGTCGAGATGAAAACCATGGAGGAGGCAAAGTTCACCTCCCCGCTTGCTGGGGAGGTCGGCGCGAAGCGCCGGGAGGGGGTGTGGGTAACCCGCACCCCGTGGAGGGAGTGGCGCCTCCCACTGCTCATGGGCCTCGCCCTCGCGATCGTGACCGCAATCCCCTACGTCTACGCCTACGCCGTCCAGTCGCCCGGCCACGTCTTCCTTGGTTTCTTCTACCTCGGCGACGACGCCAACACGTACCTGGCCAAGATGCGCCAGGGATGGGAGGGGGGCTGGGCGTGGCAGAACCGCTACACGACCGAGTCGAGCCCGACCGCCTACCTCTTCATGTTCTGGATCGTGCTGGGCCACATCGCAGCCGTGACCAACCTTCCACTGATCGTCGTCTTCCACCTCGCGCGCATCGCCGCGGCCTTCGCGCTGATGGCGGCGGCGTGGCTGTTCATCGGCCAATTCATCCAGGACCGCGCGGCGCGCCGCTTCGCGTTCTTCTTCTGCGCGATCGGCCTCGGCATGGGTTACGTGATCCAGGCCCTAGGGCACCCTGTGATCTTCGGCAACCAGACCGACACGCTCGACTGGCGGATGCCCGAGCTCAGCGCTTTCTATTCCGTGCTCGCGCTGCCTCACTTCGCCTGGTCGGGCGTGTTCGCGGCGCTTGGGGTCGCCCTGACGCTGAAGGCGATCGAACGCGGCAGTGTCACCCTCGGCGTGCTCGGTGGCCTGGCCTGGCTGGGCCAGGCCTCGATCCACCCCCAAATGCCGATCCTGATGGGCGGCGCCACCGCGCTGGCGCTGCTCTTGCGCCCAGCCCGTCCGCGCGGCTGGATCGCCGCCGCGATCGCGTTCGCCATCCCAGCCCCTTACATCCTTTATTCGTACCTCGCGTTCATCGGCAACCCCGAGGTGCAGCGATGGACGTTCCACTCCAAAAATGCCTTGCCCCCGGAGTCGATCAGCCTGTTCTTCGCCATCGCGCCGCAGCTCCTGCTCGCGCTGACGGGTGTGCCAGGGGCGTTGCGGCGAAGGTCGCGCGAAGACCTCTTTCTGGTCGCGTGGCTGGTCCTGCTCGCCGTGATCCTGTACCTGCCCAATCCCGCGGGTGACCTGCGGCGCCGTTTTCTCGACGGCCTGTACCTCCCGCTTGTCGTCCTCGGCGCGCGCGGCCTGTATGACTCGGTCCTGCCGCGCCTGCGCAGCCTGCGGGCCCGCCGCCTCATTCCTTTTTCTTATGTGGCTTTCGCCGCGGTGGGGAGCGCATTCCTCGTCCTGGCGCCCCTTGCCGTCGCCGCGTCCCCGATGTACTCGATGCCGGCGGCCGAGTATGACGGTCTCATCTGGCTCGGCCGGGAGCCGGCAGGCCGCGTGCTGGCGATGCCGGGGGTCGGTCTTTACATCCCCGCCTACAGCTCAGACACCGTGTACGTCGGCCACTATGACGAGACGTTCGACTACGTGAACAAGACGCAGACGGCGCTCAAAGTGCTTACCGGGAAGGAAGACATCGAGCAGTTCATCAGCTCGAACGAGATTCGTTACGTGGTCTGGACCGTCGACCTTCAGACGCCTCCGCCGGCGGTGCTGGGTCCCCCAGCCTACGATACCCCCGACTTCAAAATCTGGAAGGTGTTCTGACGTAGATCACCGCGACCTTGTCCTGGTAGGCGAGCTTCCAGTCCGACTGGGTTGCGAGCAGGTTGGGCAGCGGATCGCCCTTGTTCTCCACCACGTAATCGACGCCGTACTTGTCGAGGACCTGCTTCCAGTTCGCGCGCACGTAGTAGACGTCGGCGTACTCGTTTAGCAGGTCATCGCCCATCAGCGCCGCCTCGCCGAAGATGAACACCCTCCGGTTCGGCTGGGGGTAGAACCGATAGGCAAGGTACCCGCCGAACCCGTACTGATTGAACATCCTCGTGCCGATGTCGGGGTGCGCGGCCAGCCAGTCCGCGGCGCCCACCGGGTAGTTGGCGGCGTCCAGCTGCTGCTGGCGCTGCGGGCTGATGGTGTTCGAGACGCGCAGCGCAGTGACGCCGATGATCAGCACCAGCGCGATCGCCGTGACAGCTGCGAAGGCGGGGCGTGGCGGGAGGTTGAACTTCCACTTCTGCGCGGCCGCCAGCTCCTTCCACCACTCGCCATACGTGTTGATCAGGATCGGCGTTGCGACGGCGATGAACAGCGCGATGTTGCGGACCGACTGCAGGGCGAGGCCAAGCCCGGCGAGGGCAAGCAGCACGTCGTAGAGCTTTGGCCGCCTGAGCGCGAATCCGATGACGATCAGGAAGATCATCGCTTCGAAGGGCCGCAGCTCGACGTTGTGGAAGTTCGGCGACGCCCATTCGACGATCAGCCGCTGCTGTGCCTCGCTGCCCTGGGTTTGAAAGGGATAGGGATAGAGGCTGAACAGGTGCGGCGTCGCGACGACGGCGACGGCGGACACGGCGGCGATGACGGCGAGGCGGCGGGCGTGCATCTTGTGCGCCGGGTTGTCGAGGTTCCAGGCCCAGCTCAGCAGCTCGGAGGCGATGGCGACCCCGAGCCATGCGAATCCGATCACCCAGCCGCCGTGCAGGTTGGCCCACGCGATCATGACGAGCGGAAAGAAGTTGATGGCCAGGCTTCGCCCGCTCAGGTAGGTCCTCAGCCAGTAGAGCTCCAGGCACGTGAGCGCGAACGTGATCATCTGCGCACGCGGCCCCCAGATCGGGGATCCCGCGATCGCGGCGATGGTGAGCCCCACGCCGACGAAGACAAACGGCTGCCGGCGGACTTGCAGGAAGAGCAGCCAGAACCCGGCCCAGGTCAGCAGCCCGAAGGCAATGCACAGCGCGGCCAGCCCAAGCGTGCTGTAGGTCAGCCACATCAGGATCTCGGTCAGGTACTCGTGGTCGGTCCAGGAATGCCCCGTAGCCGTGAACGTGAAGATGTCCGTGCTCGGTAGCTGCCCGTGCTGGACCATCCACTGCCCGATCTTCAGGTGCCACCAGAAGTCCGGGTCTTGTTCGACGCCGATGAACAGCGCGAGGATCACGGTCATGACGCCGCCCAGCAGCAGCGTCCGCGCGCTCAGCCGCTCAGCGAGGCGCAGCCGGTCAGCCGCGAGCGAAGGGGTTGGGTAGGTAGCGGGGGACGCTTCTTGCATATTCGGGATACTCGTTCGGGAAAGTCAGGGCGAGGATGCGCTCCTCCCACCGGATGCGAAGCAGCTCGCAGACGATGAAATAGACGATCGCGATCGCGCTCAGCCAGCCGGCGGTCGCAAGGTTGACGCCGATCGCCGTGGCGATCTCGCCGAGGTAGACAGGGTGCCGGCTCAGCCGGTACGGCCCGCCGGTGACCAGGCGCCGGGCCTCGGGAATGATCGAGAAGGAGCGGCGCAGGTAGGCCAGGCCCCAGACCGAGTAGGCCAGGCCGGCCGTGGCAAGAAGGTCGGCCACCAGGACCAGGCCCTCCCGCCGGGTCCCGCCGGGCAGGAAGCTCGCGCTGATCGCGGCGAACGTGCCGCTGAAGGCGATGAAGATCACCGTCAGGCGGTGGTCGGTCCCGCGTTGGGGCAGACGGACCGCGTAGAGGACCACCAGCATCGTGAAGTAGGCGAGGGCGAGCGCCTGCTGCAGGACGAACAGCAGATCGAGAGGCCGGTGTACGCCGGGTAGGGAGCCCGCCAGGAGCACCAGTTCCCGGGCGAGGAAGAGCGCAAAGAAGAGGGAGGGGATGAGGCGGCTGAAAACCAGGTCTCGCCAGTACGCTCCCGAGCGCCGTGGCACATGCTCTGCGACGCCGGTGGCCGCCATTCCCGGCGAAAGGTTAGCGACCCGCGCAGGGGGGATGGTCGTTTTGCTAATGAATTGACCTGCCCGGGACCGCTGAGTAGCATCCTCGTCCGCGACCCGTCGCGGAAGCCCGCAAGAAACGGATCCGGGTGGCGTCAGGCAGGTACAGAAGCCTGTAGTTCAGGAAAAAGGAGGTGAAATCGCAGAAATGTTGAACCTTTACTGGAAGCTCCGCAGCTTGACGACTCGTCAGGAAGGCCAGGGCATGGTTGAGTACGCTCTGATCCTCGTGCTGGTCTCAATCGTGGTCATCGTGATCCTTCTTACGATGGGCAACCAGATCAAGAACGTGTTCTCGAACGTCGTAGCCGCTCTGGGAGCGTAAGACCCCACGTAATCGCACCTTCAAAGAGAGCCCCGCGAGGGGCTCTCTCTTCTTTACACCGAATAGGGGGGAAGATCTCGGTCCGCGTGATTACAATGTCGCCACTCTTGAGGATTCCATCGGAGGTGACTTAGTCTTGGCCGTCGCACCTGCTGCTGCAAGACCCCGTCCCGGCGGGGGTCGACTCTTCATCATCGTCGGCTTGCTACTCGCGGTTCTCGCGTTTGGCTCTGTGTTCCTGCTCGGCAACATTGGCGGGGGCGGCGCGCTCGGAGGCCCGACCACATCAGTCGTGATCGCCAAGCAATCGATCCCTCTCCGACACCAGATCACGCTCGCCGACCTGGAGGTCGCGAAGGCCTCAGTCAACGGGAACGGCAGCCTGGCCAACGTCTACACGAACCCGAGCGACGTCGTGAACAAGATCGCGGAGATCAACATCACCAAGGGCGCCCTCATCAGCTCGGACATGCTGGCCATCGACCTCAACGTGGTGCCGACCGGCGCCTCACCAGCGTACCTTCCGCTGGCCAGCGGCTATGTCGCCATCACGGTCCCGACCGGTGAGCAGCAGGGCGTCGCGGGCCACATCAGCCTGGGCGACTACATGACCGTAATCGCGTCGTCGGCCATCCAGATCTTCGTCACCGCGGGCGGAGGCCCGACCTTATCGGGCACGGTGAGCAAGACAGTCTTCACCAACGTGCGCGTGATCGGGCTCGGGCCCGCGTCCACAGGCGTGACGTCTGCATCCGGCACCGGCTCCGCGGCCACCACCCAAAACGGCGCTGCCACCACGGGCGTGACCTCGAGCCTGACCCTTGAGCTGACGCAATGCAACGCCGAGTACATGACTTGGTTCCTGAACAACATGACGGTGCGCTATACGCTCGAGTCGTATAAGGACTATCTGGCTACACCGCCAAGCCAGCCCGATTCCAGCTGCCCGACGGTGCTGTCAGCCGGCGGAGTCAGCGGAAAGCAGGTCGACGCCAGGTACCACTTCACAACCCTCGTCACCGGTAAGTAACCTCCGTTGGGCCTTCTCGACAGGGTCAAGCAGAACCAGACGGTTCCGCCGGGCAGCGCGGGCAACGGGCCCGCCACCGCGACCCTGCCGGGGGCGACGCCGTACACGCCGCAGGCTGCGATCCCCGTAGCCCAGCCTGCGGCGACCGCCTCACCCACAGCGTCGCTTTCCCAGCGAGCTCAGGCGGGAGGCGGCGAGGTCACGCCGGCTTTCACCGCGGCCAAGGTCCAGATCCACGCCCGGCTGATCGAGAAGTTCGCCGACGAGATCGACTCGAGCAACAAGCCGGGCGTCCGGGAAAAGATCTTCGAGCTCGCCGAGGAGTACTTCCGCTCCACGGCGATGACGATGACCAAGAACGACAAGGAGCGCCTTGTTGAATCGGTCCTCGACGACGTCCTCGGGCTCGGTCCACTCGAGGCGCTCCTCGCAGACCCGAACATCACCGAAATCATGGCCAACCACCCCAAGCAGATCTACGTCGAAAAAAGCGGGGAGCCGATCTTGTCCTCCGTGACGTTCGAGTCCGAGCGCCAGATGCGGCAGGTGATCGACCGCATCGTCAGCCTCGTCGGGCGCCGGGTCGATGAGTCGACACCGATCTGTGACGCGCGATTGAAAGACGGGTCGCGTGTCAACGTCGTGATTCCGCCTATCGCGCTCAAGGGCCCAGCACTGACGATCCGGAAGTTCGCCAAGGAGAAGTGGGGGCCGGCCGACGTCGTGAACCGATTCCGCTCGTCAAGCCCGGAGATCATGACCTTCCTGCGCTCAGCGGTGCGCGCCCGACTCAACATCCTCGTCTCCGGAGGCACCGGCTCCGGCAAGACCACCCTCCTAAACATCCTGTCGTCGTTCATCCCGGAGAACGAGCGGCTCATCACCTGTGAGGACGCAGCCGAGCTGCAGCTCCAGCAGCCGCACTGGATCCAGCTCGAGTCGCGACCGCCCAACGTCGAGGGCAAGGGCGCGGTGACCATACGCGAGCTCGTCAAGAGCTGTCTGCGTATGCGCCCCGACCGGATCATCGTCGGTGAGTGTCGTGGCGGAGAGGCGCTGGACATGCTCCAGGCCATGAATACCGGTCACGATGGCTCGATGTCGACCATCCACGCCAACAACCCTCGCGAGTGCCTTGTGCGTCTGGAGACGCTTGTCCTCCAGGCAGGTCAGGACCTTCCGTCGCGTGCCATTCGCGAGACGATCGGCTCGGCGATCCACCTGATCGTCCAGCAGTCTCGACTCCGGGGCGGCGTGCGCCGGATCGTGAGCGTGGCCGAGATCACCGGCATCAAAGACGGTGAGATCCAGTTCCAGGAGCTCTTCAACTTCAAGCAGATCGGCGTCAACGCCGAGGGCAAGGCGGTCGGTTACCACGCTGCGAACGGTGTGCTGCCGATGCGCATGGAGCACCTGAGAGCCGAAGGCGAAGACGTTCCCGAGCAGATTTTCGTGGCTGGAAAACAGCCACCGACGGATAAGCTGTACTGACCCTTGAGGAGAATTTAGATGCCGCCTATCCCTGTGGTGTTCGGGTTGATCGCCTTTGCGGGCGTCTTCCTCTTCTTTCTCGGTATCAGCCAGATGCGCCGGAGCGCAGGCGGCGCCGAGGATTTCCAGGCCCGGCTCGCGGCCTATGGAGTGACGACGACCGCCGGTGCGCAGACGCTGCCGCCGGCGACAGGTTTGCGCGACACGATGAACCGTCTCTTTCAGCCGGCGGCCGATCGCATGGGCCGCGGAGATGTGAAGAAAGGAAAGCCGTCTGTCGCCGAGCAACTGCAGCGGGCTGACCTGAAGCTGCGTCCGTCCGAGTACTTCATGATCCAGCTTGGCAGCGGCGCCCTCGTGGGTCTGATCGGGTTCTGGCGTTGGGGACCGCTGTTCGCGTTGCTCTTCTTCGCCGGGTACCTGATCCCGGGTTTTTACGTCAAGTACCGAATCGGCCAGCGCTTGAAGAAGTTCAACGCCCAGCTCGGCGACACGCTCACATTGCTGTCGAACGCGCTGAAAGCCGGCTACTCGTTCGCGCAGGCCATCGACACCGTGGCCAAGAACGCGGTGCCTCCGATCGGCGACGAGTTCGGGCGCGCAGTGCGTGAGATGAACCTGGGCGGCTCGCCCGACGAGGCGCTATCGAACATCACCAAGCGCATCGCAAGCCAGGACTTCGACCTGGTGGCGACCGCGTACTCGATCCACCGCACGGTCGGTGGCAACCTCGCCGAGATCCTGGACAACATCGCGTACACAATCCGTGAGCGGGTACGCATCAAGGGCGAGATTCAAACCCTGACCGCGCAGGCCAAAGCATCGGGCACCATCATCACGGCGCTGCCGATCCTCCTCGCGGCCTTCATGTTCTTCGTGACGCCAACCTATTTCCAGCCGATGTTCGGAAGCTTCATCGGTTGGATCCTCCTTGCGATCGGCGCGTTCATGATCTTCATCGGCAACCTGATCATCCGCCGCATCGTGGCGATCGAGGTCTAGCGATGAGCACCACCATGATCCTGGCGTTCGGGGTCGCCGTCGGAGTGCTGATGATCTTCATTGGCCTCGCTCGCACCCCATCTTCGAACACCGCGCTCAACGTACAGCAGCGCCTAGCTGCGTACGGCGGAGAGAAGCCACTCACGGTCGAGGAGATCGAGCTGCAGCGGCCGTTCAGCGAGCGCGTGCTGCGTCCGTCCATCGAACGGCTTGGCTCGCTGCTCTCCCGTTCGACGCCTCAGAAGGCCCGACAGGACTTGATGAACCGGCTCGAGCTCGCCGGCCGCCCAGGCAACCTCACGCCGGAAGACTTCGCCGCCGTGCGCCTCGTCGCGGCCGCGGTGATGGCCGCACTGGGCTTGCTGGTCGGCCTTCTACTTGGCAACCCGGTCTACCTCGTCATCTCTTTGGTGGCCGGCACGATTCTCGGCTACTACCTGCCGGTGCTCTGGCTGAAGCAAAAGGTTGATGGCCGTCGCACCGAGGTCCAGAAGGGCCTGCCGGACGCACTCGACCTGCTGGTGATCTGCGTCGATGCCGGCCTCGGCTTCGACGCCGCGCTCGCCCGCGTCACCGACAAGTACAAGAACGCGCTGTCCGAGCTGCTGTCGAAGGCCCTCCGCGAGGTGAGCCTCGGCCGCCCGCGCCTGGAGGCGCTGGACGAGATGGGCCGCAACAGCGGCGTGGAAGACCTGCACAACTTCATCCAGGCGGTCATCCAATCGGAGCAGTTCGGCACCGGCATCGGCAAGATCCTCCGCATCCAGGCGGACGAGATGCGGCGCAAGCGCCGCCAGCGCGCGCAGGAAAAGGGTGCCCAGGCGACGCTGAAGATGATGCTCCCGATGGTCGGCTGCATCTTTCCGACGCTGTGGATCGTGCTGCTGGGCCCCGCGGTGCTGATCCTCATGCAGCCGAGGTAACCAGCCGCCCGGTCCCTACTCCTGGGTCAGGAAGTCGAGCGCGGATTGCTTGAATTCGCGCGCGGGCACCGTACTCATGTGGTCGCGGCCCGCAATCGTGACCAGGCGCGCCGTTGGTATCAGCTCAACGAGCTCCGGCGCGCCGCGCGAGATGTCGTCGTTCTCGCCGACCACGATCAGGAGCGGGGTCTTGATCGCGGCCAGCCGCTTGGGGTTGGCGTCGGGCCGAAGGCCGGAGATGCATGCGGCCAGCGCTTGCAGGTCGTTGATGGGCCGGCTGGAGGCGAACCGGTAGAAGGTCTGCGCTACCGGATCGTCCGTGGGTTCGCCCGCACGCAGCGCGTGCGCGATCGCGCCGGCGCGGTCGATCGCACCCGCGGCGCCGATGCCGCCAAGCACCGCGCGGGTGATTCGCTCCGGGAAATCGAGGACGACTTCCAGCCCGATCCGCGCGCCCATCGAGTAGCCGAGGTAGGCGGCCGACTGGAGGTCGAGCTCCTCGAGCAGGCGAACGACGTCGCCCGCCATGATCTCGACCCGATACGCGGCCTCGTCGTGGGGCTTGTCGCTGTGGCCGTGGCCGCGACAGTCAAGACCGACGACCCGAAAGCCGGCATTCGTAAAGGTCTCCTGCCAGCGCGAGCCGACCCAGTTCAGCCGGTAATCAGAGGCAAAGCCGTGCACGGCGATGAGCGGGAATCCACGCTCCGGTCCGTTGACCTCGTAGTGCAGTCGAACTCCGTCGCTGTAGAAATCCATGACGCGGGAACTTACGCTAGGACATCGCGATGAAAGGACGGAGCGCGGTGCACGAGCGGAGCGGCAAGGTGCTCGCGGAAGAGCTCGAGATGCCTCGCACAATGTTCGGTCGCGGTGTTGGACTGATGTTTCGAAAGAGCCTGGATCCAGGACGAGGCATGTGGATCGTCCCGTGCAACGGGATCCACATGATGTTCATGAACTTTCCAATCGACGCCGTGTTTCTCGACGCCCGGGAACGCGTGAAGAAGGTGTATCGCAAGCTGCCCGCCTGGTGGGGCATCGTGCCGCTCGAATGGGGCGCGCACAGCGTGCTCGAGCTGCCGCCGAACTCCACTGCCGCCATCGACCTGCAGCGCGGCGACCAGATCCTGATCCAGTAAGGCACTTGACTCCTCCCCATGCATGGGGAGGTGGCGCGAAGCCCGGTGGGGCCTGTTAAGAACCCATTGACCCTTTGCATAGCCTGGATATGTGCACCTTCTGGACTTCGTGCTGCCCCCTCGCTGCGGAGGCTGCCGGAGCGTCGGGTCGTGGATGTGCCACCGCTGCTGGTCGGAGGTCCGCAGGCTCGAGGACCCGCTCTGCCGGCGATGCGGAGTCGAGCTTCCGTCTGCCCGCAAGGACTGCGGCTGTCGCGGTCGCCTGCGATCTTTGGCGCGCCTTCGCTCGGCTGTCGCCTACGAAGGGCCGATCGAGCACGCCGTCCACCGTTTCAAGTACGAGGGCTGGCGCC
>VBEG01000064.1 GCA_005882115.1 Chloroflexota bacterium
TTCCCGGCCCGCGCCAGCTGTTGCTCCGTCGGGATGGCCATTTGCCGCCGAAGCACTTGCGAGATTGGTTGCCTCCTCATAGGCAGCGCCATGCAGAGGATTGGTCGTGCTTCGTCCAGCAGCAATTGCGTACATCGCAAGTAGTACGAGCCCAATGCCGAGGACACCATAGGCCGCGAAAGGACCGTATTCCTTTGTGAGGAGTCCACCGACCGCTATCCCAACGATGCTCGCAGTCTGTACGAGCCCAAATCGGGTGGCCATGACGCTGCCACGGATGCTCGCGTCAGCGGCCTCGATTAGCGCCGTCTGGTTTGCGATTTGGTAAATCGGGTTGCCGATGGATGCAATGAACAACGCGATCGCAATCAGCCAAATGTATGTCGTTGGGCTCGCCGCAATGACCACCGACATCACGCCTGTAAGGAGTAATCCTGCCCCCACGACCCTCATGGTCCCAATTGACGAAATGCGCGTGACTGCAATCGACCCGGCGAAAAGTCCCACAGTGAGGACAAGCTCAAGTGCAGAGTACGTTTGTCCTCCCTGCGCACATTGAAGGTCATTCGGATTGCATGACACTTGATATGCCATCGCGACAAGTGCCGGAAAGCTAAGTGGAATAAGAAAAGACGCCAACGTTCCCACTAGGAGGTGTGGCCTAGCCTGAGTGAGCGACCAAGTGCGGCGCAAAGCTCCAGATACCCTTGCCTGAAGAACCCCCCCACCGAGGTTTGGGACACCCATGACGATCGCCGCCGAGAGCGCAAAGGTAGCGGCGTCAGCCCAAAATAACATCGAGGTCGATGTTGGGCTCCAAGCGAGAATGGTCCCAGCTAGACCAAAGCCGACCGCACCAGCCAGCATCGTCGTCGCTGAGACCATGGCATTCGCCTTCCCTACTTGGCCATGCGGTACGAGTGCAGGAATGGCTGCTTGGCGCGCGGGTTGAACGATTGCATTGATCGCCGCAAGTACGAAAAGAATCGGTATGAGTAGCCGCCAGTTGATTCCGATTAGCAGTGGAGTCGCGAGAAGCAACCCGGCTCGCGAAAAGTCCAACGTTACGATCAGGGCGCGGCGCGGAACTCGGTCTGTAATGCCCCCCAGTAGCGAGCTAGTAATGACTGTCGCGAGTGCCTGAACTATGAACCCCAGAGCGACAAGGCGTGCATCGCCCGTAAACAAGAATATTGAAACCAGGGTCGCTACCTGGGTGAGTGGGTCCCCAATTCCGGAAATTGCAATTGCCGAGATAAGGTTGCTAAAACCTGGATTGGACCGTAGTACGCGATATGTGGAAACCCGACGTGGAACCTCGGGTCGATTCACGACCTCGAGTGGCTTGAGTCCGTGGAGCTCTCTTAGTGCATCGACGACGTTCGGGTCATACCAGTGGTTGGCTCTTTTGCTTATGTCCTCAACTCCTTCGATCGGAGTCATAAGCGACTTTCGGTAAAGACGAGATCCGGTAATCGTGTCGAACGAGTCAGCTACCGAAAGGATTCGGGCGCCAAATGGAATGACATCCCCTTTCAGACCCGCCGGATAGCCGCTGCCATCCCATCGCTCGTGGTGGTGTCGCACAAGTGGGGCAACCTCGGTCAAGGCCGAGTGTTGCGCAATCATGTCGGCGCCGATGTCTGGATGTCGACGCATGACCTCCCATTCCTCTTCTGTCAGTGGTCCTGCCTTGTTTAGGATGTCGTCGCGTACGCCAATTTTGCCAAGGTCATGCAATGAACCGGCTGTCCGGATCAGCTCGCATTCCCGATCTCCTAGTTCCAGGTGCTCTCCCAGTCGCCCCGCGAGCTCAGATACACGAATGGAATGTGACTCCGTATAGCGGTCCCGTGCGTCAAGTGCCTGAGCTGCTAGGTCGAGAGTCTGGTCCTTCAGGACAGTCTGCCGCTGGACGTCGCTAATCGTCCCGCGAACAGCGAGGACGAAAATAAAGAGCCCTGGCGCAATGACATATCCAACTGGAAATGGGTCCGCTTGCAGCAGGAGAAACAGAATGCCCCCAGCAAAGCTGAGTGCAAGCGTGGCGGCGGTCGTCGGTAACCCAACGTTATCGAGCAAAGTGGCGAAGAATGATTCGCGCCGAACCAATGAGATGGCGAGCGCCGTAATCACGTAGTTCAGTCCAACGACTGCTACCACATAGATGCTCGTGCGGACCGGCACCGCCCACCAGTAGTCCAGCTTCGAAAAGGGGACGTGACCAATCGCCGCTACCGCGATGGAAGGAAGGACATGGATCAGCGCTGACTCTGCGGGCCTGAAGAAGAAAGCCCACCACGGAATGTTGCGACCTGGGACCCTTCCGTCGAAGGTCGTTAGCCAGGCAACGAGTCCGACACCTGCCCCGGGCGAGAACAAGCCGGTTGCGACAAGGAGGGGGTCCACGACGGTTTGGTGGCCCGTCTTCCATGGAATTGGCCGCAGGGCGGCAATCTGTGTCCCAATGGCCAGATACAGAAGCGTTGGCAGAGCTGCCGAGGGGATCGGACGGTATAGGAACCACGCCAGAGGGAGCATTCCAGCGCCGACAGCTATGACTAGGCACGCATAAATTCGCGCCGGCCACGAGAGGTTTCTGAATGTAGGCACGACGCTGGAATTCTAGGCTCGCCGAATCGACTTTAGACCCGGCTGACGCGGCCCAATGCCGCGTCCTAGGGGCCTCCGGGACTTAGGTTAGAGAACCCAGGTCCCGAGTACCCTCTGCTTGCTTCCGCCCCGAAGCAGGCGCTTGAACATGCGGACCATCGAACTCCCTCCTATTCCCCTAGATTCCACTCATCTGCGGCAACGTTTTCCAAGTCACGTGAGTGAGGCCAAGTGTCCTCGGATGCCGCGGCAAGCGAAATCATCAAAACCCATGAGCGCCACCTCATGGAAAACCCTGAGTGCGCCCTAATGGAAACCCATGAGTTCGATCTTGGTCAGAGGTCGCTGAGCGTGATTAGCCCGATCTTGAGTGCCGAAAGGAGGGCTCGCCGCAGTTCTGCAGGTCCCGCGTCTTTCAAAACATAGCCCGAGCATCCGGCCTGCATCATTCGCAGGAGGTCGTCACTCGAATCCGATACAGTCCAAGCCACGATTTTGGTGCCCGGATATCTCGCTAGGAGGGCCTTGGCGGTCGCGGGTCCATCCATGTCAGGCATGTGTACGTCCATCAAGACGAGGTCTGGTCTCGTCGCCTCCATTGCGCGCAGCGCATCGGCTCCCGATGACGCTTCACCCACGTGGCGTAAGTCGACGGTTGAGGCGAGCATCGCCCGAGCTGCAGTGCGTGGCACGATGCTGTCATCCACCACCAGTACCCTGACCACCTTCGTTTTCACGAGATCGCGTTCCTTGGCGGCAGCTTAACAAGAAGAATGGGTAGAGCCTTCTGGACGTACACCTACCTCGGGGGCCTGGGCATCCTCGTCGTGCTACTCAACCTTGCTTTCAAGCCCCTTGATGCTCAATACCCGGACCGAGCTATCGACGTTGCTTTCCTCTGTGTTGCAGGCCCGTTGCTGAACATTCCTCAGGTGCGCATTGAGCAGGGTCGCTTGAGCCTGAGCGGGATTGCCATTGGCGTGGCTGCCCTAATGACCAATCCACTCGACGCAACGGTGATAGGGCTCGCCTCATCGGTTTCCGTACTCCGCCGTGGCGCGTTTCCGATCGTCGGCAACGCGATGTTCTCTGCGGTCATCGCACTAACTGGTGCGATTGTGGCCGGCTACTTGAGACGCGCTGGTTCATATGACCTCGTTGGGCATGTGGTGGTACTCGCAGCATGCTTCATCGTGAATATGGTCATCGTCTCGATCGCGTTCGCACTTTGGTCCGGCGAGTCCCTGAGAAATGTTCTTAGGCATAACTTCGCGCTGTCGTTCTATGTTGCGCTTACCTACGTCGCGCTTGGAGCTCTGGTTGTGAGTTACCTAATCAACGGCACGCTAGATGGTTATGTGTTAGCGGCAATTGTCTGTGTCCTCGCACTCGCGTTGACCGACACGATTGCTGGGCGTCGAATAAGGCGAGTGCTGGAGTCGGAGCTCTCTGATGCCGACCGCCACCTGTTCCACAGTCGCGCGGTGGAGGGTGTCGTGCACAACTTGCGAAACCACATCGCAACTGCGGTCGGGTACCTGAAAGAGGTCGATTCGCGCCGGCTCGATCCTGCCGACCGCGACGCCATTGAGACAGCCACGGCGGCGGCTAATGATGCCGTGACGGTGCTTC
>VBEG01000039.1 GCA_005882115.1 Chloroflexota bacterium
GCTGCCGCTGTTCCGCGCGGTGCTCGTGTGGGTCGCGATCCTGGTCACCGTGATCTTGCCGCGTTTGGATCCGCCCGCCCAGCGTTCCGTAGCGGTCGCCGTGACCCAGCTCAGCGCCTTCGATCGCAACTCGGTGATGCAGCAGACCAAGAACCCGCAGCGTGTCCAGGCCGCGCAGATGGCGCAAGTCCAGTCGTGGTCGCTGGAGCTCAAGCAGGGGCTGGCCGAATACCAGGCCAGGCAGGCCGCGCTGGCGGCAGCGCAGGCTGTGGCCGCCGCGATCGCAGCGCGCAACAACCACCCGGGACCGCCGCCGGAGATCGCCAAGGACATCACCGACGCATTCAGTCCGCTCGGAGCCGCGGCGGTGCAGTGGGCCATGAACGTCGCCTGGTGCGAGTCCCGCTACCACCCGAACTCGGTCAACTCGGACAGCGGCGCGTCAGGGCTGTTCCAGTTCCTGCCGAGCACGTGGTCCGGCACGCCATACGCCAAACAGTCGCCTTTCGACCCGCGGGCGAACGCCTTCGCGGCGGCGTGGCTCTATAGCCATTACGGGCCTGGCCGCTGGGTGTGCCAGGGCTGAGGATCTAACTCCTCCCCATGCATGGGGAGGTGGCCCGAAGGGCCGGAGGAGCCCGGTGCCATCGCCCAGCTGCGCCGGGCACTTCCCCACCAGTTGGGAAGAGTTTCGTCCTCGTTATTCCGCGATGACGGAGATTGCCAGCTCAAAGATCGCCTGCGGTCCCTTCGCTCCCTTCAGCAGCATCGGCTCGTAGTCCGACACCCTGAACCCGTCTGGCAACCGCAAACGTGTCGTTTCCGACATCAGGACCCGGGCCGGCCGCACCTTCGACAGGTACGCGCTGTTGTTGACGGGCACACCGATCAGGGTGAACTCCATCCGGTCATCCGACCCGACGTGACCCGCCACGACCTCACCCGTGTCCAGGCCCATGCCGACCGCGATCGCGGATTTTCCCGAGTCGACCAGCTCCCGGTTGAAACGGTCGATCTCCCGGACCATGGCCAGCGCCGCGTGGAGAGCGCGCTCCGCGTGGTCGTTCATCGGGTTGGGCGCCCCGAAGACCACGAGCATGCCGTCGCCCTGGAACTTGTCGATGTTGCCGCCGTGGTCGAGGACCACACGGATCATGCGCTGGAAGTACTCGTTGAGGAATCGGACGAGCTCTTCGGCGTCCATGCTCTGGGTCAGAGTCGAGAAGCCGGCGATGTCGGAGTTCAGCATCGTGACCTCGCGCCGCTCGCCCGGCAGGAATCGCAGCGTCCGGCCGGACCGCGTCAGCACATAGTCGGTGACCTGCTTGTTGACGTGGGCCTCGAACACCTGGCGCAGGAACTCCGACTGCTCGTACTGACGGGCGTTGTCGATCGCGATGGCCGCGAGGTCTGAGATCGCCTGGAGGAACTCCTTGTCCTTCTCCTCGAAGATCGCCGCGCGGAAGGGGCTGTCGACGTAGACCGCGCCGATCACCTTGCCCTTGGTGACCAGAGGCACAGCGATGATCGAGCGCAGGTTCTGCATGATCACCGACTGCTGGCCCTTGAAACGGTCGTCGAGGCTGGCGTCGGTCGAGACTACGGCCTGGCCCATGCGGACGACGTGCTCGATCACAGTCTTGGAGCCCAGGAACTGGCGGGCCTTTTCCTCATCGGCCTCGCCGCTGGACATCTGAACGGACATCGTGTTCGTGACCGGATCGACCAGGACGATGAAGCCGCGGGCGGCTTTCATCAGGGTGATCACGCGGTCCATGACCTTGCGCAGCACGACATCGAGCTCGAGCGATGAGCTGAGGTCACGCGCAAGCTCGTAGAGCAGGTGGTCACGCATGCCGAGATCCACTTCGCGCATCAAGGGCACGACGAGTCTAACGACGGGTCTGGCGATTTCCGTCTCGCTAAGGCGAGACCGGCTCGGGGAGGGTGCCGAAGGCTCAGTAAACTCGTTACTCCCGTGGTTTCCGAGTCCTCTCAAGCCCAGATCGACGCCCTGCTCGAGCGCCTGAACCCGCCCCAGCAAGAGGCCGTGACCCATGGCGACGGGCCGCTCCTGATCTTTGCCGGTGCGGGAAGCGGCAAGACCCGCGTCCTGACCGCTCGGATCGCCTACCTGATCGCCTCGCATCGCGTCTGGCCCGACCGCCTGCTCGCGGTCACCTTCACCAACAAGGCCGCTCGCGAGATGCGCGGTCGGGTGGAGACGCTGGTTGGCGAGCCGGCGGGAAAGATGTGGGTGGGGACCTTCCACTCCACCGCGGTGAAGATCCTGCGCCGCGAGGCGCAGCGGATCGGGATCACGCCGAGCTTTGTCATCTTCGACGAGGACGACACTCGGGCCGCGCTCAAGCGCGTGATGGACGAGCTGCGCCTTGACCCCAAGCGGTACCCGATCGGCGCATTGAGCAACGGAATCTCACAGGCCAAAAACGAGCTCAAGAGGCCCGAGGACATACCGAACCGCAGCTACGCGGACGAGATCCTCCGCCGGGTCTACGAGACCTACCAGGAGGTGCTGCGCCGCTCGGGCGGGCTCGACTTCGACGACCTGATCATGAAGCTGGTCGAGCTCTACAGCACCGACAAGGAGGCGCTCGCCAAGTGGCGAGACCGCTTTCGACATGTCCTCGTCGACGAGTACCAGGACACCAACCGCGCGCAGTACGTGCTCGTCAACCTGCTCGCCTCGGAGCACCGCAACGTCGCCGTGGTCGGAGATGACGACCAGTCGATCTACCGCTTTCGTGGCGCCGACGTGCGCAACATCCTCGACTTCCGCAAGGACTACCCCGACGCGCACGTGGTCCACCTCGAGCAGAACTACCGCTCCAGCCAGGCCATCCTCGACGCGGCGCACAGCGTGATCCGGAGCAATCCGGAGCGGGCGGAGAAGCGCCTGTGGACGGATCGCGCGGGCGGCGAGAAAGTCATCGCCACGCAGGCTTACAACGAGATCGAAGAGGCCGAGTTCGTCGCGGACGAGATCGAGCGCCTGCGCAAGGTGGAGAAGCGCGGCTACTCCGACTTCGCGGTCCTGTATCGGACGAACGCCCAGTCGCGCGCCTTCGAGGATGTCCTCGCGCGGCGGCGCATTCCGTACAGGCTCGTCGGCGGCGTCCGGTTCTGGGAGCGGCGAGAGGTCAAAGACCTCGTCGCCTACCTGCGCTTCTGCTTCAACCCGCAGGACGCACTCAGCTTCGCGCGAATCGTTTCCGTGCCGTCACGGAAGATCGGCAACGTCACCGTCGACGCAATCAACGCGTTCGCGCGGGAAAGCGAGGCCAACATCCTTGCGATCCTTGCCGGTCCCGCTCGAGTGCCAGGAGTGCCGAAGACAGCTGTCGGTCCGCTGCAGGGATTCCGCGCCCAGATCGAGTCCGTGCGGTCGACCATGGGGGTGCTTCGCCCGAGCGAGCTGATCGATCACGTGGTCGAGGTCATGGGCCTGCGCGCGCACTACCTCGACGGCACGCCGCAGGGCGAGGCGAGGATGGAAAACCTCAACGAGCTGCGGGGCCTGGCCGAGAGCTTCGACGACCGCGAGCCGGCGCAGGGCCTGGAGGACTTCCTGGCCGAGGTGGCCCTGGTCTCCGACGTCGACGCCTATGACGAGAACGGCGAAGGTGCCACCCTCATCACGCTGCATATGGTCAAGGGCCTCGAGTTTCCTGTCGTGTTCATGGTCGGTATGGAAGAGGGCTTGCTGCCCCACCAGCGGGCGCTGGATGAGCGCGAGGAAAACCCGTCGCTGGTTGGCGCCGCCACCGAGATGGCGGAAGAACGCCGGCTCGCTTACGTCGGCATGACGCGCGCCAAGGACCGCCTGTACCTGAGCTGTGCCTTTCGGCGTCACCTCTACGGCCGCTCGCAGCCGGCATTCCCGAGCCGCTTCCTGACGGACATCCCCCAATCGATGCTCGCGGCGCCTCGCGGCAGCGCACCGGTCGCCCCGCCACGGCAGGGGTACAAAGAGCGCTACCTCGAACGCCAGGTCGAGGCCGCGCCCGCGGCGCCTCCCGTACAGCGCTTCTCCAGTGGCGATCGGGTCTCCCATCCCGCCTTCGGATCAGGCACGGTGGTCAAGAGCACGCTGACGCGAACGGACGAGGAATTGGTCATCAAGTTCGACAAGGTCGGGCTGAAGATCCTTAGCGGGATGCTCGCGCCGCTGACCAAATGACGAAGCGCAAAAAGGCCATCGATCCCGCGGTCCGCGTCGAGGAGCTGCGCGAGCAGATCCGCCGCCATGAGCACGCCTACTACGTGCTCGACCAGCCGGAGGTTTCTGACGCCGCCTACGACGCGCTCTTCCTCGAGCTGCGACGCATCGAGGACGAGCGCCCGGACCTGCTGACGACCGACTCGCCGACCCAGCGTGTCAGCGGCGAGGCGTCAGACCAGTTCGCCAAGGTCCGTCACCGCTCGCCGATGCTCAGCCTGCAGAACGCTTTCGACGAGGCCGAGATTCGCGGCTTCGACAAGCGCGTTCACGCGGCGGTGGGGGACAAGGTCGTCTACTGCGCGGAGCTGAAGATCGACGGCCTGGCGATCAGCCTCACGTACGCGAAGGGCCGACTGCAGCGTGCTGCGACCCGCGGCGACGGAACGACGGGCGAGGACGTCACGGCCAACGTGCGTACGATCCGCAGCGTGCCCCTCGCGGTGACGCCGGCGAAGGGTTTGCCCGATCTGTTCGAGGTGCGCGGGGAGGTCTACTTTCCGATCGCGGGCTTCGAGCGCCTGAACCGGGAGATGGACGCGGCGGGCAAGCCCCGATTCGTGAACCCGCGCAACACCGCAGCGGGAAGCGTGCGCCAGATCGACCCCAACGTCACCGCGAGCCGCGACCTCCAGACCTTCATGTACATGCTCGACCCGGCGGGTCCGAGCAAATCGCAATGGGATGTCCTCAACGCGCTCGAGTCGATGGGTTTTCGTGTCAACAAGAATCGCCGGCGCCTGGACACGATCGACGAGGTGATCGAGTACCACGCGGAATGGCAGCGGCGCCGGCATGAGCTCCCGTACGAGATCGACGGCATGGTGGTCAAGGTCAACGGATTCGCGCAGCAGCTCGAGCTAGGTTTCGTCGCGCGCTCGCCGCGCTGGGCGATCGCGTTCAAGTACGCACCGGAGCAGGCGGAGACCGTGGTCGAGGAGATCGCGTGTTACGTCGGCCGCACTGGCGTGCTTACTCCCGTCGCGCACGTGAAGCCGGTGGTTGTCGGCGGGGTCACGATCCGCAACGTGACCATGCACAACGAGGCGCAGGTCAACGAGAAAGGCGTCTACGTCGGCGCGCGCGTGACGATCCATCGCGCCGGAGACGTGATCCCGGAGATCGTCAGCGTCAAGAAGCCCAAACCAGGCTGGAAGATGCCCACGAATTGTCCCGTGTGCGGCGGCGACGTCGTGCGCGAGGAGCCATACATCGCGCATCGCTGCATCAATCCCTTCTGCGGCGCTCAGCGGCTCGAGCGGCTGCGGCATTACGCCGCGGTCGTAGACATCGAGGGACTTGGCTACGCGACACTCACCCAGCTCATCGACCGAGGCGCAATCGAAGACCCGAGCGACCTCTACCGGCTGAGCAAGGATCAGCTCGTGGAGCTGGATGGATTCGCCGACAAGTCGGCCCAAAACCTGCTCGACAGGATCGCAGCGAGCAGCCGGCCCGAGCTGGGGCATTTCCTGTACGCGCTTGGCATTCCCCAGGTCGGCGAGGCGACCGCCACGATGTTGGCGGCGGATTTCGGAACCATCCAGCAGCTGCAGAGCGCCACCGAAGAGGATCTGCGCAGGGTCGAGGGAGTCGGCCCGAGCATGGCGCGTGAGGTCCACATGTACTTTCAGGGTCCGGGCGCTACGCTCGTCAAGAAGCTCCTCGCGGCGGGCGTCGAGCCCTCGGAAGCCGAGGTTTTCAGCGATGGACCATTCACCGGCAAAACCTTCGTGTTCACCGGCACGTTGGAGACGATGAGCCGCCCGGACGCGGAGGCGATGGTGCGCAAGTTGGGTGGGAAGGCCGCCGGGAGCGTGAGCGCCAAAACGGACTATGTTGTGGCCGGACCGGGCGCCGGCTCGAAGTTGGAGAAGGCACAGAAACTGAAGCTCAACGTTCTCGACGAGGACCAGTTCAAAGCCCTGTTGCCCAAATGAGACGTTGGATGTCGTTGGTAGTGATCGCGGGCGCGGCCGGCCTTGTCTGGTGGGGATGGTTCGTGCTGGGCTTTCTCGAGGAACCATCGGCGGTCGATCGGGTGCGTGCCGCCTTGATCGTGATCGGCGGGGGCTCGATCGCCGCCGGCTTCGCCGGCGCGGGCCTTGGCGCGGTCATGTTGATCGCTTCCCGGCCGAGTCAAAAGTCGCCCAGAACCTAAGCTAAACCCCGTGCCACTTTCGAAGGACGAAGTCCGCCATGTCGCCATGCTCGCGCGCATCGGTCTCGAGCCGGGCGACGAGGAGTTCTACGCTGGACAGTTGAGCGGCATCCTCGAACACATCGACCGGCTGCAGCAGCTCGACACCGAGGACATCCCGCCAACAGCGCAGGTCGTGGAGATCGCCAGCCGCCTGCGCGAGGACGAACCGCGGCCATCGCTCACCCAAGAGGAGGCTCTGGCGAATGCGCCGGCTGCCGTCAACGGCTCCTTTCGTGTGCCGTCGATCCAGGAAGAGACGTGACCGACGACCTGACGCAGCTCACGATCAAGGAGGCCTCGCGTCTGTTGCGACTCGGCTCGATCTCCGCCGCCGACCTCGTGACCGCCCACGTGCAGCGCATCGAGCGGCTCGACCAACACGTCAAGGCATTCCTCCGGTTCACTCCGGAAGTCTGGGAGAAGCAGGCGGACGAGGCCGACCGCAGGCTGAGGCAGGGTGACGCGCCCCCGTTGTGCGGAATCCCGCTCGCGGTGAAAGACGTGTTGTGCGTACGGGGTGTGGAGACCACCGCCGGGTCTCAGATCCTCAAAGGTTTCAGGCCTCCGTACACAGCGACCGCGGTGGCGCGACTCTTCGAGGCCGGAGCGGTGATGCTCGGGGTCACGAACTGCGATGAGTTCGCAATGGGCAGCTCGACGGAGAACTCAGGCTACTTTCCGACGCGGAACCCGTGGGACCTGGAGCGCGTGCCCGGCGGCAGCTCGGGTGGAAGCGCGGCCGCGGTTGCCGCGGGCGAGGCGATGATCGCGCTGGGCTCCGATACCGGCGGATCGATCCGTCAACCCGCCGCGTTGTGCGGGGTCGTCGGCATGAAACCGACCTACGGTCGGGTCAGCCGCTACGGGCTGATCGCGTTTGCCTCGAGTCTCGATCAGATCGGCCCATTCGCGCGCAGCGTCGATGACGCCGCGATAACCCTCTCGCTGATGAGCGGGCTGGATCCGCTCGATGCGACATCGTCTGACCGCGCCGGCATGGAGGTGCTGAACAACTTCGGCGCCGGCGTGAAGGGAATGAGGCTTGGCGTTCCGCGCGAGTACTACGACGTCAAGGGGATCGAGCCTGGCGTGAAGTCGGCGATCGACGCGGCGCTTGCGGTTTTGCGAACGCAGGGCGCGGAGGTCGTCGAGGTATCGCTTCCGCACACCGACTACGGACTCGCGGCGTACTACATCATCGCGCCGGCCGAGTGCTCGTCCAACCTGGCCCGATTCGACGGTGTCAGGTACGGCATGTCCGAGGTCGACGCACCGAACATCACCGAGCAGTACCTCGAAACCCGACGCAAAGGCTTTGGCTCTGAGGTCCGGCGCAGGGTCATGCTCGGCACCTACGCGCTCTCGAGCGGCTACTACGACGCCTACTACCTCAAGGCGCAGAAAGTCAGGACGCTGATCAAGCGCGACTTCGACGAAGCCTTCAAGCAATGCGACGCGATCGTCAGCGCTACGTCGCCGACGGTGGCGTTTCCCATCGGATCCAAGACGCAGAACCCGCTGTCCATGTACCTGTGCGATGTGCTCACGCTGGGCGGCAACCTGGCGGGCCTGCCGGGGATCAGCGTCCCGTGCGGCACATCGCACGGCCTGCCCGTCGGGTTGCAGGTCCTCGGTCCGCAGTGGGGAGAGAACGTGGTCTTGCGAGTGGCTCGCTCCTACGAAGAGGCAAGCGGCGTGAAAACGCAGGTGGCCGACGTTGTCTAGCCCCTCCGGCGATGCGCGCCACCTCCCCGCACAGCGGGGAGGAGTTTGGGAAGTCGTCATCGGCATGGAGGTCCATGTCCAGCCGCGCACTCGCTCCAAGATGTTCTGCGGCTGCGCGATCGGCGAGCTCGGTGACGCGCCCAACACGCACGTGTGCGAGGTCTGCCTCGGCCTGCCCGGCGTGCTGCCGGTGCCGAACAAGGCAGCGGTCGAGGCGTGCCTCAAGACCGCGCTCGCCCTGGGCTGCGAGATCCCTCGACATACGAAGTTCGACCGCAAGAACTACATGTATCCCGACCTGCCCAAGGGCTACCAGATCAGCCAGTACGACCTGCCGATGAGCATCAACGGCCACCTCGATGTGGGCGGGCGCAAGGTTCGCATCCGCCGCGTTCACCTCGAAGAGGACACCGGCAAGCTCATCCACGCAGGCGACAAGCTGCACAAAGCGTGGGAGTCGTACGTCGACCTGAATCGCGCGGGCGTGCCGCTGATGGAGATAGTGAGCGAGCCCGACCTGCGATCCGCGGACGAGGCGCGCGACTACGCCATAGAGCTGCGCACTCTGCTGCGCACCATCGGCGCGTCCGAGGCGGAGATGGAGAAGGGGCAGATGCGCGCCGAGCCGAACATCTCGATCCGGCGCGAAGGCTCGAGTGAGCTGGGTGTCAAGACCGAGCTGAAAAACATCAACTCGTTCCGCGCGCTCCATCGCGCCATCCTCTTCGAGGTCGAGCGTCAGAAGCAGCTGCTCGAAGCGGGTGACACCGTCGTGCAGGAGACGCGCGGCTGGTCGGAGGCCGAGCAGCGGACTTTCTCCCAGCGCAGCAAGGAATTCGCCGAGGACTATCGCTACTTCCCGGAGCCCGATATCCCTCCCCTGGAGCTGGATCGGGCGTGGATCGAAGACCTGAGGCGAGGCCTGCCCGAGCTGCCGGCGGTGCGTCGCGCCCGGCTCGTCGCCGACCACTCGCTGCCGCACCGTGATGTGGCGGTGATCGGCGCCGACCGCGAGCTTGCGGATCTGTTCGACGGGGCCGTGGCGGCCGGCGCGCCCGCAAAGCAGGTCGCGAACTGGATCGTCGCGGAGGTTGCGCCAAGCGGCAAGCTGCCTTCGGCGCAGAACCTGGCCGAGCTCGTGAAGCTGGTGAGCGACGGGAGCATCACCCGTGACCAGGCCCGCGAGGTGCTCGTGGAGTCGGTCGAGACGGGGCGCACCCCCGCCGAGATTGCGGCCGAGCACGGACACAAGCAGGTGAGCGATGAATCCGAGCTTCGCGTCCTTGCCGAAGCTGTCATCGACGCCAACCCCAAAGCTGCCGCCGACTTCCGCGGCGGCAAAAAGCAGGCGATGCAGGCGCTCATGGCGGACCTCCGCAAGCGCGCACCTCAGGCGAACCCCAAGGTCGCCAACGAGCTGCTGCTGAAACTGCTCGGCTAGGCGTTACCGGCGTCGTGTACCCCGCGACAGGGGAGTGTGGGCACACATGCCAGGACCTTGATCCACCGGTTGTTTCCGGCGTCGCCGAAACGCAAGACACTTAGTTCGCGGGGCGGCGGGACAGCCAGGCGCTGAACACGTACAGGACCAGCGCCACCACGTAGGCGGCCAGCGCAACGAGGACAAGGATTCCGCCTGCTGTACCGGACACGATCGACGTGAAGACGATGATGAGAATCGACGCGCCCAGCCCGATCGCGGTCAGCCCCTGCAGGCGGGCGACAAACGGCGTCACGCGCACCAAAGGCCACAGCAGCCGCCCGGGCCACCAGCGGGGAAACCTGCCACGCATCAGCAGGTACAGCCCGGCTCCGATCAAGAAGGCGCCCGCAAGGTAGGCCACGGCCTCCACCACGTACCCCACGGCCGGATTTTAGGGCGAGTTCACCTCCCCGCTCGCGGGGGAGGTCGCCCGCGCAGCAGGCGGGTGGGGGCGCCCGATTCACCGCTAGCCTTGTTAGGTGGTCCTCCCTCCTGACCTCCACGTGCACACGGAATGGTCGTACGACGGCAGGCGCGGGTCGATGGAGCGCAGCTGCGAGCGCGCGATCGAGCTGGGGCTCCCGGCCGTCGCCTTCACCGACCACGCGGACTTCGTGAAGGTCCACGAAGACCAGTACTGCGTCGACATCGCGGGCTACCTTGACTCGGTGGAGCGATGCCGCACCAAATTTCCGGGCCTGCGCATCCTGAGTGGCGTCGAGCTCGGCGAGCCTCACTGGTTTCCCGCTGAGACGGCGGCCGTGCTGTCCGTGGGCCCGCTGGATAACGTCCTCGGCTCGGTCCACTGCGTGAAGCTGGAGGGCGAGATCGTCGATGCCAGCCAGCTGCGAGACCGCGAAGGCGTCGACCTGGCTGCGGCTACCCGGGAGTACTTCGGCGAGGTGCTCGCGATGCTCGAGGCGGACCAGCCTTTCGAGACGCTCGCCCATCTCGACTACCCGAAGCGCTACTGGATCGAGGGAGCGCCGCCATATAAGGAAAAGGACTTCGAGCCTGAGATTCGCGAGGTGCTGAAGGCTGCCGCTCGAACAGGCCGCGTGCTGGAGGTGAACACGACGCGCGGCGACAGGCTGTGCCCGGACATGACTGTCGTGCGGTGGTGGCGAGAGCTGGGCGGGCAGGCCGTGCAGTACGGCAGCGATGCGCACAGCCCAGACAAGATTGCCGCCGGCTTTCATGTGGCGACGCAGATGGTTGAGGCGGCCGGCTTCAAGCCGGCGCGCGATCCGGTCTCCCTGTGGCGCCGCTGATCCTGCGGCCATCGTCGCCGGCCCACGGTGGGGCCGCGGTCGCTCGTGACGACGGCAAGGTGTGGCTTGTCAACTACGCGCTGCCGGGCGAGGTCGTCGAGGCGGAGCCGCGCGGCCGCCAGGGCGGTGTCGCTGTCGCGGCGGCCACTCGCGTGATCGAAGCCTCGCCCCATCGCGTCGCCGCGCCGTGCCCTTACTTCGGCGCCTGCGGCGGCTGCCAACTGCAGCATGCCTCTTACGCCCATCAGCTCGAGCTGAAGCGGCAAGTGGTCGAAGAGGCCTGGGCGCGAGCGGGCCTGCGCCTGCCTCCGGATACCGCCGTCCTCGGTATGGATGATCCGTGGCGGTACCGGATTCGCGGTGAGTTCGAGGCTGTCGCCGGCGCGGGTGGGTGGCGGTTCGGCTTTCACCGCCTGCGCTCGCACTCGGTGCTGCCGATCGACAGCTGCGTCATCCATGACGCTCGGATCGAAAGCGCATTACCGGCCTTTGCGCAGGCCGCGAACGAGCTACAGCTGACCGGCTTGCAGAATCTGCTGCTGACCGCTGAGCCGACCGGCAGCGGGCTGCTGTGGAGGCTGCGCTTCCACGGCCGTGAGCCGCGTTGGCCGCGCGACGATTTCGCGCACCGCGTGGCCGAGCTGCTTCCCGGCTCGACGTTGCTCGACGAGGCGATGACGTTGGAGTTCTGGAACATGACGTTTCGTGTCCGTAGCGACACGTTCCTGCAGACGAACTACAAGCAGATGCTCGTCCTGTACCAAGTCGCCCTCGACATGCTGCAGACGAAGAGTGAGGAGCGCATCCTCGATCTCTACGCAGGCATCGGGACGATCTCGGTCGCGGTCGCTCGAAGTGGGGCCGCGGTGACGGCCATCGAAGAGAACCCGCACGCGGTGCAGCTCGGGAGGCTCAACGCGCGGATCAACTCGGCACGAGTCGAGTACCTGCCCGGCAAGGTGGAGACGGTGCTCCGCGCCATCCGGCTTGGACAGCACCAGGCCGTGATCCTGGACCCGCCGCGCGCGGGCTGCGAACCAGCGGCACTCGCGGAGCTGATTCGGCTGGGGCTTGACCGCCTCGTCTACGTCAGCTGCGAGCCCTCGACGCACGCGCGGGACCTCGTGGGCCTGGTGCGCGGCGGTTATAGGGTCAGGCGCGCCGCGATCGTCGACATGTTTCCGCAGACGTACCACATTGAATCCGTGGCCATGTTGGAGCGGAGCTAGAGGAGCAGCCCCAATCCCCCGCCTCCGGCGGGTGCTTCCCCACAAGTGGGGAAGAGTTTTGCCGGCTTAACGTTCCAGCTTGCGGGCGAGCTTGACGACTGAAAGCCGCAGGCGCCCCGGGCCGAGCGACCTGACGACCATCGACAGGATCGGCCTCAGCAGCTGCATGTCGGGCCAAACGAAACGTGGGGTGGGACGGTTACGCCCGAAGTCAACGGCGGCAGCTTAAACGAAACGACCCGGCTACGTACTCCCGTGTACGAATCTGGCCAGCCGGCCGACTCCTTCGCGCAGGTCTGCCTCTGAGCTCGCCAGGCTGATCCGCACGGCCTCCGAGGCCACCTCGCCGAACGCGGTCCCTGGCGCGGCGCTGACCCCCTGCTCGCGGAGCAGGGCAAACGAGAATTCACGGGCAGGAAGGCCCCGCAACGAGACGTCGGCCATGATGTAGAAGGCCCCGGTCGGTTCGGAGATCAACAGCTCCGCGTCCTTCAAGATGTCGACGACGAGATCCCGGCGCCGCCGGTAGGCGCTGACCATCTCGCCGACGCAGTCCTGTGGACCGGTCAACGCGGCTTCCGCCGCGACCTGCGTGATCGTCGAGACGCACGACGAGTTCGACTCGAGGACTTTGGTCGCGGTGTCGATGAGATCGACCGACCCCGCGATGTAACCGAGACGCCATCCGGTCATCGCGTACGTTTTGGAGAAGGTGAATGCGGTCACGATGCGGTCGTCGTCCGGCGCGAGCTTGGCGGGACTCGTCCACGATCCGTCGAAGACGATCTGGTCATAGCATTCGTCGCTCAAGAGCCACAGGTTGTGGCTTTGCGCGAGGTCGATCATCGCCGCGACCGTCGCTTCCGGGTAGACAGCTCCGGTCGGGTTGTTGGGGCTGTTGACCACGAGGATCTTGGTCCGGGGTGAAATGAGCCGCGCCAACGATTCGAGGTCGGGTTGAAAGCCGTATTCCGGCGGGCATGGGTAGAAGATGCCTCGCGTACCCAGCCAGGGCAGCATCATCCGGTAGTTCGGCCAACCAGGATCAGGAAGCAGCACCTCATCGCCTTGCTCGAGAACAGCGGCGAACATCGCCGCGATGGCACCGACACCGCCCGGACCGCAGGCGATGGCCTCGGGTGTCGTCTTGATGCCGTTGACGCGCGCTAGCTTGTCGACCAGCTTCTCGCGCAGCGATAGCAAGCCCTGTGTATGCGTGTAGAAGGTCTTGTTCTCGTCGATCGCACGCTTGCCCGCGTCCTTGACATGCTGGGGAGTGGGGAAGTCGGGCTGGCCGACGTCGAGGCGGATCGTGCCTGGCCGGCGGATGGCCTCGTTGGCGATCTCGCGTATCCCCGAGTGCAGTGACTCGGCAGGTCCGTGGGCGAGGGATGGGATCACGGTCCCAATTCTCGCGGGTGAGGGCTAGTAGAGCCTGGGGTTGTGGTGCAGCTTGACGACGGCGAGTCGCAGGCGTCCTGGACCGAGGGTCCAGATCACCAGTCCCAGGACGATCCGTAGCATCACACCGGCTTAAACGCGGCCAGGGCGGAGTCGGTTACTGGCCCAGGAATCTCGGAGGTCGCTCGGGAAGGTGCGCGGCTCGAAGTAGACTATCCGCCGGGGGCCGCCACACCCAGAATCAAACGATGCGGCACGCCCCAGAAACTTTCGTCCACCTCCACAACCACACCGAGTATTCGCTGCTCGACGGCGCCAGCCGCATTCCCGCCATGGTGTCGCGTGCGGCCGAGCTCGGGATGCCGGCGATCGGGCTTACAGACCACGGCGTCATGTACGGCGCGATCCACTTCTACAAGGCCTGCAAGGAAGCCGGGATCAAGCCGATCATCGGCTGCGAGGTCTACGTCGCGCCGCGGTCTCGCCTGCTGCGGGAAGGCCGCGTGGACCGCGACCCCAACCACCTGACACTCCTCGCGTCCAGCCACGAGGGCTACCTCAACCTGATGCGGCTTTGCACCGTCGGCCAGATGGAGGGGATGTACTACAAGCCGCGCATCGACAAGGAGATCCTGGCCGAGCACTCGAAGGGCTTGATCGCCCTTTCGGGTTGTCTCCAGGGCGAGGCGGCCAGCAAGATCGTCGACGGCGACATCGACGGCGCGCGGGAGTCGGTCGCAACGTATCGCGACATCTTCGGCAAGGACAACTTTCTGCTCGAGGTCCAGAGACACGGAATCGAGAAGCAGGTCGAGGTCAACACCGTGCTCGCCCGGTTCGGTAACGAGCTCGGACTTCGTCTTTGCGCCACCAACGATCTGCATTACGTCCACCGCCATGACTCGGAGGCGCACGACGTGTTGCTTTGTCTGCAGACCGGCGCGCGCTTCAACGACCCAAACCGGTGGCGCTTCTCGACCCAGGAGAACTACCTGAAGACGGCCGCCGAGATGATCGATGCATTCGCCGACATGCCGGATGCGCTGGCCAGCACGCTCGAGGTCGCCGACCAGTGCGACCTGAAGCTGAATCTCGGCGCCACGCTGCTGCCACCGTTCGACGTGCCGGATGGATTGACTCCGGATCAGTGCCTGCGGCAGCTCGTGGTCAAAGGTCTCGAGTGGCGCTTCGGCAAGCCGTCAGCCTCGGTGACGGAGCGAGCGGACCAGGAGCTGTCGGTCATCAGCCAGACCGGCTACGCGTCCTACTTCCTGATCGTGTGGGACTTCTACAACTTCGCGCGCCAGAACGGAATCGTCGTCGGGCCGGGGCGGGGCAGCGCGGCCGGCAGCCTCGTTTCGTACAGCCTCGGCATCACCAACCTGGATCCCCTGCAACACGGACTGATCTTCGAGCGCTTCCTGAACATCGACCGCGTCTCGATGCCTGACATCGACTGCGACTTTTCGGTGGAAGGTCGCGAGAAGGTGATCCGCTACGTCTCGGAGAAGTACGGCGCCGATCGTGTCGCGCAGATCATCACCTTCACGACGATGGCGTCCAAGGCCGCGATCCGCGACGTCGGTCGCGTGCTCGAGGTTCCCCTCCGGGACACGGATCGGCTGGCCAAGCTCGTGCCCGTGTGGCAGGGCCGGTCGAAGACGCTCGAAGACACGGTCAAGGAAGTTCCCGAGTTTCGCGAGGCGTATGAGTCCAGCGACGAGGCCAAACGGCTGGTCGACGTCGCCAAGGCGCTGGAGGGTGTCTCGCGCAACGTCAGCACCCACGCCGCCGGCGTCGTGATCGCGCCGGAACCCCTCGTCCGGTACACGCCGTTGCAGTTCGGCCCGGGCCGCGAGGCTGTGATCACCCAGTACGACATGAAGGCGGTCGGCGACATCGGCCTGTTGAAGATCGACTTCCTCGGCCTGCAGAACCTGGACATCATCGCCACGTGCCTGCGCCTGCTGAAGGAGAGGCGGGGAATCGAGATTGACCTGGAGCACCTGACGTTCGACGACACCAAGACGTACGAGCTGATTTCCAATGCGGACACGCATGGTGTGTTCCAGCTCGAAGGTGCGGGCATGCGCCGGATGCTCATGGACATGCGGCCGCAGAGCTTCGAGGACGTGTCCGCAGCGATCGCGTTGTTCCGACCCGGACCCATGGTCAACATCCCGGCGTTCATCGCGCGGAAGCAGGGCCGGGAGCCCATCGAGTACATGCACGAGCGCCTCGAGCCGATCCTGCGCGAGACCTACGGCGTGATGATCTACCAGGAGCAGGTGATGATGGCCGCGCGGGAGCTGGCCGGGTTCACGATGAGCGAGGCCGACATCCTTCGCGCCGCGATGGGGAAGAAGGACAAGGCCAAGATGGCAAAGTTGCGCACGAAGTTCATCGATGGAACTGTCGAGCGCGGGATTCCAAAGACCACGGCCGAGGCCCTGTTCGACGGCATCGCAAAATTTGCGGAGTACGGGTTCAACCGCGCCCACTCTGCCGCCTACGCGGTGATCAGCTACCAGACCGCGTATCTGAAGGCCAACCATCCGCTCGAGTACATGACCGCGCTCCTGATTCATATGGAAGGAAGCGCCGACCGTGTGGCCACGGCGATCGTGGACTGCCGTCTGCGCGGGATCGACGTGCTGGCTCCGGACGTCAACCAGTCGCGGACCGATTTCTCGATGACCGACGGGCGGATCCTGTTCGGGCTGGCGGCGATCAAGAACGTGGGCCGCCACGCGGTGGAAAGCATTGTCGGCCTGCGTGACGCGGATGGTCCATTCAAATCGCTGGAGGAGCTGTGCGAGCGCACGTCAGCGATTCAGGACGTCAACCGGCGCGTCCTCGAGGCGCTCGTGCAGTCGGGCGCATGCGATTCGTTGGGCGAGCGCGCTCGTCTGATCGCCGCCCTCGACCACGCGGTGAGCCGCGCGGAGCGCGCGCGTCGCGACCGAGAGTCTGGGCAGACCTCCCTGCTCGATATGGTCGGCACGCCCGACGTCGAGATCGAGGACTACGGGCTGACCATCGACGTCGCCCCGATGGCCGGTGACGAGAAGCTGCGACTGGAGAAAGAGCTGCTCGGGCTTTACCTGAGCGATCACCCGCTGCGCCGTATTTCGGCTGAGCTGGCCAAGCTGTCGGACGCGCAGGCCGTCGAGGTCACAAGCGCGTTGCAAGACACGGAGGTTCGCGTCGCAGGCTTGGTGCGCGAGGTGCGGCGGGTGGTCACGCGAAAGGGCCAGATCATGGCTTACGCGACTCTGGAAGACCTCACCGGCACCGTCGACATCGTGTTGTTCCCGCGCGTGTTCGAGCAGACCAGGCTGCTGTTCGAGCCGGACAAAGTGGTCGTTGTGCAGGGCAAAGTGGATGCGCGGGCCGGGAGCACGCGCGCGACCGGCGCGGTGGTCTCGCTCGCCGAACCGGAGATCGAGGCCGAGGTCGAGACTGCGTCGGTGGTCGCCGACATGGCGTGGCTGTGGGACGACCCGGACTGCGTACCGGTGTCGCGGCGCCAGCTCGTCCACGTTCGCATTCCGAACGGTGACGCCGGGCTTGCGGACCGCCTCGAAGCGGTGCTCGCCCGGCATCCGGGGACCGACGAAGTCGTGCTGCATGTCGTCGTCGGCAGCCGCGAGGTCGTGGTAAATGCCGATCGTTATCATGTCCTCGCCGGTCCGGCGCTCGCCGCCGAAATCGACGACTTGGTCGGTCAGGCGGCGACCAGGCTGGAGACGGTCAGGCCGAAGGCGCAGTCCAACGGCAGTGGAAGGGGGAACGGTGACCGAGGACGACGAACCCAGTAGCCGGTACATCGTGGTCAAGGCGCTGGAGGATGGCGTGGTGATCATGGGCTTGACTCGCGGCAAGGACACCCGATCGCATCACTCGGAGCGTCTGGATGCCGGCGAGGTGCTGGTCGCACAGTTCACGGAGCTGACGGCGGCGATCAAGATTCGCGGCAAGGCCGAGATTCTCACCGACGTGGGGAAGGTGGAGTCCGGGCTCTAGGGCCTCACCGGAAGGCCGGCTGCCTTCCAGGCCGCGAAGCCGCCGATCACGTCCGTCGCGTTGACCAGGCCGAGCTCCTGGAGGGAGGCCGCGGCGAGGCTCGACGAGTAGCCCTGGTTGCAGATCACGATGACCCGGACCGCGTGGTTCGTGGCTTCAGGAATCCTCGCCGGCGACGCGGGGTCGAGGCGCCACTCGACGACCGTGCGGTCGATGACCAGCGCGCCGGGAATCTCGCCGTCCCTGGCGCGCTGCTCCGAGGTGCGCGTATCGACCAGCAGCGCTCCGTTGGCATGCTCGGCAGAGGCCTGCTGAGGCGTGACGCGGCGCAGGCGGCGCCGCGCGTTGTCGAGCAGGTCGTCGATCGTCGGCATGATCTGGCGCTCAGTTTGTAGCAGATAGAATCGGACTGAGTCCCGCCCACGTAGCTCAGGCGGTAGAGCATTTCCTTGGTAAGGAAAAGGTCCCCGGTTCGAATCCGGGCGTGGGCTCCAAATTTAATAGGGCCGCCAGGACCAGAGTGTTCTCCTCACTCCTGCATCGCGCCTAATGTTCCCGTCCGGCCCACCCAGCGCGGCACTGCCGCCAGGTAAGCCGTCCCAGCGGCGCAGACGATCACCAGCTCCGCCCAGTTGGCGGCACGGCCGTAGAAGAGTGCCCAGCCGAGCCAGGACCACAGCCTCACCGGCGTGCATCGGATTCCGGCTCAGGCGATACGATGGCATGCCCAGTGGCTGCAGACTTCCGCGGCCCCGAGCGCGCGTTCGCGATGGGCGCCGACTTAAGGGTGCGCGCGTCCACCGGGGACCAGCCCCTACGCCACTAAGCTAAAGCCGTGGCTCAACACCCCTCCTGGAACAGCGTCTACGAGGGATCGCCGCCCTGGGACATCGGCCGGCCGCAGCCCGACTTCGTGAGGCTGGCCGATGCTGGCAAGTTCCACGGACACATGCTGGACGTCGGCTGCGGAACCGGCGAGCACGTGATGCTGGCGGCGAGCCTCGGTGCGGAGGCAATGGGAGTGGACATGGCGGAGCTGGCCATCGAGCGCGCGCGGGCCAAGGCGCAGCAGCGGGGCATCACCGCGACGTTCGAGGTCGGGGATGTGCTGCACCTCGACCGGTTGAGGCGGCAGTTCGACGTCATCACCGATAGTGGCGTGTTCCATGTCTTCGACGACGAGGAGCGCCCGGTTTATGTCAACAGCCTGAGGTCGGCCCTTCGGCCCGGGGGGATGTACTACCTGATGTGTTTCAGCGACCGCCAGCCGGGGGACTGGGGCCCGCGCCGGGTGTCGCAGGCCGAGCTGCGCGCTGCCTTCGTGGACGGTTGGTCGATCAGGTCGATAGACGCCGCGATGTTCGCCGTCACGATCGACGACAACGGCGCCCAGGCCTGGCTCGCAACGATCGAACGCCTCTGATCAATTCCCCTCGGCCTCTTGTGGGGACGGGAATCGGGACTGGACGCCGGGAGAGGCGCGCTTATAGGACATTCGGCTCCAAAATCCCGTCATCACCAGGACGAACAGGAAACCTGCCGTCCCGGTCAGATAGACGCCGGGTGTTGGGATCGCCGCCGCGACCGCACCGAGGGCTCCGATTGCGCCGGCCACTGCCGCGACGATGACCGCCAGCATGCCGGGCAGAGTTTGAAAGACGTGCAGGACCGACCCACGCGCCGGCGCCCATTGCGGAACGGTCGATGCCACGGTGTCGACAGGTAGGCGAACGTTCCCGGCCGGAATGCATAACCGCGCAGTGCGCGTTTCCGGTGACATGAGAAACGATAGGGAAGGCATGGATGCATGAACCGATGAGGCGTGATCTACGACGGCGGACACATGATTGAGCGGAGGAAAGCATGACTGATCACAAGGTGGCAAGCCGGGAGGAGTGGCTGGCCGCTCGCGAGGCGCTTCTCGCGCGCGAAAAGGAGCACACGCGGATGGGCGACGACCTGGCGCGGCAACGGCGCGAGTTGCCTTGGGTCCGGGTCGAGAAGGAGTACAGCTTCGAGGCCAACGAAGGCATCAGGACCCTCGCCGAGCTATTCGACGGTAGGTCACAGCTCCTCGTCTACCACTTCATGTTCGGCCCGAGCTACGAGGCGGGGTGCCCGACCTGCTCCTCTAGCGCCGATGCCGTCAACGGCGTCCTTCCTCATCTCAACGCCCGGGACGTCACGATGGTTTACGTTTCGCGCGCGCCCCTGGAGAAGCTCCTGGCCTATAAGCGCCGGATGGGCTGGAGCTTCCCCTGGGTCTCATCGGCCAGCAGCGAGTTCAACTTCGACTTCAGGGTGTCACGGACCGAGGAACAGACGCGCGAAGCGTTCAAGCCGATGATCGACGCGGGGATCCCGCCGATCGTAGACCACCTCGCGAGCGCCTCCGGAACGGACGTTGTCGGCTACTTGTCGGAAGGCCCGGGCTTCAGCACCTTCGTCCACGACGAGGGTGCCATATACCACGCCTACTCCACCACGGCCCGCGGGCTGGAGTTTCTGATGGGGTACTACCCAATCCTCGACCGCGCCCCCAAGGGGCGCGACGAAGCCGACTCGCCTCTTTGGCTTCGCCGGCACGACGAGTATGCGCAGAGGGCGAAGTGATACTCGGCGAGGTATTGGGGCATTGAGGGCGCCATTGACACCCGCGCCATCAGCTGGATTGATCCTGCCGCCGGCACTGAGAGGCGCGTGGTCGGGTGGGTGATCATCGCCGCGGATATGTTCCGCGACAGATCCGGCGCTAGGCGTTCAGCTCCGGCCGGTGAGTTGATTTTCTAGGAAGCGCTGCTAGGCAGCGATTATTGGCAATAGCCTCTCCATTCGACCTCAGCGGAGCACCAATTGGGAAATAGGTCTCCAGCGTTTCCTTGGTAAGGAAAAGGTCCCCGGTTCGAATCCGGGCGTGGGCTCCAAGTTCAATACCACCGTTTCCTTCCATCTTCTGCCTCGCAACATCTCCCGAGAAATGACGTAAGGAAATGCTCTGCAGCAGAGCTTTAATGCCTCGCGACCCAGCCGGCGATCTGGGCCCGGGAGTTGAAGCCGAGCTTGTTCAGGATGCTGCGGACGTGGCTGTCCACGGTGCGCTCGGAAATGAACAGGCGTGCCCCGATCTGCTTGTTGCTCAGGCCTTCGGCGATCAGCCGAGCCACGTCGGCCTCCCGTCGCCCGAGCCCGCCAAGGGCGCCGTCGCCGGAGCGGCCGGGAGCCGCGGCAGCCTGGCCTGGCTCGCCCAGCGCCAGTGCGATCGCCGCCTCCCGGTCCATCCGCTTACCGGCGCCGAACTCCGCGTCGAACCTCGCCTGACCCAGCAGGGCGATCGCGGTCTCCTCGGTCTGGGCGATCAGCGGGGCCAGCGGCGCCATCACTGCCGCGCCCGCTCCCAGGCGTGTCGACTCTGCCGCCCCCAGCAGCTGGGCCGCCAACCGCCCGTGGCGAGCTAAGGCCGCGTAGTAGCCGAACGCGGCCATCAAATAGGACTGAACGAGCCGGTCGTCGATCCGCCGCGCGATCTGCAGAGCCTCCGTGTAGAGCGGCCGGGATCCGTCTGCGTCGCCCACGTTCAACACCGCGAAAGCCAGCTCCATCAGCATGATCTCGAGCACGTAGAGGTCGCCGGCCTCCCGGCTCAGCCGCACGCCCTCCGTGGACGCCTCTCGGACCACGGCAAGTTCGCCCGTGAACATCCCATTCAAAGCTCGTGTCTGGAGGACCGCCGTCGTGGCGGCCAGGTCGTTGGCGCCCGCCAGCGCCGTCAGCGCCTCCTCATGCAGCGCGTCCGCGGCGCTGCGGTCGCCCGCCAACATCGCCGCGATCGACCCCATCGCCTGCGCCTGCGTCAGAAGCGCCAGATCACCCAGCTCGGTGGCGGCAGCCGCGGCGCGCGCCAGCCACGGTCGAGCCGACGGCGGGTCGTTCTGCAGCACGGCCAGGAAGCCGCGCAGGAAGCAGGCCCAGGCGAGCCCCTCCGGGTTGCCCTTGCCCGGCGCGAGCATCTCCTCCAGCCACCGCACGCCCTCGGTGGTCGCGCGTGTGATCCAGAACCAGCCAAGCGACGCGACCAGGTCGACGCCGCGCGCAAAGTCGCCGCGGGTCACACAGTGCCGGAGGATGGCGCGGACGTTGTCGATTTCGAGCTCCATCCACCCGAGCCACTCGGCCAGGCGATACCGGCCTGCAGGCCCGGTCGCACCGCACTTGAGCACGTAGTACTCCGTGGCGCGTTCCCCGAGGGTCTCGTCCTCGCTGGCCTCCCTCAGCTTGAGGGCGGCGTACTCACGCATTGTCTCGTGCAGGCGATAGCAGGCCTGGCCGCGTGCGTCCTCCTTGATCACGAGCGACCTGTCGACCAACGACGAAAGCGAATCGAGCACCGATGCGGCGGGCAGTTGGTCAGAAGCACAGATGCCCTCGACGTCCTCCAGCGTGAATCGTCCCGCGAACACGCAAAGCCTTCGCAGCAGCGTCCGCTCGGAGGCCGACAGGAGATCGTGGCTCCATTCGATGGTGGTCTGCAGCGTCTGATGCCGGGGCAGCGCGGCGCGGCCACCGCCCACCAGGAGGCTGAACCTGTCGCTCAGGCGCTCGAGGATCTGCTCCACCGAAAGCGCTCGAGTCCGAACTGCCGCCAGCTCGATCGCCAGCGGCAGGCCATCCAGCCGCCGGCACACGTCGGCGACCGACGACTGATTCGACGCGGTCAGCTCGAAGGTCCCCGACGCCGCCGCTGCCCGCTCGACGAAGAGCATCACCGCTTCGTTCTGCCCCAGCCTGTCGCCATCTGCGGTGGGCAGCTCCAGAGGGGGGATGGGGACGAGGTGCTCCCCCGGCACGTCAAGCGGTTCGCGGCTGGTGGCGATCACCCGCAGGCCCGGCGCGGCACGAACCGCCTCGTTGACCAGCTCGGAGACCCCCTCGAGCAGGTGCTCGCAGTTGTCCAGCACCAGAAGCAGCTCCTTGTCCGCGAGGTAAGACCGGAGCAGGGCGAGCGGTTCGGTCGCTGCCTGGTCGCGCAGGTCCAGCGCGGCCATCACGGCGTTGCCCACCAGCGCCGAGTCCCGGACCTCCGCCAGCTCGACCAGCCATGCGCCGTTCCGGAACCCGCGCGCCAGGTTGGTCGCGGCCCGGATCGCGAGCCGGGTCTTGCCCACGCCGCCCGGTCCCACCAGGCTCACCACCCGCGCCGACGCCAGCTTCTTGCGCAGCTCGGCCAGCTCGCGGCGGCGGCCGATGAAGCTCGTGGCTTCCGCGGGTAGGTTCCCCAGACGGCGGGCGGGCTTGGCCATCGTGAGACGGCAAGTTACTACCGAGTCAAGAATCGGTGATTCCACCGATTCCCAGGGCCGCGCGACTGCGTAGCTTGGCTGACGTGACCGGGGTGCCTCAGTTGAGAAAAGTGGAGGTCAGCTTCGTCGGCGCGCCGCCCGCGCATCAGATCGCGCGTGCGTCGGGCGTAAGCAGGGTCGAGACCAATGGCCGGTTCCTCCGCTGCGTCGTGTACGGGAGCTTTCAGCCGTTCCTCGAGGCGTTGCACGGTCACGAGGTGGTCAGCCTCGAATCAACCGATCTCATCCAGGAGGGGTGAACAAATGGTCAGCAGCTATCCGGTCCAGTTCGACGTCGACTTTCCCGCCCGCCCGCTCAGCCGGCTGACGACGGCCTTCCGGCTGCTCGCCGCGATCCCCGTCGTCATTTTGCTCACCATGCTGTCCGGCGAGACCTTTCAGGACGGCCACAACCAGAGGGCAGTTGTCATCGGCGGCGCTGCCGTGTTCGTGCCCCTCGTCCTGATGCTCGTCTTCCGCCAGAAGTACCCGCGGTGGTGGTTCGACTGGAACCTCAACCTGCTCCGGTTCTCCAACCGGGTCACCGCCTACATGGCGCTGCTCGACGACCGCTACCCGTCGACCGACGACGAGCAGTCCGTGCACCTCGACTTCGCGTATCCCGACGCCAAGCAGCTCAACCGCTGGCTGCCCCTGGTCAAGTGGCTGCTCGCCATCCCGCACTACGTTGTGCTGTTCTTCCTGTGGATCGGCGCCGCCTTCGCGATCATCGCCGCCTGGTTCGCCATCCTCTTCACCGGCACCTATCCAAAGGGGCTCTTCCGCTACGTCGTCGGGGTGCTGCGCTGGAACAACCGGGTGACCGCCTACGCCTTCACCCTCGTGACCGACAAGTACCCACCGTTCAGCCTGAGCTGACGCCGATGAAAGCGATCGTCTGCGAAAAACGCGGCACGATGAAGCTCGAAGAGATCGAGCAGCCTGCGGTGCCCGACGACGGCGTGCTCGTGCGCGTGCACGCGTCGTCGGTGAACCCGGTCGATCTGTTTCCCCTATCAGTCGCGGGACGCCTGATGCGAAAGCTGGCCCGTAAGCCAACGCGTGATGTGATGGGCACGGACTTCGCGGGGACCGTCCAGTCGGTGGGCAAGGACGTCACACGGTTCCGGCCCGGCGATGAGGTGTTCGGGGGCGAGCACGGGTCCTTCGCCGAATACATATGCCTGTCGGAGTCCGAAGCGCTGGCGCTCAAGCCGTCCAATGTGTCGTTCGAGCAGGCGGGCTGCGTGGCGGTCGCGGCGCTGACCGCGCTGCAGGCGATCCGGGACCACGGCCAGGTCAAGCCGGGCCAGAAGGTGTTGATCAACGGCGCTTCCGGAGGCGTGGGGACGTTTGCGGTGCAGATCGCGAGGGCGCTCGGTGCCGAGGTCACCGCGGTCTGCAGCCCGCGCAACGCAGACGCGGTCCGCTCGCTCGGCGCGCAGCGCGTGATCGACTACACGCGGGAGGACTTCACGCAGAGCGGAGAGCGTTACGACACGCTGATCGACATTGCAGGGAACCGCTCCCTGTCGGCGTGCAGGCGCGTCCTCCAACCCGGCGCAATCTTCGTCTTGGTGGGTGCGGCCGCGGTCCAGCACACGAGCGAGATGAAGGCTTTCGGTCATTTCATCGGCACACGCCTGCGCTCGATTCGCGGCACGCAGAAATCGGTGTTCTTCATCGCCAAGCTGACACAAAAGGACATTGAGGCCATCGCGGAACTCATGGCGGCCGGTAAGGTGACGACCGCCATCGACAGGCGGTACATGCTCGACCAGCTCGCCGAAGCGTTCGCCTACTTCAACGAGGGTCATGCGAGGGGAAAGATCGCGCTCGAGCCGGTGCGGCCTGAGCCCGCGAACGCAGCGGCCGGCGCGCCGCGGGAGCGAGCCACCGTGTGAGCTGGCGTGTCATCCCCAAAGCTAGAGCGATCGCCATCAGTTGACGCCAATTTCACAGCAGATTGAGGAGAAATTCGCTCGCTGGAAGGAGACGGTGGTCTAGACAAGGATCATGTCAGGAAGATGTTCGCTCCGTCGAGCAGAAAGATTCTTGGTAAGGAAAGGCCCCCGGTTCGAATCCGGGCGTGGGCTCCATATGCCTTAACCCGGTCGATCCCGCCAACGACGACCACAGAATGTGTCGACGGCGGATGAGAAACCGATTGCGAGCCTTTCGAAAACGACGCATTGCGTACGCGTTGGTGGCACTGGTGGTGCTTTGGGCCGTTGGTCTCTATGTCGTTCCAATACTGCCTTTCGTGCCGCGGTCGGTCGCGGATCTCAAATTCAGCGTCATCGACAATGTCGGCGAACCCCTCGTCTGTACTGGTTGGGGCATGCCGAACCCACGCTCTAACCCGTACGGGGAGTATCCGCACATCGTTTCTGATTTGCCAACCTACTCGGCGATCATCAGGCGCGAGCACTTACCGCCAACTCCCCTGAACGATGATCAAGTCGTCGCGGTATATCGGGACTGGTTGAAGCTCAACGCGGTACGACTGGAGAGGGATGGAGCCGTTTACCGCTTCGACATGTTCCCGGGCCCTACTCCGTCCGGAGCCTTGCGTAACGAGCTTGTCGGCAAAGTCGATTTGCTGGGTCATGTCTATGAGGTTCATCAAGGTCCGGGACTGGGTGCGTGTCCAATCTGCCTCGCGGCCGACTCGCTCATCTCCACGCCAACCGGTCCTGTTTTCGTCTCCAAGATTGCAGTGGGAATGCAAGTGTGGTCGGCTTCGCACGACGGCCGGCCAATCGTCGCGGTTGTCCTGAAGATGACGAGTCGGCTGGATGCGCCAGGCAGCGAGATGATTCATGTCTTCCTGGCCGACGGTCGCCAGCTCACTGCGTCCGCACCACACGAGATCGCCGACGGCCGATCCCTCGGAAGCCTGACAGTCAGTGATCAGATCGACGGAGTCACGATCACCGCTCTCGAGGTGGTTGGGGCCTCATCCGGGCACACGTACGATCTGCTGCCTTCCGGGGAGACAGGTGAGTACTGGGCGAACGGAATATTGATGCGCAGCACGCTCAAGCCCGATTCATAGGAAGCGTCGGAATTCGGTGGTGTTCTTGCAGTTTCCGCCTGCTTGCCGAGCGCCAAAACGCGCCAATCCCATGAACCGGGACTAAGAACCTGGTGAAAACCGATAGCGGGGTGCCGCGAGTCAAAGACTGCTGAGCCGCGTTTTCTCTCTGTGCTGCTGCACGCGGCTTTGTTTTTCGGCGTTCTGAGCGCGGTGACCACGCTTGGCGCCTTTGTGCCGGGGGCCGTCCGTGCCCGCGTGTGGGTGGGCTTGCCCCTGGGACTGGCCCTGATCTCGTTGGTGGCATGGAACGCCACCATCCTCAGCCGGGAGCGTGACGTCGAGCTTGGGCTCGCGCTCGGCGCGTTCCTGGTAGCTCTTGCTTTGCGCTTGGCGATGCGACGCTGGAGCTGGCTGGGCGCGCAGCTCTTCGCCGCCGCCACGCTGGCGTCATCACCTCCACGCTCTTGCTGGTGCTCGAGGTTGCGGCCCTCACGCTTTCTCTCTCCTACCTGTTCGAGATCGTGGACACGACAAGCCGGACTTCGGATCGCCCGCATCCGGTCGACTCGAATTACCGGCCGAGGGTTGCCATCCAGGTCCCGGCTTACAACGAACCGCTCGAGGTGATGACCGAAACTCTCAACGCGCTCGCGCAGCTCGACTATCCGGACCTGATCATTCAGGTGGTCGACAACAACACGCCTGATCGCGAAAACTGGACCGCCCTACAGAAACGCTGCGAGGAGCTGGGCCCTCGATTTCAGTTCATGCACCTGGAGAACTGGCCGGGCTTCAAGGCCGGGGCGCTGAACGAGGCGACGCGCCGGTTGCCGAAAGAGGTCGAGATCGTCGGTGTCGTCGATTCGGATTACGTGGTCAGGCCGGATTGGCTTCGGGCAGTGATCGGACACTTCGCCGACTCCAAAGTGGCCTTCGTCCAGACGCCGCAGAACTATCGCGACTGGACCGACGACCAGTATCTGCGCGGTCTTTATTACAGCTACCGCTACTTCTTCGAGATCACCATGCCATCCCGCGCGCACCGCAACGCGATCATCTTCGCGGGCACGATGGGCCTCATCCGGCGCAGCGCGTTGGAGGAGATCGGCGGATGGAATACCGATGTTGTCACCGAAGATGCGGAGGCCAGCCTGCGCATGCTGGCGCGTGGCCATATCGGCATCTACGTGCCTCGTGCCTACGGTGAGGGGCTCATGCCGCTCAGCTTCGACGGCCTCAAGAAACAACGTTTCCGCTGGGCATTGGGTGGAGTCCAGATCTTGCGGTTGCATTGGCGCCGCTTGCTGCTACCAGGTCGCGGCGAGCGGCTGACGGTCGCACAACGCATTCACTACCTCCTCGGCAACGTCCAGTGGTTTGGCGATGTCCTGATGTTCTGCTTCACCGTCTTGCTTCTCCTGACGGCGCTCTCCACGGCCATGCATCACCAATTGCCGATACGTCAGCTGACCGGCGTTGCGCTTGGGCTGCCGATCGCGTTTCTCGCCAGCGGGCTGCTGAGAGCCGTATGGGCGATGAAGCTCACGACGCGGTGCACCTGGCGCGATGCGATCGCCGGTCTCCAGGTCTGGTTCGCGTTGAGCTGGGTAGTGACGGTCGCCTGTCTGCGAGGCCTGGTGCGTTTTCACACCACGTTCCTCCGCACGCCGAAGTTGAAGGAAGGCGAGGCCTCGATCATCAAGGCTCTTCGGGCTGCTCAGGTGGAGACGTTGCTGGCCTGCGTCGGGTTGGCTGCAGCGATCGTGACGCTCGTCCGCGCTCCCTCGCTGCCCACGATCGCGCTCGCCACCTTGCTCGCGTTCCAGGCGGCCATCTACGCAAACGCGCCGTGGGCCGGCGCCTCGGCCGAAGGCATCCACCTCACTCCTCTGCGTCGCGCCTACAGGGCATCGGCGCAAAGCACCGGCGTGCGGCCGGGATCTGGCGCTGAGACGCTGGCCGTGCCGGTGGCGCTCGCCCTGGTCGCTTTGGTGCTGATGGTGTTCCTCTCGATCGCCGCCCCGCCACCGCCGCCCGAACCCGGATCGTCCGGCCAGGCCGCGCCGGTCACCTCGCCGCATGGAACGCCGTCGGCTTCACCTTCGCCCTCTCCTTCTCCTTCGCCTTCGCCTTCGTCGTCCTCTTTACCGTCGGCGTCGCCGCCTGCCTCGGCCTCGCCGAGCGGATCTCCGCCACCCGGTCCGTAAGGCCGGCTGGGAGATCGGCGGCTCATCGCCGTCGTACTTGGAGCTAGCCACTTTTCCGCAGCCGGTGTAGCCTTACTGAGACTTGCAAGAGCGCTCGGACATGGAGTCGCCAGAGGACAAGAACGGGGCGGAGTCGCTGCAGGAGACCGGTGCTCTACGGTCGTGGGTCGTAGGTGGCACCAGACGAACGGCCATCGACCCGCGGCGCCGCTCCGGGGCCAACGCCAAGGCGCGGCGCTTGCTCACGTCAGACGAAGCACGAAGAGCAGGCGTTTATGGGGGTTGGCTCGGCCTCGTCGCCGCCTTGCAGCGTCACACCGTCCGCGACGCCATGGCCGAGATGCCCAAGGAAGATCGCAACATTCTCACATTGGCCTACCTCCATGGCCACACGAACGACCAGATCGCGCAGGCACTGAACGTTTCAGTCAGGACCGTGAGCAGGCGCTTGACGAACGCGCTCGGAAAGCTCGAAGAGCATGTCACCAGCCTGGGTGTCTGGATGCTGTCGGCGGTCCTGCTGGTGCTCGCCTCGCTGCGGAATCTGCGCGAGCACCAGGCGATCACCATCGCGGCGGTGGGTGCGGCGACGGTGGTTGCCATCGGGGTGGTTGCTTCGAACCCGGCAGCGGCGCCGGCAAAAAGTGCCCTCGCCCCGTCGACCGGTCATTCGATAGCCGCTGCCCTGCCCGTGGATTCTGATCCCGCTCTGACGCAAGCAGTGACGAGCGCGAGCGTTGAGCACGCGGCTACCGCGGCGGTCAACGCGGCCAAGCCGGCCCACAAGCCGTCTCAGGAGACGGTGGAGGCGACCAATGGATGCGGAGGCAACCCGACCAGTGCGCCTCCATCGGTTCCGGTCGGACCGCGTGGACCCGGTCCGCACAGTGCCCCTGTAACTCATCCTGGCAAGGGAGGCTGCGGCCCGAACGCGTAGCCGTCTGCTTGGGGCCGCTACGCGGTCTCAGGCGAGACCTTCAGGGCGAGGAAAAAGGTGACGTCGCCTTCGGGCCAGGTCCCGGACACCGCGTAGACGTAGACCCCGGCCTCGTCGTCCTGGACTTGCGGCTGGGCAAATGTCCGCGGAGCCGTGGTCGCGATTGCCGACGGACTTCCCGGACCGTAGACGAGGTCGACCGTGAAGCGGCGCAGCTGAAACAAAGGGTGGAAGACGATCTGTATGTCGTAGCCGCCGGCGGTCGCGTACGGCTTCAGGTCGCCCATCCGCAGCAGGGTTTCCGCCCCCGGGCTGTCGGCGCACGCAGCGTGGCCACCGCTGTTCCAGCAGTAGCTCCCTCGGGGCAGCTCGATCGATGCCCCGTACAGCTCGGCCGTCGCCGTTGGCAGCGGCGACCCGTCTGGAACGCATCCCGCGAGGAGCACCAACGCGATGAGAAAAGGACCCACCTTCATGGCTGAGGAAACGATGGCATGCCGACCTCGTAACGACGAAGGGCGAGTGCTGACTCCAGCCGAGACTAGGGAGCCGCCTCCACCTTCTTCTTCAAACCGGCGAGCACAGCGTTGAAGGTCTTGAGGATCTGGCCGCTCATCATCGGCCCGACCAGGGGGGCCAGCAACCCGCGAGGTTCGAATCCCTGCGTGATCTGACTCCCGGCGCCCCTGGAGCCGATCGTCGCGCGGATCGCCATCTTGGTCCCGGGCAGCGCGGTGCTTTCAAGCTCGAAGGATCGACCCTCCTCGAAATGCGTCACCACGACATCGTGCTTGCCGCCCGACCTCGTGTTGATCATCCCCGTCGCACCGAGCTTGAGGGGCCCGTCGAGGCGGGATTCCTTCATGTCAGGGTTCCACTCCGGCCATTGATTCACGTTTGACCAGACCTGCCACACCCTGGCCGGCGCAGCAGTGGTCTCCAGCGACGCCTCTCGAAACGCCATATCGTCCCTCCTTCCAGCCCTAAAGAAGCCACCTTCAGAATCGCGGTTTGGAATTTACACTCCGCACCCGAGTCATATCCGAAATCCGATGACCAAAAGGGCGATGGCACCGATCGTGCGGAGCAGAAAGCCACCGACGACTGTCATCCGAGCGACCCTGGAGAGGCTGGCCCACCCGCCGGTCATCAATACGGCTGCCGGTCGGAGAACCGCTCCCGCGAGAAGACCAAGGACAAACACCGCGACGCCGAGTCGCACCAGGACTCGATTTCCCTGACCCGGCCCCAGGGCGACAACGAACAGGATTAGCGCCAGCACATACGGAGCGAACGTGGCGCCGAGGATGCCGAAAAGCACGCGCCGTCGGCTGGACCAGTCCACTCTCTAACCTAGGTTCTCAGGAAACGTTAAGGATCCATCGAGTTGGCTCAAAGGTTGCGGGGCCAATCTAGAGCACAAATCGAAGCTTCAGAGAGTTTCCGGAGGTAGACCCAGATGACAGACGAGAATCCACAAGAACCGGGACAGCCGCAGCTGACCCCGCGCGAACCCACACTGCTGCCGCCGCCCAGCTACGCGCCGATGGGACCGCCGCCAAGCTGGGCGCCACCTCAGCCGCCGCCCCCGACCTCGGTCTGGAGCCGGATCGCGGCGTACGTCGTCCTGATCGCCGTGGTCGCGGCTGCGGCCGGCGCCGGAATCGGATGGAGTCTCGCCCGAGCGGTCAATACGCACCAGATCGCGCAGTCCACCACACAGACGCCGGCGCCGATCACTCCGACCACGCCGATCACGCCGGTCACGCCAGGCACGGGTTCCTCCAACGCGAGCGCCGCCGCGATCGCGGCGAGGGTGGGCCCCGCCATCGTTGACATCAACACCACGCTCGGTTCGAGTCAGGCGGCAGGGACCGGCATGCTGATCAGCTCCACCGGCGAGATCCTGACCAACAACCACGTGGTCAGTGGGTCGACGAGCATCACAATCACCGTGGAGGGCCAGTCCAGCACTTTCACAGCGCATGTCGTTGGAGTTGACGTCTCGCAGGACGTCGCAGTGATCCAGATCGACCAGAGCGTGTCCGGACTTCCGACTGTTACGTTCGCCGATTCCTCGTCGCTGCAGGTTGGCGACACCGTGGTCACCCTGGGCAACGCCCTCGGCCAGGGCGGCGCGCCGCACGTGACACAGGGCCAGGTGACCGCGCTCAATCAAACCATCACGGCGAGCGAGGGTGCCGGCAGCGCGGAAACCCTCAGCGGGATGATCCAGAGCGATGCCGTCATCTACCAGGGCGACTCCGGTGGGGCGCTCGTCAACACCTCGAGTCAGGTCGTCGGCATGATCACGGCGGGCGAGGCCCAAGGATTCCGCTCCGCGGCGTCCAGCACCGGCTACGCGATCGCGTCCAACACCGCGGTCGGCGTCGCCAACCGGATACGCGCCCACGAGCAGGCCGCGGACCTCACGTATGGCCAGGTTGGGTACCTCGGGGTCGCAGTGCAGAGCATCGATGCCTCCGGCGCTTCACAGCTCGGTCTCAATGTCAGTTCGGGTGCGCTGGTGTCTGCAGCGCCCCTATCGGGCACACCCGCGGCCTCGGCCGGCATCACAAGAGGCTCCGTCATCACCAAGGTCGGCGGATCGTCGGTCACCTCGGCCGACACTCTCGGAACCGCGGTCAAGTCGCACAAGCCTGGCGACAGAGTGTCCGTGACCTGGGTCAACACGAGCGGATCGCACACGGCCATCGTGACCCTCGGTGGGGTGAACCCCTAAACAAGACCGACTGTCACAAACCCGGCGCGCGCGGTGCTTGATTCACAGTGAGCACCGCGCAGCCGGTACTTCGCGCTCAGGCGCTGTCCAAGTCCTACGGCAAACGGCTGGCGGTCGACAGGCTCGACCTCGAGGTCGATCAGGCCGAGCTTTTCGGATTTCTCGGGCCAAACGGAGCGGGGAAGACGACGACGATCCGAATGGCGCTCGGCCTCATCGCGCCGACCGGCGGCTCGATCGAGATCCTCGGCCAAGAGGTTGGTTCGCATCGCTCAAGGGTCCTGCCGCGGGTCGGCGCTCTTGTCGAGTCGCCGGCCCTCTATGGCTACCTGTCGGGCCGCGACAACCTCCGGGTCGTCGGAAACGTGCTGGGGGGCGTTTCGCACAAGCGCATCGACGAGGTGCTCGAGATCGTTTCGTTGGAAGGCCGCGATCGCGACCGTGTGCGGACTTACTCGCTGGGCATGAAGCAGCGGCTGGGCCTTGCCATCGCACTGCTCAACGATCCCGATCTTCTGATCCTCGACGAACCCGCGAACGGGCTCGACCCAGCTGGAATCGTCAAGATGCGCGATCTGCTTAGGAACCTCGCTTCGTCGGGCAAGACCGTTTTCATCTCCAGCCACGTGTTGAGCGAGGTCCAGCAGATCTGCACGCGCGTCGCGATCATCAACCACGGAAAGCTCGTTCGCGTCGCGCCGGTTGCCGAGCTGATCGAGGCCCATGGCGAATTCGAGGTAAAGGTCGACTCGCCACATGACCTGGCCGCCGCGCTGCATCTTCAACCTTGGGGCGCAGAGGCGCGCGCCGAAGACGGGTTGGTGATCACATCGGCTCCGGGCGGGAGCGGTCGTGAGATGATCAGGTTCCTGGTCCAGAACGGCTTCGAAGCTGACGCGGTCAGCCCGCGGCACAAGGACCTCGAGGACATCTTCCTCAGTCTCACCGGAGCGGATTCATGAGCACGATCGCGCTGAGGCCGAGCTTCGTGGGGGCGGTGCGCGGTGAGGCGCTGAAGCTCAGCCGGCAGCTCAGCCTGTGGCTGACCCTGGCCGGTGGGGTCGTTCTACTGGCTGTCATCGTGCTGGCGATATCGGGCGCCTCCAACCTCAAGGAGTCCCTGGTAGCCAACCCGACCGCGTGGGCCTACAACATGCTGGAGGTCTTCGGGACGGTGTTTCAAATCGGATCGGGAATATTTCTCCTGATCTTCGGAGCCCGCCTCATCGCGATGGAGTATTCGTCCGGCACGATCCGGATCCTCTACGCACGTGGAACAGGACGTTTGCGTTTGCTTCTCGCCAAGCTCTTCACGCTTGCGCTGGTCGGGATCGTGCTTTTCGCGGGCTACGTGCTCGTCGTCGGAGCGATCCTCGCGTTGATGATCCTTTCGTTGAGCGGCGACTTCGAGGGGATCTCGCAGATCTCCAATGAGTTCTGGAGCGACCTGGGTCGCTGGGCCGCGGTGCAAGGGATCAGCATGGGCATGGCCATTCTGCTGGCGGCGGCTGCGTCCGCCCTCGGCCGTTCGCTGGCCTTCGCCATCGCAGCCTCACTCGCGTTCTATCCCGCGGACAACTTCCTGACCATCCTCGAGATCCTGGCCATCCGAGCCACCGGTCACGACCAGCCATGGACCGCCATCAGCCAGTACCAGCTCGGACCGAACCTGAATGTCGTGCTGAATCTCATCGAGCCCGCCCATCGTTCCAGGCCGGCTTTCGCGGCGCCGCTTGCGGCGGTCGATGCGACGCATGCGTTGGCCGTGATCGGCGCGTTCGCTGTTGCGTTCGTTGCGATCGCGCTCTTCAGGACGCTCCGACCGGACGTCCTCGAGTAGGTCCTTTACAGCGCAGGCCCATCCGCCCGGCCTGTATCCTTGACGGATTGTGCGAATAGTCGTCAAGGACCCTGAGGAGTTCGAACAGGCGCTGCGCGAGTTCCGCCGCAAGGTGCAGGAGCAGGGACTCGTGCGCGAGATGCGACGCCGTTCGCACTACGTCCCGCCGGCCGAGGCGCGCAAGATCAAGAGCCTGCGCGCCCGGCGTCGAAGAACCCGGTAGTTAAGGGAACTCCTCCCCATTCTGGGGAGGTGGCCCGAAGGGCCGGAGGGGCCAACCGCTACTCGGTATAATTCCCGGGTTCGGTGACCATGGCGGAGGGGAGACACCCGTTCCCTTTCCGAACACGGAAGTTAAGCCCTCCAGCGCCGATGGTACTGTCGGGGCAACCCGGCGGGAGAGTAGGTCGTTGCCGAGCATCTTTGTTTGTGCGTGCGCCCGGCGAAGTCCCGCGCTCTTTCTGGGGTGGCGGGACTTGAGTTATTGGACGGCCGGCTCAGGCTCGGCGAGCGATTCGGGACGCAGTTTCGGCAGCAGCAGGTAGCACCTGAAGCTGAGCAGCACCAGCAGCCCGACCAATGCGATCAAGACGTCGAGCACGACCTGACCGACGCGCGCGTGAAACAGGAAGATGAGCACGCCCTCGACCACGACGCCCAGGGCAAGGATCGGCACGAAGACGCGGTCGTGGACGGCCATGAAGAACTGCACGAGCAGGTTGTCGAGCGAGAGCGCGAGCCCGATCACACCCACCGGAAAAACGAGCGGTATGGCGTCGCGAAAGCTGGGTCCGAACAGGATGCCGACCACCAGACCGGGCGCGACGGCGAAAACAAGCAGCGCACCCGCGCCCAGGGCGGCGAGGATTCCGGCCGAGGACAGCAGGATTCGTCCCGGGTGGTGGCCCTTGGCCACGGCCTCGACGACCCGGGGAAACAGCACCTGGCTGACGCTCAACGTGAGGAAGTAGAGGATCGTCCCGATCTTGTTGAGCCCCCCGTAGATGCCGCCGTCGTGGAGGCTCAGGTAATGCTCGGCCAGGATGACGTCCTGGTTGTAAAGGATCTGCACGCCGATGATGCCGGCTGCGGCGGTCAGGGAGAAGCCGGCCATCACGCGCAGGCGCACGCGGGCCGGCTGCCGGCGGAAATGGTCGCGCAGGGAGAAAAGACCGAGGCAGAAGACAAAGGCGAGGCCCGCGAAAACCGCCGCCATCGCGCCCGAGACCGCGTATCCGGCTTTCAGAAGGAGCACGACGACGACCGTGCGGACGACCAGCTCAAGTGAGAGGTTGAGCGACAGCGAAGTAAATCGTTGGAGACCCTGCAGGATGCCGCGCGGGATCGCGACTTGCCAGATGAGCGCGATCGAGAAACCGAGGATCAGGATCGGGATGGTTGATCCGAGGTTTGCGAACTGCGCGATGTGACGTGCAAACAGGGTCGTGACGAGGATCAGAGCCAGACACGGGATTGCGATCAGGCGTACGGTCCTCGCCAGCAGCGAACGCACGCCGGGATCGCCGCGAGCGTTGAGCATCGCGGTGTAGCGAGCGAGGACGACGACCAGGATCAGCGCGGGGCCGGTGCCCACCGCGTAGACGGCGATCAGAAACGCAACCTGCCCATAGGTCGCGGGGCCGAGCACGCGACCGGCGATCGCGTGGTAGACAAATCCCCCGACGCCGGCGATCAATCCGCCGCTGAAAAGGACCAGATTCTGGCGGACCAGACGGTTCCTCTGGAGGGTGGCCAGGCGCTGGCCGATCCCCAGTCTCGCGCCGGTCTGCACTTCCCGACGATTGTATCGAGCCCCCTGCGGGGATAATTCCAAGCCGATGCCCGAACTTGCGAAGCCTGTCGTCTCGGCGCTTGTCGTCAGCCGCAACGCGAAAGACGAGCTTCTTCAGTGCCTGAAGTCGTTCTTCGCGAGTGCTGACGTCCCGGTTGAAGCCATCGTCGTCGACAACAATTCCTCCGACGGCTCACCGGCCGCCGTCACCGATGAGTTCCCGCAGGCCACCGTTCTCGTCCAGTCGAAAAACCTGGGCTACGGCCGGGCCGCGAACATCGGTCTCGAGCGCTGCCAGGGCCGTTTCGTCCTGCTCCTGAGCCCCAACGTCCGGCTCGACCCGCAGTGTGTCGGGCGGCTCGCGGACCTCTTGCTCACCCGTCCCGACGCCGGCGCGGCCGGGCCGCGTCTGCTCCTGCCCGACGGCGGGCGGGATCCCGACGCGAGGCGTGCGTTCCCCATCCCCAGCACGCTCTTCTATCAGACGGTCGGCTTGAGCAGGCTCTTTCCCAGGAGCTCGCGCTTCGGCCGCCACAACATGGGGCACCTGCCGGAGTCGGACGTCCACGAGATGGACGCCGGCACCGCGGCCTGCTTGATGCTGAGGCGGTCTGCGCTCGACCGGGTCGGATTCTTCGACCCGCGCTACTTCATGTTCGGCGAGGACCTGGACCTCTGCTACCGGCTGAAGCTGGGCGGCTGGAAGATGTTCTATGTCCCGACGGCGAGCGCGATCCACCAGGTGAGGCCGCCGTCGCGAGAGCGTCAGCGCCAGATCTCGTACGAGCGGCACCGCGCGATGTGGACGTATCACTTCAAGCACCACTCGGAGGACGTATCGGCGTTCGGCAACGGGCTCGTATGGGCCCAGATCTGGGGTCGTTATGTGGCCGAGCGTGTCCGCGACACCGTCAAGCCCGACAAACGGGCCACCACCTGAGCCCATGTACCACCAGATCGCACGCAACAAGCGCAACAGCATCCTCGTGGTGATTGGCTTTCTCGTGGTTTGGCTTGCCGTCGGGCTGATCATCGGATGGCTGGCCGACGGCCAGGTCGGAGCCATCGGCGGCGCGATCATCCTCGGCCTGCTTGGAGTCCTCGCCGCTTTGTACGCGTACTACTTCGGCTCCGCGACAGTGCTGTCGGCGATGGGCGCGCAGCCCGCCGATCCACGCCAGTACCAGCAGCTCCACAACATCGTGCAGGCGCTCGCGATCGGGGATGGCCTTCCGCTGCCCAAGGTGTACGTCATCAATGACGCAAGCCCCAACGCTTTCGCCACAGGGCGTGATCCCAACCATGCGTCTGTGACGGTGACGACCGGCCTCCTGCAGATGATGAATCGGGAGGAGCTCGAGGGCGTGCTCGCCCACGAGATGAGCCACATCAAGAACTTCGACGTCAGGCTGCTGCTGGTTGTGGTGACGATGATCGGGCTGGCGGCGGTCATCGCGAGCATGTTCTGGCACAGCGTTGGACGCATGCGGCTGCGAGGCAATGGTGCGATTGTCGTTCTCGCCATCGGGATTCTTTTCACCCTCATCGCGTTCGTCGTCGGCCCGCTCATGCAGTTCGCGCTTTCCCGCCAACGGGAGTCGCTCGCTGATGTCAGCGGTGTGGAGCTGACTCGGAACCCGACAGGTTTGATCTCCGCGCTGCAGAAGATCGCCCAGAACGACCGGCCGCCGGAGCGTTTCAACCACGCCGTCGCGGCGATGATGATCGACAACCCGGACGAGCACCACGGCAGCTTCTTCAGCCGGCTCTTCGACACGCATCCGCCGATCGCCGAACGCATCGCCGCCTTGCAGAGGATTGCGAGCGTCCAGCAGGTCTAGACCTTTGGAGCGAGAGGCGGTCTCGCCGCTGCTCGCCAAGATCCTGCACGTACGCCGGACCGAGCTCCGCCGCACGCTGCAGGTCGCGGGGTTCGCGATGGTCATCGGCTGGGCCATGTACACGGCCTTCAGCGCGGCCCAGTCCATCTTCCTCAACAAGACCGGCCCGCATGCCTATCCCGTTTTCTTCATCGTCCTGGCCCTCGCCGTCTGGCCGATGGACGCGCTGCAGGGCGCTTTGACTCGGCGTTTTGGGGTCGGGCGAGCGTTTCGCATCAACCTCGTCGCGAATGCGGGCGCGGCGATCGGCATCTTCGTCGCGTACACGGTCCGTGAGGACTCCACGGTTGCCTTCACGGCGTATGTGGTCTATTCGGTCGCCTTCGAGCTGGTCATGCTCCACTTCTGGACCTTCGTCACCCAGCACTTCAACGTGCTAGAGGGCAAGCGAATCTTTCCTGTCATCGCCGCCGGCTCGAGCGTCGGCTACATGCTGTCCGGCGTCACGACGACCGTCGTCGCGTTCATCGCGACCGAGCCGCTGATGTTCGTCTGGGCGATCGGTTCGCTCGCGGCCGCGTACATGTCGATCGGACTCGAGCGCACCCTCTACCGCCCGGCGTTTGTGGAGGATGAGGATCAATTCCTCGTCCAGCACGAGGTCGAGCGCAAGCGCCACGGCGTGATCGCCATGTTCGGACGCGCGCTCGAGCACGTGACGGGCAGCCGACTTGTTCTTGCCCTGTTGCTGCTGGCGTTCGTGCTGCAGGTCGCGAGCCGGGTTGGCGACTATCTCGTCGCGGTCATCTTCGTCGCCGCCACGCACAACAACCTCCAGGAGCTGACGATCCTGATCGGCAACGCCTGGCTCGCCAGCTACGCGGTGCAGCTCGTCGTGAGCCTGTTCGTCGCTCCGTGGGTGCTCGACCGGCTCGGCGTGAAGAACGCGATCCTCGCGCTGCCGGTCTTCACCCTGATCGGCTTCATAGGGGTCGCCATCAACCCCATCCTGGCGACCTCGCTCTTGCTGTTCATCGTCCGCAACGGCCTGCAGACCGGGCTGGACGATCCCGCGCAGAACGTGCTGGGTGGCGCGCTCCCGGCCCAGGTGGTGCCGAAGCTGCAGTTCCTTCTCAACAATGCTGTGCTGCCGGGTGGCGCCGTGCTGAGCGGCGTCGTCCTTCTGGCGCTGCAGCCGGAGATCGTCGGCAACGTGGAGGTGCTGGCCGGCGTCGGCATCGTTGTCGCCATCGCCTTCATCGGCGCGGCCTGGTGGCTGCGCAGCCAGTACCTGGACGCGATCTACACGCGCCTCCGGACGCATGCGTTGAGCCTTGCCGACTACCAGCAGGCCGTGGGACGGCCGGCTCCCGAGGAGATCGCCGAGCTGCAGGCGCACGTGCGGGGTGGGGAAAAGAGGATGAGGGAGTTCGCGGCGGCAGCGCTGGCGCGGATGTCACCCGACACCTTCGCCGGCATGGTGCCCGAGCTTCTTGGGTCCTCGGACCCGGTGATCCGCCGCCTTGCGCTTCAGCTTGGGCCGCCCGAGCGGATCACTCGCGAGCAGCTCGCCGCGGCCCGGAACGACGAGAACGGATGGGTCCGCGCGGCGGCCGCGGTCGCCGGCATGACGGTCCCAGAACCAGGCGATGGCCTGGACGGGCTGCTCGCAGGTCTTCGCGATGCACCTGATCCGCAGGACCGCGCGGCGGCGGTGTGGGCAGCTGCCTTTCTCGCCGACGAAGGTGCGATCGCACGCGGGATGCGAGACGCAGATCGGCAGGTCCGCCTGGAGGCGATTCGCAGCTTTGCGCGCATGAAAGGCGAAGTCCAGGAGATCGCCGAGGCACTGATCGCCTGTCTTCGCGATGATGACGTCGAAGTCAGGCGCGAGGCGCTGCGCCAGGCGGTGCGCTGGACGCCGCCCGCAGACTGGACACGGCGGTTCTCCGAAGCACTCGCCGATGGTTTGGCCAGCGGGGACCGCGACGTGCGGTTGCTGGCCTCGGAAGCGATGTCCACGCAGGCTCCGGAGGCGCTTGACCTTGTCCTGCCCATGCTGCTTGCCAGGGACGAGACGTCTTTGGCCGCCGTCGAGGCCCTGGTCAGGAGCGGCAGGCCGGAGCTCTTCCAGCGAGCCCGTGAACACCTGGAGATGCAGCTTGGCCAGGGCGCCCATCTTGCCCGGCTGTCGGCGCGGGTGGCCGGGGCGATGAGGCATCTCGATGGAAACGAAGCGGCGGGTTACGCCTTGCTTCGCATCGGACTCGACGACTTCGTCCAGAGCGCGGCCGAATCGGGGCTGGCTGCCATGCGCGCCCTGCATGGCAAACGAGGCTTTGCGACTGTGGAACGCGGCCTTTCGTCGGTGCACGCGCAAACGCGCGTGGAGGCGCTGGAGACGTTGCTAAACTTCGGCCCCAGTTGGCTCGCCGGACCCCTGGCCCGCCTCCTCGAGCCGGGATCTTTTGACCCGGTGCTCGCCCGGCCACTGGCGCAGGCGGAGATCGAGGCCCTGGCGAAGCATCCTGACCGGTGGGTCCGCGAAACAGCGGAAGCGGCGTCGCACGGACTCGATGAACACATGAAAGAGCTGATTGCGCTGAAGCAGGTTCCGCTTTTCACCGCGCTCACGCTCGAACAGCTGGCAAGCGTCGACCGGCTCATGGTCAGCAGGCACTACGCCAAGGGCGAGACGCTTTTCCGCCGGGGCGATGTTGGCGGCGAGCTCTACGTCGTGGTCGAGGGCGAGATCCGAGTCCACCTCGACCACGCGGGCCAGGAGGTCACGCTCGTGCGGCATCGCGCGGGGACGGCGCTAGGAGAGATGTCGGTTTTCGACGACCAGCCGCGCTCGGCGAGCGCCCAGGCGATGGCCGACACCACCGTCCGGGTGCTGCGGCGCGACCGCCTGCAGGCGATCGTGCACGAGCATCCAGAGGTGATGCTCGAGTTCATCAAGAACCTCAGCCAGCGCCTGCGGGCGATGGACGAGAAGCTGGAGTCTTCTACCTTGGCCAGCCCCTCCGGCGGCCCCATTCCGGCCTCCGGCCGGACTTCCCCATCAATGGAGAAAAGCTCTACTCCGTAGTTTCCGGCTCCCCGCGGACCTCGATCTTCTTGCGGGCGGCTTCTAGCCTTTCGGTGCAGACCTTCAGGTAGACGCGCGCCTCATCGACGGCTTTCAGCGCGTCTTCGAGGGAAAGGTTGCCGTCCTCGAGCAGCTTCAGCTGCTCGTCGAGCTTCTCGAGCGCCTCTTCGTAGGTGAGCTCCTGGCTCATGTCTCGACCTCCTCGACCCTTGCCCCGATACGTCCCGACGCGAGCCGTATGCGGACGCGGCGGTTGACCTTCGTCGCGGCCGCGGAGCGGATGACGGTGCCCGACTCGGCATCCAGCGTGATGCTGTAACCGCGCGCGAGGACACCGTCCGGGCTGAGCGCGGCCAGGCGCTGCTCCCGATGGCCGAGAGCTCGTATCGCGCCGGCGAAACGTTCTGACAGGGCCCGCTCCAGCCTGTCGACCGCCCGCCGTGACGCAAATGCGTTGGTGCTCCGGGCGAGCCTCGAAGCTGCCGCGCTGTCGATCCGTCGGGCACGTTCGCGAAGCGCGTCCTCGCGGCGCGCGACCTGCGCGATCGGGCTCAGCCTGCCCAGCTCGCCGGCCGCGCGGGCAAGCCGGTCCGCCCGCTGGCGGACTAGCGACGGCAGGAGCTGGACCATCCGCTCCCGCTTGTGGGCCAGCCGTTCGGCCTCGCGTGCAATGCGCTGACTAATCTCGCGGTCGAGTCTTCGCCCTCGTTCGCCAAGCCGGGCGATCAGGTCCGACTTCTTCGGCACGACATGCGCGCCTGCCTCGGTCGGCGTGCGGCACTCGGCGTCGCCGACAAGATCGGAGACAGTGCGGTCGGACGTGTGTCCGAGCGCCGTGACCACCGGCAGTCGTGATTCAAGGATCGCGCGGGCGACCAGCTCGGTGTTGAACGCGTACATCTCCTCGAAACTGCCGCCGCCACGGGCGAGCACGATCACGTCAGCGAGCTGCTCCTGGTTGCAGCGCCGCAGCGCGCGGGCGATGCTCATCGGCGCGCCCGCGCCCTGCACCTGCACCGGGTAGACGACGACTCCCATGTTCGGAAACCGCTCCCAGATCGTTTCCTGAAGGTCATGGATCACAGCGCCGGTCGGTGAGGTGAGGATCGCCACGGCTCGCGGCAGGAATGGAATCCGGCGCTTACGCTCCGCCGCGAAAGCGCCTTCGGCCTCGAGCCTTCGCTTCAGCTCGTCGAGCCGCGCTCGGAGCTTGCCGACGTCGTCGAACTCGACCTGGTCGACGATGAAGCGGATCGTTCCGTACTGGATCCAGTAATCGACTCGCCCTCGGAAGATGAAGACCTGGCCGTCTTCAGGCAGCGTCGTGACGCGCCGCGCGTCGTCGGCGTAGATGAAGGCGTTGATCAGGCTCTGGCCATCGCGAATGACGAAGCTGTAGTGGCCTTTCGAGCCCTGCTTCATGCCGCTGACCTCTCCTTTGAGCAGCAGGGCGGTCAGCGGACGGAGCTCGCGCCGGATCTCATTTGCGAGCTCGGTGACGGTGTAGGGGCGCTGGGCCTCCTCGGGCCGAATCACGCGATCTAGCTTAGGCCGGAGCCAAATGCCCGTTAGTCCGGACTATGCGGCTGATCGCGTTGTCACAACCTCGGTTGGTCCGGACTATCCGGGTTGATCAGCCCCCGATCTGGGACATGCTCTTGGCCGGCTTGATGAATCCCGGCTTGTTGATGAGGTGGCCCTCCTCTTTGCGCCAGATCGCGGCCTCGATCACCGATCCGAGGTGATCGTCCGAGACGCCCGAGCGCATCAGGTCGCGCAGCGGGGTCTCGTGCAGCGAGAAGAGGCACGTGCGCAGGCCGCCCTCGGCCGTCAGCCGGACTCGGTTGCAGGTGGTGCAGAAGGCCTGGCTGACCGAGGAGATGAAGCCGACGCCACCCACCGCGCCGTCGGCGAACCGGTAGCGGGTCGCCGGCCCGGGTCGCGTGTCGACCACCGGCTCGAGCGGGAACTGGTCCTCGATCTGCTCCTGGATGCGGCGGCTCGGCACGACCTGCTCGTTGGTCCAGATGTTGTCTCCATCGAGAGGCATGAACTCGATGAAGCGGACCTCGTAGCCCTCGCTGTGCGCGAGTCGAGCGAAGTCCACGACCTCGCCGTCGTTGTGCCCCTTCATCACGACCATGTTCAGCTTGATCGGCCAGAGGCCTGCCTCGCGCGCCGCGGTGATGCCGTCCATCACGCGGTCGAAAGCATCGCTGCGGGCCATGTCCTTGAAGGTGTCCATATGCAGCGTGTCCAGCGAGATATTGATGCGCTTCAGACCCGCGTCGCGCAGCGCCAGCGCCTTCTGCCGGAGCAGCACGCCATTGGTGGTCATCGTGATGTCGAGCGTCGGGTCGATCGCATTGATCATCCCGATGAGCTCTTCCAGCTTGACGCGCACCAGCGGCTCGCCGCCCGTGATGCGGATCGTGCGCACGCCGTAGCGCTCGACGAAGATGCGGGCCAGGCGGACGATCTCCTCGTACCTCAGGATGTCCTCGCGCGCCAGCCACTTGAGACCTTCCGCCGGCATGCAGTAGATGCAGCGGAAGTTGCAGCGGTCGGTCACCGAGATCCGCAGGTCGTCGGCCACCCTGCCGTAGGAGTCCACGAGTCTGTGGCTGGCCATTTAGCCGATGATAGGGCGCGATGGGGTACGAGAACGTCCTTGTCGAAATCGACGCGCCAATTGCGACCGTCACGCTCAACCGCCCGAAGGTTCTGAACGCGCTCAGCCCTGACCTGATCCGCGAGCTGACCGCAGCCCTCGCGGACCTGGATGCCGATGAGACCGTCCGCGCGGTGGTGCTTACCGGCGGTCCCAAGGTATTCGCCGCCGGTGCCGACATCGGCGACATGGCGGACAGAAGCGCCGTCGAGCAGCTGAGCCGCGACCAGACCGGGCGCTGGATATCGCTCGCCGGATTCAGCAAGCCCCTCATCGCCGCGGTCAACGGCTACGCCCTGGGCGGCGGCTGCGAGGTGATGCTGATGTGCGACCTGGTCGTCGCGGGGGAGACCGCCCGCCTGGGCCAGCCGGAGATCAACCTCGGCATCATCCCCGGCGCGGGCGGCACGCAACGCTGGCCGCGGACCGCGGGGAAGTACGCGGCGATGGAGGTCATGCTCTCCGGCGCGCCGGTGACCGCCGAGCGGGCCTACGAGTTGGGCATCGTCAACAAGGTCGTGCCCGCGGAGATGACGATCGAGGTCGCGAAGCGGCTCGCGCGCCAGCTTGCCGAGAAGCCGCCGCTGGCGGTGCGGATGGCGAAGGAGGCGGTGCTCAAGGCCTTCGAGTCGCCGCTCTCTGAAGGGCTGGCTTCCGAGCGCAAGAGCTTCTACTTCCTGTTTGCGAGCGAGGATCAGAAGGAAGGCATGCACGCGTTCCTCGAAAAGCGGAAGGGCGTTTTCAAAGGACGATGAAATATGGCGACTGAAGTCGAGCAGCACGTAAGCGTCGAAAACGAAAGCGGCATCGGCTGGATCCGATTCAACCGGCCCGAGAAGATGAACGCGATCGGAGCGCTCACCCGGAAGCAGCTCGCCGAGTCGATCAAGCAGGCGGAGCGCGACGACGCGGTTCGGGTCGTCGTCCTGACAGGATCCGGTCGCGCCTTCTCGTCTGGAGCCGATGTGACCGAGATGGTGCAAGGAGCCGGGATGCGCACCCCTGAGGACGTCGGCAACGTCCTGCGCAACGAGTACATGCCGATGCTGATGCGCCTTCGCACGATGCCCAAGCCCGTGATCGCGGCGATGAACGGGCCAGCCGTTGGAATCGGCGCGAGCTTCGCGCTCGCGTGCGATATCCGGATCGGAACGCCCGAGTCCTACATCCTCGAGGCCTTCGTCAACATCGGCCTGGCTCCCGATGGCGGCGTGAGCTGGCTGCTGCCGCGCCTCGCCGGAACCGGCGTCGCGTACGAGATGTTCTTCACGGGCAAGCCGCTCTCGGCGGCGGACGCCCACCGGCTGGGTGTGATCAACCGGATCGTGCCGGCGGAGCGGCTGGAAGAAGAGGTCCGTGACCTCGCCAATCAACTCGTGGCGCAGCCGAGGCAGGCGCTCGCCGGGGCCAAGCGCTCGGTCAACCACGCGCTGGTCTCGAGCTACGAGGATGCGATGGAGTTTGAGTCCTACCTGCAGGAGGCGCAGGCCGCGAGCTCCGAGTTCGCAGAAGGCGTGCAGGCATTTCTGGCTCGGCGGTTAGCGAAGAAATGAACCGCCAGCCCCATCCCCGCCCTACGGGCGGTACTTCCCCATAAATGGGGAAGAGTTGCGACTGACTTGCCGGAAGCGGTAATCGTCGCCACGGCGCGCACGCCGATGGGGCGCTATGGCGGCCAGCTGAAGGACGTGCGCCCGGACGACCTCGCCGCGATCGTTCTCAAGGAGGCGTGCCAGCGCGCGCACGTCATGCCCGAGGAGGTCGAGGACGTCATCCTCGGTTGCGCCAACCAGGCGGGCGAGGACAACCGCAACGTCGCTCGTATGGCCCTGCTCCTCGCCGGGTTTCCGGTGGAGGTTCCGGGCCAGACCGTGAACCGTCTGTGCGGGTCGGGGATGCAGGCGACCATCGCCGCCGCTCGCGAGATCCAGTCCGGCGCGGCGGACATCATGGTCGCCGGCGGCGTCGAAAGCATGACCCGTGCGCCGTGGGTGATGCCCAAGCCGGACGGGGGATTTCCCCGTGGGTCGCAGACCGCCTATGACACCGCGCTGGGATGGCGACTTGTCAATCCGAAGATGGCCACGATGTACGGCACGCTGCAGATGGGGGAGACCGCGGAACGGGTCGCCCAGAAGTACGAGGTCTCACGGGAGGAACAGGACGCGTTTGCGCTGCGCAGCCACCAACGCGCCGTTGCCGCGCGGCGATCGGGCCGGCTGGCGGAGGAGATTGTGCCCGTCTCGATCGCGCAACGAAAAGGCGAGCCGCTGGTGGTCTCGGACGACGAAGGCCCCCGGCCCGATTCGACCCTGGAATCGCTTGCCAAGCTGAAGCCTGCATTCGCGGAAAACGGCTCCGTCACCGCGGGCAATGCTTCGCCGTTGAACGACGGCGCGACCGCGTTGGTGCTGATGTCCAATACGAAGGCCAGGGAACGCGGATTGCAGCCGCTCGCACGACTTGTGGCCGCCGCGCCGGCGGGCGTGCATCCCGACTACATGGGCATCGGGCCAGTCCCTTCTTCGCTGAAGGCACTCGAGAAGGCTGGGTTGCACCCGGGCGATATGGCCGTCGTCGAGCTGAACGAGGCGTTCGCATCGCAGTCGCTGGCGTGCATCCGGCTCCTGGGTTTGGACGAGGAGAGGGTCAACGTCAACGGGGGCGCGATCGCACTGGGGCATCCCCTCGGCAGCAGCGGCGCTCGGCTTGTCGGAACGCTGGTTCGCGAGATGGAGCACCGAGACGCGGAGTACGGCCTCGCCACGATGTGCATCGGCGTCGGGCAGGGCATCGCTTCGATCTGGCAGAAAATCTGAGCGAACGAGATCCTGACGCAGTGCGGTCGATGTTCGACCGCATCGCCGGCCGCTACGACACCGTCAACACGGTGCTGTCCGCGGGCACCGACGCGGGCTGGCGCCGGCAAGCCGCGCGCGAGACGGGATTGCGACCTGGCGGATCGGCCCTGGACGTGGCATGCGGCTCGGGCAAGCTGGCGGCGGAGCTCGCGAAGCTCGCCGGAGGTGGCCGGGTGGTGGGCATCGACTTCAGCCCGCAGATGCTCGCGATCGCGCGCCGCGAGCATCCTCAGATCGAGTTCATCGAAGGGGACGCTCTGAACCTTCCGTTCGATGATGCAAGCTTCGATGCGTCGACCATCGCATTCGGCCTCCGCAACCTGGCCGACCCCCTCCGCGGTCTGCGTGAGATGCGCCGCGTCACCAGGGGACACGTCGTCGTCCTGGAGTTCGTCCGCCCGCCGAAGGGCGTCGTCGGGGCGGCGTATCGGACCTACCTCAGAGCGCTGCTGCCGGTCATCGGCGGCCTGGTCTCGGGACAGCCATCCGCGTACCGATACCTGAGTGACACCGTCGACACCTACCGCACGCCTGAGGAGCTCACCGCGATGGCACGGGCCGCCGGATGGTCAGACGCGCGCTTTCACAGCCTGGCCATGGGAACCGTCGGAATCGTGACGGGTACCTGAGGCGCCGAGGTGGGCGACGGTGCAGGCAGCGTCAGGGTTTGGGGTCCTAGGACTGACGGTCGACCGCCGAGAGCGCCAATCCGACGAGCGCCGGCCGGAGCCCATCCAGCTCCACTGCCTCCAGCTCGCGTACGGCATCCTCGACCAGTGCCTGCGCCTCTTTGCGCACCCGTGTCAGGGCTTCGCACGAAGTCACGAGCTCGGTGACACGCCCGACCTCGGCGTCGCCCAGGGAGCCGGCCAGGAGGCGGCGTATCTCCGGGCCGACGACGCGATCTTCCGCCGCATAGATAAGAGGAAGGGAAAGCACGCGCTGGCGCACGTCGAGACCGACCGGCTTACCCGAGCTCGGGCTGAAGTCGACCATATCGTCGGCCATCTGGAAAGCGATCCCAAGCAGGTCGCCGTACCGGCGCAGAGCGGCCACCACCTCGGGCTCGGCTCCGGATAGCAGCGCGCCCGATGCGCACGCAGCCGCAAAGAGCGACGCCGTCTTGCCGCGGACCACTCGCAGGTACGATTCGCGGTCGCCCGGAAATGCCCCGCGTAGCGCGACGTCGTCGATCTGCGATGCGCAGATCGCCTCGAGCGCTTCGGCCAGCGCCGAGGTGACGCCCGCGTTGCCCATCTCAGCGATCAGGCGCGTCGCCTTCGCGAAATAGAAATCGCCGACCGCGATCGCGCGCTCCGGCCCTTCTTCGGCGGCGACTGTTGGACGGCCGCGCCGGTGAGTGCTCTCGTCGACGTAGTCGTCGTGGATCAAGGTCGCGTTGTGCAGCAGCTCGACCGCCGCCGCCAGCTCGGCGGCGCGCAGCGGGTCATTGCGAGGGCCGATCGCAGCGGTGAGCTGGACGAGCTTTGGCCGGAGGCGCTTTCCGCCCGCCTCGACGAGCCGGCGCATCGGCGATGCGACTGCGTCGGGGTCGACCATCAGCTGCCGGGCAAGCTCGATCTCCACCAGCGACTCCGGCAGGTCGCTGCGGCGACGGCCGAAGTCCCCATCGAGCTGCACCGCGAGCTGCCGGTGCCGTGGGCCGTCCAGCTCCACCGCGAATACGGATTGCCACCGGCCGAGGACCAGCTGCCCGTCCTCCACCAGCAAGGTGGCGAAAGCGGTCAGCAGGAGCTGGCGACAGTGCGCGTGGCCGTTGACCGGTTCGCCGAGCGGGACGTCGAAGCGCCGCGAGAAGTCGTCGTGCTCGTAGCCCGCCCCTGTCGGAGCCAGTCGCTCCAGCAGGTTTTCGAAATCGCGGTGCAGCAGAGGCTCGTTTTCGTTGACGGCGATGCCGAGTGTCGTGTGCAGCGACTGAAGGTGGACGCAGCCGTCGCGCAATCCGGATCGTCGCACCGACTCGCGGATGCGATCGGTGATGTCGACGAATTCGGTGGAGCGTGTGGTGTCGAACTCGATGCGGTTGGCGGTCACCTGACTTGTACCCCAGGCGGGGTCCCGGCTCCGAGCGCGGTCGCAAGTAGCTGCCTGGTCGTCGGGGTCGGCTGCTCGGACGCGGCCGCCGAGGACATCGACTCGATCGCGCGAGCGAAGGCCACCTGGACGGCCAGCGGCGCGTTGTCAGCCAGCAGCCTCGAGCCGCGGGCCAGGCAAAGGTCGCCCATCAGGAGCGTGGTCGGCGGCGCCGCCCGGCCGCCCAGGCCCTGCAGCCGGAGGCCGACCTCGATCAGGGCCGCCGCCAGGGCCAGCTTGGGCTGTGTCTCGGCGGCGAATTGACCGACGCTGTCGAGGTACGCGCGATACGTCTCGGACAGCCCGTCTGACCACAGGCCCTCCAGGCGGTCGAGCTCGCGGTCCAGCGCCTGAAGCTGGACGGTCATTCAACGGCCTCGATCACGCTGCCCGCGAGCTGCCGGAATGCGGAAAGTGCGCGCAGGCAGGACTCGTCGTCGCGTGTGACCACGTAGTAGAGGCCAAAGCCAAGCACCGTGTTCAGGACGAGGGGGACGAGCACGTCGCGAGGCACGGTGAGACGGATCCGGCCGTCTTCCTCGAGCCGATCGAGCTGCTCCTGGATGACCTCGCGGTAGCGCGTGAAGAGCTCCGGCAGGTAGGCCCGCAAGCGCTCGGTGCGCGGCGCCTGCACCAGCAGGTCGAACGCCGCGAGCTGGACGTCGCCCAGGCGGCGCAGTGAGTCCCACAGCGACTCCACGCCCACCTCCAGGACCTCGAGCGGATCGGTCAGCTGGTTCAGGGTCCGGCGCAGCTCCTCGACGGACTTCGCGGTCAGGTACCGCCACGCCTCGACCAGCAGCTCGGACTTGGTCGGGAACCAGTACTGCAGGTTGCCGATAGCGACTCCTGCCTTCGACGCGATGGACCGGACGCTGGTGCCCGAATACCCGTTCTCGAGGAGGGAATCGGCCGCCGCGTGGATGATCTGATCACGGGTGCTCTCGGTGGCTGTGGCACCTGTCATACGTATGTACCAGCATACCGAGGGCCGGCAAGCGGCTGGGGGATAATTCCCTGCGGCGTGCGGTCCATCGCCGAAGCTTTCCCCAACCGTATTTGCGGCGTGCTGCGCACCGAGAACGCCGACGCCGGATTTCAGGCCTGCCTGACGGCGCTCGAAGCGGGCGTGTTCACGATCGAGATCACGAAGACGGTCCCGTCGTGCTTCGAGCTGATCAAAGGGCTCATCGCCACGACGGGAGGCAGGTATTCGGTCGGTGTGGGGACGGTGTGGGATCCGGGCGCGGTGACTGAGGCCAAGCAGGCCGGTGCCTCGTTCGTCGTGACGCCGGTTCTGCTGCCCGAGGTCGCCGACGCTTGCCGCAAGGAGGACATCCTGTGTGTCCTTGGCGCGCTGACCCCTACCGAGATCTACCAGGCGAGGCTTTCAGGCGCGGCGCTGGTGAAGGTGTTCCCAATCACACCGGTGGGTGGACCTCGCTACATCGAATCACTGAACGGCCCGCTCGCCGGCGTTCCGTTCTGGGTTTCGGGCGGAGTGCCAATCGAGGACATAGGCGCCTACCTGCGGCTTGGCGTCAAGGCGGTGGGGCTCACGGGATCGCTGTTTCCTGCCGAAGCGCTCGCGACCAAGGACATGGAAACGATCCGGCGAAACGCCGAGCGGGCCGCTCGGGCGGCGGCGGCCGGCTAACTCCAACCCGGCCCTCCGGCGCCGCCCCATCCCCCGCCTCCGGCGGGTACTTGCCCATAAATGGGGAAGAGTTCCACATCTCCCGACAAGTGGGGAGGCGTTGGGTCCGAGCTAGCAGCCCACCTTGTAGTTGCACATGGTCGCGGTGATATTCGAGTACAAGTTCATCACCTGGCCGCCGGTCGTGATCAGCGCGATGATCACGATGAGCACCACGAGCGCCAGGATCAAGGCGAACTCGACCATGCCCTGGGCGCGCTGACGGGAACGAGCCCGGTTCAGCACCCCACGTGGTAGCTGCACATGGTGGCCGTGATGTTCGAGTAGACGTTCAACAACTGGCCGCCAGTCGTGATCAGAGCAACGATCACGATCAGGGCGATAAGCGCAAGAATCAGCGCGTACTCGACCATTCCCTGTGCGGATTGCAAGTTCAATTGGCGCATCACCGGCCTGAAAGCTTAACCACTGAGGCCCCCCCGTTGGTCGTTGCTCGCGCCAAAGCTTGCTCGACGACGACGCGAACCATTCGCTTCCGCCAGAAGTGGCTGAGGTCGGCGTTGTCGAGAGGTTTTGCCGGCTTGGCCGCCAGCTCGGCCGCTTCCCGTACGACGTCCGCTTCCAGCCGTTTTCCCTTCAGGAAAACTTCAGCCGCGGTCGCTTCCAACGGGTACGAGGCAACCGCCGACAAGACGATCCGGCAGCCGCTGACGACTTCGCCATCGAGCTGGAGCGCGACCGCCGCGCCCGCGACCGGGAAGTCGATCGAGCCACGCCGCCGGAGCTTTACGTAGGCGCTGCGCGTGTTCGGGCTCCCTTTGAGTCGAAGCGCGGTGACAACCTCTGACGGCTGCTTCGCCATGTACTCGATGCCGTCGTCGCGGTAGAGCGAGGCGACGGGAACCTCGCGCTCGCCATCCACGCCGACCAGCGTCACGACTCCTTCGAGGGCCATCGCCATGGGCGCAGTGTCCGACGAAGAGACGGCCCAGCACCGGGGACTGCTCGGTGCGACGAGACAGATGTCCCCATCTTTCTTCAAACAGAACCCGGCAGCCTTGCGCCACTCGTAGGTCATGTCGTAGTAGTTGCATCGCGTGTCGACGCAGAGGTTTCCTCCGATGGTGCCGGCGTTGCGCAAGGGGGGAGACGAGACGAGACCGGCGGCTTGTGCGTAGCCAGTGAAGTGTTCGTTCAGATGCGCGTTGTGTGCGGCGGCGCTCAAGGTTACGCCTGCGTCGATGCTGTGCTCGGCGGACCCGTTGCGGATCTCGCGCGGCAGGAAATCGAGCCCGATCAATGTGTCGATCTCGAACTGGCGGCGTTTCAGTTTTGGAAATAGGTCGGTGCCTCCGGCCACGAACATCGCGCTCGGGCCCAGACCCGCCGCCATCTTCGCGGCCTCGCGCGCCGTCTTCGGCTGCAGGTAATTAAATCGCGGCAGTCGCAGCATCGAGGTCCTTGGGCGGTGGCTCTACTTTGATCACCGGCGGATACGGAATCGACGGAAAGCGCGGCGGTCCGTAGCGCGCGGGCTCTCCTTTCTCTTTGCGGCGCAACGCCTCGACCACTTTCTCGGGCGTCACTGGGATCTCGTCGATCCACACCCCAAGGGCGTCGAACACCGCGGCGCACAGCGCCGGCGGGACTGGGAGCAGCGGGCCCTGTCCTGCCTCCTTCGCGCCGTAGGGCCCTTCCGGGTCAACCGTCTCGACGATGAACGTCTCGATCTCCGGCGTATCCAGAAACGTGGGTGACTTGTACTCCAGCATCGACGGCCACTTGTGCAGGCCTTTGCGAAATGCCTGCTCTTCCATCAGAGCTTCCCCTAGGCCCATGTACACGCTTCCCTCGACCTGTCCCTCGACAAGCAGCGGGTTAATGGCGCGGCCCACGTCGTGGGCGATCCACACTTTGTTCACGCGCACCAGCCCCGTGCGCGCGTCCGCGTCGAGGTCGACTACGCAAGCGGAGTAGCTGTACGCGGGACTTGGTCCGACACCAGAGCCCTTGAACGGCCCGGCGATCTTGGGCGGCGTGTAGCTTCCCGCGCTGGTCAGGGTGCCGAACCGCGCCTCGGCCAGGATGCTTGCTTCCTCGAAGCTGAGGTCGCCGATGCGGCCGTCGGTCACCTCGACGTCGGCAGGGTCGCGGCTCATCTTCGCCGCCGCGGCCTCCACAAGCTTCGCGCGCATCTTTCGCGCGGCTTCGAGCGCCGCGTTGCCCGCCATGAACGTCACACGTGAGGAATAGGAACCCAGGTCGATGGGAGTCGTGTCGGTGTCGGCGGTTACCAGGCGGATGTCGGGAGGCTGGAGTCCAAGCTCCTCGGCCACGATCGAGGCCAGCACCGAATCTGATCCCTGCCCTATGTCCATGGCACCGCAGAAGACGGTGATGCCTCCCCGGTCGACCTTGATCTGCACCTCGGAATGGGGCATATCGTTCCAGTAGATGGCCGTACCCGCGCCGGACATGTAGCTGGAAATGGCGAAGCCCATACCGTGACCCGCGCGCCTGGTCCGATCTTGATAACCGGACGCGTTCATCACGCGCTCGGTGCACTCTTCGAGTCCGCACGAGGTGACGCGTAGCCAGTTCACGGTCCTGCTGTAGGGCTTGACGAAGTTGCGCCGTTTGAGGTCGACCGGATCCAGGCCGAGGTCGCGCGCGATCTTCTCCAGGTGGAGCTCCAACGCGAAGCGCGGCTGCGGAGTGCCATGCCCACGCTTGGGTCCGCAAGGCGGTTTGTTGGTGAACACACGACAGCCTTCGAAACGGTAGGCGGGAATATCGTAAGTGACGGTCTGGAGCGCACCCGTGTAGAAGGTGGAGGCGACTCCGTATGAGCCGTAGGCGCCTCCATCGAGGGCGCTGCGGAAATGCATCGCGGTGATGCGGCCCTCGCGCGTCACGCCGGTCCTGACCCACATCAGCACGGGATGCCGGCCGCGGTGCGCGTAGAAAACCTCTTCGCGGCTGAGGGTGCACTTGACGGGCCGACCGGTGAGCATCGCGAGCTTGGCGACGATGATCTCGTGCGCGAAGGGATCGGTCTTTCCACCGAAGCCTCCGCCGTGTGCCGCTCCGATCACGCGGATCCGGTTCATCGGCAGCTCGAGCACCTTCGACAGGGCGCGGTGCACGTAATGGACGACCTGGGTCGATGACCAGAGCGTCACCTTGCCGTCGACAAACGTCGCGATGGCGCTGTGCTGCTCCATCGGCAGGTGCGTGTTGCCCTGAAAGAAGAAGACGTCCTCGCGGACATGCTCGGCGCGGCTGAATCCGTCGTCCACATCTCCGAACTCCAGCGCCACGAACTTGTGGACATTGTTGGGGCCGCCGTAGTCCTGGACCCGCTCGTCTTTCGGGGGCTGTAGCGCGGCGTCGATCGACATCACCGGCTCGAGGACCTCGTATTCGACGTTGATCGCGTCGCAGGCCGCGGCCGCGATCTCTTCCTCGGTCGCCGCGACCGCAGCGATTGGGTCGCCGACGTAGCGGACCTTTTCGTGCTCGAGGGCGCGCTCGTCCTGCGTGACGGGGAGGATGCCGAACTTGATCGGAAGGTCCGCGCCGGTGATCACAGCGATGACGCCCGGGATGCGACGGGCGGCGGAGGTGTCGATCGAGAGGATGCGCGCGTGCGGGTGCGGGCTGCGCAGGATCTTGCAGTGCAGGGTGCGCGCCGGCAGCATGTCGTCCGCGTACACCGCGCGCCCGGTGACCTTCGTCGCGGCGTCGACCTTCGGCAGCGGCTTGCCCACCACCTTGAGGTCAGCGCTTTCACCTCCCCGCCTTGCCGGGGAGGTCGACGGCCTAGCCGGCGGGAGGGGGTTTTCAGTCATGCATCCGCCCTGAGGCAAGCTCCACCGCTTGCAAGATCTTGGTGTAGCCGGTGCAGCGGCACAGGTTGCCGGCGAGCGCTTCGCGGATCTCGTCGCGCGTCGGCCGGGGGTTGTCTTCGAGCAGCGACTTGCTCGCCAGCAAGATGCCCGGAGTGCAGTAGCCGCACTGCGCCGCGCCGAGCTCGGCGAAGGCCTGCTGGAGCGGGTGCAGCTCGGACCCGCTTGCCATTCCTTCGACGGTCGTGATGGCTCGACCATGGATCTGGATCGGAAGCAGCAAGCAGCTCAGCTCCGGCTTGCCGTCCACCAGCACGGTGCAAGTCCCGCACTCGCCAAGCTCGCATCCGTGCTTTGTTCCGGTCAGCTGCATGTCTTCGCGAAGCACCTCGAGCAGCGTCTTGTGCACGGGCACCAGAAGCTCGGACTTCTCCCCGTTCACGTCGAGAGTAAGCACGACCCGCTCAACCTCTCGATCGATTTCGCGCCGCATCAAGATCCGAGCATATTCCTGACCGCTTTCGCGCACTCCCAGAGATCCGGCACCACCGCCTCAGCACGGCTCATCGCGGGTGCGGGGTCGTCGGGATGGACGAGGATCGCCCGCATGCCCAGCTCGAGCGCCGGCTCGATGTCGTTCTCCTCGCGGTTGCCGATGACAACGCATTTCTCGGCGCCGACGCCCGCCCATCGCATCGCCATCTCAAACACCGCGGGATGTGGCTTCAGGCGTCCCGCGTCGACCGAGGTGATGACGCCGTCTATGTGCTCGGCCATGCCCAGCAGGCGAAAGTCCTCCCAGTAGCTGTCGGCGTCGCGCCAGTACGTGTTGCTGGCGATGACGTTGCGCATGCCAAGGCGGCGGATCTCGGCGAGGAGCTCGACGGCCCCGGGCAGCGGCTTCATCCGGTCGGAGACGGGGATCGACATGGCGCGACGGATGCGCCGGATCGTGTCTGCGTCCGCCGGCAGACCGCAACGGCTGAGGCTCGCGCTAATGAGCAACTCGGCCGGCGAGTTGATCGAGACCTTGTTCTCGGTCGAGATGGTGCGCGCCTCGTCGCCCGGCCGGCTGCTCTCGATCAGGTCATCCGCCAGCGCCTCGACCGTCGCCGCCTCGATCCCGGGCATCGCGGCTCGAATCCGGACCCGACGGCCAACGGCATCTTCCTTGCGGATCGGCCAGGAATTCGGCCACAACGTGCCGCCCACGTCGATCAGTGCGACTTGCAGCCTCCCCACTCGCTGGGGATTCTGGCCGGGCGCGTTCACGCGCCCGGCCTGGTGGTGGTGAGTGGTCGGGCCACTGCCGCGGTGTCTCCTATGATCGCCTCCATGCTCCGGTTCTTGACCTCAGGCGAGTCACACGGGCCCCAGCTCACGGTCGTCATCGAAGGATTGCCGGCCGGACTCGAGATCAGCGAGGAAGATCTTCGCCGGGATCTCGCGCGGAGGCAAGGCGGACATGGCCGCGGAGGGCGCCAGAAGATCGAGACCGACTTGGCGCGGATCGTCAGTGGTGTGCGGGGCGGCTTCACGATCGGCAGCCCGGTGACTCTTGTTCTCGAGAACAAGGACCACGTCAACTGGACCGGCCAGATGACCGCATCCAAGGAAGGCTTCGAGCCGAAGGTGGTGACGCGCCTCCGACCTGGTCACGCCGACTTGGCCGGGGCGCTCAAGTACGGGCACACCGACATCCGCAACGTGCTGGAGCGGTCCTCGGCGCGCGAGACGGCGACCAGGGTGGCAGCGGGTGGGATCGCTCGCAAGCTGCTAGGCCATTTCGGCATCGACGTCGTCAGCTTCACGCAGTCGATCGGCACCGTCGACATCGGATTCGACGGCTGCGACCCGGACATCCTGACCGAAGACGACGTTGAGAAGTCGCCGGTCCGCTGCCCCGACCCCGAAGCTTCCCAGCGCATGGTCGCCGCGATCGATGAGGCTGCCGAGCAGGGAGACACGCTGGGCGGGACTTTTCGCGTCATCGCGCGCGGTGTGCCCGCCGGGCTGGGCAGCTACGTGCACTGGGACCGCAAGCTGGACGGCCGGCTCGCGCAGGCGGTGCTGTCGATCAACGCGGTGAAGGGAGTGGAGTTCGGAGCGGGATTCGAGGGCGCGGCGCGGCGCGGTTCCGAATTCCACGACGAGATCGACTACCAGGAAGGTCGCTTCCGCCACCTGACCAATCGCGCGGGAGGCCTGACCGGCGGCGTGACGAACGGCGAGCCGATCGACCTGCGGGTGGCGATCAAGCCGATCTCGACGATGAAGAAGCCGATGGCATCGATCGACCTGAAGACGAAGGCAAAAACCGAGGCGCACTACGAGCGCAGCGACGTTTGTGTAGTGCCGGCGGCCGGCGTCATCGGCGAGGCCGTGGTCGCGCTTGTGATCGCGGACGCGTTGCTCGAGAAGTTCGGCGGCGACTCGATGAATGAGCTCGAGCGCAACTACCGGTCCTACGTAGAGTCGATCGCGCATCCCGGATAGTCCGGACAAAGCGAGCGGAACCCCACCAAGAATCCCGGACAGTCCGGACTATCCGGAAGGGGAGGGCTCTGATTACTCCCCTTTGAAGTCGGGCTTCCGCTTTTCCCCGAAGGCCTTGATCCCTTCGTTGGCGTCCTTGGAGACGAAGACGCGGCTGATCGCTTCGCGCTCGAGGGCGAGGCCCAGGTCAAGCGGCGCGCTGTAGCCCTGCGTGATCGCGAGCTTCGCGTGGCCGAGTGCCACGCTGGGTCCGGCCGCGATCTTGGTCGCGTAGTCGATCGCCTCCTGCCGGCACGAGGCGGCGTCGGGAAACAGGCGGTCCACCAGCCCCGCTTCCTTCGCCTTCGCCGGCGGCACCGTCGTTGCGTTGAGGATCATGTCCAGGCCTTTCGCAAGGCCGACCAGCCGCGGCAGCCGCTGGGTGCCGCCACTGCCCGGAAAGAGACCGAGGTTGAGCTCCGGCAGCCCGATCTGGTAGGAGCCCTCCGCCGCAAAACGCATATCGCACGCGAGCGCGAGCTCGAATCCGCCGCCGAGGCAATGCCCGCAGATGGCCGCGATGAAAACGATCGGCGTGTTCTCCATCTTTCGAAACGCCTCATGCGCCAGCGTCGCGGTCATCACGCGTGAGCGAGTTGTGCCGGACGCGAAGGCGCTGACATCGGCCCCCGCGGAAAAGAACTTCTCCGACGCGCTTGTGACGACCACAGCATGGATGTCCTCGTCGGCTCGCACATCGTCCACCGCACCGGCGAACGAGCGGAGGAACGCGTAGTCGTAGCTGTTCGCGGGCGGGCGATCGAGGACAATGACTCCGACCCCGCCCTGCTTCTCCAATCTGACCGACATAGCGAACCCGATAACCTTATCGAAGAACCAAAACCAGGCACGGGGGTGGCGTATGGCGACGATGATCATCGAAGGCGACCGGGCAAAGGCCGCCTCTGGCAAGACGTACGAGGTCCGCAATCCGGCGACCGGAGAAGTCGTCGACGAAGTTCCGGCGGGCGGTGCCGCCGACGTGGACAAGGCCGCCCAGGCTGCGTCTAAGGCTTTCGCCACCTGGTCGAAGCTGCCGGCGAACAAGCGCGCTGAGGTCCTGCACAGGGCGTCGCAGCACATGCTGGGCAAGGTGGAGGAGATCGCGCCCATCCTGACCAAGGAGCAGGGCAAGACGCTGCTTGAGTCGCGCATTGAAGCGCAGCGTTTCGGGGAGAACATCGCATGGTTCGCCGACCTCGCGGACAAGATCCACGGCGAGCACGTGCGCCTGCCCGACCTGACGACATACGGGCTCGTCATCCGCAAGCCGATCGGCGTGTGCGGCGCCATCGTGCCGTGGAACTTTCCGCTGACGCTCGCCGCGAACAAGGTCGCACCCGCGATCGCGGCCGGCAACACGGTCGTCCTGAAACCGGCGAGCACGACGCCGCTGTCAACACTTGCGTGCATCGAAGCGCTGATCGAGGGCGGGTTGCCAGAGGGCGTGGTCAACGTTGTGCTAGGCCAGGCGACTGGCGAGGCGATCGTGTCCCATCCCTTGATCAGGAAGATCGCGCTCACCGGCTCGACGCCGACCGGCAAGAAGGTGATGGCACGCGCGGCGGAAGGCTTGAAGAAGGTCACGCTCGAGCTCGGTGGCAGCGACCCGTGCATCGTGCTCGACGACGCGGACATCGAGGGCGCCGCGAGGGCGATCTCGATCGGCCGGTTCTTCAACTGCGGTCAGGCATGCCTGGCGGTCAAGCGACTCTACGTGCAGGATGGCGTCTACGACGCGCTGCTCGAGAAGCTCATCGCGCGAGCTTCCAAGTTGAAGCCGGGCAACGGGTTGGAGAAGGACAGCCGCATGGGACCGATGCACACCGAGACGCAGCGCGCAGAGGTTGAGGCGCAGGTGAAGGATGCCATCGACCGTGGCGCCAAGGCTGCCCACGGCGGCGGCAGGCCCAAGGGCGCCGAGTATGAGAAGGGTTGGTTCATCGAGCCGACGATCCTGGAGAACGTGCCGGACGGCGCTCGCATGTGGACCGAGGAGGTCTTCGGGCCCGCGCTGCCGATCCGCCGCATCAAAGACCTCGACGAAGGTCTTCGACTCGCCAACGACTCGCAGTTCGGCCTCGGGTCGTCGATCTGGACCACCAACATGGCCGCCGCGAATCGGGCGGTCCAGGAGCTCGAGGCGGGATACACGTGGGTCAATGCGCTCCAGATCGCGCACGACGAGCTTCCCTTTGGAGGCACCAAACAGTCGGGCTTCGGCAAGGAGCATGGGGTGGAGGCTTTCCTCCAGTACACCGAGGAAAAGTCGGTTGTCTACGGCGGAATGTGAGGTGACCGCGCCGAGTAGTTAGCTGGGGTGAGGACCGGGCTCGCGATCGTCGGCGCGCTGATGCTGCTCGCGGGGGCGGTGTTCGCAGGTCAGGGCCTGGGCTACATACCCGGCAGCTACATGACCGGGGACGTCAAGTGGTTCTGGATCGGGTCGGCGATGGTCGTGGTCGGGCTGGTCATGGGCGTGGTCGCCCTAGTCCGGCCCGCTAAGAGGGTATAGCTCAGCTCCAGGGCCCCACCACCCTTGCCCTCCCCACTTCGTGGGGAGGGGTCTGGAGAACTTCACAGAGACCGCTCCCCTGGTGCTCTCCCGATCGGGAGAGCGATAAGAGTTAGGCGGTTCTTCCGTTGATTCGGTCCCAGTGGCCCTGGCACTCGACGCAGCGTGTGGCGGCCGGCTGGTACCGCAGGCGCGCTTCGGGAATCCGGCGGCCGCAGCCTTCGCAGATCCCGTACGCACCTTCCCGCAGGCGCTCGAGCGCGCGCTCGACCTGTTCGCGGTTCTGGTCCAGCAGGTGCACCAGCAAGTCGCTGGTCTCCCGGTCGGACAGTGCCTGGGCGAGGTCCGTCTCCTCCGGAATCCCCGTGATCACTCCGCCAACAACGTCGTTGAGCGGGCGGTGCAGGCCGGCCTCCTCGCCGCACTGCGCTGCCAGGAGCTCCAACCGTCTCCTGTCAGCTTCGAGCCTCTCCTCTGGAGCGTTTCCGGTCTTTTTCCGAATCGCCATTGCTAAACCCCCCTTCCAAACTCATTACCGCATCCGGCGTCGTTTGGATTCCGAGAGCAGAACGCGTGCACCGGCAGGCGTACCTACTCCCGCACAATTAGTCGCCGAATGCCAACCCCGCTGCCAATCCCCCGGAAGATTCTGACCGCAGTCGCGTTGGTCGCGTTGGTCGGTTGCCAGCCGAACTCCCCGCGTCCGGTGCCGAGCGTACCTCAGATCGGAAGCAATCTCAAGTGCTCGCAGGGTGACCACGGGTACGAGGACCCGCAGGCGGGGTGGGGCTTCTGCTACCCGGGGACATGGAGGTACACAGAGCGCTCGCAGGGTAGCCAGAGCCCGCCGGGCCTGGACCTGACCTTTGACATCACGTTCGTCCCACCGACGCCGACGCCGTGCCGGAGTCCGAGTCCCCTCGCTTCGCCGCCGGCAGCCAGCCCTTGCCCAGGCGACTTCGCGTTCATGATCATCTCGACCTACCAGCGCGGCGACTCCGGTGATCTGGCCGGTTGGGCGGCCGCGAACCTGAAGCCCCTACCTCAGCTCGACGCGATCTCGTGGGGCAACGCCGTGGAAGCGGCGCGCTTGTCAGACGGCAGGCGGATTGCTTTGACCCCGCACCACGTCGTGATCATGGACCTGCACTCCGGCCTGCTCAACCTGGAGGCAGAGATGTCCACCAGGTTGGGGACCTGGAAGTTCAGCTTCTAGCGAGTCCGCTCTAGTCCGGGCGCCGGAACAGCGACTGGAGCTTGATCGCCAGGCCCATATCGCCCTTGATCTTCAGCTTGCCCTGCATGAAGGCGGCGGTCCCGTCCAGCTGCCCGGTCATGATCTTGACCCAGTCGTGAGCGTCGGCCAGGAGCGTGAGGTTGGCCGGCTCGCCTGGGTCGCCCTTGCCAGACACCGCCTTGCCGTCGTGGATCCGGACCCACCACTTGCCGCCTGCATCGCCGCTAAGGTCGAACTGGATCGTGGCCTTGGTCTGGCCGGCCTTTTCCGGAATCAGGAAGTTGGGCATCGCGTCGACGATCTGATCGGGTGTCATCTGGACTTCGGACATCGGCTCCTCCCATGAAGCAATCGGTTCGTTTTTAGTACGTTCGAGTACGGTCCGCTACTCATCTTAGACGGCTCAGCGAGAATTCCGGGGTGGCGACTGAGCTCGCTTTGACCGAGGTGGCGGCGGGCGTGTTCGAGCTGCGGCTGCCGATCCCTTTCGAAGACGGCCTCGTCAACGTCTTCCTCTTCACCGACGGCAAGCACACCGACCTGCTGGACTGCGGGATGAACGCCGATGAATCCCTCGCCGCGATCAAGCGAGCGCTGGAGCACCTCGGATCGCGACGGCTGCGCCGTCTTGTGGTCACCCACATCCACCCGGACCACTACGGAGCGGCGGGCATCTTCGCCGGCCCCGGACTGGCGGATCTGTACATCCATCGCCTCGAGGTCCCGCTCGTCCATCCCCGCTACGTGGAGCTGGAGCACCTGGTGGAAGAGGTTCGCAACTACCTGCTCGTCAACGGTGTGCCCGCGGAGGAGGCCGACGTGCTCAGCAACTCGCAGCGCGCCTTGAGCGAGGTCGTCAAAACCGCGGAGCCGTCGGTCCAGCTTGACGGCGCCGAGCACATCGAGATGGGTCGACACTCGTTGCGGGTGGAGTGGACGCCGGGCCACTCGCCCGGCCACATCTGCCTCTATTCGGCAACCGAAGGACTGCTCTTCGCCGGCGATCACATCCTCCCCGAGCTCTCGCCCAACATCGGATTGCACCCGCAGAGCACGCCTGATCCGCTCCATGACTATCTCGACGGGCTGATGCGCATGGCCGCCCATCAACCCAAGGTCGTGCTTCCCGCACACGGACGTCCGTTCTCCGATGCGCCAAGCCGTGTCGATGCGCTTGTTTCACATCACCAGCGCCGGCTAGATCAAATCGTGGAGATCCTCGTTCGAAATGAAGAAAAGACCGGGTGGCAGGTGGCGCTCGACCTCTGGGGGCCGCGCGACAACCTCTACGAGAAGCGGCTTGCCTTACAGGAAGGGCTGGCGCACCTGCAGGCGCTTGCGGTCGAAGGGCGCGTGATCAAATCGGTCACGCCCGCGTCCGTGCGCTGGCAGCCGGCTTGATCTTCAGAGGAAGGATGTCCGCTGGGTAGCATCCGACCCCGACCACGCCCGGTCCCGCGTGCGCGCCGACAACTGGGCCTAGCGGTTGGATCATCAGCGTCTCCGCGATGGGCTCGAGCTCTCGCGCGACGCGCTCAGCGTCGGCCTCCGCGTCTGCGTGGCCGACGATCACGCAGACGCCGTGGCCGCGATCCACCTCGCGTGTCAGCTCGACGATTCGGTTCAAAGCCCGGTCGAAAGTCCGCACGCGCTCGAGCGGCGTGACGAGTCCGTCGCGAATGCAAAGAACGGGCTTCACCTGGAGGACCGAGCCAAGCAAAGCGGAGGCGCGCCCGATGCGCCCCCCGCGGCGCAGGAATTCGAGGGTCGCCACGGAGAAATATGTCTGCACCTGCTCGCGCATCGCGGTGATTCGCTGCGCGACGGACTCCGCGTCCGAACCCTGCGCAGCCATCTCCGTCGCAGCGAGGGTCAGCAGCCCAAGCGACATCGAGGCGAGCTGGGAGTCGATCACGCGCACGCGCTTGGCGTCCGTCATCTCCGCGCCCTGCAGAGCAGACGCATACGTGCCGCTCAACTTTTCCGAGATGTGGATGGAAACGACCTCTTCGTGATCGGTCAAAAGCTGCCCGTAGGCTTCCGCAAATTCGCCCGGCGCCGGCTGCGAGGTGGTCGGGTGAGTGGTGACGTTGGGGAGCTTGCGGTAGAACTCGGACGGCCTGATGTCGACGCCATCGAGCAGCGAACGGCCCTCGAAATGCAACGTCAGCGGCACGACGGTGATCGCTCGGGCCTTGACGAGCTGCGGCGGTAGGTCCGCGGTCGAGTCGGTGACGATCGCGATCTTGCGACCGCTCATTCCGAGACGTCGGTCGGATGCGGGTCGGTGATCCGCCTGTTTCTGCGGTTGCGGATGAAGCGCTCTTCGACGGGCTTGATGGAGATGAGTGTCAGGATGACCAGGACACCGGAGAAGATCGCGACCGCGTAGAAGCCGAAGCCGACCGCCATGCCCAGCGAGGCGACGACCCAGATCATCGCTGCTGTGGTCAGGCCCCTGACGTCCTCGCCGAGGCGGAGGATGCTGCCCGCACCGAGAAAGCCGACGCCTGTCACGATCTGCGCGGCGATTCGCGTCGGGTCGACCGTCTTGCCGAAGAACGGGATCAAGCCGAGGCCTGTGAACATGCACGAGCCCGCCGCGATCAGGGCCATCGTCCTCATCCCTGCCGCGTGGCCGCGAAGCTCGCGCTCGGTCCCGATCGCGAGGCCGATCAGGAGGGCGACGAAAACACGGAAAGCGAGGTCGAGCTCGCCGTTTACCCCGCCGGAGAGGGGCGTGCTCTAGCCCCGGCCGGGTCTTCCCCCGGGTCTGTCCTGAGCGCCGGGTTCGTCCTTGGCACCGGGCTCATCGGGAAGCTCCGGGAGGTCCAGACTGTTCACGAAGTCGCGGAAGACTGCGAGACGCTCTTCGTCGACGACGGTGGTCTCGCCCTTTTCCTTGTCGCCGTCGATCTCGTCTGCCTCGGGGATGATGCCAGCCGTGTCCATGACCTCGGTCGCGACGAAAATCGGACACTCGACGCGGACCGCGAGCGCGATGGCGTCTGACGGCCGCGCGTCGAAGTCGAGATCACGCCCGTTCTGCTTCACGTAAAGCCGCGCGTAGAAGACCTGGTCGGCAAGCCGTGTGACCACGATGCGCTTGATGCTGATCCCGAGGTCGCCGAACGCGGTGGCCATCAGGTCGTGCGTCAGCGGACGGCCAAGCGTGTTGCCCGAGATCTTGGTCGCGATGGCCTGCGCCTCGAAGGAGCCGATCCAGATCGGCAGGTAGCGGTCTGCTTCCTTCTCTTTGAGGATCACGAGGTGCTGAGCGGTCGGCATGTGGATGCGAATGCTGTCCACGGACACCTCGATGAGGTTTTTCATCCTCGCATCCATTCTAGTCTGCGGTCCTCCACATCCCTCCTATTGAACGCGCACGGCCCCTCTGGGGTGTCACCCGCGGCTACGTAAGATTCGAACGTGGCGAAGGGGAGACGCGGCCGGCTGATTCTGATCGATGCCCACAGCCTCATCTACCGTGCGTTTTTCGCGCTGCCCCCGATGAGCACGTCGGACGGCCGGGTGACCAACGCCGTCTACGGCTTCACTTCGATGCTGGCCATCGTCCTCGCCTCGCGGCCGGAGTACGCGATCGCCGCCTTCGACCTTGGGAAACCCACATTCCGGTCCCTGGAATACGAGGAGTACAAGGCGGGGCGGCGCGCCATGCCGGACGACCTGCGGCCGCAGATGGACATGGTCCGCGAGGTGCTGGAAGCGTTTTCCATCCCGATCTACGGAGTCGAGGGCTTCGAGGCGGACGACGTCATCGGCACCCTGGCGCGCATCGCTGAGGAGCGCGGCCACGCCGTCACCATCGTCTCGGGCGACCTCGACTGCCTCCAGCTCGTCTCCGAGTCGGTGGAAGCGCTCGTGCCACGGCGCGGCATCACGGACACCTTCGTCTACGGCCCCGAGCAGGTCCGGCAGCGCTACGGCTTCGAGCCCCCGCAACTGGTTGACTTCAAGGCCCTGCGCGGGGATACGTCGGACAACATCCCCGGCGTGCCGGGCGTGGGGGACAAGACGGCGGCCAAGCTGGTCCAGGACTTCGTCAGCGTCGAGGCCCTCCTCGAGCGAGTCGACGAGCTGCCCGAGGGCCGGCTCAAAACCGCGCTCCAAGCCCATGCCGACAAGATCCGGCTCGGCAAGCGGATGGTCACGATCGTCCGCGACGTGCCGATCGAGCTGGAGCTCGAGAGGGCGCGCTGGACCCGCTACGACTACGACAAGGCGCGCCGCGTCTTCGACCATCTCGAGTTTCGCCAGCTGCTTACCCGCTTCCCGCCGCCCGATCAGGTGCCGGTCCAGCCCAGCCTCACCTTCGAGCCTGCCCCTCAAGCCGCGGGCCTCAGGATCGTGGAAGACCCGACCGAGGCCGCCAGCCTGCTCGACGGAGCCGGGGACGTAGCCGTCTTCACGTTCACCGAAGGGACCGGCCGTGCGACCCGGATCTGCGGCCTGGGTGTGTCGACCGGCGCCAATACCTTTTATGTGGCGCGACCCGAAGCGATGGACGCGGTCGCCGCCACGCTGTCCGGACGCCCGATCTCCGGCCACGACGCCAAAGAGACGGAGCTGGCCTTGCGTTCACTCGGCGGTGGCAAGCGTGACTGGGCATTCAGCACGTTTCTCGCCGCCTATTTGCTCGGCGCCGGTTCGCGGGATCCGCGGCTCGAAGACCTGGCGCGCGAGTTCCTCAGCGTGGAGCTGGTGAGCACCGAGCAGCTCCTGGGCACCGGTCGCGCGGCGCGCAAGCCATCGGCGATCGCGGAGAACGAGGCCGCTGAATTTGCGGCGCGGCGCGCGGAATCGATTCTCAACCTGCGTCCGCGACTCGAGGCTGAGATGCGCAATCTTGGAGTCGACTATCTCTTCCACGAGATCGAGCTGCCGCTCGCCGGCGTGCTCGCCGATATGGAGAGTGAGGGCGTCGCCATCGACGTGCCCTACCTCAAGCAGATGCAGGACGAGCTTGGTGCGCAGCTCGCTGCGATCGAGAAGGAAGTCGAAGATGTCGCGGGGCAGAAGTTCAACCTGAACGCGCCGCAGCAGCTCGCGAAGGTTCTCTTCGAGGACCTGCGGCTGCCGGTCGGCAAGCGCACGAAGACCGGTTACTCGACTGACGCGGACACGCTGGAAACTCTGCGTGAGAAGCATCCCATCGTCGGACTGATCCTCGAGCATCGCCAGCTGTCCAAGCTCAAGTCGACGTACGTCGACGCGCTGCCCCAGCTCGTCGATCCGATGAGCGGACGCGTCCATACGTCGTTCGGCCAGGCGAGCACCGCTACCGGCCGGCTGTCCTCGTCGAACCCGAACCTCATGAACATCCCGATCCGCACCGAGCTCGGACAGCGGATCCGGCGCGCGTTCAAGGCGGGACGGCCGGACCACGTGATGGTCTCGGCCGACTACTCGCAGATCGAGCTGCGGATCGCTGCGCACCTGAGCGGCGACCCGAAGCTCCTGGGCGCTTTCGCGGCAGGTCAGGACATCCACACCGCGACGGCGGCGGCGGTGTTCAAGATCTCGCTCGAGGAGGTGACTCCGGACCAGCGCCGCCTCGCCAAGGTTGCGAACTTCGGCTCCATCTACGGCCAGGGCGAGTACGGCCTGTCACAGCAGCTGGGGATCACGGGCGACGTGGCGCGCGAGTTTCTCGGCCAGTACTGGTCGACCTACGCCCGGCTTCGCGAGTACCTCGACGACATCAGGCGCAAGGCTCGCGAGGAAGGGCTGGTGGTCAGCGCCACCGGTCGCCGCCGCGCCATCCCCGACTTGCGCTCGCCGAACTTTCAGCTGCGCGGCGCAGCCGAGCGCATGGCGATCAACTTTCCGATGCAGTCGCTCGCGGCCGACATCATCAAGATCGCGATGGTGCGGCTGCACCGGGAGATCGACGCCGACGAGATCGAGGGACGCATGCTGCTGCAGGTCCACGACGAGCTTCTATTCGAGGTGCCGCGCTCGGAGCTCGACCAGTTCGCCGAGAAGGTGCCACGCATCATGACGGGCGCGTACGAGCTCGAGACGGGCATCGAGGTCGAGACGAAGGTCGGCCCCAACTGGGCCGATATGAAGAAGCTCGCGGTCGTCCGTGCCTGAGCTGCCAGAGGTCGAGACCATCGTCGCCGACCTCAGGCCGCACCTCGTCGGCCGCACGATCGAACGCTGCGAGCTGAGCTTTCCGACCATCGTTCGCCATCCGGAGCCGGAGCAGTTCGTGGACGCGGTCGCGGGCGCAGGCATCGAGTCGGTGCGCCGGCGCGGGAAATTCATCCTCCTAGGACTGGCCCCGCCGTCTGCCCCATCGGCCCGCTCCGGGCGCCCCCCAGGGGGCCCCAAAAGGAGTGGGGAAGAGTTGCCACCTCACCATGAATGGGGAGGAGCTCACCCATTCCTCGTCGTGCATCTCGGCATGACGGGCCAGCTCCGACTCATCGATGCACTGACGCCGCTCGAGAAACACACACATGCGGTGTTCTTCCTCGACGACGGGCGCCAGCTTCGTTATCGCGACCCGCGCCGCTTCGGCCGCCTGCTGCTGGGCACCGAAGAAGCATTGCTCTCCTCGAAGAAGATGCCGGTGCTCGGTCCAGAGCCGATCGATCCGGACTTCGCTGCCGACGAGCTGTACCGCCGCCTGCGCAAGCGCAGAAGCGCGCTCAAAGCAGTGCTCCTCGACCAGGGCGCGATCGCCGGTGTGGGCAACATCTACGCGGACGAGTCGCTCTACCGCGCGCGACTGCGCCCAAGTCGGATCGCCAACACGGTCAGCAAGCGATCCGCCCGCAGGCTTCACGAATCCCTGCGCGAGTCGCTCGAGCTCGCGATCGCCAATCGCGGCAGCTCGGTGGACACATTTCGCGACGCGTGGGGCGAGGCCGGCGCGCAACAGGAGAAGCTGCTCGTCTATGGTCGCGCGGGCGAACCGTGCTTCACGTGCGGGCGGCCGCTGAGCGTGATCCGGATCGCCGGCCGGACGACAGTTTTCTGCCGGCGTTGCCAGCGCTAGTCCCACGCCTCGTCGCCATCGCGATCCTCGGCGCCGGCTTCATCGCGCTGACCATCGCGATCGCCGCGGGTGCGTTCACGAGCCTCGACATGCAGGTCGCGCAGGGGATGCACGACGCGTGGCAGCCGTCCTTGCATCTTCTCTTCCAGGCGATCGCCGAGCTGGGCAGCATCGAGGTGACCACGGTATTGATGCTCGGGTTGACGATCTATCTCTGGCGCAGCGGCTTCGGGTCTGACGCCCTCGTCTTCATTGTCTTCGTCGCCGCCCAGGCGTTCGAGCTGTATTACAAGTGGAATCTTTATCACCCGCAACCACCGCGATCGCTGGCGGAGTCTGATGGTCCGAGCATCTCGATGCTCTTTTCGGGCACAGGTGCCGGCAACAGCTTTCCCAGCGGCCACGTGCTCCGGGCGGTGATCGTCTATGGACTGCTCGCCTTCGTGATCCGTCGCCTCGCGGTGTCGCAGCGCACCCGCGCGCTCGCTGCTGCGCTAGCAGTCGCGGTGATCGCGCTCGTCTCGACCGATCGCCTCTACCTGGACGTGCATTGGGAATCCGACGTCGTCGGCGGTTTGATCCTGGGTGCGATCGCGTTGGTGGCGGGCACAGTCTGGCTTGACCGGCCGCGGAAAGCTGACAATTGACGGGATGGGGGAGAAAGCCGTCCTGATCATGGTCACCACCGGCGCACGCGACGATGCGGAGCGGCTGGGCGAGGCGCTCGTCGTCGAGCATCTCGCAGCCTGCTGCTCGGTCGTGCCGACGGTCCGCTCCTTCTATTACGAGGACGATCAGCTGCAGCGGGAGCACGAAGCGCTCCTGCTGGTCAAGACCCTGGAGTCGAGTGCGGCCGCCGTGCAGGAATACGTCAGAACCCACCACGAGTACGTGCTCCCGGAGATCCTGCAGATCCCGATCGAGGGAGGGTCGTCGGCTTACCTGAACTGGCTCGAGAGGCAAGTAGCCAAACCCGGCCACTGACCGTTAAGTAAGCCGGGCGTCAACACTTAGACTGCGGGGAAAAAGGAGGGCCGGGGTGGCCACTGTCGTTACCGGTCCCGGTGAGTCGGGCGGCTCCAGGCGCCGCCGCCGCCGCGCGCGGGAGCGCCTGTATGCTGCCGCCCAGACCCACAGCGGCAACAACGGCAACTCTGAAGAGGAGAACGGCGCTCCGCACCAGGCCGCAACCGCCCTTGTAACCGTCGCCGAGCCCCCCGCGCCCGCCGTCGAGACTGAGCCGCCGCCGCCCCAGCAGGGTCCGGCTGCGCCCCCGCAGCCCGACGAGTTCCGCGATCTTCTCGGCCAGGCTGTCGGTCTTCGCCTGGACGCGGTCTCGCGTGAGTTCGGCGGGCGCGACGAGATGCATGTGACGGCGCTGCGCAACGTCACGATCGACGTCGGTCCGGGCGAGTTCGTCGCGATCGTGGGCCCGTCCGGCTGTGGGAAGAGCACCCTACTCTCGCTCATGGGAGGTCTCGACCGACCGACCTCCGGCCATGTATACGGCGCCGGTCTGCCCCTCGGCGAGCTTTCCGATCGCGACATCTCGGACTACCGCCTGCAGCGCGTGAGCACGATCTTCCAGACCTTCAACCTCATCCCCTCAATGACGGTCGAGGACAACGTCGCATTGCCCCTGACCCTCGCCGGGGTCGAGATCGAGGAGCGCCGCAAGCGCGCCCGCCACCTGCTGGCGCTCGTCGGCCTTGAAGAACGCCGCCGGACGCGAGCCGGTCGGCTCTCTGGCGGCGAGCAGCAAAAGGTCGCGGTCGCGCGTGCGCTGGCGAATCGCCCCGGCCTGCTCCTTGCCGACGAGCCGACGGGGAGCCTGGACTCGACGGCGGGCGAGAGTGTGCTCAGCCTGCTCCAGGATCTGAACCGCCGCGGCGCCACCGTCGTGCTCGTCACTCATGACCCGGAGGTCGCCCGCCACGCACGGCGCGTGGTCCGCATGATCGACGGTCGGGCGATCGAGCTGGAGGCGGGAAAACCGACCGTGCGCAGCCAGGAGCCGGTCGATCCACCGGCCCGCATGCAGTGGCGGGACACCCTCAAGGTCGGCCTCGGCAGCGCCGGCAGGCGCCCTCTCCGGACGGCGCTCACCACCACCGGCGTCGCCATCGGCATCGCCGCGCTGAGCCTGATCGTTGCGCTCGCCGGGGGCCTGCAGGACGCGCTTGCCGCTCCCGCCCTGGTCACGAGCCAGGTGCACCAGGTCGCGGTCTACCCGGTCGCCGACGCGGCGACGCCGGCCTTTGACGCCGAGACCCTGGCCACGCTCTCGCGCGTACCACACGTCCGCGCGGCGTGGGGTCAGATCGGCATGTCCGGGACGTTTGCGTCGGGACCGGGCCCTGGCGGCTCAACGCCGGCGGCCACGCCTCCGGGCGAGCTGGTCTCCCTGCCGCCGCTCGCGAGCTCCAGCGTGCGTCCGTCGCTGTCTGCCGGCAGGATGCCCGGCTCAGACGCATCCTCGGAGATCCTGCTCACCGACAGCGAGGCCGCGGCCCTGGGCTACAAGTCGCCCGCCGCGGCCGTCGGCAAGCGGGTGAAATTCAGCGCAGCCTACGGCAGCATCGTGCCGACCCTGGTGCGCAACCAGGTCTCCAAGCCGATCGTCATCAACGCCCTCGTCGTCGGCGTCGTGTCGGGCAACTACATGCCGGCCGGGGCACCCGGTGCGCTCGCCCCATACGGGCTGATGCGCACTTACTGGAGCACGCTCGCCGGGCTGAACAACTGGAAGGGCGCCGAGTTCACGAGCATTACATTGCTGGCGGACTCGGGCCTGTCTGTCGAGGGTCTCCGGCAGCGCGTCGAGGCGCTGGGCTTCCAGTCGCAGACGTTTGGCGACCAGTTCCGCAACTTTGAGGATCTGCTCGGCAAGCTGCGCGTCGCCCTGCTCGGCCTCGCGCTGGTCGCGCTGTTGCTCGCATGTCTGGGGATCGCGAACACGATGTACACGGCGGTGCTCGAGCGCACCAAAGAGATCGGCGTGCTCAAGGCGTTGGGGGCGCGATCACGTGATGTGCTTTTGCTTTTCATTGCGGAGGCTGTGGTTCTTGGATTGGCGGGCGGCATCGTCGGCGCGCTGGTCGCCGTCGGTCTGGGTCGCCTCGGCAACGAGGCCGTGGATCGCTTGACCCAGTCGGTCACGGGCACCGGGTTTGACGTCTTTCGCACCGACGTACCGGTCGTCCTCGTCGCGATCCTCCTCGCCGCCTTGCTGAGCGCCGTCAGCGGCCTGCTGCCCGCTCTGCGCGCCGCGCTACAGGACCCCTCGCGTGCCTTGCGATACGAGTAAGCCAGCTCCTTGCCCCCATCCGGCCCGGCGCTGCGCGCAGGGCCACCTTCCCCGGCGAGCGGTGAAGGGAAGCGGGGCCACCTTCCCCAGCGGGTGGGGAAGATGAGGGTTTCGGCCTATCCGCTGATCGACGCCGACGAGGCCGCGTTGCTCGTCCTTGAGCACACGCCCGTGCTTGGCCCAGAGCGCGTCCAGCTCGCCGACGCGATCGGTCGGGTGCTCGCCGAGGACCTGGTGGCCTCCGGCCCACTGCCGGCCTTTCCCTCGAGCGCGGTCGACGGCTACGCGGTGCGCGCCGCCGACGCCGGCAAAACGCTTCGCGTGCTGGGAGAATCGTCTGCGGGCCGTCCGTTCGACGGAACGGTGACCGCGGGCACCGCGGCTCGAATCCTGACCGGCGGCGTGGTGCCCGATGGCGCCGACTGCGTCGTGATGGTGGAGCACGTCCGTGTGAGCGGGGAGGAGGTGACGGTTCCGCCGTCCCTGGTCGCCGGGAACAACTTTCACAAGGTCGGCGACGACGTGCAGGCGGGCGATCGGATACTGTCCGCCGGCTCGCAGCTAGGCGCCGCAGAGATCGGCATCGCGGCGGCGACCGGTCATGCCCAGGTGCCGGTTCGCAAGCGCCCGCGTGTCGCCCTCATGTCGACCGGCGACGAGCTCGTCGAGGTCGGCAAGACACCGCGACACGGCCAGATCCCCGACTCCAATCGTTGGGCGCTGCTCGCGTCGCTTCGCGAGGCGGGCGCGGACGTCACGCTGCTTGGCATCGCGCCCGACGAGGCGGAGCCCCTGCGCCGCGTCGTCGTCGAGGCGCTCGAGCGAGCTGACGCTCTGGTCACGTCCGGCGGCGTCTCCGTCGGCACTCACGATCTTGTCAAACCGCTGCTGGAATCATTGGGAACGGTGCATGTCGGGCGGGTCAAGCTCAAGCCGGGCAAACCATTCACGTTCGCGACTTTGCCGTCCCCGCTCGCCGGGGAAGGTGGCCCAACTCCTCCAGATTCATGGGGAGGTGGCCCGCAGGGCCTGAGGGGCGGTGGCCGGCCGGATGGGGACACGAAGGTTGCCTTCGGCCTTCCCGGGTTTCCTGTCTCGTCCTTGGTGACGTTCGAGGTCTTCGTGCGGCCCGCGCTCCGCAAGATGCAGGGGTTCGCGCAGCTGCACCGTCCGACGCTCCCCGTCCGCCTGGGGTACGACGCGAGGTCGACACCCGACCGCACCGAGTATCAGCGGGTCACATTGCGCCGCGAAGGCCGAGAGCTGATCGCCGAGACGACTGGCTCTCAGGCATCTTCGCGGTTGTTGTCGCTGGCCGGCGCCCACGCGCTGATCAGGGTCCCCGCCGGCGATCAGGGCCTCAAGTCGGGGTCGATCGTCGAGGCGATGATCCTCGGGCTTCCTTAGGCCCGTCCGGCGGCCCCATCCCCGCGCTTCGCGCGGTACTTCCCCATGACTGGGGAAGAGTTGCCACCTCCCCATGACTAGGGGGAGGAGTTCACGTACCGCGACGGGTTCCCGAACGTTTGTGCGCTTTAGAATTAGACGGCACAGATGTCCAACCGATTTCGTGTCGACGCACCCTTCAAACCCGCCGGCGACCAGCCCCAGGCGATCGCGCAGCTCGTCGAGGGGGTGCAGTCAGGCCTGACTCAACAGGTCCTCCTGGGCGTCACCGGGAGCGGCAAGACCAACGTCATGGCGTGGGCCGTGGAGGAGCTCCAGCGGCCCGTGCTTGTGCTGAGCCCGAACAAGACGCTGGCGGCGCAGCTGTGCGCGGAGTTTCGGCGGCTCCTTCCGAGTAACGCCGTCGAGTACTTCGTCAGCTACTACGACTACTACCAACCTGAGGCCTACATCGCGCGCACCGACACATACATCGAGAAGGACTCCAGCCGCAACGACGACATCGATCGCATGCGGCACTCCACAACCCAGAACCTGCTCACCCGGCGCGATGTGCTTGTGGTGGCGAGCGTCAGCTGCATCTACGGCGTCGGCTCGGTCGAGGACTACCTGGGCGAGTCGCTGCACATCGAGAAGGGCCAGTCGATCCGGCGCGAAGTCTTCCTACGCAAGCTCACGGAGATGCTGTACGAGCGCAACGACTACGACCTCTCGCGTCTGCGTTTCCGCGTCCGCGGTGATGTCGTCGACCTCGTGCCCGCAAACGAGGAGAAGGTCTATCGCGTCGAGTTCTTCGGCGATGAGGTAGAGCGGATCCAGGAGCTCGACGCGATCACCGGCGAGATCCTCGGCGCCAAGGACGAGTTCACGGTGTTTCCCGCCTCCCACTACGTCACGCCGGCCGACAAGCTGCGCCTGGCGATGACCGACATCGAGGCCGAGCTCGAAGAGCGGTGCAAGTGGTTCGAAGACCACGGGCGGTTGCTCGAGGCGCAGCGCCTGCGGCAGCGCACGAACTTCGACCTCGAGATGCTGCGCGAGACCGGAACGTGTGCGGGGATCGAGAACTACTCGCGCCACCTCACCCGCCGGCAACCCGGAGAGGCGCCGTACACACTGATGGACTTCCTACCGCAAGACACGCTCATCTTCGTCGACGAATCGCACGTGGCCGTGCCGCAGATCGGCGGGATGCTGGGCGGCGACCGTTCGCGCAAGGCCGCGCTCGTCGAGTACGGTTTCCGGCTGCCGAGCGCATTCGACAACCGACCGCTGAGCTTCGAGGAGTGGGAGGAGCGCGCCGGCAACATCATCTATGTCTCGGCGACCCCGGGGCCCTACGAGATGCGGCGCTCGCAGCGGACGGCGGAGATGGTCGTGCGGCCCACCGGCCTCGTCGACCCGACGGTCGAGGTCCGGCGCACCGAGGGCCAGATCGACGACCTGCTCGCAGAGGTCAAGAAGCGGACGGAAATGGGTCACAGGTCGCTGGTCACCACGCTGACCAAGCGCTTCGCCGAAGACCTGGCCGACTACCTTCGTGAGTACGGAGTCAAGGTTCGCTACCTGCACTCGGAGCTCGACGCGATGCAGCGCATCGAGGTGCTGACGGCGTTGCGCACCGGCGAGGTGGACGTGGTGGTCGGCATCAACCTCCTGCGGGAAGGCCTCGACCTTCCGGAGGTGGCGTTCATCGGAATCCTGGATGCGGACAAGGAAGGCTACCTGCGCGCGTTCCGGTCCTTCATCCAGATCATCGGCCGGGCGGCGCGCAACGTCGAGGGACACGTTGTGATGTACGCCGACTCGATCACCGACTCGATGCGCCAGGCGCTCGACGAGACCGAACGCCGGCGCAACAAGCAGATCGCGTACAACGCGGAACACGGAATCACGCCGGAGACCGTCAAGAAGGCGATCTACGCGCTCGAGATCAACGAGAACGACATCCAGGCCGACGCCATCGAGATCATGGCCGGCGCGGGCGTGCCACGCGAAGACCTGCTGGCGATCGTGCGTGACCTCGAGAAGGAGATGCGCCGGCTCTCCAAGGAGCTGCAGTTTGAGGACGCGGCGCGGGTTCGCGACCGCATCATCGCGCTGCGGCGGCGCCTGTCGGGTGAAGACCTCGCGAAAGAGGACGATAGTGATGTGGCGCTGGCCATCGCCGCCGCACCGAAAGCGAAGACCATGGCCGGCTCCCATCGCTTTCAGCGACGCGGACCCCGAAAGGTTTGACGCCGCGGTCCTTAGCCTTCGACGATGCCCCTCATGAGGGAGAGGATGCGGCGGCGCGAGCCGCGGAGGACTGGAAGATTAGCCAGGCTGATCAGCCGCACGATCAGGTCGGTCGTCTCGTCGATCACCTCGAGAGTGCGGAGCCGTCCTGGCGATTTATCGAAGATCCAGAAGTACAGGATGCCCATCTGGTAGAGCCAGAGCGTGAGCGGCAGCATCTCCGCGATGTCGGCCGGAATCCGCGCGTCCGAACCGCCGACCACCTCGGAGTAGAGCTCGACCACCTCGTCGCGCAGCGGCCTCGCGGCGCCGCCGAACGGGTTGAGCGGGCTGGCAGGATTCGCGACGGTGCTGAAGATCGAGCCGGCCACCGCGTGAAAGGGCTCGCATGTGACAACGACAGCACGGATGGTTCCGCGCAGGCGCGTCGCGAGGTCCTTCTCCCTGCTCAGCAAAGGCGCGATCGCCGCGGCATGGAGCTCGTGGGTGTGGCGGTAGAACTCGAGGACCAGGTGCTCCTTGGAGGGGAAGTAGTGATAGGAGCTGCCGAGCGACACGCCCGCGCGGTCAGCGATCGCTCGCATCGTCGTGGCATCGTAGCCACGCTCCTGGAAGAGGTCGAGGGCGGCGCTCAGGATGACCGCCCTCGAGGTCTCCCCACGACGGGTTTTGGGGGGGGCGATGGCCAATCGGACGACCTAGGCTCCGGGCGCCGGCTGGTAGGGGTTGTAGTTGATCGGCGGAAGGGGCTTCTGGCGAAGCGGCCTTCGGATGATGTGCAGGACGAGCAGGTTGTTGAAGTGCATGAAGCCAAGCACGAGAAGGACGACGCCGACTCGCGTCACCGTCTGCTTCAGCATATCGGCGACCGTCGCGGGGGCGCCCCCCGTGTTGATCAGGATCGCGGCCGCACCGAAGTTGACGAGGTAGAAGCCGATGACCAGGAGGCGGTTCACGGAATCGGCCAGTCCATCCTCCTTGAAAACAGAGACGAGGAAGGGCCGTCCGTTGCGATGCAGCGTGTCGCCGACCCAGATGGTCAGAAGCACGCTGGCGCAGATGTAGATGAAGTAGTCGATCAGCTGCAGGTTCATGTTTATCACCCCAGTTCACATATGGATTTGAACATGTTCAACTCTGAGCCTAGATGAATCTTGCGCCCAAGTCAAGACAAAACGAACGTGTTCAAAATGTCCGGCGGGCGCAGCAGCTCCTGGCCGCGGAGCCGGCCGGCTGGATGGAGACCCTGGGCGCCCGGATCACCGAGGCCGAGCCGGGCCGCGTGGTCCTGGAGCTCGTCGCCGGCCCGCAGCATCGCCACGGTGGCGGCGTCGTCCAGGGCGGGGTGATCACCCAGATCGCGGACGCCGCCATGGGCATGTCCCTGGCCACGCTGCAGGAAGACGGCATGTGGAACACGACCATCGAGCTCAAGATCAACTTCCTGCGGCCGGCCATCGAGGGGCGGCTGCGCGCCGTCGGCAGGGTGATCGACATGCGGCAGACCCTCCTCTTCAGCCAGGCCGACGTGCTCGACGCGCAAGGGCGCCTCGTCGCGAGGGCCTCCTCGACGTGCATGCCGGTGCCGGAGGGCCAGGGCCGTGAGTAGCAGCAGCACCCATTTCGTTTCGGCTGCCTGGACATGGTTGGGAATCCGGCAGATCGAGCTGGAGGAGGGCGCGGCGACCCTTGAGATGACAGCCTCGGAAGACATGGCCAACAGCGCCGGTTTCGTCCACGGTGGCATGATCAGTGCGCTGGCCGACTCCGCGATGGGCCGCGCGCTGCACACGATCAAGCCTGGCGTGGTGCGTGCGATGAGCTTCGACCTGAAGCTCAGCTTCATCACAGTGGCGAAGGTGGGCGAGACCCTGCGGGCGACCGGCCGGGTCGTCCACGCCGGACGCCGGACCGCGGTCACCGAGTGCCGGGTCGAAGGTTTGGGCGGCCGTCTGGTCGCCACCGCCAGCGGAACGTTTGCGATGACGAGAGAAAAGGAATAACCGAAGGTCCTCTAAATGCCGACTGACCAGATCACCATCCGCGGCGCGCGCGAGCACAACCTGAAGAACGTCACGCTGTCCATCCCGCGGGACAAGCTCGTCGTCTTCACCGGCCTGTCCGGGTCTGGCAAGTCGTCGCTCGCATTCGACACGATCTACGCGGAGGGTCAGCGCCGCTACGTCGAGTCGTTGTCCGCGTACGCCCGCCAGTTCCTCGGCCAGATCGAAAAGCCGGATGTCGACATCATCGAGGGCCTTTCGCCCGCGATCTCGATCGACCAGAAGGGAACCTCGAAGAACCCGCGGTCGACCGTGGGCACCGTGACCGAGGTCTACGACTACCTCCGCCTGCTGTACGCGCGCGTGGGACACCCCCACTGTCCCGTCTGCGGCCGCGAGGTGCGCCGCCAGACCGTGGAGCAGATGGCGGACCACGTCGAGAAGCTGCCGAAGGGGATGCGCGTGATGGTGCTGGGTCCTGTGGTCAAAGGCCGCAAGGGCGAGTACCGGTCGTTGATCGACGACGTTCGCAAATCGGGCTTCGTCCGCGTCCGGGTCGACGGCAGCCTCTACGAGATCGGCGAGCAGATACCGATGGACAAGAACAAGAAGCACGACATCCAGGTCGTGGTCGACCGCATCGTTGTCGGGCCCGAGCAGCGGACGCGGTTGGTCGACTCGATCGAGACCGCGGCGAGGCTGGGCGGCGGCGCGGTGATCATCGTCCCCAACCAAGGTGACGAGATTCAGATGTCACAGGATTACGCGTGTCCGTACGACGGGACGAACGTGTCGGAGCCGGAACCGCGCAACTTCTCCTTCAACAACCCACATGGGGCGTGCCCGGTGTGCACCGGACTCGGCTCGCAATTAGTGGTCGATGGAGACCTGGTCGTACCGGATCAATCGTTGTCGCTCCGCGAGGGTGCGATCGCGGCGTGGAGCAAGTCCCAGTTCTTCTATCCCGAGCTGCTCGAGTCGGTCAGCAAATACTTCGGCATCGATATGGACAAGGCGTGGTCGAAGCTGCCGAAGCAGCAGCGTGACATGCTCCTGAACGGAACCGGCGAAAAGAAGATCCGGTTCGGATACAAGAACCAGTACGGCCACTCGCGCTGGTACGAGGCGCCGTTCGAGGGCGTGGTCGCCAACTTGCAGCGGCGCTACGAGGAGACCCAGTCCGAGTACCTGAAGGCCGAGCTCGAGCGCTACATGGCGGACAAGCCCTGCCCGGCTTGCAAGGGGCAGAGGCTCAAGCCGGAATCGCTCGCGGTGACCGTGGCAGGCCGCAACATCGCGGATGTCTCAGCTTTGTCGATCAGCACGTCGATCGCGTTCTTCGACAACCTCGAGCTGACCGAGCGAGAGCAGCTGATCGCGCGTCAGATCATGAAGGAGATCCGCGAGCGGCTCCAGTTCATGATCGACGTCGGCCTCGACTACCTGACCATCGAGCGCGCGTCGAACACGTTGAGCGGAGGCGAGTCGCAGCGCATCCGCCTGGCGACGCAGATCGGCTCGAAGCTGATGGGTGTGCTCTACATCCTGGACGAGCCGTCGATCGGCCTTCACCAGAGGGACAACAGGCGCCTGATCAACACGCTGCTCGGCCTGCGTGACCTGGGCAACACCCTGATCGTCGTCGAGCACGACGAGGAGACGATTCGCTCGGCGGACTACATGGTCGACATCGGGCCGGCGGCGGGCGAGCATGGGGGAGAGATCGTGGCGGCCGGTCCCGTGGAGAAGGTACTGCGCGACCCGCACTCGATCACGGCCGCATACCTACGCGGCGACCGCATGATCCCGGTCCCCCGGCAGCGGCGCAAGGGCAACGGCAAGAACCTCGTCATCCGCGGTGCCCAGGCCAACAATCTCAAGGACATCGACGTCGCCATCCCGCTCGGCACCTTTGTCGCGGTGTCGGGCGTGAGCGGTTCGGGCAAGTCGTCGCTCGTGACCGACATCCTCAGCCGGAAGGTCGCCCAGCACTTCTACCGCGCCAAGGAGCGGCCCGGACCCCATCGAGCCGTCGAGGGCCTCGACCACCTGGACAAGGCGATCGACATCGACCAGTCACCCATCGGGCGCACGCCGCGCAGCAACCCCGCGACCTACACCGGGATGTTCACGCACATCCGCGACCTGTTCGCGAGCATGCCGGAGGCGAAGATGCGTGGCTACAAGCCGGGGCGGTTCAGCTTCAACGTCAAGGGCGGCCGCTGCGAGGCGTGCCAGGGCGACGGGATCATCCAGATCGAGATGCAGTTCCTGCCCGACGTGTACGTGCCCTGCGAGGTATGCCACGGCACGCGCTACTCGCGCGAGGTGCAGGAGGTCAAGTTCCGGAGCCATTCGATCTCCGACGTATTGGAGATGACGGTCGATGAGGCGCTCGACGTCTTCGAGAACGTGCCCACGATCAAGACCAAGTTGAGGACGCTGCACGACGTCGGGCTTGGCTACATTCGCCTGGGGCAACCGGCCACGCAGCTCTCGGGTGGTGAGGCGCAGCGGGTGAAGCTCTCGGCGGAGCTTTCGCGCCGCGACACGGGCCGCACGCTGTACCTCCTCGACGAGCCGACGACCGGCCTTCACTACGTGGACGTCGAGCGGCTGCTGGCGGTGCTGCACCGGCTGGTGGAGCACGGCAACACCGTCGTCGTGATCGAGCACAACCTCGACGTGCTGAAGACTGCGGACTGGGTGATCGACCTCGGGCCCGAGGGCGGCGAGAAGGGTGGCTACGTGATCGCCGAGGGCACGCCCGAACAGCTGACGGGGAACCGCGATTCGGCGACCGGCCAGTACCTGCGCGAACCGCTGGCGAAAGCAGCGAAGGCCAGAAAGTCCGGGGTCTCGGCGAACGGCGCCCCGCGCTCGCGGCGCGCGCGCGTCGCCGTCGGCGGATAAACCCCACGAAGTCAGAGTCTTCGACTGGACTTCGCGGGGACCCCAAGCAAGAGCAACCCGACTCGCCGGCCACGCACGGTTACGGCGCGCTTATGCGCGTCGAGGGCTTCCCGCGTCTTGTAGTAAGCCTCTTCCTCGGCCGCATCGCGAGCCAGATGTTGACCGTCGCTTTTGTCCTGTTCGTCCTGGCGCGATACCAGTCTCCGCAGCTGGCCGGCGCCGCAACCTTCCTGCTGATCTTCCCCGGACTGCTTCTCTCGCCCATCGCGGGCGCCTTGCTCGACCGCTACGGAAAGGCTCGTCTGATCACTGTGGACTACATCGTCGTCGCGACAACCTTCTTCTTGATCGCGGGCCTTTCAGCCGGCCACCGCTTGCCGCCGGCGCTTCTTCTCGCGATCTGCGTGGCGGCGTCGTTGACCGGACCGTTGAGCGCGGCCGGCGCGCGCTCGATTTTCCCTACCCTCGTCCCGGGTCATCTCTGGGAAAGAGCGAACGCCCTCGACAGCAGCAGCCACGTGCTCGCGTCGGTGATCGGCGCGCCGCTCGCGGGAGTGCTGGTCGCGTTCACCGGGCCGGAATGGGCGCTCGCCGCAACCGCCTCGCTGTTTGCACTCGCGGGTGTCGCCGTGGTCGGGGTGCGCGACCCCGGACCGAGGGAACGTGGTGCCGGCGTACTCGAGGAGGCGTGGTCGGGTCTCCTCTATGTGCTGCGCAATCGGACGCTGGCCGGTCTCGCCCTGACGTTCTTTGCGTTTGGCGTCGGTTGGGGATGCCTCGTCATCGCGGTGCCGGTCCTGCTTCTCGGACGCCTTCATCAGGGTCCCGCAACGGTCGGTTATGTCTGGGGGGCCGTCGGAGCCGCGGGTTTTGTGTCGACTTTGATCGTGGGCCGTCTACGAACGCGCGGGCGCGAAAGGCAGCTGATGGTGGGATCGATCCTGGCGATAGCGGTGGGCATGGCGGCTCTACCCCTTGCGAACTCGGTCGCGGTCGTCGCCGCGGCCCTGATCGTCGTGGCCCTCGTCGAAACGCCATTCGACATCGCCTTCTTGACGCTCCGACAGCGAAGGACCGACCCAGGGAGATTCGGACGGGCGTTTGCCGTTTCGGTGTCATTGAACATCGTGGGCGGTCCAGTCGGGTCGGCGATTGCCGGGCCCTTGATCGGCTGGTCGCTGAACGGGGCCCTCTGGGTGGCGATCGCGTGCACCGCGGCCGCGGCGATCTTCCCCATACTCGTCATCCCGGCAGGAGACGAGCTGCCGGCGTCAGCCGTACAGCAACACTAGGAGGGTAATCAGCCCGCCGATCGCGTTCAGCACCAGACCGACGATCCCGCCGATGAGCTGGCCGCGCCGGATCGCCTGGATGCCGGCGATGAAGCCGATGATCGGCAGGAAGAAGAAGATCCGGTTGAAGATCAACGGGACGGCGATGGTGACGATCCCGAGCAGCACGGCCCAGCCGGCCGCTCCGGTGAACTGTCTGATGAGTCCGGCCGTGCCGCCCATCGCCAGCGCGCTTGGGGTGACCGGCGGCGGCATGCTGCCTGGATAGCCGACGGGGGGCGGCGCCGGGTACCCCGTTGCCGGTGGCGACGGGGGAGCGTATGGAGCCGGGGTCGGAGCAGGTCCGGGTGGCGGCGGAGTCGGTCCGGAGGGATCAGACATGGCGCAAATCCTAGCCGCGGGTTCGCCAAAACGATCCTGAGTATCGACGGCGCGTAAGGACGGTCCGCTTGGAAAAGCCGCCGGACGAAGAGATCTCGGTCGAAGCCGCCACCATGGCATGCCTCACGCGCGAGATTCACTTCTAGTGATGGAGTAGGGCGAGGCTCCCCAAGAAGAACACCGCGGCGACCAGCACGATGACGATCAAGGCGATGAGCGCGACGTGAATGGCGCCCAACACGATGCCGACCGTGGCCATCCACATACCTTGCTCGCCGGACCGCTTGATCTCGCCGCGGGCGATCAGGCCCGTCGCGATGGCGACGATCGCGAGCGCGCCGCCGCCCAGACCGGGAATGGCGAGGTGGCCGAAAACGGAAACCGCCCCGGCGATGAGGCTGATGATCGCCATGGTGTTGGTGCGGCCAGTCGACGTCGCGCGGCCGGCAAGCTCAGGGGTGTTCGGAATCGTGGTCATGGGCGCGGACTCCTGCCCTGCAATTCGGGTTTGAGGCTGGCCCGGCGGTGGTGTCTGGCTCACTGCTGCGAGTGTACTTAATGAGGGGGAACCCAGGTTCCCTTTCATCGCGGCGTCGGCAAAGCCGACCCGGCCTGCGGCCGGGCAAGCGCCGCTGCTCTCCTTCCTAAAGAAGGTTGGGTCTAGCGAAGAGGGCTTCCTAGAATCGCTACAGGCATGGCGGTAACCCTCGAAGACACGATCAAGCGACGGCTGCAAGCCGTTCCCGACAGCCCTGGCGTCTACATGTTCCGGGACAGCAAGAGCCAGGTGATCTACGTCGGCAAAGCTCTGCGCCTCCGCGACCGCCTGCGCTCCTACTTCACGCCCGGATACGCAGAGACAGCGCGGGTGTCCGAGCTGATCCGGCGCGCGACCGACTTCGAGTTCGTCACGACGGCCAACGAGGTCGAGGCCTTGGTCCTCGAGAACAACCTCATCAAGAACTACCGGCCGCGATTCAACATCCGGCTCAAGGACGACAAGAACTACCTCTATCTGAAGCTGCCGGTCACGGAGGCCTTTCCTCGCGTCCACTACTCGCGTCGGGTCCAGAATGACGGCGCGCTGTACTTCGGTCCGTACACGTCGGCGCTGTCGCTGCGGTCGACGGTGAAATCCATCCGCCAGCTGCTGCCGTTTCGCACGTGCTCCGACGAGATTTTCAAGCAGGGCAAGGTTTGCCTCGACTTTCACATCAAGCGCTGCCCAGGACCGTGCGAGCGGCGGATCAGCTCTGACGACTACAAGGCGCGCATCAATGAGGTCGCGCTGTTCATGGAGGGCCGCTCCGACCTTCTCGTCCGCGAGCTCGAGGACAGGATGGGGTCAGCGGCAGACCGTCTGGATTTCGAGAACGCCGCGCGGTATCGCGACCAGCTGCAGTCGATCGAGCGCATCGCCGACCGCCAGAAGGTGCTGACCCGTGGGCGGGACGACCAGGACATCGTCGCCTACGCACGCAGTGGAAACGATGTCTATGTCGAGGTCGCGTACATACGCCAGGGCAAGATGGTCGGCCACGACGGCCATGCGCTGGACGGTGCCGGCGACGCCACCGAGCCCGAGCTCCTGCGCGGCTTCATGCTGCAGTACTACTCGAGCGCGACGCACGTGCCGCGGTCGGTGATCCTGCCCGGACCGGTCGAAGAACCGGAGCTCATCAAGGGTTGGTTGAGCGAAAAGCGAGGCAGGCCCGTGGAGGTCGACGTGCCGCAGCGCGGCCGGCTGCGCGCGCTCGTCACACAGCTCGGCGAGACGGCGAAACAGGAGCTGGAGCAGATCCGGATCCAGGCCGACTACGACCGCAGCCGCACCGAGCCGATGCTTGCCGCTCTCGCAGAGGCGCTCGACCTGGAGAGCCCGCCCAAGCGCATCGAGTGCTATGACATCTCGAACATCCAGGGCGACTCCGCAGTCGGTTCGATGGTCGTGTTCGAGGACGGCCGGCCGCGCAACGACCACTACCGGCATTTCCGGATCAAGTTCGCGGCGGGCCCGAACGACTTCGCGATGCTGCAGGAGGTGCTCCGCCGCAGGCTCGAGCGCCTCGAGTCCGCGCAGCGGCGCGAGGAGGTGGAGAGCATCGGCGATCGGTCGTTCACCAGTCGCCCGGACCTGATCCTCATCGACGGTGGGAAGGGCCAGCTCAGCGCCGCGCTGGAGGTCACGGAGGCGGCCGGCTACGCGGACATTCCGACCTTCGCGCTGGCCAAGGAACGCGAGGAGATCTTCGCGCCAGGGCGCGCGGAGCCGATCGTCCAGGAGCGCAACTCTCCTGGCATGTTTTTGGTTCAGCGCATCCGCGATGAGGCGCACCGCTTCGCGATCACGCATCACCGCAAGGTCCGCGCCCGCAAAGCCCTCACGTCCCCGCTCGATTCGGTGGAGGGGATCGGCCCCGCTCGTAAGCGGGCGCTCCTGCGACACTTCGGCTCGGTGCAGGCGATCCGAGAGGCGCCGGTCGGCGAGATCGTCAAGCTCGGCATCCCGGAACGCCTGGCAGCACGCTTGAAGGAAACCCTTTGAGCCTGGTCATTGTCGGAGCAGCTAGCGCGGGCCGCATGGAGGAAGCCGTGGCCGCGTTCGAGGCCGCGGGTTTCCGGCGGATTCAAGAGCTCGATGGCGCCGGCGACGCCGACCTCGTGCTCGGTGTCTGCGGCGGCGGCGCCGAGCTGCTTCGCGAGGCCGACCGACGCGGGATCAACTACTGGCTCGTTCACGACGGCGAGGACGATCGCCACGAGGGCGGCACGTTCCAGCGGGCGCATCACCGAATCGACGCCGCGCGGCGGCGCTCGGAGCTCGCGCAGCACCTGCGAAGTCGCGAGCGGCCGCTCGTCACGTGCCTGGCGTTTGGCTACAAGAACGGCGCGCCCGCGGACGCGGCGCTGGTGTTCGACGCCAGGTTTCTGGACAACCCGTACTGGGAGCTAGAGCTGCGCGACCTCTCGGGGCGCGATCCGGCGGTGGCGGAGTTTGTCCTGAAGCAGCCTGCCGCCGCGCACTTTCTCGATGACGTGCAGAGGATGGTCAGCGACCTCGTCCCGCTCTACGAAGAGAAAGGGATGAAGCACGTCGTCGTTGCCTTCGGGTGCAGCGGCGGCCGTCACCGATCCGTCGCGCTGGCGGCCGAGCTGGCGCGCCGGCTTCGCGAGCAGGAAGGCATCGACGTCGACTTCGTGACCCGCGACATAGATTGAGACATAGATTGAATTGACGCGAGCGTTGGTCATCGGTGGGGCCGGGTTCGTCGGTGTCGCGGCGTGCAAGGAGCTGATGCGGCGAGGGGTGGAGACGATCGCCGCTGGGCGCAAAGAACGGCCGTACGGCACCTTCACGAGCTACATCGCTTTTGACCGAGGAGACGAACAGCAGCTTGCCGCCGCGCTCACCAGGACCGAGCCCGACGTGGTGCTCGACCTCGCGTGCTTTCAACCCAGCGACATCGCCGCCGTCGCTCGCCGCTTCGGTGGCCGGCGCTACGTCTTTGTCTCGACCGGTGTGTATCCATCACTACACGGCAAGCAGGCGCGCGAAGAAGACTTCGTGCCTCTGGACGGCGATCCGCCGGAGGCGTTGGACTACCTGGACGGCAAGCGATGGTGCGAGACGGTTCTCTCGCGCCAGACCGATCTGCCCTGGACGATCATCCGCCCGCCGGCCGTGTTCGGACCGGCCGACCACACGTTGCGAATCGCCGCCTACATCCAGCGCGTCGCCGACGGGGGGCCTCTGCTCGTGCCGGCGGAGACATACGAACGCCGCGCCAACGTGGCGTGGGTCAAGGACATCGGGTTCGCGTGCGCACTCGCCTGCGACCTGCGGAAGGACACGGTGGGCAAGGCGTACAACGTGGCGTTCGAGGACGTCAGCCTGCGCGCCCTCATCGAAGGCATCGCGCGCGCCCTCGGTATGCCGGCGCGGCTGCATTCCATGCCGTTTGACGACCTGCCCGAGGGCGCAAGTCCGTACGGCCCGGATCCGCGCCGGCACTCCGGCTACGTCATCGAGCGCGCACGCAGGGAGCTTGGCTTCGAGCCGTCGGCCCTCGAGGACGCTTTGGCCGAGACGTTGGCCTGGTACCGGGTAGCCAAACCATCGCATCCGGGATACGCGAACCGTCCGCAGGAGCTCGCGATTGCCGGAAGCCACTGAAACGCTCGCCAAACGGCTGAGGCGGCAGGCGGTGTGGTGCGCGGAGCTCGACTCGCCGCTGTACGCGTCGCTTCTCGAATCCGCGGCCGACGACCTCGGGCTCGAAGGACCGGTATGGGCCGTGTTGGAGGGATTCCAGGAGGAGCCTGGGAGCGCCGCGCTCGCCCTGCGGCTCATGGGCGCGGTTCACCGCCTGGTCCTCGACGACACTCTCTCGGACCTTGCGGCCCATTACCCGTCGACGGGCGGTGACGGCGATCCGTCGACCGCATGGCCTGTCTTCAGGCAGGCGCTGATCGATCACCGGTCCGAAATCCGCGCTCTCCTCGGCACCGGCTGTCAGACGAACGAGGTCGGACGGAGCGCCGCGCTCGTCGGCGGATTCCTGGAGGTCGCGCACCGCACGGGCCTACCTCTATGCATCCTCGAGATCGGAGCCAGCGCCGGGCTGAACCTCCTTTGGGACCGCTACCGCTACGAGTCGGCGGAGGGCGCCTGGGGCGATGAGGCTTCGCCCGTGCGGTTCACACATTCCTACGTCATCCCGCCGCCGTTGAACCGCCAGGCAACCGTGATCAAGCGCATGGGTTGCGACCTGCACCCAATCGACCCGGCCTCGGACGCCGGGTCGCTCGCACTGCGCTCGTTCATCTGGGCGGACCAGCTGGGCCGCCTCGCGTTGCTCGACGGGGCGATCGAGATCGCGCGTGAGATGCCCGCTGTCGTGGAGCAGGCGGACGCCGCCGATTTCTTGCAGCGTGAGCTGGCGAGGCAGGTTCCTGACGTGGCGACCGTGGTCTTCCATTCCGTGTTTATGCAGTACGTGGACGAGGCCGGGCGGCGGCGCATCGAGGCTGTCATCTCAGAGGCGCGACGGAGCGCCAGCCGCGATTCGCCGATCTTTCACCTCCGTCTGGAACCGGGCATGACCGGCGAAGCCAGGTTCGAGATCCGGCTGGACGAGGAGCTTCTCGGCACAAGCCTCGCGCACGGGACCGGCGTGCGCTGGGTCGTAGACTCCAGTGCACTGTGACGCGCCGAACGGCGCCGTACTTGGTAGCGATCGGAGGCGCGATCGCGACCACCGCGGTGATCGGGGGCGTCTCGGCGGTCGCCTCCGTCGGCTCGGTCGCCTCGCTATCAGCGTTTTATCTGCTTCTCGTGCTGTGGCTCGCCGCCCGCTGGGGACGCGGTCCCGCCCTCGCGGGAAGCCTCTCCGCCTTCCTTCTCTATGACTATTACTTCGTCCCTCCGGTCGGCACGTTTGCCGTGCGCGGCCCGGCCGAGCTGCTCGAGCTGGTCGTCCTCCTTGCTGTCGCCCTCGTCACAAGCCAGCTCGCGGCGTCCTTGCGCCGGGCGCAGGCGACCGCGGACGCGATCGCCAAGGATTCGCGCGCTCTGTACGAGCTCTCGACCTCGATGCTGCGCACGCAAGACGTAGGTGCCGGCCTGGAAATGGTCGGCCAGAGCGCGCAATCCCTGCAAGGCGTCGGGCGCTTCGCCGTCGTCGCGGTCGCGGGGGATCAAACCACGCAACTCGCCGGCGCCGAGCTGACCGCCGATGGCCTGCTGGCGCCGTAGCTATTCCTCGGCGTGGCTCCGGTTGAGGACGTACGCCGCGAGGAAGGCGACGATGACGAGGCCCGGTGACCATCCCAGGCCCGGCCCGAACGGGTCGTAAGGCGACAGGTCGACAAAGACAGCCAGCCCGCTGATCGCCGCGAAGACAAGCACGATCAGGATCCCGCGGACCGCTCCGTGGCGGGCGAAGAACAGCTCGATCTCGAGCTGCCATCTCGGGCGGTGTCTTTCGTGAATGTGCCGGGCCCTCGCCGCATGTGCCGAGATCCGTTCGCGGCGTCCCATCCGGAAGCGTTCGCTCCTCGGCAGGCTCTCAAACGGGACATGCTCGTGCTCGCGTTCCCGCACCGGCGGGGTCTCCAGGGGCTCCCACAGCGGCTCCTTCCGGTACCGCCTGTAGCCGAGGTAGGTGAGTACGCCCAACCCGAGCCACGCCATGAAGATGAAGGTGGTGTTCGAGATGTTCTCGAAAAGCAATTGCGTGAACACGGTGCCGATGAACAGCGCACCCACAAGGGAAAGGACCGGGATGCTGTCGCGACCAAACTTGATGTTCCACGGCATCCGGTATGGACGGTGCAGGGCCGGCTCGATGAAACGTAACCGCATCACGGACAGGTGGGCCGAGCAAAACGCGAATGTTGCGGCCAGCGAGTAAACGGCGCTCATCAGATCGATCTCTTTACCGCCTGCGACGATGCCCGGAAGGACGAGAAGCGCCGCGAGGATGCCGAAAACGATGATCGAGACGTATGGCGTCTTGAACTTTGGATGCAGCCGCGCAAGGCGGTGGGGAAGGAGGTCGACGCCGGCCATCGAGTAGCTGAGCCGTGAGATGCCGATCAAGCCGGCGTTGGTCGCGATGACCAGGATCGTGAACGCGAGGATTCCGACCCACACCTGCGCCCAGAATCGCAGCGTTTCTTGCTGAAACCCGGTCACGATGCCGGCCACGGGGTCGGCCTTCCAGGTCGTAGCCAGGTCTGTCACATATCCATGAACCGCGTCGTAGTGCACGGGGAAGACGCTGACGCCGATGGTCGGCAGAAACGCCGAGACGAACAGGACGGCGATGATGACCCACCACGTCGCCTTCGGCACATTTCGGCCGGGGTCCTTTGCCTCCTCGGAAAGATTGGAGATCGTTTCGATGCCCGTGTAGGTGACCATCGCAATGGAGATGCCCGCGAGGAAGTTGCCCCATGTCGGCGCGACCCCGAGGTGGATGCCGTTGATGATGTTCTGGATGTTGAGCAACAGGATCAGGCCGAGGATCACGAGCACGAACTGGGTGATCAGGTCCGCAAACGCGAGCACGAGGTTGATGGCACTCGATTCCTGGATGCCGATCACGTTTACAACGACCAGCAGAAAGATCAGCACGATGGTCCCGAGCACGTGGGACGTCTGGTCCCTGGTCAGCGGCTCGAGGATGCTCACATAGCGGCCGAGGAAGCCCAGGTAGCTGATCGCGAAGTACGACGAGATGGATACGGTCGCCGTGTAGTTGAGCAGCTGCACCCAGCCGACGATGAAGCCGATCGGCGCGTTAAAGGCACGGCGCGCGAAGCTCGAGCTGCCGCCCGCATGGGGCAAGGCCGCCGTGCCCTCGGCGTAGTTGAGGGCCGTGGTGACGAAGATGAACCCGGCGAGGATCAGCGCAACCGGAGTCAGGCCTAACGCGAAGGCCGCCGTGACGCCGAGGGCGTAGTAGATGCTCGATCCGACGTTGCCGTAACACGCCGCGAACAGGGCCCCAGGGCCGAGGGTCCGCGGCAGCTTGGCGGGTCGGCGAACGACGACGCGAAGGTCTCCCGGCCTGCGGCCACGCCGGGCCACCGATTCACCGCTCATCGACCGTCCGAGCGTAATTGATCGCCGCCAAACCCATACGAGGTCCATACGAGCTCGGCTCATCTGCGAACGGAGACCTCACAGGCGGGCTCCTAGGTTGGGCTCATGCATACGCCGGCGGCACAACGGCGCCGGGTCAAAGTCCACGGCGCGAGCCTTGGGCCGCTGCTGTGCTGGTCGATCGTGTTCGCCGACATCGGCACGTCGATCTATTACGTGCCAGGCATCCTGTCCGCGAGCGGTTACAACAAGCGGGCCGCGATCTTCGTGCTCATGACGCTCGTCGTGTTCGTGCTGTTGGCCCTGAAGTACGCCGAGGTCACGTGGCGCAATCCAGAAGGCGGCGGGGTCGTGTCCATAGCCTCCCGGGCGCACCACCCGTTCGCGGGGTTGGTGGGAGGGCTTTTCATCATCGTCGACTACTACCTGACCGCTGCGATCAGCGCTTTTTCCGGCATCGCGTACCTCGCGGTGGTCGTGCCTTCCGTGGGTTGGGGAAACGCTGTTCCTGGAACGCTCATCGCGCTCGCGGCCCTTGCCGCTTTGAACATCTACGGCATCCACGAGAGTGCGATCGTGAGCCTCGCAGCCGCGACGGCGGCCGCCGCCGCCCAGCTCGCCGTCGTGGCCGTCGTGGCGATGCACCTGGGCCCCGAAGGGATTCTTGCGTCGATCAAGTCCGTCGGCAGTGGGCCGCCGCCTCTCACCCCGCTGGTGCTCCTCACTGGATTTGGAGCGGCGTTCCTCGCGTTTTCAGGGCTAGAGAGCGTCGCCCAGATCGCACCGGCCATGCGCTCGCCGCGACGGACGACGGCCTACCGGACGATGGCGCTGGTCATCCTGACGATGACACTGACGAGCCCGCTGCTGACGCTTTGGCAGACAACGCTCGTGCCCGACCCGAACAGTCCGGCCAACGTGAACCAGCTTCTCTCACTGCTCGCCGGCCTGTACTCCGGACAGACGCTCGCTTACGTCGTCGCCGTCACAGGGTCGATCCTTCTGATCTTCGCGAGCAACACCGCGATCATCGGCGGCTATCACGTGTTCCTTGCGCTCACGCGGATGGGATTCCTGCCTCGCGTCATCGAGGTGAGGAACGTCGCGCGGCGCACGCCTCACATCGCGATCATGGTCGCTGTAGGCCCGCCGGTCGTGCTGGTATACATCGCGGGGCGGAGTCCCGTCGCCGCCGTCTTCCTGGGCGACCTGTACGCGTTCGGCCTGCTCGGGTCGTTCATCCTGACGAACGTTTCGCTGGACGTCATCCGCTGGCGTGAGCTCCGGACGGACGGTGCCCTGCGCCGGCGTTTGGTTTTCGCCGTGGGTGTGCTGACCACCGGGCTGACCCTCATCGGCTGGAGCGTGAACCTGGTCGCCAAGCCGTACGCGACATTGTTCGGCGGCGTGCTGACCCTGATCGGTTTGGTGGTCGGTCTCAGCACGTACAACCGCGGGCGTCAGCGACGACCGGCGGTCTTCCCGGTGCCCTACCGCCCGACCCTGGCGGTGGAGTCGATCGCTTCGCAGTTTCGGGGCCGCCCGGCCGACGTGCTCGTCATCCTGCCGCGCGACCAGAACGCGGCCGACGCGGTGATCGAAGAGAGCATCCAGGCTGCGCGTGGGAGACCCATCGTCTTTCTATATCGCGGTCAATCGCCTCCTGGACCGACGGAGCTCTGGGAGGTTAGTGACCCCTACCTCAAGGACTACGTCGCCCAGGACGCATTCACGCGGGCCGAGATGCGGGCGCGCGAACATGTGGCCGACCGTCGCTACGTGTACGTGCCCGGAAGCCTGCCGCGCGACGCGATCGGCAGGGTGTGGACCGACCTGAGGCCGCACGAAACGGTCGTCGCGCAGGGAGAGCAGGACGCGCTGCCACCCGTCTCGCTCGAGCGCGTCCGCCACCGCGTGCAGGCGGGCGTGCCCGTGCTGCACCTGGTGAGCAGCCGCGTCCGCCACAACGGCACTGCCGCCGTGGGCTAGACGATCAGGTCTTTCAGCTCGCGCGGATAATCGGTCATCACGCGGCGGCCATCTGGAGTGATGACGACGGTGTCTGAGTGCCGGAAGCCGCCCAGCTCCTTGATGTAGACGCCGGGCTCGACCGTGAAGACCATCCCCGGCTCCAGCACGGCGTCGTCGCCGCGGTCGAGAAACGGCGCTTCGTGGCCCTCGAGCCCGATCGAATGTCCGGCGTGATGGCGGAGGTTGTCCGCGAAGCCGAGCTCCTCGGCGAGCCGCACCGTTGCGAGCTCGATCTCCGCCGCCGGCACGCCCGGCGCCATGACCTCGATCGCGCGCGTCTGCAGGGCGAGCATCGCGGCGAAGGCGCGCTCCTGCTCCGGCGTGGGCTCGCCGACGATCATCGTTCGCTCGAGCTCGCTGCGATACCCGTCGATATTCGCGCCGGCTCCGCTGACCAGCACGTCGCCCGCCTGGATGCCGTGGCCCTTGACGAAGCCGTGCGGCATCGCGGTCGAGCGGCCCGCTACGAACATCGCGATCAACCCGGTGTCGTCGGCGCCGCGGGGCCGCCAGCCGGGCATCTCCCGCACCATCTCGAAGAGCGTCTCGTTCGCGGGAGGCGTGTAGCACTCCATCTCGGTCTTGCCAACCTGGATCGCGCCCTGCATGCGGCGGTGCCCGCGCACCGCCCAGTCGCAGCTGAGCTGGATGCAGGCGAGCTCGGCCTCCGACTTCACGCGTCGCAGCGATTCGATGAGCATCTCGGCGTCGATCGGGTCCACGCCGGTCAGGTCGCTGAGGCGGGGCCCGCGGTACCCCCAGAACGGGACGTAACCGTCGTGGTCGGACCCGGTGCGTTGGGGGCGCGCGTTCATCTCGCTCAGGACCTCGGCGACGGTCTCCATCGGATGCTCCGCGCCCGGGTATTCGAAATAGATGCGAACCTGGTCGACCGTGGTCGCGGACTCGGCGTGCTCCTTCTCGACCGCGGGCACGACGAGCGACGCTTGGGCGCTGGAGCCGATGATCAGCGCGATCGGCCGCTCAGTCGGGATGTGGTGGAAACCGGTCAGATACGCGACGCGAGCCGGATAGAAGACGCATAGAGCGTCGAGCCCAGCCGCCTGCATGCCGGCGGCCACGCTTTCCCGGCGGAGGCTGTACTCAGCCTGCTCGACGTGGGGAAGGACCTTAGATGTACTTGGCCCCCGCGACGTGCGCCGTTTAGTAGGAGACAAGCTTTCGCATCGCCTCCGCGATCTTGGCCGGGCTCGGCATGAAGAAGTCCTCCTGGGGCGTGTTGAACGGCATCGCCGGGATGTCCGGTGCGGCGACGCGGACCACCGGTCCGTCCAGGCTGTCGAACGCGTGCTCCGAGATGATGGCCGCTACCTCCGCGCCAAACCCGCCAGTGAGATTGTCTTCGTGGACGACCATCGCTTTGCCTGTCTTGCGGACCGATTCGAGAATCGTGTCGCGGTCGAGCGGGGCCAGGGTGCGGAGATCGACGACCTCGACGCTGACACCGTCCGCCTCGAGCTGCTGGGCCGCCTCGAGGCAGTAGTGCGTCATGAGTCCCCACGCGAAGCAGCTCAGGTTGGTGCCTTCTCGTCTGACTACAGCCGGGCCGATGGGGACCAGATGGTCGCCGTCCGGCACCTCTTCGGTGACCAAGCGATACGCCTTTTTATGCTCGAGGAAAAGCACAGGGTCGGGGTCGCGAACGGCTGATTTGAGGAGCCCGTGCGCGTCCGCCGGCATGCTGGGAACGACCACCTTCACACCCGGCACGTGGGCATAGAAGGCTTCGATCGACTGCGAGTGGTAGAGGCCGCCATGCACCCCGCCACCGAACGGCGCCCTGATGACGATCGGCACCGACCAATCTCCGTTCGAGCGGTAGCGCGTCCTCGCGGCTTCGCTGACGATCTGGTCGAAGGCCGGGTGGATGAAGTCGGCGAACTGGATCTCGGCGATCGGGATCATTCCGTTGAGCGCCGCCCCGATCGCGACGCCGACGATCGCCGACTCGGCGAGCGGCGTGTCGAGCACCCTAGCTTCGCCGAAACGAGCATAGAGCCCGTCGGTGGCCCCGAAGACGCCGCCCTTGCGCCCGACGTCCTCACCAAGCACGAGCACCCGGTCGTCGCGCTCCATCTCTTCGGTCATGGCCGCGCGCACCGCTTCGATCATCCGCATGGCGGGCATCAGTAGATTGTCGCGCGGTTCAACAAATATGCACTGGTAGCCAACAGTCGCACGTTAGACTCGGGGGGGAAGGTCAAATCACCTTCCTGGAGGTACGCGCGATTTCGTTCGCGGCTGAGGTCAAAAACGAGATGGCGGGGCTTCTCCCGGCGCGGCCCTGCTGCCAGCTGAGCGAGCTGCTCGGCGTCTACTACGGCTCCCGCGGCCGCTTGCTGGGCAATCCGCCCGGACGGTCCGCCTATTTCTCGCTGCTTCGCAACGTGGTGGCGCGCAAGGTGGTGAGGCTCGGCCGTGCGGTCGCGCACATGGAAGCCAAGTACCAGGCGGTCAAGACCAGCAAGCGAATGTCGTTCTTCCTCGAGCTCGCCCTGCCCGCCGAGCTTGTACCGGCGTTTTCACATCCGCCGGCCCGCGGCCTACCCGACGCCGCATGCGATCGCAAGGCGATGCTCCGCGGGCTCTTTCTCGGCTGCGGCTCGGTGAACTCGCCAAACACGCGGTATCACCTCGAGTTCGTCGCGCCGACACCGTCATGGGCGTCGGCGATTGCGCGCATGGTCGACGAATCGGGCGTCAAGGCCGGGATCACCAAGCGCGGAGGCCAGTCGGTGGTCTACGTCAAGGACGGTGATGGCATCGTGCGCCTGCTGTCGATCATGGGCGCGAGCCGCGCCGTCATGGAGTTCGAGAACGTGCGCGTGGTCCGCGAGGTGAGCGGCGAGGTCAACCGGCGCCTGAACTTCGAGACCGCAAACATCGGCAAGACGATCGGCTCGGGACTTCGCCAGGCCGCCGCCATCGGACAGCTCGAGGCGGAGGGCAGGCTCGACCGGCTGCCGCCCGCGCTCCGCGAGATGGCGCGATGGCGAAGCCAGAACCCAGAGCTCAACCTTGGCGAGCTGGCGGGGCGGATGAAGCTCTCGAAGTCTGCGGTCAACCACCGGCTGCGCCGGCTGCAGGAACTGGCGCAAACCAACGGCAATGGCGCCGCGCCCAAGCACGAACGCCGCTCCGCCTAACATTTAGCTCCGACCCCCACTCTTCAACTTTTTCCACACCTAGGAGCGCGCCCTCATGGGACTCAAAGTCGGCATCAACGGCTTCGGACGCATTGGCCGCAACATCTACCGCGCGGCCTGGGACCTGAAGCCGGACTTCGAGATCGTCGCCGTCAATGACATCGGCGACGCCAAGACGTTCGGCCACCTCCTGAAGCACGACACCGCGCTAGGCACATTTGCCCCGGCGGTCAAGGTCGAAGGCGACTCCATCCACGTCGACGGCCACGCGATCAAGTTCCTCACTCAAAAAGACCCTGGCGAGCTTCCATGGCAAGACCTCGGGGTGGACATCGTGGTCGAGTCGACCGGCCTGTTCACCGACGCGAACAAGGCCCGCGTCCACATCGACAAAGGGGGCGCCAAGAAGGTTGTCATCTCCGCCCCCGCGACCAACCAGGACTACACCGTCGTCATGGGCGTGAACCACAAAGGCTATGACGCCGCCAAGCACAACGTCCTCTCCAACGCGAGCTGCACGACCAACTGCTTCGTGCCACTGGCCAAAGTCCTGCACGACTCGTTCGGGATCGAGCGGGGCATGATGACCACGATTCACGCGTACACCGCGGACCAGAAGCTGCAGGACCTCCCGCACAAGGACCTGCGCCGCGCGCGCGCCGCGGCCGACAACATCATCCCGACGTCGACAGGCGCCAACCGAGCGGTGGCCGAGGTGCTGCCCGAGCTCGCCGGCAAGTTCGCCGGAATCTCGTTCCGGGTCCCGATCCTCGATGTCTCTGTCGTCGACCTGACGGTGCAGCTGGGGAAGTCAACCACCGCCGAGGACATCAACGCGGCTTTTGAGGAGGCCGAGAGCGGCGAGCTCCGGGGCATCCTGGCGGTAAGCCACGAAGAGCTGGTGTCCTCGGACTTCAAGAACGACCCGCACTCGTCGATCGTCGATGCCCCGTCGACCGCGGTGCTAGGCGGCGACTGGGCGAAGGTTGTGAGCTGGTACGACAACGAGTGGGGGTTCAGCTGCCGCATGGTCGACCTGATCTCGTACATGGCGGAGCGGCTCTGAAAGCTTCGATCAACTCCGTGGACGTCGCCGGCAAGCGCGTCCTTGTCCGCGAGGACCTGAACGTCCCCATGTCGAACGGCGCCATCGCCGACGACGCGCGCGTGCGCGCCGCGGCGCCGACGCTGCGACACCTAATGAAGCGCAGGGCAAGGGTGATCGTCATGTCACACCTCGGACGGCCGAAGGACCGTGAGCCAGACCTCTCGCTCAGGCCGATCGCGGCCGATCTCAGCCGCAACGTCGGTCGCGAGGTTCAGTTCGCCGAAGACTGCGTGGGCGCGCCCGCGACGACGGCGGTGGAGCGGCTGCTTTCGGGGCAGCTGCTGTTGCTCGAAAACGTCCGCTATCACAAGGAGGACGAAGCCAACGACACAGCCTTCGCCAGGGACCTGGCGTCCCTGGGCGATCTTTTCGTGAACGATGCGTTTGCCGCGTCGCACCGCGCGCATGCTTCCGTCGTGGGCGTCGCCGCGTACCTGCCGGCGTTTGCGGGCGAGCTCATGGAGGCGGAGCTCGACGCTCTGCACAAGGCTCTCGACAATCCGCGCCGTCCCATGGTGGCGGTGGTGGGCGGGGCCAAGGTCTCGACCAAGGTTGGCGTTCTGCGGAGCCTGCTCCAGAAGGTCGACGCCCTGCTGATCGGAGGGGCGATGGCCAACACCTTTTTCAAAGCGCGCGGCTGGCCGACCGGCAGCGGGCTGGTCGAAGACTCCGCGCTCAAGGAGGCGCGCGACGTGGCCGAGGAAGCCGGGAACAAGCTGGTTCTCCCGGTCGACCTGGTGTGCGCCCGCAAGATGCAGGCCGGCGAGCCGCTGCGGATCCTGGAAGCCGACAAGGTCGAGCCCGAGTGGATGGCCCTCGACATCGGGCCGAGGTCCGTGGCCCTGTTCAGCGACAAGCTTCGTGGGGCAGGCACCGTCATCTGGAACGGGCCCGTCGGCGTGGCCGAGATCGAAGACTTCAGCGACGGGACGAAGGAAGTGGGCGAGGCGATCGCGACGTCGGGGGCGTACACGTTGGTGGGCGGCGGCGACACGGTCGCGGCGATCGATTCCCTCGGGCTTGGCGGCCGCTACTCGCACGTCTCGACGGGTGGTGGGGCCACGCTCGAGTACCTGGAAGGCAAGGAGCTGCCGGGCATCAGGATCCTCAAAGAGGCCTGATGGGCAGCCGACCGCCGGGGATGCCGCTCGTGGCGGCCAATTGGAAGATGAATCCGACCAACATCGACGACGCGCTCGACCTGGTGCGCGGGGTGATGTCTGTGGCCCGAGGGCAGGCCGACAAGGTGGAGGTGGCGCTCTTCCCGCCATTCCTGTGGCTCACTGCGGTCTCTGAAGTGCTCTTCGAGTCCGGTGTCAAGCTCGGCGCGCAGGACACCTTCTGGGAGATGTCCGGCGCTTTCACGGGCGAGATTTCGCCCGCGATGCTCAAGCCGCTCTGTCAGTGGGTTATCGTCGGCCATTCGGAGCGCCGGCTCTTCGTCGGAGAGACAGACGAGATGGTGGCCAAGAAGACGGCGGCGGCGTTGTCGTGCGAGCTGAGCGTGATCATGTGCGTGGGTGAGCTGGCCGACCACTACGACGCGGGCACCTCGGATCAGGTGGTGTCGGCGCAGGTCAAGGCGGGCCTCGCCAGCTGCTCGGCGGATGACTCGGCGCGCCTGGTCATCGCGTATGAGCCGGTGTGGGCGATCGGCAGCGGCAAGAACGCCGACCCGGAGCACGCGTACAAGACGATGCGCCTAATCCGCAAGATTGTGGGCGAGATGATCGGTGCTGGGGCGGCGCGCAAGGTGCGCATCCTCTACGGCGGCAGCGTGAAGGCCGACAACGTGCAGCAGTACGTCGAGCTGCCTCTGTGCGACGGCGTGCTCGTTGGAGGCGCGAGCCTTGTCGCCGACGAGTTCGCGCACATCGTCAAGGTCACGGCCGAGGTCTATGGCCACCGCTAAGAATCCAGGGACCCTTGTTCTGCTCCGACATGGCGAGAGCACCTGGAACCTGGAGAACCTGTTTACGGGTTGGCACGATGTCCCGCTGAGCGAGCGGGGTGTGCATGAGGCGAAGGAAGCCGGGCGCTTGATGCAAGAGTCCGGGCTGCGGCCGGCCATCGTCCACGAATCACTCTTGCTCCGCGCCATCCAGACGACGCAGCTCGCGCTGGCCGAGATGGAGATGTCGTGGGTCCCGGTCAAGCGCAGCTGGCGATTGAACGAGCGTCACTACGGCGCATTGCAGGGGCTGAACAAACAGCAGACCGCGGAAAAGTACGGCGAGGACAAGGTCAAGCTATGGCGGCGCAGCTACGACGTGAGGCCGCCCGACCTCGAGCCGTCGGACAAACGGCACCCATCGCACGACCCGCGCTACGCGACCTTGCCTCCCGAGCTTCTGCCGAACGCCGAATGTTTGAAGGACGTCGTCGAGCGGATGCTTCCTTACTGGTACGACGCGATCGTGCCCGACCTTCGATTGCAACCGTGCGTGCTGATCTCGGCGCACGGCAACAGCCTGCGGGCGCTGGTCAAGCATCTGGACGGCCTCGGCGACCAGGAGGTCGTCGAGCTCAACATCCCGACCGGTGTGCCGCGCGTCTACGAGCTCGGCGCCGACCTTCGGCCGCGGTCGTGGCGGTACCTTGGCGACCCCGCCGAGATCGCCAAGCGCGCCGCCGCGGTCAAGGCGCAGGCGTCCGGCTCGAAATCCTCTACGAACTAGACTGGTTCGTACTCAGATCAATTCAATAAGAAAAGGGGGATCGCAGCAATGCCGTTTGAAGTTCCCAAGCTTGCCTACGCGTTCGATGCCCTCGAACCGCACATCGACGCCAAGACAATGGAGATCCATCACGACAAGCACCACGCGACTTATGTGGCGAATGCGAACGCGGCCCTGGAAAAGCATCCCGAGCTGGCCAGCAAGACCGTGGAAGACCTGCTCTGGGGGATCAACACGGTTCCCGAGGATATCCGGACCGCGATCCGCAACAACGCGGGCGGCCACGCCAACCACTCGATCTTCTGGACGATCATGGGGCCGGGCGGCGGCGGCAATCCGAACGGACGCATCGCCGACTCGCTGAAAAGCACGTTCGGCAGCTACGACGCTGTCAAGGAGCAGCTACAGAAGGCAGCGGTGGGCCAGTTCGGCAGCGGTTGGGCGTGGCTGGTCGCCGACCGCCAGGGCAAGCTCTCGATCAAGGGCTTTGCCAACCAGGACAGCCCGTACATGGACGAGCTCACGCCGATCCTCGGGGTCGACGTCTGGGAGCACGCCTACTACTTGAAGTACCAGAACCGGCGCGCGGACTATGTGACAGCCTGGTTCAACACCCTGAACTGGGACGCGATCAACGCGCGATTCGGCGCGATCTGGACCTAGGTAGTCACCAGCACCGCTAGGTAGAATCTCCCGATCCATGGATAAGATCCGAAATGCGCTCGTCGTCGCGGAGGCCGTCCTTGCGCTGCTCCTCATGCTCGGCGTGCTGACCCAGACGCCCAAGGCGTCGGGGCTCGGAGGCACAATCGGCGGTGGTGGCGACGGGCTGGGCGGCGGCTACCGGACGCGACGCGGCCTGGAGCGGCAGATCTACTGGACGACGTGGGTACTCGTGGCCGGCTTCCTGGTCTGCTCGGTCGCCAACGTCTGGGTGGCGGCGCATCCGACTCAGTAGTCTCGCCGCCGCCGCATTCGCGGCGGCTCTGGCCCTCATGGGGTGCCAGCCGGTCGCCACGGTGCCGAAGCCGGCGCGTGGCGGCACGGCCGTCGAGGCACTCGTCGGCCAGGCGACCGTGCTCAATCCGCTTTTTGAGTCGAACGAGAGCACCCGCGACGTGGACAGCCTCATCTACCAGGGGCTGACCGCCGTCGACTCACAGCAAAACGTCGTCGGTGTCCTGGCTCGCGACTGGGCAGTGTCGCCAGATCACCTCACGTACACCGTCAACGTTCGCGATGACGTCAAGTGGGGCGACGGCGAGCCGTTCGGAGCAGACGATGTGCTGTTCACGTTCCATGTGCTGCAGGACCTCGAGTACCAGCAGCCGGGCGCGGAGATCTGGCGCCAGGTCGGCGTGACAGCCGGCCGTCAGGGCCAGGTGGTGTTCGCACTGCGCGCACCCGACGCGTCATTCCCGGTCTCGCTGCGGGTTGGCATCATCCCCAAGCACATCTTCAAGGGCATGGCGCCCGACCAGATCGCCTCGAGCCCTTACAGCGCGGTGCGCGCGTTCGGCACTGGGCCTTTCAAGGTGGGTTCGATCAGTCCTCTCGCGATCACGTTGGATCGCAACCCTTACGCCGCTCCGCAGCCGTACCTCGATCATCTGGTCCTCCGCACCTATCCCGCGAACGATCCACAGAGCGCCATCCGGGCCGTGCTGACCGGCGCCGCCGACCTCGTGGGCGGCATCCAGCCGCAGGAGGTCGACACGCTGCAGGGCCGGACCGACCTCACAGTCCAGGAGGTGCGCATGTTCACGAGCTCGTTCGTGAGCTTCAACTCCGACGGCGTCGGAAAGCAGTTCTTCGGCGACGCCAGGGTCCGGCTCGCGCTCGTCCAGGCTATCGACCGGCAGAAGCTCGTCAACGAGGTGCTGGCGGGCCGCGCGGACGCCGACCCCAACCCGATCCCGACGGCCGACTGGGCCTACTCCGCCGCCGCGGCCAACCTCCATCCCTACGACCCAGTCGCGGCGGCCAAGGCGCTGGACGCGACGGGCTGGGTGGCGAACGCGACCTCCAAGCTGCGCGCGAACAAGGGCACGCCCTTCAAGGTCACCCTGGTCGCGGCGAACTCGTATCCAAATCAACAGATCGCCGAGGCCGTCTCGCGTCAGCTGGGAGACCTGGGGGTCGAGGTCGACGTCAAGCCACTGCCGGCGTCGAAGCTGCTGCAGGACTACGTCCTCACGCACAGGTACCAGATGGCGTTGATCTCGATCGACGTTGGCCCGGATCCCGACCAGTATTCGTTGTGGCACTCCGGCGTCGACCCGGCTTCGCTCAACTTCGCGTACTCGAGAGGCTGGGGGTTGATCGACCAGGACCTCGAGGCGGGTCGCGCCGCGGTGGAGCCGCCGGCTCGACTCGCCGCTTACCTCGACTTCCAGCTGCTGATGGCCGACGCGGCGCCCGCCATCTTTCTCTATGCGAGCCGGTACGAGTACGCCGTCTCGCAGCGCGTGCACGGGGTGCACACGAACAAGGCGATCGAGCCATACGACCGCTTCCAGTACGTGACCGACTGGTACGTCAATACGACGGGGTAGCAGGAACCGAGCCCAGAATTAGACCGCATGGACCTGGGACTGCGTGGTCGTCGGGCTCTAGTCACCGCGGCAAGCAAGGGGCTCGGCCGGGCGTGCGCGGAGGCGTTGATTGCAGAGGACGCACGGGTCTACATCGCGTCGCGCGACCCCAGGGCGATCGAGGCGACGGGCCGCGCGATCCACGCGGTGGGGTGGTCGGCGCATGACGTCTCTCAACCTGGCGAGCCCGCAGCCGTGGTCAAGGCGGAAGTCGACGCACTCGGTGGCCTGGACATCCTGGTCGTCAACGCCGGAGGTCCTCCGCCTGGGACGTTCCAGAGCGTGCCGCTCGAGGCCTGGGAGCAGGCGATCCAGCTGACATTGATGAGCGCCGTCCGCCTGGTCAGTGAGGCGCTGCCCCATCTCAAGCGGTCGAGTCAGGGCAGGATCGTGTTCATCAGCTCGATCTCGGTCCGCCAGCCGATCCCAAACCTGGTGCTCTCCAACGCCCTTCGCGGCGCCGTCACGGGCCTGGCCAAAACGCTTTCCCGGGAGCTCGCCCCCCATGGGATCACCGTGAACAGCCTCGCCCCCGACGGCATCCTCACCGATCGAATCCGCGAGCTGGGTGTGACGCCGGGCTCGCCGTTGGGCCGATTCGGCGACCCCGCCGAGTTCGCCGCCGCGTGCGCCTTTCTCTGCTCCCGCCAGGCGGCCTACATCACCGGGCAGACACTCGGCGTCGACGGCGGCTCCCTTGTGGGCGTCCACTAGGATTCGGATGAGATGAGCACGGCTGTGCGATTCGCGGAGAGGATGTCGCGCCTCGGCACGGAAGGCGCGTTCGAGGTCCTGGCGAGGGCACGCAAGCTGGAGGCCGAGGGCAAGCGCATCGTCCACCTGGAGATCGGCGAGCCGGACTTTGCGACGCCCGACAACATCGTCGAGGCCGCGATCGGCGCGATGCAAAACGGCTACACCCACTACACACCCGCAAGCGGGATCTTCGAGGCCCGCGAGGCTGTGGCGGCGTTTGTCAGCCGCATGCTGAGCACGCAGGTCGATCCCGCCGACGTCGTGCTCGTCCCAGGCTCGAAGAACGTCCTTCTTTTCACCCTTCTGGCCTGCATCGAGCCGGGCGACGAGGTGATCCTCCCCGACCCGGGCTATCCGGCGTACGCGTCGCAGGTGAACTTCATCGGGGGTGTGCCGAAGACGGTCACGCTTCGCGAGGAGAGCGGGTTCCGGATGGACCTGGACGAGCTCGAGTCGCTAGTCACGCCGAAGACGCGGATGCTGATCATCAACACGCCACAAAATCCAACTGGCGGCGTGCTGACGGCCGAGGACGTGAAGTTCGTGTGCGATCTCGCGACCAAGCACGACCTGCTCGTCGTCTCCGACGAGATCTACAGCCAGCTCGTCTACGGCTTCCACCATGTCTCGCCCCTTTCGCACGAGGGCATGCGCGAGCGGACCGTTTTGATGGACGGTCTCTCGAAGTCGTACGCGATGACCGGCTGGCGCCTCGGCTACGCGGTGGCTCCTCGCGCGCTGGCCGCCAAGCTGGACACGTTGATGATCAACTCCTCGTCCTGCGCCGCGGCATTCACCCAGATCGCCGCGATCGAAGCTCTGGGATCGCCCGAGTCAGAGCACGCGGTGCGCCGCATGGTCAAGGTGTTCGAGCACCGCCGCGACCTGGTGGTCGACGGCATGAACGACATACCCGGTATTCGCTGCGCGCGGCCGCAGGGATCGTTTTACGTGTTCCCGAACATCGAAGGCACGGGGTTCGACGAGCACGAGCTGGCGAGCCGCCTGCTGGACGAAGCCGGCGTCGCGGTTCTGCCGGGGACCGCGTTTGGCCCGGCGGGGAAAGGGTTCATCCGCCTCGCTTACACGCAGTCGGAGGACGAGCTGACGCTCGGGCTGCGCCGGATCAAGGAGTTCGTGGCCGCCAACCGCTCGTAGCGCCTACCTCTGCGGGCGCTTACCTATAGTGTTGGGCTCATGGATGGTGGCCTTCGCCGTCTGACCGAGCCGCTGGTCAGAGACGGCGGGCGCCTTCGCCCCGCGCCCTGGGAAGAGGCGCTGACCCGAGCCGCCGCCGGCTTTGAGACGGCGCGTCAGAAGGGACCTCAGTCGTTCGGCATGTTCAGCTGCTCGAAGACGACCAACGAGATGAACTTTATGGCGCAGAAGTTCACCCGCGCGGTCATGCACAGCAACAACGTCGACAGCTGCAACCGAACTTGACACGCTCCAAGCGTCGCCGGTCTGGCGACAGTGTTCGGAGCGGGAGGAGGAACCTCGTCCTACCGCGAGGCTGAGGAGACCGAAATGATCATCCTTTGGGGCTCGAACGCGCGCGAGACCCATCCGATCTTCTTCCACCATCTTCTGCGCGGCGTGCGCAGCGGAGCGAGGCTCGTCGCCGTCGACCCGCGACGAACCAGCTCGGCCGAGTGGGCCGACGTCTGGCTCGGGATCGACGTGGGCAGCGACATCTCGCTTGCCAACGCGATGGCCCGCGAGATCATCCACAACCAACTCGCCGACAAGGAGTTCATCGCCCGAGCCACGACCGGCTACGACGAGTTTGCGCGATGCGTTGAGGCGTACACGCTAGATCGCGCGGAGGCCGACACCGGTGTGCCGGCGGCCGCGATCAAGGAGGTCGCGCTCGCGTATGGGCGCGCCAAGACCGGGATGATCTGCTGGACGCTTGGCATCACTGAGCACCACAACGCGGTCGACAACGTGGTCGCGCTCATCAACCTGGCGCTGCTCACGGGCAAGGTCGGCCGCTACGGCTGCGGGCTCAACCCGCTGCGCGGGCAGAACAACGTCCAGGGCGGTGGTGACATGGGCGCGATCCCGGCCCGCCTACCTGGTTTCCAGGACCTCGAAAACCCCGAGCTCCACGAAAAGTTCGCCCGCGCGTGGGGCGGCGCCGACTTCCCATCGCAAAAGGGCTGGCACCTCAGCGAGATGTTCGAGGCGATGGATCGCGGCGAGCTGAGCGCGGTCTACATCGTGGGCGAGAATCCCGCGCGCAGCGAGGCGGACCAGACGCGCGCGGTACGCCTGCTAAGCGGCCTCGATCACCTGGTGGTCCAGGACATCTTCCTCACGCAGACCGCGGAGCTGGCGCATGTGGTTCTGCCGGCCGCCGCGGGGTGGGCGGAATCCGAAGGCACGGTGACGAACAGCGAGCGCCGCGTGCAGCGAGTCCGCCGCGCGCTGGAGCCGCCCGCGGGCGCGCGCGACGACATCGACATCATGTGCGACCTGGCGCGGCGGCTTGGCTGCGATTGGGGAAATCCGACGGCCGAGCAGGTGTGGGACGAGTGCCGTTCGCTGTCGCCCATGCATGCCGGCATGGCGTACTCGCGACTCGCCGAGCTCGGCGGCATCCAGTGGCCGTGCCCCGACGAGTCGCACCCCGGCACCCAGTTCCTGCACGCGAGGCTGTGGCAGGAGCCTGTCGAAGGGCAACGTGCTCCTTTCCACGCGGTCGATAACGATCCACCCGTCGACAAGCTGAGCGACGAGTTTCCGATCCGCCTGACGACGGGTCGCCGGTTGGACTCGTTCAACACGGGCGTCCAGACGGGCGAGTACACGTCTCCGCTGCGGAGGGGCGAGGCGCTTCTCATCTCGCCGGAGGATGGAAAGCGATACGGCGTGGGCGACGGGGAGCGCGTCCGCGCGAGCTCGCGTCGCGGATCGGTCGAGGTCGACGTTCGGTTTGAGCCGTCGCTGCGGCCCGGGCTCGCGTTCATGACGCTCCACTTTCCCGACCAGGTCGCGACCAACGTCCTGACCATCGATGCGACCGACCCCAAGTCCGGCACGGCCGAGTTCAAGGCCAGCGCCATCCGGATCGACAAGATCCCCGTCAGCGCCACCACATAGTGGACATCCGGACCACCGGTGGCCCCGCCACCGAAGAGGAGATCGCGGCTGTCGACGGACTGCTGGGCAGTCCCGAATCGCTATGGGAGGGTGGCGAGCGGCACCCTGCGGACGACCACGTCGCGTTCGGAGGGCGTGCGCTGCGCTCACAGCGTCACCTGCTTCTGCCAGTGCTGCATGCGATCCAGGACCGCGTGGGCTGGGTGAGCCGTGGCGCGCTCGAGTACGCGTGCCGGCGCCTGTCGATACCGCCGGCGGAGGCGTACGGGGTCGTCAGCTTTTACGCGCGCTTCGCGCTCGAGCCACGCGCCGAGGTGACGCTCCACGTCTGCGATGACATCTCGTGCATGCTTGCCGGCGCGAAGGTCGTCGAGGGAGGGCGTCCAGTGCCATGCCTTGGCCTTTGTGATCGCGCGCCGGCGGCGCTGGTCGAGCGATCCGGCGTCGCGCACGATGAGCGCCAGATCGCACCGTTCGACCCGGCCGCGGATTGGATGCAATCGCCACCGCCAGCCCCCCGAGGGTCGCGTCTTATGGCGACGAAGCTCCTGCGCCGGATCGCTCTGATCGACCCCGAGAGCCTCGACAGCTACCGCGAGCAAGGAGGCTTCGAGGCGCTCCGTCGGGCGCAAGAGATGGGCGCCGAGGCGGTGATCCGCGAGGTGACCGAGGCACGGCTTTTAGGCCGAGGCGGCGCGGCCTTTCCGACCGGCCGCAAATGGGAGTCGGTCGCCAAAGCCGCGACGCGTCCGCACTACCTGGTCTGCAACGCGGACGAATCGGAGCCGGGGACGTTTAAAGACCGCGTCCTGATGGAGGGCGATCCATTTGCGCTAGTCGAGGGCATGGCGATCGCGGCATTCGCGACGGGTTGTGAGAAGGGCTTCCTCTACGTGCGCGCGGAGTACCCGCTCGCCAGGAAGCGAGTGGAGGGTGCGATCGCCCAGGCGCGTGCGGCCGGCCTGCTTGAAATCGAGATCGAGGTGCGGCGCGGAGCGGGAGCCTACATCTGCGGCGAGGAGACCGCACTCTTCAACTCCATCGAGGGCAAGAGGGGAGAGCCGCGCAACAAGCCGCCGTTTCCGGTCGATGTGGGTCTATTCGGCAAGCCGACTCTGGTCAACAACGTCGAGACTCTCT
>VBEG01000073.1 GCA_005882115.1 Chloroflexota bacterium
CAGCGGGACCGAAGGCCATCCCCACCGCGACCGCCCGATTCAGCTCGACGACCGGCGATGGCGCAAGCTCCGCGACCGCGTCGTAGAGCGCGACGATGCGCGGCCAGTCCGTCTCCGCCGCGGTCGTCGCTCGAGCGTGGCAGGAAGCGATCGCCGCCTGAAGCGCGTAGGGACCCAGCGCGCCCCCGAAGCTCTCGGCGCGGTCGAGCGCCGCCAGGCCGCGCCGAATAAGCAGGCGATCCCAGCGCGCCCGGTCCTGATCGAGCAGGAGGACGGGCTCGCCCGAAGGTCCAATGCGAGCGCCCAGGCGAGAGGCCTGGATCTCCATGAGTGCGACGAGGCCGTGGACCTCAGGCTCGGTCGGGATAAGCTCGGCCAGGATGCGACCCAAGCGCAGCGCCTCCTCGCACAGCGCCGGTCGGACCCAGTCCGTGCCCGCCGTCGCGGAATACCCTTCGTTGAAGATCAGGTAGATCACCTCAAGCACGGAGGCGAGGCTGGCAATGCGCTCGGCTCCACGCGGGACTTCGAACTTGACGTGAGCCTCGGCCAGAGTTCGCTTTGCGCGGACGATCCGCTGGGCGATGGTCGGCACAGGGACTAGAAAGGCCCGTGCGATCTCATCCGTGGTGAGACCGCCGAGGACGCGAAGCGTGAGTGCGACTCGTGCGTCCTTTGCGAGCACCGGATGGCAGGCCATGAAGATGAGGCCCAGGAGATCGTCCCCCACGTCCGCCTCGATTGCGGTGTCCACTTCCACGCCTTCCTGAGTCCGTTCCAACTCGCGTCCAATCTCTTCGTGTTTGCGCTCAAGCGTCTTGCGACGCCGGATCAGGTCGAACGCGCGGTGCTTGGCCGTGCCCATGAGCCAGGCGCCCGGACGCTCCGGCACGCCCTCGGCGGGCCACTGCTCGAGCGCGGCGACCAGGGCGTCCTGTGCGAGCTCCTCAGCCGTCCCGATGTCGCCGACGAGACGAGCCAGCCCGGCGATGAGCCGGGCCGACTCGATCCGCCATATCGCCTCGGTCGCGCGATGCGCTTCGGTTGTCGCTGCCTCGCGGCGCCCTGGACTATCGGACGCGGGTCCAGCTCGCAGACCTATGGCGAGAGGTCCTTCACATGCCCTCGTATTCGAGGACCTGACGGACCTCGAAGGTCCCACCGTCATACGGTGCCCGCTTGAGCCACTCGAGGGCCTCATCGATCGAGCGCACCTGCCACAGCCAGTACCCGGCCACGAGCTCCTTGGTCTCCGCGAACGGCCCGTCGATGACGGTGCGCTTCTTGCCGTCGAAACGGACACGCTTGCTCTGCGAACTCGGGTAGAGCCGGCCGGCCTCGAGCACCACGCCCGCCTTGACCAGCTCGTCGTTGAACTTCTGATACTCCGCCATCGCCTCCGGTGTTGGGGGAGTCGCCGCCGCGCTCTGCTCGCCTTCCTTCGCCATGATCAGCACACGCATCTCTGTCTCCTTTATTACAACTTCCGCATCGTGATGGGCTCGGACTTTTGCTGTCTCACCCACTCATCGAATGACAGATGGCCATTTCGACACGTGCTGACTGCTCGGAAATGTTGGCTACGTAGCATCTGGGCTACAGCTTGACGCGGTCCCCCGATGCCGCTGACCTCTCGATCGCGGCGATGACCTCGTGCCGCCGGACAGCGTCAGCGAAGTCGGGGACGGTACGGGTGTCGTGGTCGATGTCCGCCGCAAACGCGGCATAAGCACGGCCGACGTTGAAGGCCGGCGTTCCTTCCAGGCTCGTGAGCGTGGGCCATTTCTCCATCTGCGCCGCCGGGATGGCAAGCTCCCCGGGCTCGCCCCGCCCGCGTGCTCCTACGACAGTCAAGGGATAGATTCCGGGTACCGCACCGTCAGCGGTAATCCGCAGCGTTCCGTCGGTTCCGTTGATTTCCCACAGAAACCCAGTTCCGCCAGCCACTGCCTCACGCATGTGGACGCTCGCGGTGACCCCCGAAGTGAGGGTGCCGATCACCGCGATTTGGTCGGCGGCCGTTTTCACGATCTGCTGTCCGGTCTCTTTGATGGTGATCAGAGGCCTGCGAAGACCCGTAACGGCGGACAAGTCGGCGAACTCGCCCAGCACGTAGTTGAGGATGTCCAGGCTGTGGCCGACCGGGATCGTGAGCAGGTTGGCCCCATTTGTCCTGTCGAGCATGTAGGCATTGGGCAAGCCCACGGCGTCGCCTGGGATCGAGAGCCCGACCATGGTCGTGGACAGGACGTCGCCGACGTATCCGTCGCTGAGCAGTTGTTTGACGAACTCGATCGCAGGTGCCTGGCGGGCCTGCAACCCGACGACCGTACGAACCTTTTGCTCGGCGGCGAGCGCAGCCATCGCTCGGGCGTCGTGGACGTCGCGGCCAAGCGGCCATTCGCAGTAGACGGCCTTGCCGGCGCCGATTGCGGCGGAGACGAGCTCTCGATGGTGCGGCACCTTGACCGTAACCGCGACCACGTCTATGTCTGGTTGGATCACCAGCTTCTCGTGGTCTGAGAACACCGCATCGACTCTGAATGCCTCTCCTACCGCCCGCGCGGACTCCGCGCTGTGCGCGCCCAATGCGCGGATCTCGTAATTCGGCAGCGCGCGCAGTGCTGGGATGTGGGCGGTAGCGGCCCAGCCTCGGACCGGGCTGACCCCGATGATCCCGACACCGAGGGTCGCTTCAGACACTGCCAGGGCTCACGGACATTCGTACGGCCATGTTCTCGCCTTAATTCCGCCGACCGGGTGTTCTACATGCCGAGAGAGAGGCGCATTGCTGTCATAGCTGCCGGGATGCCGCGCTCGCCGTTGAAGGCGCCGTACGGCGAGACAAACGCCCCAGCTCGCCGACGAGGTCCTTGAGCGTCTCCGCTGCCGATGAAGCCGTTCGTCGTCATGTCAGTGCAGTCGTGTCGGCCAGTCCCGGGGCACGCGGCCCGCGGGTCCTGGCACCGGTTGGTCGAGCGGATGGTGGCGGGGCGGGGCAAGCTCGGGACCGTTCCAGAACTGCTGCGTCGCGTAATCCCAGAACCACTCCTCGCCCGGCTCATAGCTCTGGATGATCGGATGCCCTGTGTCAGCGGCATGGTGGCTTGCGTGCTGCGATGGGGATGAGTCACAGCAGCCGATGTGTCCACAACCCGCACATCGGCGCAAGTGGAGCCACCAACCTCCGCTCGCGAGGCATTCGACACACCCCGAACCGCTCGGCGGTATTGCTGGGTCGATGTCCATGTCAGTTCAACATGTAGATTTCTGGCCGCGCTACCTGCAGATCATCACCAGCGTCGCCGAAACTCGTGGTTTCGCAATCCCGGCCAAGGAGTCTGTCGCGTTGAGGTCGGACCCCGTGGAGCGGTGTACGTCGGATCCCCAGAGGCAGTTGCGCAGGAGATCGCGGCTCATCTGACCGCCTTGGGCGCCAACCGTTTCGACCTGAAATACGGCATGGGAGGCCTAGAGGACGAATCGCTTATGACCAACATCGAGCTCTACGCCACCCGGGTGATCCCGCGCGCGCGGGAACTCCCGGCCCAGCGACCGGGAGCCCATGCTTGATGACCAGGTAGCATTTCCGGCCCTCGACGCCAGCCGAGATCGCCGCCATCGAGGCGCACGGCACGAGGCGATTGTTATCCGCGGGCTAGTACCTCTGTGACGGACTAGGCGCCCTCCTGTACCTCGATCAGCTCATCAGCCACCAGGCCGTGTGCTTCGCGATGCACCGCGTTGGCGGCTTCCTTGCTCGGTGCCTCAACGAGGCAGAACGCCTTGCCCGACCCTTCATCGAACCAGTAGTGGAGGTACTTCACTCCGAGTTTTTCCTGAACCTTCAGATCTTGCTCGTGAGCGCCTTTAATTGCCTCCGCGGTCAGGCCATCGATCTTGTGGTGAATATCCATGTAGAGCGGCATAGCGAACCTCCTTGCGCAATCAAATCGGGGGAAACGGGTCGAGCGTAGCGCTTCAAAGCGACCGGCGGTATCCACCGTTCGGTCGACCTGTCATCGCGATGGTGAGTCGATCAGGTCGTTCTCGAAGGCGAAAAGCGTTGCCCCAGCTCGCGTGTTGACGCCGATCTTGCCGTAGAGGTTGATGACGTGAGTGTGCACAGTGGCCTGGGCGACCTGGAGCTCGCGTGCGATCTGGCAGGCGAACCGCTCCCACTCCGATTGATTGAGCGAACCGTGCTTGATTCAGACCCGGTTCGGCACGCTGACCATGCCGAGGTCGTGGACCTGGCCCGCACGCCGCACAGTCGCCGCGTCTCCCGACCCAGCCCCGCATTCAACGCGGCTGCCTCAGCCAGCTTTGCGACGCGGGTGGAGTGTCCGCGGGTGAAGGGCGAGGCCAGGTCGACGAAATCGGCGAGGGCGGCGCTGATCTCGTCCAGGTGGGATGGCCCGATCGGCTTGTCGGTTACTGACTGACCGCCTCCAGCGGTGCCGATAATCCGCACATTATCGAGCGCCGCGAGACGGGCCGGCATCCGCGGCGCACGAGGCAACGGCGTCCTCCTCTCGGACAAACCCCGAACACAGCAAGTCGATCTGGGAGATCCCATCCGGCCGCACGTTGACGAACGCGACTTGCTCGACGATCTCGTGCGGCTTGCCCTCTCGGCTCATGCGGAAGCGCCAACTGAGCCGCTCTCGAG
>VBEG01000074.1 GCA_005882115.1 Chloroflexota bacterium
GGTTGCCGCTGACGCTGGGGGCCACGACACGAAGGCGCTCCTCAAAAGCCGGGCGATCGACCAGCCTGCAGCCCGCGGGCCCGGGGCTGGTCGCCACGCCAGTCGGAAACAGACACTCCTGGTGCCGGACCAACGCTTGCGCCGAGATCGCTTCGCGGTCGAGCTGGTCCTGGACGCTCTGGAACTCGAGGTCGCGGACGAAGACCCATGTCAAGGCGCCGGCCAGGAGAAGGCTGATGGCGACGATGCCGGCCGCCGCCGCGAGGAGCCGGAGCCGCAGGTTCAGCTTTCTGCCAGCTCCAACCGGTAGCCGACGCCCCAGACCGTCTGGATGCTGGGATCGGTGACCTTCGCCGACGTCAGCTTCTCGCGCACCTGCTGGACGTGGACGTCGACCGTCCGCGTGTATCCGGGGAAGTCGTAGCCCCACACGAGGTCGAGCAGCTCGCTCCGCTGGAAAACACGGCCGGGATGCCGCGCCAGCAACGCGAGCAGGTCGAACTCCTTCGGACGAAACTGCAGCCGTTCGTTCTCGAATCGCACCTCATGGCGCTCGATGTCGATCTCCAGCTTGCCGGCGCGCACGAGCTTCGGCTGGTCGGGTTCCGTCCTGGCGCGCCGCAGCAGAGCCTTGGCGCGGGCGACGAGCTCCTGGGGATGGAACGGCTTGGTCAGGTAGTCGTCAGCGCCCACCTCGAGGCCGACGACCTTGTCCGTCACCTCGTCGCGAGCAGTCAGCATGATGATCGGCACCTGGCTCAGCTTGCGAATCTCCTTGCAGATGGTGAGACCGTCGGTTCCGGGCAACATGATGTCGAGGATCACAAGGTCCGGCTTGACCTGGGTGAACCTCGCCACGGCCTGCGCGCCGTCCCCCACCCCCTCCACCTCATAGCCCTCGCGGGTCAGGTACAGGCGTGCGAGCTCGACGATGTGCTTCTCATCGTCGACCACGAGGACCTTGGGGTTCATCGTGCCGCCCATCGCATAAATTGATCATGGCGGCGTCAGGCACCTGTTTTACAGGTGTGATCGAAATGTAAACGGCGTCTTCGCCGCTTACGGGGAAGTCGGACCGGCGAGTTTGCGGCCGCTGCGCGGGTCCCGGCCGGAGGGGGCCTTGGCGGTTCTTGCCCGCGCTCGACGTCCTTCTTCGGCTCGCAGCACCAGCTTGAGCGGGTTGCCCACGAGCCCAAAGCGATCCCGGATCTTCTTCTCCAGGTACCGGCGGTACGAGAAGTGGAGCAGGCCCGTGTCGTTCACGAACAGGACCACGGTGGGCGCCTCGTCCGCCGCTTGGGTGGCGTACGTAAGCCTCAATCGCGATCACCTCGAGCGCGGTCGGAATGAGCGATCCGACCCCCTCCTTGGTCTTGGCCGACACCGCGGCCACCGGAGCAAACGTGGCGAACTTGAAATGGCTCGCCAGCGCCTTGCGCCAGAAGGCGGGCTTGCGCATCGCCGGCTCGACCAGGTCGATCTTGTTCACGACGATGACAAGCCCCTTCCCCGCCTCGAGCGCGTAGCCCGCGACGTGCTGATCCTGGGCAAGGACCCCCGCCGAGGCATCGAGCACGAGCAGGACGGCGTCGGCCCGCTCCATCGCGTGGATGCCGCGCAGCAGGCTGTAGCGCTCGAGCCGGTCCCGACTCGAGGACTTGCGGCGAATCCCGGCGGTGTCGATGAGCACCACCGGCACGCCGTCGAACACGAGCTCGGTATCGATGGGATCACGCGTTGTGCCCGGGGTGGCGCTGACCAGGGCGCGTTCGTCGCCCAGCAGCGCGTTCAGCACGGAGGATTTGCCAACGTTGGGGCGCCCCATGATGGCGAGGCGGTCCGCCTCAGCGTCGGTCGCGCCGGCCGCCTCGGGAGCCGGCAGCGCGTCGGTCACGCGATCGAGCAGCTCACCCACCCCCAGGCCGTGCTGTGCCGAGATCACAGACAGCTCATCGAAGCCGAGCTCCAAGACCTCGTGCGCGAGGTGCTGCTCGCTCGGCGAGTCGGCCTTGTTCCCCGCCACGATGACGTCGCGTCGCGATTTCCTGAGAAGCTGGGCGATGTCGCGGTCGATTGGCGTGAGGCCTTGCCGCACGTCGAGCAGCAGGATGATGACGTCCGCCTGCTCGATGGCGATCCGGGTCTGGGCTTCGATCGCCGCGCGGGATGAGTCTTTCGATGTGTCGAGATCGAGGCCCGCGGTGTCCACCACGCTGAACTCACGGCCTCGCCACTCGGCGATGCCGTAGAGCCGGTCGCGCGTCAACCCTGACTGCGCATCGACGATCGCCTTCTTCCACCCGATCAGGCGGTTGAACAGCGTCGACTTGCCGACGTTGGGACGGCCGACGATCGCCACGATTGGTCGCGCCACGCGTCCATTAGACGGGTTTTGGTTGCCTCACCCACAGCACGGCGCCCGCGCTTGCGCAGAGAATCGCTCCCAGGCCGAGCGCCGTCGCCGGACCCACGAACGTCCACAGCACCCCCGCGACCACGCTCGAGGCAAGATCGGCCGCGCCATTGATCCCGTTGAGGACACCAAACGCGGTACCCAGCCGCCGCTCCTCGACGAGGGAGCTGGTCAGCGAGCCCTCCACCGAGCTGACGACCGGATTCTGGGCGCCCACGAGGAGCGCCATGAGTCCGAGCGCGAGCCAGCCGTGCCCGACGATGCCGACTCCGCATGCGGCCGCAAAGACCAGGTAGGCGACCGCTAGCACAGGCGCCTTGCCGAGTTGATCCGCGAGCCAGCCGGCTGGAAACGAGACCAGCGCGCCAACCGCGTTGTGCGCGAGGTAAAAGCCGACCGCGGCCGACAGGGCTGCTGCCTGGCTCAGGTCCGGTTGCATGATCTGCGCGGCGCGAAGCGTGAAGAACGCCGTGGCGAAGTTCCCGACGCCAAAGATCCCCAGGGGCAGCATCAGCCGCCAGAACCCGGCCGGCAGCGGAACTCTGAGGGAGACGGGCTCGGTCCGCTCTCGACGTGGATCTCGTGTGACGACCGCGAAAAGGACCACGCAGAGCAGGCCGGGGACAAGCGCGACCCAGAAGACGGTGCGAAAGTCGTGGCCGCTGGACAGGAGCAGAAACGCCGCGGCCGGGCCGATCAGGGCGCCCGCCGTATCAAGCGCTTCGTGAAATCCGAAAGCCTTGCCCAGGTCCTTCTTGCCGACCGATCCAGCGAGCATCGCCGACCGGATCGGCTGGCGCAGGCCGCGTCCCATCCAGGCCAGGGACCGCGCGACGATGACCTGTGGCCACGCAGTGACGGCCACCAACAGTCCAAGCCCGAACACCGTGGTGCCGTAGCCGCTGACAGCCAGGCGCTTTCGCCAGGAGATACGGTCGCTGTACCAGCCACTCCAGAGCTTGACGACCGCGGACGAACCGTCTCCCACGCCCTCGATCAAGCCGACCGCAAGCGCGGGGGCGCCAAGGCCGGCGGTGATGAAAAGAGGCAGGACGGCGAACACCATCTCGTAGTTCGCATCCGCCGCCAGATCCGCGATACCGATTCCGAGGACGTTGCGGTTCAACCACCGCACCGGCACCGGAACGGTGGTCGGTCCGGTCAGATGATCTCCAGCGGCTCGGAGTGAAACGGTCCGCCGTCCTTCTCGGCGACGAACGCGTTCGCGTCGACCGGCTTGCCCTTGTGCACCGCAACGATCAGGTACGCGTAACCCGACCAGGCGCGCTCCGTGTCGAATCGCGATGCCTGCGCCGGATGGTCTGGATGGCTGTGGTAGTAGCCGACGATGTCCATGTTCGCGCCGTCCGCCTCGCGCTGGATGCGGATGTGATCGCGTGGATCGATCTCATAGCGGTCTCGTGCGCGCTCGACGACGATGTTGCGAGCTCGCTTTGCCTCGGTCACAAGGCGGTCGCCACGCGGCCCGACCATGACCCCGCATATCTCGTGCGGGTAGCCCTCCGCGCCGTGGGAGCGGATCGCATCTATGGCATCGCGCGCGATCTTCACGTCTAAAGCGTAAGGAAGGACGTACTTGCGCTAGGCCGGCCGCGCGGTCTCGAACTGGTAGACGCGAGCCGCCATGCGGGAGATGACATTCCAGCCTGCGGCGCCTCCTGGCCCGTTCGTGCAGATCGTCACGATGTATGCACCTTTGGGCCCGTTCAACACGAGCGCGGCGTCGTTGAGGCTGCGGCCGTTGTAGCCGACCTTGTGGACGACTGTCGCCTTCGGAGTCCCGGCCGGGATACCAGCCTCCCAGTAGGTCTTCGTGATCAGTGGATAGAGCCAGCCCTGTGCCGCCTTGCCACCCGCCGCTCCGACCGCTTCGTACCACCACAAGCGAGCCAGGTCGCCGGTCGTGGTGGTGTTGGGCACCCAGAACTTGGATTGGACGGCGCCCATTGACTTGGCGAAGGCATTCAGCGCGGTGGACCCGCCGAGATAGCGGACCAGGATGTGGGCGGCCGTGTTGTCAGAGTAGTGACCGACTCGCTGAGCGAGCGCATTGCGCGTGTAGCACGTGCCCGGCACGTAGTCGCCGAACCAACCCACCTCGTAGTCCGACGACTTGTAGCAGAGCTTGTCGGTGGCTTTGAACTTCCCGGATGCAATTCCCTGCGCCTCAGCGATCAGCAGAGGCAGCTTGTAGGTGCTGTCGGCGGGCCACGAGCTGTCGCCTTTGATGGACCACATTGCCACGGGAGCAGTCCCCCCGAGCTCCATCAAAGAAACACTGGCCTTCGCTCCACCCGCCGTGGCGATCTTGTTCAGATCCCTGGTCAGCGCCGCGAAGGCCGCGGTCCGATCGACCGGCTTTAGGCTCGGCGACGGGGAGGAGCTCGGCGACTGGGATGGGCTCGGGCTTGGCGTCACGATCGCGACGGGGCTGGGGGACGGGGTTCCGCGGCTGCCCACGAGGACCAGCGGAACCGCGCCGGGAAACACCACGACGACGAAAAGCACCGCGAGCAAAAGGAGCACCACCACCGTAAGCCCCCCTCCGGCGAGCTTCAGCACGAGAACTTGACGTGGTGCAGTGATGAAAAGTTACGCAATACCGTGTAAAGCCCGGCCCGCCAACGAGCGGCCGCATCAG
>VBEG01000024.1 GCA_005882115.1 Chloroflexota bacterium
CATCTGGTCCCAGTCCTTCTTGTCGGTCTCATACGTCGTGGGGTCGCTCTGCTGCTCAGCCTTGAGGTAGTCGTCCCACGAGCCGCTCTCGGGGCATTTGGTCATGCCAGAGAAATCCGAGTCGTTGCCCGCAATGCTCTGGGCGGATGGAGATGTGGACTGGGCCGGCCCTGGGGCCGCACACGCAGCGAGGATGAAAACCGAAGCGAGCAAGAGGACCCGTGTCACCTAGTCGACCTCGCAAAGCATGATCGGCGGCATCCGGAGGTGCGTCACCGTGGGGTAACGGCCGACGGTTTGCTCCGCCATCTCGAACGCGTCCTCCAACGTGGTGGCGCACTTGAAGCCGAGGCGATGGACGACGTCGCGGTCGGCGCCGACGAAGATGACATCGCCCGCGTGGTCCATCGCGTGGGCTGCCCAAATCCAGGCATAGTGAGGATGGATGCCGTGGTAGGCGTGTGATTTTCGGTAGAGCTGCCGGAACCATGGGTCCTCGGCGAACCGCATCTCGTACTTTTTCTCGATCTCGACTGGGTCGGTGGTGTCGGCCAGGACCTCGTCGTAGTAGTCGATGTAGCTCGGGTGCTGGACCGCGTCGAACTCGTAGCGGCAGGGGTGAGTGAGGATCAGCACGCCGCCTTTTCGCAGCACGGGCTTGTTGCGGTAGAAGTTGAAGAGATACCCGAGGCCCATGCACACGACGAGGATCGGGTTCATCGCCGAGTTGACGTTGTAGGGCCCGAGGTATGGCACCCCAAGGGTCACGATGTCGGTCTGGCCCTCGACGGTTACCGTCAGTTGCTTGCGCACTGCGTCCAGCGTCTTGTCATGCACGGCGTCGACCTGCCCGGCCTGTACTGAGGTGAGTCCGTAAGGCGCGCGCATTGCGTGAAAGACGTTGCGCTTGAATGCGGCCGGCGCGAGGTCAGTCATCTGCTTGGTGGCGAGGAACATCGCCTGGTCCTGAGGGGTCCAATCGGTCTCGCGCTTCTGCATGAAGTTGGCGATCGCGGGAAACGCGTGGTTGTTCACCGTCATCTCGATGTGGAAGACCCGTACGGTGTCTTCGATGATCTGGCCCTGGCGGATGCATGAATGATGCAGCGCCGAATCGGGCGGATTCATATAAGAGCGCGAGGCAAGCAACGTCTTGGCGTTGTGATGCGCGCGGATGCTGCGGAACGAGGCGAGCCCGGTCGACATCGACTTGTGCCCGCCGTCCATCGGCACCAGGGTGAGGTTGATGTAAACGACCAGGTCCGACTCCGCAGCGCGGCGGTTGAGCGTGACCTCCTCACCTTCCGCCGTCTTGCCGATGTAGACGTTGTTCTCGGTGTCCTCGCCGTCGTGCTGATAGAGACGATCCGGGTGGAACGTGCTGAAAATGCGCTCGCCGACGATGTGGCGCAGCTCGTCTTCCGTCATCCGCCGGTGGAGACCTAGCGCGGCGATGATGTGCAGGTCATCGATGCCGGCCTCCGCCGCCATATCGATGACCTCCTCCATCACCAGCTGGCGTACGTCAGGCGCCGCCATCGGAGGCAGAGGCAGCGAAAGGTCGTCGAACGCGATCGTGAGCTTCATGCCGCGCCGCAGGAGTGACTTCAGCGGATCGTCCTCGAGAGGTTTGGCCAGCGCGCGCTTGATCGCGCGCTCGGGGTGCGCGATCGGCTCGAGCGGGTCGGGCGGATAGACGATGCGCGACCCGAACGGCATCTTTTCCAGCCGGATTCCTTCGCCGAAGTGAAAGAGCACCGGCGGCGTGTTGCGGTCGACTTCGATGACTGCGCCAGGGCGGGGCATCTAGGCCCTCAATCGTCGCAGATCAAACGCGACCTTCACGGCCCCCAGGCGCCCCGCGCTCATCGCGTAGGCGATCGCGTCGCGGTATTCGCCGAGGCCGAACAACGGACCGGTGAGCTCGTCGAGATTCAGCTCGGGCGCGGCCTCGAGCGCAAGATCGAAGGTCTTGCGGCCTTTGCGTTTCGGCTCGTTCCCATAGGCGTATGCGCCCATCACGGTCAGCTCGCGCTGCCAGATCGGCGCCCAGTCGACCTTCTCCTCGCCCGGCATCCCGACAGCAACGACCGTGCCGCCTTCGCGCGTGAAGCGGACCGCGTCGTTGAGACTGTCAGCGCGACCTACGCACTCGAAGGTGACGTCGGCACCGCCCAGGAGCAACGACTTGCTCATCGAATCGAGCCTCCGGGCGCCGGTTGCAAACCGAATGCGCTGAAAAACGTCGGCCGGCGCGACGACCTGGTCCGCGCCGAGCATGCTTGCGAGGTCGCGCTGCGTCGGATGCTTGGCGATCGCGATCAACCGCCTCGGCGGCGTGAACGCCTTCACCGCTGCGATGGTCAGCAACCCGATGGTTCCGGCGCCCGAAACAACCACGATGTCGTCCTTGGTGGCGCCGCCACGCAACACGGCGTGGATGCAGCACGCGAGCGGCTCGACCAGCACCGCGGCCTCGTCGGACAGCTTGTCGGGAACGGCGTGGATCTGGGAGGGATGAGCGACCAGCACCTCTCCCCAACCTCCGCCGGTGTCGGCGCAGTAGCCGGTCTGCAGTCCGACCTCGATCGGGCCGTCGGTCACGTTGTAGCACAGCCCGGGCCGGCCCTCGGCGCAGCGCGGACACGGCGGATCGATGCCGCGCACGACACACCCGAGGGCGGGTTCGACCACGACGCGCGAACCGTCGTCGAGCACGCCAACGACCTCATGTCCTGGCACGAACGGGTAGCTCGTCAGCGGGTCGAGGTAAAGCGAGATGTGGCCGCTGATCGCCGCCAGGTCGGAACCGCAGATGCCGGCAAGGTTCGGCATCACGCGAAGCCAGTCGCGCGCCGGCAGCGTGGGCTCTGGCACGTCGCCAAGCTTGAGCATCGACAGCGCGCTGGTCGCGACGTCGGGCCGGCCACCCGCGGCCTTGACGACCGCGAAGGCGGGGATTGAGCGGACGTAGGTGATCGCTAGCAACTACGCCCCCACCCGGCGGCCCCATCCCCGACCTCCGGTCGGTACTTCCCTATGAATGGGGGAGAGTTCGCCGACCTCCCCAGCAGGTGGGGAGGTCAAGTTTGCGAATCTCATCGCCTGACTGCTTCCCTGTATTCGGGGGAGCGCGGATCGGGCATCGGCAGGCGCCAGTTGCCCGGCGCCATCCGCCACCGTTCGACCCGCCAGCCACGCTGGCCGGCGACCTGGGACAGGCGCGCGTCGGGGTTGACGGCGACCGGCGTGCCGACAAGCTCGAGCATCGGCAGGTCGGAAAGCGAGTCCGCGTAGGCAAAGCTCTCCGCGAGCACGACTCCGTTTCGCCCCGCGTACTCCTCGAGTAGCGCGGAGCGAGCCTCGCCCGCGGGCGGCGGCGACTGGAGATCGCCGGTCAGTCGCCCATCTTTGATCAGCAGGTGAGCGCAATCGACCTCGACGTCGAGCAGCTCCGCGAGCGGCTCGACCACAACATCCAGCGCACCGGTCAACAGCAGAACGCGATGACCCGCGCGCTTGTGCTCGCGGATACGGCGCATCCCGGCCGGGTAGATGCGGCGCAGCGTCACCGCGTCGAGCGCCTCCCGCCCCAGCCGCTTCATCACCTCGGGGTCGAGGCCGTCGTACTCGCGATAGAAGCTGCGCTGAAACTCGGCGCGCGACCTGCGCTCGAGGTAGAGCCATCGTGGCCCCTTGCGGAGGATGTCCACCATGAACGCCGGCCACTCCTCGAGCGGTTGGGCGCGCAAGCGCATCCACAAGAAGTACTCGACAACGTTGGTCTCCACGAGCGTGCCATCGACGTCGAACACTGCCAGCACGTCGCCGCGTCCGGCGCGCCGCTCGATCGCCGACCGCACCGAGCTGGCTTCCGCCTTCGGCGCCGTGCTGCCGCTGGGCTGCTGGCCTCTGCGGGCGGCCGTCTCCGCCCGCGACATGCGGACGACGGTCGGAAAGTGGACGTCCTGGAAGTAGTGCGTCCAGTCGTACAGCGCGGGATCGAATGGGAACGTCTTGCGCTCCGCCGCCGGCGTCGTCTCCCACAGGGCGGTGACGTTGCGCGTGTCGAAGATGCAGTCGACCTCCGTGTACACGCCGTAGAGCTGGATGAGGTTGACGCCGCGCTCGAGCCGCTCGCGTTCCGCGTTGAGGTCGTCCGACACCTCGGCGATGCTCGCGCCGAGAGGCAGCCGCTCGACGAACCACTGCGCCGCCTCGACCACTCGCAGCGCCGTGCGCGCTCGCGTCGCCATCTCCTGGCGAGTTGGATACGTCCACGAAGGCGTACCGATCGCTTGCCCGTAGCGGTCGCGCAGCGGATGCTCGGTGAAGTAGGTGCGGGCCTCGTCGACAATGCGGCGGAAGCGAAGCGGATTCCGACTGCCCGAGGCCGCGTGATAAACGCGTGGCTTTGCGTCTGGCGGTGGATTCGCGGCCACCGCAAGCACCGTGTTGACCACGAAGTCGGCCGGGATGACGTCGAGCAGCGAGTCCGGGAGGCCTGAGAAATCACGAAGGATGTTGCGCCCGAATGCAAGAATCAGCGGCTCCGCCATCCGGAATCCCTCGAGCCAGCCCGCAAACGGCTCGGCCAGCGCGCTCTCGATGATCGACGGCCGGACGATCGACAGCGGGATGTCACCGTGAAGCTCTACGACCGCATGCTCGGCCATCGCCTTCGTGAACGAGTAGATGTCCGAGAAGCCCATCGAGTTCGCGTGGACGCGGCCACGCTCGACGAGGCGATCTTTCACCCAACGATCGCGCAGGCGCTCTGTCGCTCGCGCTACCGCGGGCGTGCCCGCCGGCCCCATTCGCGACGTCGCCTCCCGCCGAAGCCGGTGCAAGACCTCGGGCTTGCGCGATTCCTCCTCCACTGGCCCGCGCAGGCTTGACAGGACCTGAGCCTCGTGTCGCCAGTTGAGGCCAGGGTCGAGCGGTGACTCTTCGCGGACGACGCCGCGCAGCATCCCACCCACGAACGCGGTCGACACGTGCACGAGGTGAGGGCGGGCGCCGCTGGCCTTCAGCGTTTCGACCAGGCGCGCCGCGCCGAGCAGGTTGGTCTGCGCCGAGAGATCTGCGGGATTGTCGAACTCGACGGCCGCCGCGGAGTGGATGACGACGTCGCAGGCGCGAATCTGATCGCGAGCCTCGTCCGTGAGACCAAGGCCGTCGCGGCCGAGGTCGATCTCGATCACATCAAGCTTCTGCGCCGCGAGCTTGGCGAAGGCGTCTTCGCCCAGCTCTTCCTTCAGCCGCCTGAACGCGGGGCTCGAGAGAACCTCGCGTTCGAGGCGCTCGGAGGCCGGTCGCCGCGCGCTCGAGCGAATGGCGAGGTGGATGCGGGCGATCTCAGGGACCGACCGCAGGCACTTCTCGACGATCGACTTGCCGAGGAAGCCGGTGCTGCCGGTGACCAGGATGGTCTTGCCCTTGAGCGCCTCGGCGATCACCGAGTGGAGTCTAGCCGGAGGTCTTAGTTGGCTTCCCCGTGGACCAGATGGGGCACCAAGATCACGTCCGAGCCGCCGCCGCCCGTCCAGCCCAGGCTGGAAGTCGCGCTTGCCCAGAACCAGTAGGTCTGACCGACCTTGCCCTGGAACGTCGCGGAGCTGTTGCCCTGGCTGCTGCGCCAGCTGTGCTGGACGCCGTCCTCGGTGACGAAGTAGACGGTGAAGCGGGCGCTGGCAGGGCTCTTCCAGACGACGTGAATCGTCGATGGATTGTCCGGCGTCGAGGTGGCGGTGAGCGTGACGGTCGGCATCGGGATCGATGCGAACCGCGGCGAGCCACCGATCCACAGGTCGCCCAGGTCCCTGCTGTACGGATCGGCGCCACCGCCCGACCAGCCATAAGGGTCGACCGGGCCACCGCCGTTCAGGCGGTAGACTCCGAAGTGCAGGTGCGGGCCCGTTGCCGTCCCCGTGCTGCCGGAGATCCCGATGACCTGGCCGCGCGAGACGTACTGGCCCTTGGCCACGCCGATGTGCGACAAGTGGCCGTAAAAGGTCACGAGGCCATTGCCGTGGTCGATCTCCACCGTCTGCCCGCTCAAACAGGTGTGGCAGCCGGGCACGAGCCAGTTCGCCAGGATGACCCGACCCGGCGCCGCGGCGGCGACCGGCTCGTAGTAGAGGCCGTAGTCGTAGCCATCGTGGCCGGAGTAGTAGAGGTAGTCCTGCAGGCCGGGAGTCTGTGCGTAGCCGGCGCCAAATCCGGGATCGGGTCCACCGACCCTGGCCGAGGCGACTACGCCGTCGTAGCGGCAGATCCGTCCGCTGACGTTGTAGTTGGGCCCACAGTGGTCGAAGATCGAGGTGATGTAGTGGGCCCCCATGAACGGAAGCGTCATGAATGCGCCCGGAGAAGCCGCCTCGTGGACATTGCCGGTCCCTTCCTCGAGTGGGCCATAGCTGATCTGATTCGGGTACGACCAACGCTCGTATTTGCCGGGCGCATGACCGGGAGGCAGCGCCGAGTGTGCCTGCGCGGGCAGCGCAAACAAAAGCCCGTGCGCGAACAGCGCAAAGGAAAGCAAAGTCGCAAGGGAGACAAGAAAAGCAAAAACCCGCATAGCCTTGAGAACGGAGATCATCACCGTAGGTTTATTGCCCCAACGACCTGCCCTAGTTTTGGTTAAGTTTCGCAAATGACCCCTTCCCGAGCAACCGAGACCGCCGTTTTGAGCCAGGGTCGGGCCGCCGTGTTCGAAGAGCCGATCGGCCCAGCTGGGGTGCGAGTTCGGGAGCGGCCCAGAACCGAACCGGCGCCAGGTGCCGTGGCGATCGAGATGCGTGGTGCCTCGATCAACCATCTCGACCTTTTCATGGCGCATGGCGCGCAGCGCGTGACCCCGCCTCAGGTCATCGCCGCCGACGGCGCGGGCGTCATCCACGCGTCCAGCGACCCGTCGTGGCGGCCAGGGGCCGAAGTGGTCGTCTACCCCGTGTTATGCGATTGGGAGTGCCAGTGGTGCCGCTCGGGTCAGAACGTCAGGTGCGCAAGATTCGGCGTCATCGGCGAGCACTCCGACGGCACGGCGTGCGAGCTGTTCCACGTCGACGCCCGCAACGTCTTTCGCAAGCCGAAAGGGCTCTCGTGGGAGGAGGCCGCCGCTTTTCCGCTGACCTTCCTGACCGCCTGGCGGATGCTGACCACGCGGGCGCGGCTGCAGCGTGGAGAGAAGGTCCTCGTCGTCGGCGCCGGCGCCGGAGTCGCGGTGGCCGCGATCCGGATCGCCAAGCACCTGGGCGCACGCGTCTTCGCGACAAGCCGTTCCGAGGCCAAGCGCAAGCGAGCGCTGGAGATCGGTGCCGAGGCCGTGTTCGAATCGAGCGACTTCAGCAAGGCGGTGCGTGAGGCAACGAACGGTGGCGTGGACGTCGTCTTCGAGCACGTCGGACCCGCGACGCTCGGCGAGTCGATGCGGTCTGTCGTCCTGGGAGGCCGCGTCGTGCTGTGCGGATCGACGTCCGGAGTCAGGGCAGAGATCACGATGCCACGTCTTTTTTGGGGCCAGATGGACCTGCTGGGCTCGACGATGGGAAACGTGGGCGAGTTCCAGGCCGTGCTCGATGCGATTGACGAAGGCCTGCGGCCGGTGGTCGACGAGGTCTATCCGTTGTCTGAGGTGCAGGCCGCGCTCGCGCGACTCGACGCGGCGGAGCAGTTCGGAAAAGTCGTTTTGTCGGTGTCGTAAAGGGGAGAAGGACAATGCGCGGCTTCAAGGCGTTTCTGCTCCGCGGCAACGTGGTCGATCTCGCGATCGCCTTCGTGATCGGCGTCGCTTTCAGCGCTGTCATCACCGCCTTCGTGAAAGACCTGGTGACGCCGCTGATCGCTGCGATAGGCGGCAAGCCCGACCTGGCCAGCCTCTACTTCACGATCAACAACGCGAGGTTTCTGTACGGCGACTTCATTGACGCGATTCTGGCGTTCCTGATCATCGCCGCGGTCATCTACTTCTTCGTCGTGGTCCCATACGGAGCGCTGCTCGCGCGCTCGCGTAAGGAACCGCCCGCTGACCCGACGACCAAGAAATGCACTGAGTGCCTCAGCGAGATACCGGTCGGTGCTCGACGGTGCGCCTTCTGTGCGTCACCGCAGCCGGTCTAGTGTCCTTGGGGTTGCTCCTTCGCCAGCGAGACCGCCCAGATTTTCGATGCGGTCTCGTGACTGAGGGTCACGTCCTTGTCGGCGACGCGCACGCGAAGCGTCCTGCCGACGTCATCGACCTCGAGGATGCTGACCTCCCGGCCCGGAGTAAGGTCGCGTTGGTCCAGGTATGCGAGTAGCAGCGGCGCCTCCCGCTCAGCGACTTCGGACACTCGCGTGATCGCAGCTCGGGCACCGGATGGCAGTGAGGAGACCCTCATCTCGCGCGGCGACGCCTCGGAGTAGCCCGGGATCGGGTTGCCGTGCGGGCATGTGGCCGGCCGGCCGAGCACCTCGTACAACCGCCTCTCGACGATGTCGGACACGGCGTGCTCCAAACGCGCCGCCTCGGCGTCGGCTGTCACCCAGTCGAGGCCGAGCCCGTCCGTCAGCCAGCGCTCCATGATCCGGTGGCGACGCACGATCGATTCCGCCGCGCTCATGCCGGCGGCGGTCAACTCGATCTCCTTACGGCCGTTCATCCGGACCAGACCATCGCGAGTCATCCGGCGGAGGCCTACGGCGACGGTCGGGCGGCTGACGCCGAGCCAGTCCGCGAGCCGAGCGCTGCGCAGCGGCTCGTTCTCGGACCACATGTAGTAGATGGCCTCCAGGTAGCGGGAGACCACCTCAGAAGGCCCGCGAGTTGCGTTGTTAGACTGGACTAACTGCATGTTTTATGCGTACTAACCCTTGTCGACAACTATGAGCCAATGGACCGCTGTGGCTTTGGGTGCGGTGGCGGGCGCCACCATCTTCCTCGGCCTTCCCGTCGCGCGCATGCGCGGCCTGCCGAAGCCTGTGCAGGGATTCTTGAACGCGTTCGCGACCGGCATCCTCGTCTTTCTGCTGTGGGACATCCTCACTCATGCCGCGGGACCGGTGGAGGTCGCGGTCGGGCAGGGTCACGCGGGACCGTTTGTGGCCATGGCGGCCATCTTCGCCGCCGGAATCGCCGTCGGACTGCTGGGGCTTGTCTACTTCAACCGCACAGTCTTCAGCCACCTGCGCCACGATCACCCGAACCCGAGCGCGCGGTCGCTTTCACTGGCGATCGCCACTGGCCTGGGCCTGCACAATCTGTCGGAGGGGCTGGCGATCGGCGAATCGGCCCACGTTGGGGCAATCGCGTTCACGGGCGTGCTGGCGGTCGGCTTCGCGCTGCACAACATCACCGAGGGCTTCGGCATCGCGGCCCCGATGACGACCGACACAAACAAGGCCTCGTGGGGTTTTCTGGGCCTGGCGGGACTGATCGGCGGAGGCCCTACATTCCTGGGCACGTGGATCGGCTACCTGGCCAACTCGAGCTACTTCTCGATCGCGTTCCTGGCGGTCGCCGCCGGCGCGCTGCTCTACGTGCTGAACGAGCTGTTCAGTCTTGGCCGCCGGATCAGCACCCCGACCACCTTCGCGTGGGGGCTGCTGGCGGGATTCTTGACCGCCTTCGCCACCGACCTGTTCCTGACCGCCGCCAGCGGAACCTAGGAAGCTACGACGTCCAGCTCGCCGTCCTCGGGATCGAAGTCATGCCAATCGGGATAGCGCCACCTGAAAAGGCGCTCCTGGATCTCGAACATGCCGTCCAGCATGTCCTGGACCTGGGCGCTGTCCCGCAGCGGCTCGGCGACGTGGATCGGCATCGTCTCTACCACCTCGCGGATCTCGACACGGACTCGCTTAGGCACCGTGCGGACGCCGTCCCGATTCATCTCCTCGAGGCGCCAGAGCACCCGGTCGGTGGCCCGCAGCATCCGCTGGAAGGCGTACCTGCGGCGCTTCTCCCGCCGGAGGACCCTCTGCTGCTGCTCGATGCGGCTGTTGGTGTGGTCAATCATGGCCAGCTACCTTTCCTAGCTTACCGGCTCCCATGAGCCAGATCGGCGACCCATTTCTGGGCCGCCTCGCGCACCTTTTCAAGCCGGTCGACGGCTGGGGCGAGTTCAGAAAGGGGGCTAGGCCGGCCGCGGTCGTCTTCGTCCTCTACCGCCACAAGGCGGAAGGCCACTGGATGGTCCCGTTCGTCCGCCGCCGAGGCGACCTCCGCGACCACCCTGGACAGGTCGCTCTGCCCGGCGGAGGCGTCCATCCCGGGGAGTCGGCCTGGCAGGCGGCGGAGCGAGAGGTCTTCGAGGAGATTGGCGTTCCGCTAGGCCGCCTGGTGCCGCTGGGCGCGGGCGACATGATCTACGCGGCCGTCACAAACTTCTCGGTAGTGCCCTTCGTCGCCTATCTGCCGGACCCGGTCGAATCCTTCGTGCACGACCCAAGCGAGCTCGAAGGCATTCTGGCGATCACGCTGGACCGTCTCCTCGACGACAGCGCGTGGCTGGTGTCAGACGATCCCTGGCGGTTCCGGTATCTCGCCCATGAGGAGAGCCGTGTCTGGGGTCTGACCGAGCGCATCGTCTATGGGCTTGCGCCGAAGCTCAGGCAAGGGCTCGCCTCAGATCAAACATCGGATCGGCCAGCTGCTGCCGAGTGACCTCCTGGTGCGCCTCCATGAGACGCCGCGCGCGGGCGACGGTGTGGTGGTCGTTGACCCCGGCGGCGGCGATCATTCGTCCCGCGCTGAGATAGAAGACCGTGAACGGTGCCCTGGCGAGGTCACCGCGTACGACGGTCTCGTCCCAGGGGAGTCCCGCTCCGGCGTACTGAAGGTTCAAGTCGTACTGGTCGGACCAGAACCACGGAACCTCAGCGAACGGCTGTCCTTGACCAGCCATCGCGCGACCGACGGCGAATCCCTGCCGTTGCGAAGTCTGGAAATGCTCGACGCGAATCCGCGTCTCGAACAGCGGATGGAAGAAACGCGTCACATCTCCGGCCGCGAAGACGCCGGGCTCCGAGGTCCGGCCTTGGTCGTCGACCACGACGCCGCGGTCGATCTCGAGCCCCGCACGCTCGGCGAGCTTGGTGCGTGGCATCGACCCCACGGCGACGAGGTCGGCGTCATGCGGGGGTTGAGCGTCCAGCCGCAAGTCGACGCCGTGGCCACGGTGAACATCGGCGAGGTACCCGCCGCCCTCGGCGCCCAGCACCCGGAGCAAGGGCTGGGCAAGCGCCTCGAAGAGCCGGACCTCGCATCCTTTCTGCCGCGCCACGGCGGCGACCTCGCATCCGATGAATCCCGCGCCGACGATGTCGAGGGCGAGACCGTGTTCGATCCTGCTGCGCAGGGTCTCGGCCGCGGGCAGCTCGCGCAGGTAGAGGGCGCCTTCGAGACCGGGGAGGCGCCTGGCGTCCGAGCCCGTGGCGATGCACAGCAGGTCCCAGCCGATCGTCTTGCCGCTTTCCAGCAACACCCTCCTGGCGGGCATGCCGAGGTCGAGCACCCGGTCGCCAAGCTCGAGGTCGATCTCCAGCTCGCGGTACTGCTCCGCGGGTCGGAGCGCAAGGCGAGTCGACGGCACCGTCCCCGCGAGGAAGCCCTTCGAAAGATGCGGCCGCTCGTATGGCAGATCCTGCTCGCCGCCGATCAGCACGACCTGACCCTGAAAGCCGGCGTCGCGAAGACCGGCCGCGACGGCGTCGCCGGCTGGGCCGGCGCCAACGACTACTGCTTGCGTTCTAGCCGGCGAAGCTTGCGGAGCGACCAGGCGAGGTAGCCACCGAGGAGCGCCACTCCAAACGCGTAAGCCACGACCAGGTAGGTCATCTGGCGGGCTCGGCCTCGCGCTTCGCCGCGATGACCTTCGCGGGCTCGGAGACATTCAGCCGCGCATCAAGCGCTGTCTCGATCCGATAGCGGATCCCGATCAGGACCGCGGCGAGGACGAGTGTGCATGCGAGTGTGAACAGAAATGTCGCGAGCATCTGCGGCGGCAGCGCGTCGTTGACGATGATCGGGCCCGGATGCTGCGTCCGCCACCACGTGACGCTGAAGTGCACCACCGGGACGTCGATGAAGCCGAAGATGCCGACCACCGCCGCGAGACGCGCCGATTGACGTCCCGGGTCGGACAGCCGGCGGACGAGCAGGTATCCCGCGTAGATCATCCACAACACCAACGTCGACGTCAGGCGGGCGTCCCAGGTCCAGAACGTGCCCCAGATCGGCTTCGCCCACAGCATGCCCATCACCAGCGTGACCGTCGTGAAAACGAGGCCAACGAGCGCGCCCGCACGCGCAAAGCGATCCGCGACGGGGCTCTCGGTCCGCAGGTAGATGATCCCGCCGACCAGCACCACGGCGAAACATCCATAGGCGGCGATGGCCGAGCTCACGTGCAGGTAGAAGATCCGCTGCACCGGGCCCTGGAGATAGTCCGTCGGCGCGAAGAAGAAGATCGCAGCGCCGGCGACGAGCATCAGGGCAACCGCTCCCGTGGCCGCCTTCTCGTACTTATTCATCGAGCACGAAGCGAGCGGCCAGCGAGGTGAGCACGACAAAAAGTATGTCGAAGTCGATCAGCAGGCCGATGGCCTCCGGGTAGCTGCCGGGCAGGCCCATCGCCGATTGCACCGCCTGGCCGCCCGCGATGATGAACGGTATCCACAGCGGCAGCGTCAGCAGCGGGAGCAGCAGCTCGCGCGCTCGAACCCGCGCCACCAGCGCGGCGAACAGGCAGCCGAGGGCGGCCATGCCGACCGTCGCGAGCAGGACGGCGGCGACCATGTCCGCACCCAGCGGCGTGCCGAAGAAAAGCGAGAGCGCCGGCAGCATGACGGCCTCGCACACGATGAGCAGCAACGAGGCCGCGATCGCCTTGCCGGCGAAGATGGCGACCGGAGAGGCCGGCGTCAGGAGCATCGCCTCGAGGGAGGCCTGGTCGCGCTCGGCGGCGAAGGTGCGGCCGAAGGCCACCAGGCCGGCGAAGACAAGGGCGAGCCACAGGATGCCTGGCGCGATCGATGGAGCGTTGTGGGAGTCGATCTGGAACCCGAAGTTGGCGATGAGGAGGGCGAGGATGATGAACTGGGCGAGCGCCGGCACCATCTCGCGCGTGCGCCATTCGGACCTCAGGTCCTTGCGCGCGACGGCGACCGCGACGTTGAAGGGGTTCACTTCACCACGCGGAGCCGCGTCGCCGTGCCGACCGAGCGGCCGTGGCGCAGCTCCAGGGTCCGAGGACACAACCTGTTGGCCAGCGCGCGATCGTGGGTGGCGAGGACCACTGTCCGCCCGTCCATCACGCGGGCGAGCAGCTCTGCCGCGTCGCTGCCAAGGCTCGCGTCGGGCTCATCGAGGATGAGGAGGCGAGGGTCATGCAGGATGGCGCGGCCGATGGCGAGCCGCTGCTGCATGCCGCGGGACAGCTGAGCGGCACGTCGCTTTGCCGTCGCCGCAAGGCCGACCGCCTCGAGGACCTCGTCGATCCGCGATCGCGGGGTGCCCTGCAGCTCGCAGAAGAACTCGAGGTTCTCCGCGGCCGACAGCGCCGGATAGAGGCCGAGCGCGTGGCCGGTGTAGCCGAGGTAGTGGCGCAGCCGCCGGCGCTCTCGGTGGGCATCGAGTCCTGCGATCTCGAGGCGGCCGGAGGTCGGCCGCATCGCGGTCGCAAGGATGCGCAGCAGGGTGGTCTTGCCGGCACCGTTCTCACCGAGCACCGCGACATGCTCACCGGTGTCGACCACGAGGTCGACGCTGTCGAGGGCGTGCTCGTTGCCGAACCAGTGCGTCAGGCCGTTGGCGACGATCACGCTCATGGGTTGTCCGGCGGCGTCTTGAGGAGGGGCCAGAGCACGAACGGCCCCGCCAGGAACAGGAGCAGCGTCGCGACGATGATCGCCATGCCTACGCGGGGAGCGTAATCGGGATCCGGCGCCTTGCCAACTCCGCAGCGAGGCTGCCCTCCCCGGCGTTGCCCAGCACGACCCCTAGGATGATCACCGCGCCGCCGGCCCAGATCCACGTCACCAGCGGGTTGACGAATACCCGAAACGATGCCGAGCCGTTCTCACTCGTCGACGCGAGGACGACGTAGACATCGGCGAACGGCGTCGTCGTGATCGCGACGTGGGTCAGCGCCTGGCCACCCAGGCCCGAGTAGGTGGCGCGGGACGGCTCCAGCGTCTGCGCGCCGAAGCGCATGGCGGTGATGAATTCGGTGTGGTCGGCAAGCTGCCTCTGCTCAGAACCTGTGTACGTGAGCGTGTAGCCGGCGACCGTCACCGCCTGACCGGGCGCGAGCGTGACGTCCTTCTCCTGCTGGCCGAGCTGCGACGCGGCGATGCCGACCGCGGCCACGAGGAGCCCGAGATGGGCCAGGTACGCGCCGTAACGACGCCGCTTGCGGACCAGGATCTCGGGTCTCTTGAGCAGCGCCCTGCCGTATTCGGTCAGCATGGTCGTCGCGGCGGCGGCGGCAAGCGGAACGGCGATCAGCGCCGGAAGCGAGCGCACGCCGGCGGCCGCCAGTCCAATCACCACGATCGCGGCGCCGGCGACCGGCCAGCGCAGCGCGCGCAGCGTCGGCCTCCCAGCCCGGCGCCACGGGAGAAGTGGCCCCGCGGCCATCAACGCCAGGATTGCCGCCAGGAGAGGCGCGGCCGCTCGCTCGTAATAGGACGTGCTGACGACTCGCTCGCTGCCGAACAAGCCGGAGATCAGCGGGAGGACCGTGCCCCACAGGACCACAGCAACCACCCCGATCAGCAACAGGTTCTGGAGGACGAAAGCACCCTCGCGCGAGACCGGCGTCACGGGGGGATGCGTCGCCGACGCGAACCCGCCGGCGCGGAACGCCAGCAGCGCCGCTGAGAAAGCGATGCAGACCCCGAGAAAGCCCAGAAACCATGGGCCGATGGCGCTGATCGCAAACGTGTGCACTGAAGGCACGACTCCACTGCGCACGATGAACGTGCCGAACACGACGAGCAGGAACGCGAGGATGACCAGGCCGAAATTCCACCCGCGCATGCGCCCTCGCTTCTCTTGGACCTGCGCGGAGTGCAGGTACGCGGTGATGGCGAGCCACGGCATGAGCGCCACGTTCTCCACTGGATCCCATCCCCAGTAGCCGCCCCAGCCGAGCACGTGGTAGGCCCACCACATCCCGAGCAGGAGCCCAGTGGTCTGCAGGCTCCACGCGAGGAGCGCGAAGCGCCGCGTGTGGCGGATCCATGAGACGTCCGCGCGGCCAGCCATCAGCGCAGCGCACGCAAAGGCGAACGGGACGGCGAATGAGGCAAAACCAGCGAGGATCACCGGCGGATGGATGAGCATGCCGCCGTCACGGAGGATCGGATTCAGGCCGAGGCCGTCGGGCGGCGTGACCGAGAGCAGCTCGAACGGGCTCGCCACAACAGCGAGGACGAAGAGAAAGAAGGTGAGGGTGGCGGCCAGGATCCCAGCGGCGTACGCGGCGACCCGCTCGCCCAGACGCGCGCTCGCGAGGAGCGAGGCGCTGCCCAGCACGCCAAGGATCAGTGTCCAGTAGAGCAGCGAGCCTTCCTGACCGCCGTAGAAGCCCGCCGCGACGAGTGCGATCGGCGTCGAGAGGTCGGTGTGCTCGGCGACGTAGGCAAGCGAGAAATCGTGCGTGAGCAGCGCCGTTTCGAGCAGCACCGACGCCAGGGCGGTCATCCCCGCGGCGGCGTAGAAGGCGCGCCGCGCGACCTGAATGAACACCGGGCTCTCTCGTGCCCCGGCCCAGAAGGACAGCAGCGTTGAGAATCCGCCGAGTACCAGCCCAGCGAGCAAGGCGCCGGCGCCGAGGTAGCCGAGAATCACGATGTGTAGGGCTGGGTCGAGAAGCGCGAGGGGCACTTCGCGAGCAGCGTCCTGGCGTGGAAGACACCGTCGCTCCCCAACCGTCCCTCCGCGACGACAGTGATGCCCGGTTTGAAGATGTCGGGCAGCGCGCCCGAGTATTCCACCGGCATCGACGCCGTGCTGTCTGTCTCGGTGAAGGTCACGCGTAGTCCACCCTGGCTCTTCTGCACGTCGTCTTGCACCACGCCAGCGACGCGAATGTCACCCGGCTGCGCGTGCGCCCGCAGCTCAGAGACGGTCAGGTAGTACTCGCTCGCACCGCCAGAGGACGTGAAGATCAGATAGCCGACGCATGCCGCGACCACCGCGACAGGAATGCCCCACTTCAACGTCGGGGTCATGTCGCGATCAGCCCGACGTAGTGGCCCAGGGTCTTCGCATCGAGCGGGCCGATGAAGGACGCGACGACGACGCCATCCGAGTCGATGAAGAACGTCGCCGGCAACCCCGCGACTCCATAGGACTGGTACGAGCCCGAGACGATCGGGCCGGCAGGATATGGATGCGGGTGCAGCTGCTCGAATGCCTGGAATCCCGTTGTGGTGTCGCGATTGTCGGCGCCGATGAATGCGACGTCGGGATAGGTGTTCGACGCCGCGGCCAGCACACGGCCCTCCTCGATGCACGTTCCGCACCATGAGGCCCAGAAATTCAGCACGACGGGTTTGCCGTGAAGCTCGGAGACGCTGACCCGATCGCCCGCAACAGGCTGGATGGCAAGGCCGGGTGCGCTGCGGCCGAGCACGGGCGGGTTGGACAGAGCCGCGTGCTGAAGTCCCCACACGAGGGAGAGCATCAGGATCGAGCCGAGGACGATCGCCGCAGCTCCCAGCACCACCGACCGGCGCGTCACGCCGTGAGTCTAGTTAAGAGGCCAATCCGTTCGCGGTGGCGATCCGCGCGTACAGGCGGCCGCTCGGTTTGATGGTCCGCTCCAGGGTCTTGCGGTCGACCGCGATGAGCCCGAAATGTGCCGTGTAGCCTCGGGCCCACTCGAAGTTGTCGAGGTTCGTCCAGTGGAAGTAGCCCCGCACGTCGACTCCTTCCTCGATCGCCGCATGCACCTCGCCCAGCACCTCTGTCAGGTACCTCTCGCGCGGCGCATCCTCCGCCGTGGCGAGTCCGTTCTCGGTCACGTACACAGGCTTCCGGTAGGGCGCGAGCTCCGTGAGGACGCCGCGCATCCATGAAGGATCCGAGACGAAGCCCATCTCGTTCACCGGGCCCGGTGGATTGAACCGCCGGATGAACTGGTTCCCTGGTCGCCGCGGATCGAACGCGCACATCTGACCCCAGTAGTGAGCGATGCCTATGTAATCGCTTCTCGCGTCGACGATCGGCCGAAGCCGGCCGGGCCGAACAGGCCAGCGGTCGGTCACGGCCTGAGTCACGCTCGCCGCGAGGCGATCCCTTCGCCTCGAAGTGGCGGGCAGGAACAGGAACTTGTGATGCGAGAGGCCGACCAGGGAATCAGGCCATCGGCGCTTGATCACCGCGTACGCGAGCTCGTGCGCCCGATGCATGTTGCGCGTCACGCGATACTGCGCCGCGAGGTCGCCATGACGGCCGGGAGGAAACTCGCCGGTGATCCACCCGTTCGCGGCGTAGATGCTCGGCTCGTTGATCGTGCACCAGATGTCGACGAGATCGCCGAGCTCGTCGATGACGCGATGCACGAACGGGATGAAGGCACGTGGTGCGTCGGGCGAGATCCATCCTCCTTTGCGCACGAACCAGAGTGGGTTCGTGAAGTGGTGCAGGGTGACCATCGGCGCGATCCCTTGCTCGCGCATCTCGCCGAGCACGTCTCGGTAGTGACGGATCTGGCGCGAGTCGAAGACGCCTTCAGACGGCTCGATCCGCGACCACTCGATGGAAAGCCGGTGGGCATTCTGCTTCAGCTCGCGCAGCAGCGCGACGTCTTCGCGGTAACGCCGGTAGCTGTCGCACGCAACGGCGGAGGTGTCGCCCTTCGCGATTCGTCCTCGTTCATGCTCCCACTCCCACCAATCGCAGTTGCGGTTGTCACCTTCGACCTGGTGCGCCGCGCTGGCGGTCCCCCACAGGAAGCCCTTCGGAAATCGCCTCACCGGCGTCAGGCTGCCGCGGTGGCCGGTGTTTCCACTTTCGGCGGCGGGATGTACTCCCACACTTTCGGCTTGTCGCCTTCCATGTCGAGCTGCAGCATCCCTGCCTTCTGGATGTCCTTACGGTGCATCTCGCGCTCGTTTTGCGGCCGCCCGTCGAGAATGATCCAGGTTGCGACAAGAGGATCGGCGTGGCTCACCAGCGCCATCGTCTCGCCAGGATGCTCCCGTGTCAGGCGCCGCACGACACCCAGGACCCGCTCCGCCATCGCTGCGATGCTTTCATCTCCGGGAAGGAGCCCTCGCTTCGCCTTGTGAACAAACCACAGGGGCCGGCGCACGGGAATCTGCCAATACGGCACCCCCTGCAAATAGCGGGAAAACTCGGACTCGCGAAGCGCTCCATCTGTTTCGAGCGCCGGCGTGGGTGTCAGGCCGCCGGCGATGATGCGCGCGGTCTCGACCGCACGGTCGAGTGGGCTGGCCACGATCCGCTTGATCCCCGCAGACCTGATGCTCTCCCCCAGCGCCGCTGCCTGCGCGCGGCCTAGCGCGCTGAGATTGAAGCCCGGCAGGTGGCCGTACAGGAGCCGATGCGGGTTTTCGACATCCGCGTGGCGGATGAGGTAGAACCGGTTCAGCGTTTGTAGACGCCGACCGTGGTTCGGTTCGTCCCAGCCGAGCGGCCGGAGTCGAGCGCCTGGTAGGCCTCGCGCAGGAGATTGCCGGTGTACTCTCGGCGGTTCATCATGCCGGCCTCGTCCGCGGGCCGGTAGCCGGAGTCGACGGTGGCGGCGCCACAGCTGACGGTGATGCGCTTCCACGCGCCTGTGGTGCCGAAGTCGTGCGAGGCGATCGAGCGCCGGATCTTATCTGCCGCCAGGGCCGCCCCCTGTTCGTCGGTCTCGGGGAGGACGATCGCGAAGTGCGGTGGTCCGTCGGCGTCGAGAAACCCCACGGTGTCAGTGTCGCGGATGGCCTGGCCGAGCCGTTCGGCCATCTCCCGGAGCAGTCCTTCTACCTGTACCTGCTCCAGCTCTTTGTGGATGTGCTCTGCGTGGTCGAGCTCGATCAGAAGAATCGAGAGCGGCCGGTGGTAGCGCACAGCGCGGTTGGCCTCCTGGCCGACCAGCGCGTTGATGAACTTCGAGTTCCAGATCCCGGTCGTCGGGTCGACGACCCCAAACAGCGGACTGGAGGTCCGGTCGGTCTGGCTGTGGCCGCAGCTGGGGCAATACTGAGAGGTCTCCGGAACCTCTGAGCTGCAGTACCAGCAGGTAGTCATGGGGGCGAATTCTAGGGACAGGGCCCTGATCTCGGTCTCGGCAAACCAAGCCGGCGGTCAGAATCAAGATCAATGTCAGATCAGGGTGAGCTCTTTCCGCTCCCGGCGGGAGCGGAGCCGCAAGCGCCGCTGGCGATGCGTTTGCGCCCCAAAAAGTTCGAGCACATGGTCGGTCAGGACAAGGTGGTCGCCGTCCTCCGCCAGCTCACGCGCAGCGGAAACCTGCCGAGCATCATCCTCTGGGGGCCGCCGGGGAGCGGCAAGACGACCCTGGCGGGGCTTCTCGCGAGCGAGACGAGCGCCCGCATGGTTGCGATGTCAGCCGTGACCGCGGGCGTGGCGGACCTGCGCAAGGTCGTCGCGGAGGCGAAGGTCCACCGCAGGGCCGGCCTGCGCACCGTTCTGTTCATCGACGAGATCCATCGCTTCAACAAGGCCCAGCAGGACGCCATCCTGCCGCACGTCGAGGACGGGACCGTGACGCTCATCGGCGCGACCACAGAGAACCCGTCCTTCGAGGTGATCTCACCGCTGCTCTCACGGAGCCGTGTGTTTCGCCTCGAGCAGCTGGATCGCGACGAGCTGAAGCAGGTCGTGGAGCGCGGGCTGCAACAGCTGAGCGCCAACATAGAGGACGACGCGCTGGGGGCCCTGCTGGAGGTCGCGCGCGGCGACGCGCGCGTGGCGCTCAACGGGCTCGAGGCCGCGGCTGCGCTCGCGGGCGAACGGGCGATCACGCTCGAGAACGTGGAGAACGCTATGCAGCAGCGACATCTGCTGTACGACAGGGCGGGCGACCAGCACTACGACATCGTCTCCGCGCTCATCAAGAGCGTCCGCGGCAGCGACCCCGATGCGGCCGTGTACTGGATGGCGCGCATGCTCGAGGCAGGCGAAGACGTGATGTTCGTCGCCCGCCGGCTTGTCATCCTGGCCGCAGAGGACATCGGGCTCGCTGACCCCCAGGCTTTGCCGGTCGCGGTCGCCGCGCAGCAGGCCGCGCACTTCGTCGGCATGCCCGAGGCCGTGCTGCCTTTGACCGAAGCCGCGCTCTACCTCGCGCTGGCGCCGAAGTCGAACTCGGCGCTCACGTCATACGGCGCGGCGCGCGAGCTGATCCAGGAAACCGGCAACGAGCCGGTGCCGATGCACCTGCGCAACGCGCCGACGGGTCTGATGAAGTCGATGGGCTATGGACGCGACTACAAATACGCGCACGAGTACGAGGGTGGCGTCGCCGATCAGGTGCACATGCCCGAGAAGCTGAAGAGCCGCAAGGTGTACTCGCCCAACCCCAGGGACCGTAAGTCAGCAAAATAGCTCGAGTATGTCCGCCTCATACACGGTTAGTCCGGACCATCTGGCCTTTCCGGGTCAGACGAAGCCGGATAGTCCGGACGATCCGAATTGTTCGTGCCACCTGACCGTTGGCTGACGCGCTCCTCATCTTCAAACCGGATGCCGCCTATCGCCTGGCTGCGCGCGCCGGAATCTGGGGCTGGCTTTCGTCCGAGCGCGAGTGGAAGGTTGAGTCGCTGGAGTGGTTTCAGCCGCCGGCGACCTTGATCGAGGGGCACTACGACTTCCTGCAGGGACGGCCGTTTTTCTCGTGGCTGGTCGATTTCATGTCCGCGTTGCCGGTGGTCGTCGGACGCGTCACCGCATCGGCGGGGTCGCTGAAGCAGATGCGCTACGACCTCGGCGAGACGCAGATCTCGAAGTCGCGTCCCGGCTCGCTGCGCGAGCGTTATGGGATCTTCGGCGGACTCAACTGCTTGCACCTCTCCGACGCGGAGGAGACCGGAGCCGCGGAGGTGAAGCGCTGGGCGGAGTTCGTCCAGCTGGACGAGGTCAAGGTGCGGCTGGAGGATTCTTCAGACCGGCCCGACCACACCTATCACCTGCGCTCGCTGGCGACGCAAGTCGCGGCCGGCATTCACGTCGAAGTCGCCTCGCAGATGTTCAGTGAGCTGATCGCCGAGGAGTGCGAGCTCGAGGGCAAGAAGCTGGAGGCGATGTACCGGATTACTTTGGGGGCTCTGTCGTAGACCGCGTCGTGTGAACCGTCACCGCCTTGGTGAACAGCTCCGAGTTCGGCACGACGATCAAGTCGCCCGCGTCACTCTTGATCAGAGTCACGCGTAGCCGGACGTCGGTGACTGTGCCGGATTGTTCGTCGAAAGTGATCCGATCCCCGATCCTGATGTGGCGCTCGAGCAAGACGTAGTAGCCCGATACATAGTCCTGGAGCAGCTGCTGCACGCCAAGCGCAGCCACGACGGTCGCGAGCAGAAGACCGAAGAGCGTGACGTTTGCGTTCTGGGCGGCCCAGCCTAGCGCGAGGAAGACGCCCAGTACGATGACGCCGGCGGTGACGACGCGCCGCGTGACGACGACCATCTCGGCCCGCATGTGCTGCTCGCGGACCTTCTCGCCGACGAAGCGGGCGACAATTCGAGCGACAACGTACGTCGCGGCCACAGCGACAACAACGACGACGGGGTAGTAAACGAAGTCGGGAACCGGGACACTCCAGCCTCCGATGGAGGCCAGGGTCATTCCTCGGTCTCTGTTTCGGCTTCGGCCGGAGCCTCGCCTTCCGCGGCAGCTTCGCCCTCGGCCGGGACCACGGCCTCCGCGGCCGGGATTTCCTCTTCGACCTTGAGCTCGCGCTTGTGCACGATTTTGACGACCAACTCTTCGGCGTCCACCAAGAGGCTCACGCCCTTCGGCACCGTGAGGTCCGCGACTCGGAGCTCCATCTCGATCTCTTCGAGGGGCGTGATGTCGACCTCGAACGACGCGGGGATGTCCGAAGGCAGACACTCCACGCGGATCGCGTGCAGCGGCTGGAGGATATCGGCGTCTCCGCGCTTGACGGGTGCCGACTCGCCGGTCAGGCGGACAGGGACCTCGACCTCGATCTTCTCCTGCAGGTTGACCTGGTAGAAGTCGACGTGGATCGGTCCCAGCTGCCGAGGATGGGTCTGGATCTCGCGGACAAGCACCTTCGCGGTGCGGCCGCCGTCGAGCACGAGGTCGACCAGGTGCGTGCGGCCCGACTTGACAAAGACTTTCTGAAACTCGAGCCGGTCGAGTGTGATCGGGGTCGCCTCGGTGTTGTGGCCGTAGACGATGGCAGGCAGCTTGCCCTCGCGCAGCATGCGGCGCGAGCGTTTGCCGAGCGGTTGGCGGGCCGAGGCTTTGAGTTGCATGGCAGCGCCTCTGGTGGAGAGGCCCGCCTATGATACGCCAACCTTGGTGAACCCAACTCTTCCCCACTCCGTGGGGAAGTACCCGGCGTAGCCGAGGGATGGGGCGACCTTATGGCGGATCGTTCACCCCAGGCCCGGGCTACCCGATGTCGCCCCCATCGGTGTTGGCGAGCCCGGGTCTACGAGTCGTCGGCGGGCTCATCGACGTGGTCATCGTGGGCGCTCTCTACGGCGCGACCGAAGGGGTGACGCGAGGGAGCCACCTCGTCTCCGTGTTTGTCGACCTGGCCGTCGCACTGGCGTACGTCGGTTACTTCTGGAGCTCGCGCGGGCAGACGATTGGCATGATGGTTTTCGGCTTTCGGGTCCGCGACCGGGTGACCGGCAATTTCCCGAGCCTCGGGATGGCCGTCCTGCGCGGCCTTGTCTGGTGGCTCGAGGTGTGGTTCACCCTTTGCCTGCTCGGCGCCCTCGCCTGGCTCTGGATGTTCTGGGATCCCCAGAGGCAGGGACTCCACGACAAGATCGCGGGGACCGTCGTAACCGCCGGCTAGGCACTTAACTCTTCCCCACTTGTGGGGAAGTCCGGCCCGAAAGGCCGGGATGGGGCTAGGTCGGTGTCGGGGTCGTGATCAGGTTGTTGAGGATGCCCGAGCCGCTCAACCCGGCAAACGCCAGCGCGAGGACCGCCGCGATCGCACCCACGCCCACCGCGACCGCACCTGTGATGATCCCGGCGAGCGCCTTACCGCTTCCACCGAAGGCGCCCTGGCCGGCGTTCGCGCGGTTGCGCGCGTTGATGCCCATCACGATCGCGACGATCCCAAGCGGGACGGCGACAATCTCGATGAACCAGCAATCGCACCCGACCAGCGACAGCACGACAGCCACGATTCCGAGGACCATCGCGGGCATCGAGCCCTGGACATCCGGACGAGCCGCGGCATAGGGGTACGGCTGGCCGTAACCGGGCTGAGCAGGTTGATAGGGCTGTATAGGCGGCGGGGGCGGCGGGCCCGCGGGCGGCGGGGTGGGCGGCGGTCCGCTCGGCGGCTGATCGCCCGGCGGAGGACCGCTAGGCGGTGGCGGGACCTGGCCGGGAGGCTCGCTCGACATGCGCGATGCCGATGTTATTCGATGTCGCGATTACTTGGCGGGCGAATCTGGAAAACGCTTGCGAAGCCAATCCACGATGTCTTGCAGCGGGGTGCCGGGGGTGAAGATCTTCTCCACCCCGCGCTTCTTGAGGGCGGTGATGTCGTCGTCCGGGATGATGCCGCCGCCGAAGACGATGATGTCCGTCGCCTTCCTCCGCTTCAGCTCCTCGACCACCGCCGGGAAGAGCGTCATGTGCGCACCCGAATGGATCGAAAGGCCGATCACCTGGGCGTCCTCCTGGAGCGCCGCATCGACCACCATCTCAGGAGTCTGGCGGAGCCCGGTGTAGATCACTTCGTAACCCGCGTCGCGCAGGGCTCGGGCGACTACCTTCACGCCTCGGTCATGGCCGTCCAGCCCAACCTTGGCGACCACGATTCGGACTGGGCGTACGGCGGTCGACGGCATCAGACCACGGCCGTTTCGGTGTACGTGCCGAAGACTTCGATCATGGCTTGCATGATCTCGCCCTCGGTCGCGTACGCGCGCACCGCATCGAGGATGTAAGGCATCAGGTTGTCGGTGCCCGCCGCGGCCCTGCTCAGACTTTGGAGAGCATTGGTGCACCTGGCCTGGTCGCGCTTGCGGCGCACGTCTCGCACACGCTCCGACTGCTGAGATTCGAGCCTGGGGTCGATACGCAGGATGTCGATGGGCTCCTCTTCGTCGACCGTGAAGTCGTTTACACCCACCACGATCCGGCGCTTCAGCTCCAGCTCCTTCTGGTAGCGGAACGCGGCGTCGGCGATCTCCTTCTGGAAGAAACCGACCTCGATCGCAGGGATCACGCCGCCGATCTCGTCGATGCGCTTGAAGTAAGCCTCGGCCTGGCGCTCCATCTCGTCGGTCAGCGCCTCGACGAAATAACTACCGCCGAGCGGGTCGATTGTGTTCGCGGCGCCCGTCTCGTACGCAAGCAGCTGCTGCGTTCGCAGCGCTATGCGCGCTGCCCTGTCCGTGGGCAATGCGAGCACCTCGTCCATGGCGTTGGTGTGAAGCGACTGCGTGCCGCCCAGGACCGCGGCCAGCGCCTCGATCGCCGTCCGCGCGATGTTGAGCTCCGGCTGCTGCGCGGTGAGCGATACGCCGGCGGTCTGGGTGTGGAAGCGCAGCTTCCACGACCGCTCCTGCTGCGCGCCGTATCGCTCGCGCATCCAGCGCGCCCAGATCCGCCGGGCGGCGCGGAACTTCGCGATCTCCTCGAAGAAATCGATGTGCGCATCGAAGAAGAAGGAGAGACGGGACGCGAAATCATCGATGTGCATTCCGCGCTCGAGGCACGCGTCGACATAGGCCATGCCGTCCGCAAGGGTGAAGGCCAGCTCCTGTGCCGCGGTCGAACCTGCCTCGCGGATGTGGTAACCCGAGATGGAGATCGTATTCCATTTCGGCACCTCTTGCGCGCAGTACTCGATCGAGTCCACGACGAGACGCATCGACGGCGCCGGCGGAAAGATGAACTCTTTTTGGGCGATGAACTCCTTGAGGATGTCGTTCTGCAAGGTGCCGCCAAGCTTGGAAGCGGGCACACCCTGCTTCTCGGCCACCGCGATGTACATGCACAGCAAGATGGCCGCGGGTGAGTTGATGGTCATCGAGGTTGTGATGTCGCCGAGCGGGATCCCGTCGAAAAGCGTCTCCATATCGGCGAGCGAGTCGATCGCGACCCCGCAGTGGCCGACCTCGCCACGACTGGTCGGCGCGTCCGAGTCCTGGCCCATCAGCGTGGGCATGTCGAACGCGACGGACAAGCCGGTCTGGCCGTTGGCGAGCAGGTATTTGTAGCGGCGGTTCGTCTCCTCGGCGGTGGCGAACCCGGAGAACTGGCGCATCGTCCAGAGCCGTCCGCGGTACCCGCTGGGATGGATGCCCCGCGTGTAGGGGAACTGACCTGGAAGCTCCTCTTCTCGCCTCGGGCGGTCGCCTGCGGTGTAGAGAGGTTGCAGAGGGATGCCCGAGATGGTCGACGTCTCGATCCCGTCGTCGCGCGCAGGACTGGATTCGAACTCTTCCTTCCAGACCTCTTTGGCGTCCCGGGCGCGAACTTTCATCTGATCGATTATCGCTTTCGGTCGAGAATCTCCTCCGCGGTTCGGTAAGGCGTGCGGTCGGCGAGCAGCCGCCGGGCGAGCTCAGGATCGTCTTCCAGCGCTTGCCGCGCTCGCCGCCGGGCCAGCTCGGCCGCCACCTCGCCGGTCTCGTCGCGGAGCCTCTGCTCGGACAGGGCCTGCGCTTGGCCGCTTTTCTCGAGGTGACGGCGATGCGCCAGCACCGCCTCCCAAAGCTGCTCGACTCCTTCCTGGCGGCTCGCCACCGTGGCCAGGATCGGAGGCTTCCACTCGGCTTTGGGCGCCAGGCTGAGCATCGCGCGCAGCTCCGCCATCACACGCGTGTAGCCGTCGAGGTCGGCCTTGTTGACGACGAAGATGTCCGCGATCTCGAGGATCCCGGCCTTGATCATCTGCACGCTGTCCCCCAGGTTCGGCGTCAGGACGACCACCGTCGTGTCCGCGACGGCGGCCACCTCGAGCTCTGACTGACCGACGCCTACGGTCTCCAGGATCACCTCATCGAAGCCAAACGCACCGAGGAGCCGGATCGCCTCTCGCGACGCCAAGGACAGGCCGCCCAGGTGGCCGCGCGCACCCATGCTGCGGATGAAGACCTTGGGGTCTAGGGCGTGGCGCTGCATACGGATCCGATCGCCAAGGATGGCGCCGCCGCTGAAAGGAGAGTTGGGATCCGTCGCGAGCACCGCGACCGACGACTGCTTCTTGCGCAGCAGAGAGACGACGGCATCGACGAGTGTCGATTTGCCCGTGCCAGGCGCTCCGGTGAATCCGGCGACGCCTGGTGTCTTGGCGTCAGGGCGCAGGGCTTGCTCCAGCTCGCGCACCGATTCGTCTCGCCGCTCGATGAGGCTGATGGCGCGCGCGAGGGCACGCACGTCGCCTGATCGAAACCTCTTCAGTAAGACGGGGTCGGTGTTCTCACCCATCCTCGCAATCGTCGCAGGCGATGCAGTGGCGGCGTGCCCCCTCCCCACTTGGGAGAGGGAAAAGGGGTGGGGTTACTCGCCCAAAAAGCGTAGGGCGAAGTCGTGTCCGAGCACCACGACGATCCCATACGTCTGCTGCCCGCGCGCGGGAGCGGGGTTCGTCGGTGTCGCGGCAACGACCCTGCCGCCGAAGAATCCCTGCAACCACTTGGTTGTAAGTGGGAACTGTCCGCCCGAGTAGTCGAGGATCAACGTCTGCGACGAGGCCCTATGGGCGACTGGATCGTTGAGCTGAAGACCGATGGGATCGAGCATCGTGGTCACGCGGTCGTCAAGGCCGGCAAAGTTGGTCGACCCGTTGGCGAACTGAACGGGCGCCTTCTCGCCAAGCGTCTTGGGGTCGATGAAGACCGAGGCCACGTACCGGCGGATCATGCTGAAGGTCGGATCGTCCGCGCACAGCTGCGAGACGGCTCCCATACCGCAGCTGCCACCATCAAGCAGGTTGCCTGCGGCCGACGGCGAGGGCGACGTCAAGGCAATGCGGATGATCGCGCTGTCGGGCAGGTTCTTTCCCCAGTCGAAAATCGCCTTCATGTCGGACAGGGTCATGTCGGTGTTGATGTTCTTCTGCAGCGCGCTCAACAGCTGGGGCGCCTTGGCAAAGCCGTTCACCGTGGTCGCCTTTTTCTTGATCGCCTGCATGATGTCCTGTTGCCGCTTGGCACGGCCAAAGTCCGACGATTGCTCGGGCTGGATCGCGTGCCGCGATCGGGCCACCTCGAGCGCCTGCTCTCCGTTGAGATGCTGGCAGCCGGCCTTGAAGTGGATCGGCCTGTAGCCGTTGTTGTAGTTGGGGTAAGTGTTGTCGTCCAGGTTGGTGCTCAGACATACGTCGACGCCGCCGAGCGCGTTGACCATGTCGCGGAAGGCGACAAAGTCGATCGCGATGTAACGGTCGAAGGTCAGCCCTGTGACCTTTCCGACTTCATGCTCCGCCGCGAGACCGCCACCGTTGATGCCCGTGTACTGCTTGGCGACGCAGCAGATGATGCTGGTGTAAGGCACTTCGTACGCCGCGTTGATCTTGTTGGTCCAGATCCTGCTCGAATCACTCTGCAGGTTCATGTGCACGACAAGGTCCCGGGGGATCGACAGCATCATCACGCGGTTGGTCACCGGGTCGATGCTCACGGCCATGATCGAGTCGGTCAGGTATGGCGCATCGTTCTCGTAGCCGCCTCGCCCGAGCAGGAGCACGTTGACGCGCTGACCGTGCTTGAGCTTGTAGGCGATCGTTCCCGGTGACGGTTCGACGACCTGGGCGATCTCCCCGATGGCGTTGATGTGGTGGCCCGTCGTGGCCGTCATGAAATCGTCGAAGCGCTTGTACGTCAGCGTGGCGGCGACGACGATGCCGAGAAGCAGGACAGCGATGACCGCCGCAGGGACCGACCTGGTCAGGCGGTGGGAGACTCGATAGCGGGATCGCCTGGCCCTTCTTGGCCTGGCCCGGAACATGAGCACCGGGATTTTAACAACGCCGCGAGCCGATCGAAGGTTACGTCGTCGAGTTGTTGAATATCCCGGAGAAGGCGTAGGCGAAAAAAGCGCCCACGCTGGCCACGAACCCGATGATGCCAAGGACGAGCCCGACCATCGCCAGGGCACCTCCGCCCATCGCGCCACCACTCGTCGCGATTCGCTGCCGCGCTATGAACCCCATGATCGCGGCGGTCGGGCCGAGGATGACGCCCAGGCACAGGAACGAACAGACGATCGAGATGATCCCAATGACCAGGGACGCGATGGCGAGCCCATCCGTGCGCTGGGCCGCGTAGCCGGCGTACCCGCCGGGCACGTAACCGGCGGGCGGCGGTGGCACGTAGCCTCCCCCTCCCGGCGGCGGCGGACCGTATCCACCGCCCGGTGGCGGGGGTGGGATGTAGCCCCCACCTGGTGGCGGCGGGGGTGGATTGAGTCTTCCGCCAGGCGGAGGGGGCGGCGGCGGGGCCGAGCCTGACGGTGGAGGTGGCGGCGGTGGGGGTTGGCTGCCCCCGCTCGGCGGCGGCGGCGGCGGGAGGTCAGACACCTTCCATCTCCTCCTCCACGAACCCCTCCTCCACTTATCTACCTGCCGGCGCCGCGGCTCCGAGCTCGAAGCTGCGGACGATCCATGCCTGCATCGCGAGCGCGTAGACCGACGTGAACACGACCCCGATGAAGCAGGCGACCGACCCGAGCTGGCCGACCAGGCCGGCGGCGATCAGCATAAGGCCGGCAATCAGGGTGTTGGTGAGGGAAAAGCGCGCGCGCCGGAGGACATCGCCGAGGCGCAATCCGCCGGGGATCCCGCCACCGTCGAACTCGAGCACGACCGACGGTGTGAGGAAAGTCATCACGAGCAGGCCGAGCGTGACGACGCTGAATGCGAGCAGGAGCAACCCGAGGCCGACCGCTACCAATAGAGGGCTGGACGAATCTTTGCCCTGCTGGGCCAGGATGAGCGTCCCCGGCACGTAAAGCACGGCGCCGATCAGAACGACGCTTCCGTAGTACACGAGGTACACGACGAAAAGCCGGAAGCCTCGGCCCAGATGCTCGAAGTTGGCAGGCGGAAGCCGCTCCTCCCCGGCGCGAAGCCGGTGGAGCGCCGCCAGCATCCAGCCAAGCCCGTTGATCGCCCCCACGAAAGGGATCAGCTGAATGAGCCCCATGATCAGGATCTTGTTCACCCATTCAGGGTCCCGGAACGGCCAGACGAACGCGTCGCCGACGCGGTCCAAGGCTTGCTAGGTGGGCGGCGGACCGGAGACCGCCACCAGCCAGATGACAAACCAGGTGAGCGTCACGATCGCTCCGACCGCGGTGGCGATCACTCCGATCACCCATCCGGCCGCGGCCGCGCTGCGGCCGCCCAGCGTTCCCTTAGATCCTTCGATGCGGCCTATCGCGCCCTTGCCGAGGAAGTAGGCGATCGGACCGAGCACAAGTCCGGGGATGCCGAGCACCAGACCAAGCACCACGCCGAAGCTGCCGAGGATCGCCGACACCACCGCCGCGCCGTCGTTGTGGGTCGCCGGCGCGGGAGGCTGCGGATACCCCGCCCTGTAGTAAGGCGACATGGCAGGCGGTGGAGGTGGAGGAGGCGGTGGTGGCGGCGGCGGACCTCCCCGCGCCTCCGGCGCGGCGTCCCCAGAAGGTTCGGCACTCAACGGAGCAGTGCTCGTGCGATCACGACGCGCTGAATCTGGTTCGTGCCCTCATAGATCTGCGTAATCTTGGCGTCGCGCATCATTCGCTCGACCGGGTAGTCGCTGATGTACCCGTATCCCCCGAGCAGCTGGACGCAATCCGTGGTCACCCGCATGGCCATATCCGAGGCGAACAGCTTTGCCATGGCCGCGACCTTCGTCAGGTCGGCCGCCTTGGCGTCCACTTTCGTAGCCGCGCGATAGACGAGATGACGCGCGGCCTCGATCTGCGTCGCGATGTCGGCCAGCATGAACTGGATTCCCTGGAATGTCGCTATGGCCTGCCCGAACTGCTGGCGCTCCTTGACGTAGTTCAGCGCGTAGTCGAATGCCCCTTCGGCGATCCCGAGCGCCTGGGCGCCGATGCCCGGGCGTGAGCGGTCGAGCACCGCGAGCGCGATCTTGAAGCCCGCGCCTTCATCGCCCAGCCGGTTGGCGGCGGGCACCTTTACGTCTTCGAGGACGATCTGCGCTGTCGGCGAGCCGCGTATTCCGAGCTTGTGCTCGAGCTTCGCGACCGTCCACGGACTCGCTTCGCGCTCGAGGACAAACGCCGAGATGCCGCGGTGGTCGCTGCCGGGTTGGGTTTCGGCGAAGACGACGAGCGTGCCGGCAACGCTGCCGTGCGTGATGAACTGCTTGGTTCCGTTGAGCACGTACTCGTGGCCGTACTTCTTCGCGCGGGTCTTCATCGCCGCGGCGTCGGAACCGCTGCCGGGCTCGGAAAGCGCGTACGCGGCGATCTTCTCGCCCGACGCAAGCGGCGGGCACAGCCTCTTTTTCTGCTCCTCAGATCCCGCGACGAGGATCGGATAAGAGCCGAGGGCCTGCACCGCGAGTATCAGCGACGAGCTGGCGCATGCTTTCGCGATTTCCTCGATGCCCATACAGATCGTGACGCTCGAACCGGAGATGCCGCCGTACTCCTCGGGAAACGGGACGCCGAGGATGCCGTTCTCCGCGAACAGCGTCTCGATATCCTTCGGATACTCTCCGGTCTGATCGATCTCGGCCGCGCGCGGAGCGACGCGGTCCTGAACGAGCTCGCGGATCGTGTCGCGGATCGCGACCTGCTCGGCCGTGAACTCGAAATCCATCTCTGAGGCTGATTATCCGGCCTTGAGTAATTCGCGGGCGATGACGATGCGCTGCACCTGGTTTGAGCCTTCGTAGATCTGCAGGGCCTTGGCGTCGCGAACATGGCGCTCGAAGGGGCTGCCCGCGACTGCACCTTCGTGGCCCGCGATCTGCAGCGCGTCGAGCGCCACCTGCATCGCGGTATCGGTGCAGTGAAGCTTTGACATCGACGCCTCGCGAGTGAACGGCTTGCCCTGGCTGCACAGCCACGCGGCCCGATACGCAAGCAGGCGCGCAGACTCGACCCTCGTCGCCATGTCTGCAAGTGAGAAGTCATCGCCTTGGCCGGCGAGCCGGTCAAGGACGTCGACGTCGCCTTTTGAATTCTCGTGGCCGCGCTCGCGCATCAGCGTGCGCGCCTCGTCGATCGCGGCCTGCGCGATGCCGAGCGCCTGACCCGAGATGCCGATGCGACCGGAGTCCAGCGCGCGCATCGCGATGGTGAAGCCGTGGCCCTCGCGACCGAGGCGGTGGGATTCCGGAATGTTCACATCCTCGAGGACGAGCTCGCCGGTGGGAGACCCGTTGAGGCCCATCTTGCCGAACACCTGGCCGATGCGGACCCCGTCCGCGTCGGCGGGCACCAGGAACGCGGTGATCCCGGCCGCCTTCTCGTCCGGCCCGGTTCTGGCAAAGACCACGTAGAGCCCGGCACGGCCGATGTTCGTGATGAACACCTTCGTCCCGTTGAGGACATATCCGCTTCCGTTGCGGCGGGCCGTCATCTTCAGCGCCGCGGCATCCGACCCTGACGCCGGCTCGGTGAGGGCAAACGCCCCCAGCAGCTGGCCCGAAGCCAGTTGCGGCAGCCACTTGCGTTTCTGGTCCTCGTCGCCGAAGAGGAGGATCGGCTCGGTGCCCACGCTCGTGTGCACGTCCACTATCACTGCAGTCGCGGCGCATGCCTGCGCCAGCTCTTCTATGCAGATGGCAAACGCGAGCGCATCCATGCCCGCCCCGCCGTATTCGCGGGGGATCAGGACACCCATGAGGCCAGATTCGGCCGCGGCCTTGATCGCCTCGGCGGGGAAACGGTGGTCGCGATCGACCTCGGCGGCGAGCGGCCGCACGACGCCTTGAGCGAGCTCCCGAACGGAGTCGCGAAAGCTCGCGTGCTCGGGCGCAAGTTCGAGGTCCAAGTGAAGCGTTACTTAGAATAGTGGGCTTGGCAATGGACGCAGGGCCGCGGTACCTCGAAGGCACCACTGTTGGCAGCGGTCGCGACATCATAGGCGTGCGGCGAGACCGGATCGCCGACATCATCAGCACCGGGCGGGAGATCATCTCGCGCGCCAAGGGCGAAAAGATCCTGCCCGACACCATCACCGGTGCGACCGCCGCGCTCCTGGTCACGATCGCCGGCTACGGCGAACCGCTTTCCGAAGGCCAATGGCGCGAGCTCGCCGGCGTCGTCGGCGGGATCATGCGCGACAACACCTACGCCGACCTGGCGAGACTTCGCACTCTCATCACCCAGGAGCAGTTCCTGAACGTCGCTCGCAACCAGGGTTACACGCGCTTCATCCGCCGGCTCGACGACGGCCGGTGGGTTTGCGAGCTGACGCCGAAGCTTGAAGATCTCCCCGACGAGTGACGGCCGTCTAGCGACGCCGGCCCGGGTCCTGCGGTCTCGAGCCGTTCGGATCTTCTTCGCCTTTGTTTTCATCGTGGCGATCGTCAGCCCCGCGGTCGTGGTTGCCGCGGTCGTGTGGACCGCTCCACCGGTGACTCCGGAGAACACTGCTCCGGTGGATACCGAGCCCGCGCGGCTATTGCCTCCGCCCGACGTCCAGCCCACGAGCCTGCCGGCGCCGGCGTTCAACGTCTACGCAAACGACCTGTCAGGAACGGTTCCATGCCCGTTGTGCGAGATTCCGCAGCGCGTCTACGTTCCGAACAGCGGGGCCGGAACGGTCGACGTGATCGACCCCCAGACCTACAAGGTCATCGACCACTTTCGCGTCGGCCAGATCCCGCATCACATCGCGCCCGCCTGGGACATGAGCGCCTTGTACGTGGACAACGAGGCTTCGAGCAGCCTGACCGTTCTGAACATCCACACCGGCCGGCCTTCGGGCACGATCTCGATTCCGTATCCCTACAACCTGTACTTCACGCCCGACGGAACCAAGGCGATCGACGTCATCGAGCGCCGGCAGACTGTGGAGTTTCGCGACTGGCGCCACGGATGGAAGCTCCTCAAGGCAGTGGGCATCCCGTGGCCGGGCGCCGATCATCTCGATTTCAGCGCCGACGGCAGCTACTTCATGATCTCAACCGAGTACTCGGGCGTCGTCGCGAAGGTCGACGTGAACAAGATGCAGCTCGCCGGCTTCGTGCGGGTCGGCGGCCTCCCCATCGACGTGAAGCTGTCGCCCGACGGAACCGTTTTCTACGTGACCAACCAGGGCCGCATGGGCGTGTCGGTGGTCGATCCGGTCGCGATGAAGGAGATCAAATTCATCCCGACTGGGAAGGGCGCGCACGGATTGCAGGTGTCACGAGACACCAAGTCGCTGTACGTCTCGAACCGGCTCGAGGGATCGATCTCGGTGATCGACTTTGCCTCGAGGACAGTGATCGCAAAGTGGTGGATTGCCGGCGGCGGCAGCCCGGACATGCTGCAGCTGAACCCCGACGGGACGCGGCTGTGGGCGTCTGGGCGCTACAACGCCACGGTCTATGTCTTTGACACGACGACAGGCAGCGTGGTGGCGAAGATCCCGGTGGGAGCCGAGGACCACGGGTTGACTTATTTCCCGAACGTCGGAGCGCACAGCCTGGGTCACAACGGGGTCTATAGGTAGTCCGCCCTGCGCGCGGCCGGCGCGGTAGACGCGCGAGTGCCGGCGCCCGCGGGTTTGACACCGCGGCCGAAGGCGCCACCGCCGGCAGTCGCGGCTATGCACCGAGGAGGCGTGCGATGAGCATCCGCTGGACCTCTGATGTCCCTTCCCCGATCTCGTTCACCTTGACATCGCGCCAGTACCGCGCCACGGGGTAGTCCTCCATGAATCCATACCCGCCATGGATCTGGACCGCGTTGTCCGCCGCCCTCTTCGACGCCTCCGACGCGTACAGCTTCGACATCGCGGCGAGCATCCTCACGTCGTCCGTCGTCTCCGCGCCCTCGCGCCCGTAGGCGACCGCCGCCCGATAGACGATCGTCCGCGCCACCTCGGTCTCCATCGCCATGTCCGCGAGCTTGAACTGGATCGCCTGGTGCTTCGAGATCGGTTCGCCGAAGGCACGACGCTCCTTTGCGTAGGCGAGCGCCGCGTCGAGACACGCCTGCGCCAATCCGACCGAAAGCGCCGCGATCGCGATCCGGCCACCCGTCAGGGTGTGCAGGAACTGTCTGTACCCGCCACCACGCTCTCCCAAAAGATTCTCGGCGGGCACCTCGCAGTCCTCGAAGCTGAGCGGATGCGTGTCCGACGAATGCCACCCGAGCTTGCGGTACGACTCAAGCACGTGATAACCCGGCGTGCCGGTCGGCACAATGAGCGCGGAGATTTCGGGCCCGTCGCCATTGCGACCCGTGACGGCGGTGATCGTCACGCCCGCCGAGATGTCAGTCCCGCAGTTCGTGATGAACTGCTTGGCGCCGTTGATGACCCACTTGCCGTCGCGCGCCTCGGCTCGCGTCTTCGTGGCGCCGGCGTCGGATCCAGCCTCGGGCTCGGTCAGCCCGAAGGACCAGAGCTTGCGACCGCTGAGCAGGTCGGGCAGCCATCGCTCCTTCTGCTCCTTGGTGCCGAAGTCGTAGATCGGAGCGGAGCCGAGGCACACGGCCGCCTCGAGCGTGATCCCGACTCCGGCGTCGGCGCGCGAGATCTCCTCGATCGCGATGCACAACGAGAGGAAATCCGCGCCCGCACCGCCCGCCTCTTCGGCGAACGGCAGCCCGAACAGGCCGAGCTCTCCCATCTGGCGGACGATGTCGTAACCGAACTTGTGGTTCCGGTCGAGATCCTCGGCCGCCGGCGCGATGACCTCCCGCGCGAAGTCGCGGCACGTCTCCCGGATCGCCTGCTGCTCGGACGTCAGTTCAAAATCCATTCCATCAATCCTTACATGGGATGACTGACGACCTCTACTCGGAAGGGATGCGGATCGCCGCGACCCTGCACGATCTGGATGGACCCAACGTCAACCCGCTCTGCCACACGCGGGTGTACACGCACGGCAGGCGCGTGGAGCGTTCGCTCCTCCTCCTCCACGGCTTCACCAACTGCCCCCAGCAGTTCAATGCGCTCGGCCGCCAGTTCCACGAACGTGGCTGGAACGTGCTCATCCCGCGCTATCCGCGACACGGCTACACCGACCGTTTGAACACCTCGATCGCCGAGCTGCGCGCCGAGCACCTGATCGCTCTCGCCAACCGGTCGGCAGCAGCCGGCGCCGGACTCGGCGAGCACCTGACGATCGCGGGCCTCTCGTTGGGCGGCATCCTGGCCGGGATCCTTGCGCAGACGCGCGAGGGAATCGACCGCGCGGTCCTGATCGCGCCGATGCTTGGCCTGAAGCCAATCCCGGGGCCGGTCCTAGGCGCGTTGACCAAGGCCGCGACGCTGTTGCCGAACTTCTACGTGTGGTGGAACAACGACCTGAAAGACCGGCTCGGCCCGCCGTACGGCTACCCGCGATTTGCCACCCACGCCTACGCGGCGCTCTTCGACTGCGGACTCATGCTGATGAAGTCCGCCCGCCGCTCGGCGCCCAAGGCGCGGTCGATTGCCGTGATCACGAACGCCGCCGAGCCGCGCCTCGACAACCGATTCACTTACCAACTCGCCGACTTCTGGCGCGCGCACGGAGCCGCGGTGGAGTCGTTCGAGTTCGCAGCGGCGGATGGCCTGACCCACGACCTCATCGACCCCGGCAACGCCGCCCAGAAGACGGCTTACGTCTACCCCATCGTGACGCGGCTCATCGAGGGCGTTTAGAGGGTCCGGGACATCTCGTGCTCGAGCTCGCCTGGGCGCACCTCCTGGCTCGCGCCCGTGCCCACAAATCCGTGGCGCGCGTAAAGGTGCTCGGCGGCGGCGTTCACGTCGGTGACCCACAGGAACATACGGCCGTAGCCCATCCCCTTCGCCCACTCCAGGACCGCCTTGACGAGCAATTCCCCAACACCCAAGCGTCGATAGCGTGGATCGACCCACATCGCGGTCATCGCCGCCGCCCCGTTCACCTCGCCGTCGCCGCCGCTCGCCGTCCCTGCGACGACACCGTCGACCTCGGCGATGAACGGGACGCGATCGACGACCCGCCTGCGCCACGTCGCGTCGTCGAACTCGACCTCCCGCTCATAGGTCGAGCCGAACGCGTAGGGAGCTTCCTTCAGCGCGTCCAGGCGCACGCGTCGATAGAGCTGCCAATCCTCCCGCCCCAGACGACGGACGCTAGTTGCCGAGTACGAACACCTTGAGCGCCCAGCTCATGAGCAGCGCGCTGACCGCGCCGACGCCGACGAGCTTCCACTGCAGCGCGCTCAGCCGCGGAGTCCAGGTCCGGCCGGTCACGATCCCTCCCGCGAGCCCGCCTACGGCAACGATCGTCCCGGCGAACAGGGCCGGACCGAGCGGATAGAGCCGCACCGCGTCGGAGATATCGCCTTCCCACATGTAGGCGAAGGCGCGCGTGCCGCCGCAGAACGGGCACGGGTGCCCGGTGAAGTAATAGAAGGGGCACAGAGGCGCGCTGATGTGGGAGGCCTGCAGGATCCAGTAGACGCGCGTGTAGACGAGCCACACGACGAGCGGGAGCAGGATGCCCAGGTCACGCCAACGCTCGGTCGCGTGCGCACGCGTCAGAGCCAGGGGGAGCGCGCTCATCTCAGCAGGCCGACGATCTCATCGGTCGTCTCCGCGACGGCGACGCCCGCCTGGCGGAAGGCCTCTTCCTTGCTCTTTGCGGTCCCACGGTTGCCGGAAATGATGGCGCCTGCGTGGCCCATTCGCTTGCCTTCGGGCGCGGTACGGCCGGAGATGAAGGCAACTGTCTTCAGCCGGCTGCCGCGGCCCAGGAGCTCGGCCGCGTGCTCTTCGTCGCTGCCCCCGATCTCACCGATGACGACCAGGTGAGTTGTCGCCCGATCCCGCTCGAAGAGCTCGATCACATCTCTAAAGGTCAGCCCGAGCACTGGATCACCGCCGATGCCGACGATCGTCGACTGTCCAAGGCCCGAGGCGGAAAGCGCCGATCCCACCTCATAGGTCAGGGTTCCGCTCCGGGACACGAGCCCGACCGGCCCCGACATCGTGATTCGCTGCGGGATGATCCCGATCTTGGCCACGCCAGGGGTGATCAAACCAGGGCAGTTGGCACCAAGCAATCGCGCCGAGGGATAACCGCGCAGGAAGTCCTTGACCCGGATCATGTCCTGGATCGGGATGCCCTCGGTGATGCACACGATGAGACTGATCCCGGCCGCGGCAGCCTCCATGATGGCGTCGGGCGCGAAGGGAGGCGGTACGAAGATGCCGGAGGCGTTCGCGCCGGTTGCCATGACAGCGTCGGCCACCGTGTTGAAGACCGGCACGCCGAGGTGGGTGGTCCCGCCCTTGCCCGGGCTCGTGCCGGCGACCACGTTCGTGCCGAGCGCCTGCATCTGCTCGGTGTGAAAGGAACCTTCGCGGCCGGTGATGCCCTGCACCATCACGCGGGCGGAGGCATCAAGAAGGATGCTCAAGCGTCACCTCCTCCGCGGGGAGGTCCGGTCGCGCAGCGGCCGGGGTGGGGGTTTCCATCGTCGCAAGCTCGACGATCTTCTGCGCTGCCTCCCAGGCGTTCGCCCCGGGCTCGATGCCGTTCTGCTTGAGGATCTTGCGGCCTTCCTCCTCGCGGGTCCCACTAAGTCGGACCACCAACGGCAGCTTCATCTTCAAGTTGTCGCGAGCGTGGACGAGGCCCTTGGCCACCTCGTCCCCGCGCGTGATCCCGCCGAAAACGTTCATCAAGACGCCCTTCACCCGCGGGTTCATGAGGATGACCGCGAGCGCGTTTTCGACCACTTCGGCTTTCGCCCCGCCGCCGATGTCGCAGAAGTTCGCCGCCCGTCCGCCCGCGCGCTGCACGAGGTCGAGGGTGCTCATGCAGAGCCCCGCGCCGTTGCCGATGATCCCGATCTCGCCGTCGAGCGATACATACGTGAGCCCGCGCTTTTTCGCCTCGACCTCGTACGGGTCGCCCTCGACGACGCCGCCATAGCGCTCTTCCAGATCCTTGTGCCGCCACGCGGCGTTCTCGTCAACTTCGAGCTTTGCGTCGCCCGCGATCACCTCGCCTTTTTTCGTCACGACCAATGGGTTGATCTCGGCCGTCAGGGCGTCGAGCTCGGGAATGGCGCGATAGAGGTTCTCGATGATCGCGCTGAGCGGCCGCGCCAGCTCGCCAAGGCCCGCGTCGTAGACCAGCTGTGTCAGCTCGAAGTCCATTGGTCCGCGCCAGGGATTCGGATAGAGACGCGCAATCGACTCGGGCGATTCTTCGGCCACCTGCTCGATGTCGATGCCGCCCTTGGCTGACAGCAGCAGGATGTTGGCCCGCGCGTCGCGGTCGACCGTGAATCCGACGTAGATCTCGCGCTCGATCTCGAGCGCCGCTTCGCAGTAGACGAGCGGGACCTTGAACCCCTTGATGTCCATCCCGATGATCTGCTCGGCGGCTTTCCGCGCCTCATCGGCCGTCTTCGCCAGCTTGATCCCACCGGCCTTGCCCCGTCCTCCGACCGGAACCTGGGCCTTGACGGCCACCGGACCGAGCTTTTCGAACCCGGCGACAGCCTCGGCCGGGGTGCGCGCCACCACGCCGGGCGGGATCGGGATGCCAAGCGACGACAGCACCTCCTTGGCCTGATATTCGAGGAGCTTCAACTCAGAGCGATCGTTTCACAGCGGGATGTTGCCGTGCCAGCGCGGAGATCGCTTGCGGTCCTTGCGCGCGGCGATGCGCAAAGCGCGGATGAGCTCCGACCGCGTGCGGCCCGGCTCGATCACGTCGTCGATGTAGCCGCGCTCGGCCGCGATGTAGGGGTTGGCGAATCGCTCCGTGTACTCGCTGACCAGCTCGCGGCGGCGCCCCGCCGGATCGGCGTCGCTCGTGAGCTCGCGGCGGAACAGGATGTTGACCGCGCCTTCCGGTCCCATCACCGCGATCTCCGCGGTCGGCCATGCGACGTTGAAGTCGGCGCGGATGTGCTTCGAGCACATGACGCAGTAGGCGCCCCCGTAAGCCTTGCGCGTGATCACGGTGAGCTTGGCCACCGTCGCTTCGCTGAACGCGTAGAGCAACTTCGCGCCATGACGGATGATGCCCCCGTACTCCTGCGAGGTGCCCGGCAGGAATCCCGGCACGTCGACGAACGTGACGAGCGGGATGTTGAACGCGTCGCAGAACCGGACGAAGCGAGCACCCTTGTCCGACGCGTTGATGTCGAGGGCTCCCGCCATCACCTTGGGCTGATTCGCCACCACGCCGACCGGCTTGCCGTCGAGGTGCGCGAACCCGACCACGATGTTCATCGCGTAGAAGGGCTGCACCTCGAGGAAGTCGCCTCGATCGACAACCATCGTGATCACGTCCTTGATGTCGTAAGGCTCCTTCGGGTTGTCGGGGATGATCGTCGCCAGGCCGGGGGCGGCGCGGTCGGGGTCGTCGCTCGGCGCGAGCGCCGGAGGCTGGTCTTCACAGCTCTGCGGGATGTACTTGAAGAGCTTGCGGACCTGGGCGAAGCACTCCTCTTCGCTCTCAGCGAGGAAGCTGCCAACGCCCGACTTGACGTTGTGGACCTCCGCGCCGCCGAGGGAGTCGAAGGTGACGTTCTCGCCGGTCGTGACCCGGATCACCTCCGGGCCGGTGATGAACATGTAGCCGACGCCGTGGACCATGAACGTGAAGTCCGTGATCGCCGGCGAGTAGACCGCACCGCCAGTGCATGGACCGAGGATGAGGCTGAGCTGAGGAATGACCCCGCTCGCCTCGACGTTGCGCCAGAAGATCTCCGCGTAGCCCGCGAGCGAGACGACGCCTTCCTGGATCCGCGCACCGCCCGAATCGTTGATGCCGATGATCGGGATCCGGTTCGTGAGCGCGAGGTCCATGACCTTGATCACCTTCTCGGCAAATACCTCGCCGAGCGAGCCGCCGAACACGCTCGCGTCGTGGCTGAAGAGCATCACGTCGCGCCCGTCGATCTTCGCGAGCCCGGTGACCACGCCGTCGCCAGGCACGCCGCCCGAATGCCTCGCGAACAGGTCGATCTCCTCGAAGGAGTTGCGATCGACCAGGCGCGAGATCCGCTCCCGCGCGGTGAGCTTGCCCTTGGCGTGCTGGCGGTTGAAGGCCTCGGCGTCGCCGTGGCCTGCTTCGTACTTGCGCTGACGAAGCTCATTGAGTGGGTCGACCTTCCGCGTCGTCACTTCTGCATGAACATCCAGCGGTGGCCCTCGAGATCTTCGGCGCGGTAGCGCTTGCCCTCGCCGCCCTCCTCGAGCGGCGAGAGAATCGTCGCCCCAGCATTCTGGGCGCGCTCGAAATGCTCCGCCACGTCTTCGACATACACCAGCACCCCGTCGACGATGTACGGGACCTCCGACCATCGCGAGGCGGCCTCGCACTCATCGCGATGTCGCTTCGGCCCGTGGTAATGCGGAGAGGGCGTCGCGAGCATGATCAGCCCGGAGCCGGCCTCCATCTCCCCATGGCTCAGGCGTCCATCGTCCCCGACCATGCGCGCCCGCTCGCGAAAGCCGAAAGCACGCGCAAGCCAATCCATGGCCGCCGGGCCGTTTTCATACGCGAGCATCGGGATCACGGCTGGATACGGATTGCTCATGCAGCCTCCCCTGGGTGGTATTCGCCGAAGACGCCGCGCAGAACGGCGCAGCATTCGCCGATCGTCACGTAATCGGCCAGCGCGGCCTTCAGCGGTGGCATCAGGTTGTCGGTCCCTCGGGCGGCGCGTTCCAGCTCCTCCAGATGGCGATCGACGGCCGCCTTGGAGCGGCCCGCACGCAGCTTCTTCAGCGCGCGCGCCTGCGCGAACCCACCACGACCCTCTCCCCCGCCTCGATGCGACGCTGCAGCCGGTAGGCGCTGTCCGCGATGCGCCGCTGCGTCCCGCCCGCCTCGATGCAGGCGACAGCACCGCCCAGCTCGTCGATCTCGGCCATGATGGCGAGCGCCTCTTCCTCGACGCGGTCGGTGAGGTTCTCGACGTAGTAGGAACCGCCCAGGGGGTCGGCGACAAGAGGCACCGCCGTCTCGTAGCCGATGACCTGCTGCGTCCGCAGCGCGATCTCAGCTGCCGCCTCCGAAGGCAGGCCGAGCGCCTCGTCATAAGCGTTGGTGTGTAGCGATTGCGTGCCCCCGAGAACAGCGCTCATGGCTTCGAGCGTCGTGCGGACGATGTTGTTCAGGGGCTGCTGCGCGGTCAGCGTGACGCCACCGGTCTGGGTGTGAAAGCGCAGGGCTTGGGAGCGAGGGTCGGCGGCATGGAAGCGGTCGCGCATGATCCGGGCCCACATCCTCCGCGCGGCTCGAAACTTGGCGACCTCCTCGAAAAAATCCATGTGACACGCGAAGAAGAAGGAAACTCGCGGTGCGAAGTCGTCCACGGACAGGCCGGCCGCCTGCGCCGCCTCGACGTAGGCGATCGCATGGCTGAGGGTCAGTGCCACCTCTTCGGCCGCGGTGGAGCCGGCCTCGCGCATGTGATAGCCGGAGATGGAGATTGTGTTCCAGTTCGGCAAGTTTTCCGCGCAGTACGCGAAGAGGTCGGTGATCAGCCTCATCGACGGCTTAGGCGGAAAGATGTACGTCCCGCGTGCGGCGTACTCCTTGAGGATGTCGTTCTGGACCGTGCCGGTGATCTTGTCCGGAGGGCATCCCTGCTTCTCCGCGACGAGCTGATATAGAAGGAGGAGCATCGCCGCGGTGGCGTTGATCGTCATCGAAGTCGAGACGCGCTCGAGCGGGATGTCGCGCAGCAGGATCTCCATGTCCACGAGGGAGTCGATCGCGACGCCGACCTTGCCGACCTCGCCATTTGCCATCGGATCATCGGAGTCGTAGCCGATCTGCGTCGGCAGGTCGAAGGCGACGGAGAGTCCGGTCTGGCCCTGCTTGAGCAGGAAGCGATACCGCTGGTTGGATTCCGCGGCCGTGCCGAACCCCGCGTACTGGCGCATCGTCCAGAGCCGGCCGCGGTACATGTCCTTGTGGATGCCGCGCGTGAAGGGGAACGCACCGGGCAACGGCTCGTCCTGAGGAGCGGCGGGAGCGCCCTCCGCGCGCCCGGCGCGCCGGTCTTCCACCGAGTAGACGGGTTTTAGGGGCAGGCCACTGTCGTTCTGCACGTCAGTCATGTCTCGACGAACTCCGTGAGCACTCCGCCCACGCTTTTCGGGTGAACGAAGGCGATGCGCGTGCCGTGAAGGCCGATGCGCGGCTCCTGGTCGATCATCTCGAGACCGTTCGCTCGCGCTTCAGCAATCGCCTGGTGGATGTCGTTCACGGCGATCGCTATGTGGTGCAGACCTGGACCGCGATTCGCGAGGAACTTGCCGACTGGCGTGTCCTCGCGCAAAGGCTGCATCAGCTCGACCTCCGCTTCGCCGGCGCGGAGAAATGCCGCGGTGAGGCCATCCTTTTCGTTGGAGGCGCGATGCGTCAGCTCGGCCCCGAAATTGTTTGTGTAGAGCTCGATCGCTGCCTCGAGGTCCTCGACCGCGACGCCGACGTGATGGATCTTCACGTCAGTACGTGTACCAGCCTTCGCCGGTCTTGCGCCCCAGCTTGCCGGCCGTGACCTTTGCTTCGAGCTGCGGCGAGGGCTTGTAACGGACGTCACCGGTCGACCTGTACATATGCAAGCGAGCGTTGTAGGTGACGTCGAGCCCGCTGAAATCGCCCAGCCGGAACGGTCCCATCGGCCAGTTGAGCCCCTTCTCGACGGCGATGTCGATGTCCTCGAACGAGGCGACGCCGGCGTCGAGCAAGCGATAGGCCTCCTGCGTCGCCGCATGGAGGATGCGATTGACGATGAAGCCATCGATCTCCTTGTTGAGGACGACAGGCGTGCGCCCGATCTGGCGCGCGAGGGCAACGGCACGCTCCACCGCGTCGTCGCTTGTCTTTGGCCCGCGCACGATCTCGACCAGGTCCATTACGAGCACCGGATAGAAGAAGTGCATGTTCAGGCAGCGCTCCGGGCGACGGGTCACATCGGCGAGCTTGCTGATCCCGATGGTCGATGAGTTGCTGGCGAGGATCGCATCGGGTGGTGCCAGCCCGTCCACGGCTTCGAAGATCGCTCGCTTCGCCTCGATGTCCTCGAAGACCGCTTCGATCACGAAATCGGCCTCGAACACCGCCTGGCCGAGATCCATGGTGGTGCCGACGCGTTCGAGGGCGAGCTCGGCATTCGCCTGCGACAGCTTCCCTTTCTCGACGCGACGCGCCAGGTGGCCCCGGTTGGATTCGCGAGCCTTGCCCAGCTGCGCCTCGTCCTTGTCCTGAAGCACCACCTCCACGTCGTGCAGCGCCGCCTGCTGCGCGATCTGCGCGCCCATGCTCCCGGCTCCGATCACGGCCAGCTTCATTGCACAGAGAAGATGCGCGTCACGGTGTTGAGGGTGGCAAAGTTGCCGAGCAAACCCTCGATGCGCAGCTTGCCCTGCACCAACTTCATCGCGACGCTTCGCCCGACCTCGTCGTAGTAGATCGGCATCCCGAGCAGGCCGATCTTGAGGTTGCTCAGGTTCATGACCGTGCCGGCCTGAGCGCGAATCGTGAGATCGCGCTTGGCCTGCAGGCCGTTGTAGACGACAAGCGATCCCTTGCGGAAGTCGAGCGTCACGCCCTCGTCGATGTCCGTGACCCAGATCCCGACCCGGGCCACGAGGGAGTCGAAATCCTTCTTTCTGTCGGCTCGGCTGTCCACGTTCGCCTCGATCAGGCCGCCGAGCATCGCGGCGAAAGCGCTCGGCTCACCGTCCGCGTATTCGACAGGTTTGGTGTTCGTCTTGGTTCTTAGTTTCCGTCGGGCCATACGACCGGCACCCGGGTCGTGCACTCGGTCATCTCCTGCGACGCCTTCGTGTATCGCACGATCGTCGGCAGATCGCCTTTCAGCTTGAGCTTGCCCTGCAGCATCCCCTTCGTGGCGTCAAGCTCCTTGGTCGCGACCTGCTTCCAGCGCGAGTAGGGCGCCGTGATCACGAAGTCACACTTCTGCGCCTCGGCGGCGGACCCTACCTTGATCGAGCGGGCCGCGCCGTCGAACAGGTCCATGACCACACCGCGCGACTCGGGAAAGTTCTTGTCCGGCTCAGCCTCGACCACCAGGCCGACCGTCCACTTCCAGCCCTTCGCCGCCGCCTTGTAGACGCTCGACTTGTTGACCTCGTCCTCGAACTGCTTGGCCCACTCGTCAGAGAAAGCCTTGACCGCCATTTTTCCTCCATGCTGTGCGCCCTGGGCGCCCTGCGCGCCCGGCGCTCCTCTTGCTGAGACGTGGGAACCTGAGTGAAGGTTAGACCCCTACGAAATCTCCCACTGCAACGCGACCCGCCTTCACCACCCGGCAGTACACGCCCATGCATTTGTCGTGGCGGTCAACGAGCAGGTCAAGCAGCTCCGGCGCCGCAGCCGTGGTGTCCGGATCCTTGGTGATCACGACACAGCGCACACACCGGCTCACCACCTCGAGCTCGGCGTCGCCGGCCCGAATCCGTCTGCCAACCCAGCCGATCTCTTCGTCGGGCTCGATCCCTTCGAGATACAGATTGGCCCGGAACCGACGGTGGTCGACCGCCATGCCCGCCTCGCGCGCGAATGAGGAAACCGAGGCAAGGTTGATGATCAACACCGGCTCGTCATCGAAGTTGCCGCCGGCGAGGTCGCGAAGCTCGAGCGGCCTGGCGGACTCGAGCTCGAGCTTGTCGACGAGCGCACTGTCCAGGGCCACCAACGCACCATCCGGCGTCAACACCTCGACAACGCCGCCCGCGTAGCGGGCGCGATAGGTCATCAGCGGGTCGTGCTGCTTGATGTTGAAGAGCTTGCCCGCGCGATGTGGCGCGCCATCGACGAATGCCCACCGGCGGTCACCTTCGAGACCGTGTTGGGTGACCATGCACGATTCCAGGCGCTCGCCCGCCATCGACTTCACTGGATAGCGCCAGATCTCGACCACCGCTGCCATGGGCCGACAAGACTACCGACGGCATTAGGCGCGGGTGAGGACGCTTGTCCTCCCCCGCGGAACCCCCTCCTGCCACCAGCGACGCGTGGTGGCGAATGGAATGAAGCGCCTGGGGACGGCCGGAATAATCCGGCCTGGGGCCACACCTCGTCTCGATTAGAGGCGCGGGTGAGGACGCCTGTCCTCCCCCGCGGAACCCCTCCTGCCGCCAGCGACGCGTGGAGGCGAATGGAATGAAGCGCCTGGGGACGGCCGGAATAAATCCGGCCTGGGGCCACACCTCGTCTCGATTAGAGGCGCGGGTGAGGACGCTTGTCCTCCCCCGCGGAACCCCCTCCTGCCACCAGCGACGCGTGGTGGCGAATGGAATGAAGCGCCTGGGGCCTCACCTCGTCTCGCGTTAACATGGCCGGGCCATGACGGGCGTCGACGTCCTGCGCGTGCTCCTCAGCGGGTCCTTCGGGATGGTCCAGGAGCGACTCGATGCAATCAGTGACCAGGAGTGGAACCAGCGCGCGTTCCCTTCGACGAGCAAGCCTGGGTTCATCCTCTGGCACTGCGCGCGCATCCTCGACTGGACCATTCACTCCGCAATCCAGGGCATTGCCGAGGTCGCCGACTCGTCCACGTGGCAAGGGCGTTTTGCGCGCGAAGCCTGTTACGGCGCAGGGATCGCAGACTCCCTCGCGGACGAGGTCACCGCATCGACGTCCAGGACAGAGGTCGCTGCATATCTCCGCGACGTGCGAGCGGCCGTGATGGACTGGTTCGCGAAGCAGACGGAGTCGAGCCTCGATGCGGCGCCGCCACTCAAAACGAACCAGGCGAATCGCGCCGGTTATCTCGATCCGAACATCTGGGCCGAGGTCGAAGATCTCGATGGCCTGCCGGGATGGCAGCTGCTGCTGCGACCCGCGGGCGCGCATATCAGACGCCACATGGGTGAGTACGACGTTCTGGTCGGCGCGATGCGGAGCCGGACTACGACTCGAGCGTGAAGCGGACCGTGTTCTGCCCGATGGCGATCATGTCGCCGTCGGTGAGCTGCTTCTCGATCACCTGCTCACCGTTGACCTGCGTGCCGTTGGTGCTGCCGAGGTCGCTGATCCAGAACGAACCGGTGCGGACCTCGATGCGCCCGTGATGGCCTGAGGTCGCGGGATCGCCCACGACGACGTCGTTGTCAGGCGCGCGGCCGATCGTGACCATCTGGTTGGGCAGCGCGACGATCCTTCCCGCGAACGGGCCCGACTCGAAAGTGAGCATGGCCGCGAACGTCGAGCCCGCCGCCACCTGTTCCGGCGGCATCGCCTGCAACGAGACCGTGCGCCTGGAATCGGCGTTCGGGTCGGTCTGCTGCCAGACCGGAATGACCCCCGTTGCCTCCTCGAAAGATGCCGGCTCTGCCGGCTCTCCGTTTCCGGGTGCGGTGGATGGCGCCCCCGACGGCCAAGCCACCAGCGTCGAGCTCACGTCCGGGGCGGAGGTCTGGGCCGCGGGCTCGGCGGCGCTGGCCGCCATCGGCTCGGGCTGCAGCTGACGCTCGCGCTCGGGCTCGGGTTCTGACTGGGGGGTGAACGCCTCGGCGACCAACGGCTCCGGCGCACGCTCCGGCTCCCGCTCTGCCTCTGGCTCTGGCTCCGCAACGGGCGGCGGCTCGCCGAAGTAACCCGGCTCGTCGAAAGCGGACAGCGCCGGCTCCGTGATCGCGGACACCAGCTCCACGGATTCGGGTTCGGCCTCACGCTCAGGTTCGGGCTCCGGTACGGGGGCCAGCGCCGCGATCGCAGGTTCCGGCTCAGGTTCGGGTTCCGTGGCAGGCTCCGGTTCGCGCACAGGCTCCGGCTCCGGCGCCGGCTCGGCGACGACCGGTTCCGGCTCAGGCTCGGGCTGCGCCTCGACCGTCTCCGGAGCGGCCTCGGCGGCAGGCTCGAGCTCAGGCTCCGGTTCGCGCAGAGGCTCTGACTCCGGCGCCGGCTCGGCGACGACCGGTTCCGGCTCAGGCTCGCGCTGCGCCTCGACGGTCTCCGGAGCGGCCTCGGCGGCAGGCTCGAGCGCGGGCTCATCCGGACCGGGCAGATCCGGCAGTGCCTCCGGCTGGATGATCGGCGCTTCCGCCGTCGCGTCGTCGGGGACGGTGGGCTGGATGACCTCCGGCTCGACGACCGCGGTGACTGGCGACGCCTCGGCCGCAAGCTCGTCAGCCTCCGGCCGGCTTCCGATGGCAATTGTCTTGGCCCACTCACGCGGCGCCTCGGCCGGGATGGGCAGAATCTGGGTCGCCTCCTCCGAGGCGGGTCGGTCAACCGCGGCCGTGCCGAGGTACCGCTCGTACCAGCCGGCGATCCGGCGCAACCTCTCGACCCGGCGGTCGGGGCGACCGTTGCGCGACAGGTCGTGCGATTCCTCGGGGAATCGCACGAGCTCGACCGTTTTGCCGAGCAGGCGCATGGCGCCGAACAGCTCCTCCGACTGCGACATCGCGCACCTGAGGTCCATCTCGCCAGCGGTGAGCAAGAGCGGGGTCTTCATGTTCTGGACGTACCGGATCGGCGAACGGCGCCACAGCTCGTCGAGGTTCGGCCAGGGCGGCGGACCGAGCTGGAGGACGCCCCACAGGACGATGTCGTGTTGCGGGTACTCGCTGACCAGGTTGGAGATCGACCGCATCGAGACCGCGGCCGAGAACCGGTTGGTCTGGCCGATGATCCAGTTGGTCATGTAGCCGCCGTAGGAGCCGCCCCCGACGCCGAGCCTGTTCGCGTCGATGTACCCGGCGCGCTCGATGATCTGGTCGAGCGACGCCATGAGGTCGAGGTAATCCTTGCCCGCCCAGTCCCGCACCACGTCGCGGCGGAAACGCTCGCCGTAGCCGTCGGAACCTCGCGGGTTCATGTAGAAGACGACGAAACCCATGCCCGCGAGGATCTGCAGCTCGTGGAAGAAAGACCATCCGTACTGGGCGTGCGGACCGCCGTGGATCTCCATCACGGTCGGATGGAGGCGGTTCGGGTCGAAGCCCTGCGGTTTGAGCACCCAGCCCTCGAGCTTCCAACCGTCCGGAGCGGTGAAGTACTCCTGCTCCGGCAGCGCTACGAAGCGCTCGTGCAGCCATGGGTTCAGGTCGGTGACACGTGCCTCCGCGCCTTGCGTGAGCATGTAGAGCTCGCCTGGGTTGGTCGGGTCTGAGGCGCAAAAGACAAGGACGCCATTGGCGACGTCGAAGTCATAGATCCGGCGCCGCCCGCCGGCCTCTTCGCGAATGTTGCCGTCGAGATCGACCGAGTGGATCGAGGTCACGCCCGATCCGCTCGCCGGGAAGTAGATCCGGTCGCCTTCCGCCGACCAGATGACCCTGGTCGCGTGGCCTGCGCGCATGTCGTTGATGACGCTGTCGTTGACCGCCTGGTCGAAGTCAGCCGTGAGGCAACGCGGTCCTCCGCCCGCGAGCGGCACAACCCACATGCGTTCCAGCAGGCCGACGTCCAGGCCGTTTGGCGCGATGAACGCGATCATGTCGCCCTTGGGCGACCAGATCGGCGAGCTCAGGTAGAAGCCGCCGCCGAGCCGGACCAGATTCGTCTCGAGGTCGACCAGGTACAGGTGGAGCTCGCGCTGCAGGTCGGAGCCCGGCTCTGCGTTGCCGGCGACCACCAGGCGCGAGCTGTCGGGCGACCAGTCGAAATCGCTGACGTCCCACGCCCCGTCGGTCAGCTGCTTCACGTCTCCGCCGGTCGCGGACGCGACGTACAGGTGGTGCATCCGGCCGTCGACATAACCGCGCCCGTCGTGCTTGTAGTCGAGCCGGCGAACCACCCGCGCGACAGGCGCCCGACGAAGCTGGTCGCGGCTCTCAGGCGGTCGCGGGTCGTCGACGACCGCGTCGGGGTCGGCCAGGACCGACCCGAGAAACGCGATTCGCTTGCCGTCGGGTGACCATCGCGGCAGGCCGACACCGTCAGGCACCGAGCTGAGCTGCTGAGCGGCAGCGCCGGTGGTGACATCGAGCACGAAGAGTTGGTCCGCAGCGCCGACGCGGCTGACGAAGGCGAGGCTGCGGCCGTCGGGCGACCATTCGGGAGAGTGATCGCGGAGCACTCCCGCGGTCGGTTCCACAGGCTCGGGATCGAGCAGGCGGCGCACGACGATTCGGCTCCGGCTCTGCCTTGCGCCCGCGTCAGCCCAACCAACCTGGTACGCGACCCGTTCGCCGTCTGGGCTCAGGCGTACGTGGTCGATCCAACGAAAACGGTAAAGGTCCTCGGGAGTGATCGGGGCCGGCATCCGACGCATCGATGCTACCAGCCGCCGACGAATGCTTACACCGCGTGCGTACCTTTCGGTGGTACAACCTCACGCGTGACACGTAGGGCTGCGGCGTGGAGTGGCTTCGGGTGGGGCTGCATCGGTGGCGCGACGCTCGTCGCGTTGATGTATTGGGGCGGTGCCATCATCGGGTTGCGGCCGCTGCCCCAGCTGCTCAACGAACCAATCCTCTCTCTGATGCCGGGCTTTGTCTTCGGATTCCTGATCGACACCCTCCAGCACGCGGGCAAGGTGGTCGAGGAGGTGGGCCTGATCGTCGCCATGGTCGTCGCGCTCGGAGCCCTTGGCGCGGCATCGGCTGTGGCAAACCTGCGCTGGACTTCGACCTGGGTTCCGTTTGCGTTCGCTGGACTGGCCTGGGTCATCGTGGTGGTGATCCTTTTGCCGGTCGCGGGCGCCGGCATGCTCGGCCTGAACGACGGCCCGGCGACTCCTGTGACCTGGGCCGCGCTCTTCGCGATCTACGCGGTGGTCCTGCAGTTCGGCGGGACGGGCCCGCCTGATGTAGACCTTGGCCGGCGCCGCCTCCTGGCCGCCGTTCCGGTCGGCATCGCCGCCGTCAGCGTTGGCGGCCTGGCCCTCCGCCTCTTCCCTGACTGGTACGAGGCCATCTTCAACCCGCCCGGCTCAGGGCTGGGCGGGATCTCGCCGGAGATAACCCCAGTCGGCAACTTCTACATCGTTTCCAAGAACTTCGTCGACCCCAGCGTCGACGGCCAGAGCTGGCGGCTGCGTGTCGGCGGCCTCGCCGACAAGCCCTTCAGCCTCTCGCTTGCGGACCTTCGCGCGCTTCCCGCGACCGAGGAGTACGTGACCCTCGAGTGCATCAGCAACAACGTCGGCGGCGACCAGATGAGCACCGGCAACTTCAAGGGCGTGGCCCTGCGCGACCTGGTCGCGATGGCGGGCCCGCAGGCGCAGGCCGGCTGGGTCGCCTTCAAGGCGCGAGACGGCTACACGGAGAGCATCCCGCTCAGCCTCGTTACCGGTGCCCCGGAGGTGCTGGTGGTCTACGAGCTCGACGGCGCTCCCCTACCCATGAGCCATGGATTCCCCGCCCGCATGCTGATTCCGGGCCACTACGGGATGAAGGGCCCGAAGTGGCTCGACAGCATCGACCTCGTGACGCAGGAGGCGCGCGGCTACTGGGAGCAGCAGGGGTGGGACCACAACGCGGTCGTCAAGACGACTTCGCGATTCGACGTTCCGCAGGACGGCGAGATCATCAAGGTCGGCGCGATCCAGGTGGCCGGTGTCGCGTTCGCCGGCTTGCGGGGCATCAGCAAGGTGGAGTACTCGACTGACGGAGGCTCAAGCTGGAGCGTGGCGAATTTCGACGCGCCGCTGTCGAAGCTGACCTGGGTCATCTGGCGGGCGACCTGGAGTCCCAACTCGCACGGCTCTTACACGCTGAGGGTGCGCGCCACCGACGCGGCGGGTTCGCTCCAGGACTCGGGCAACGCACCGAGCTATCCGAGCGGCTCGAGCGGTTACCACACGATCCACGTCAACGTATCGGGTTAGCGGGGTCCCCACCCGGCCTTTCGGGCCGACCTCCCCAGCGAGTGGGGAGGCTCAGCTAGCCCCTCTCGAGGAGCTCCTGAACGATCTCCTTGTCGTGCGTCAGGGATACGAAGTGGCCCTCGTCGTGCCACACGTGGAGGTCGACCTTCCGTAGCTGCGCCACCACGCGCCGTGCGGCGGAGAGCGGCGCGTTCTTGTCGTCGTCACCGTGCCACCAGGTAACCGACGTCCGGACTTCGTCAGGATCGAAATCCCAGCTCCCGTGCATGGCGAACGATTCGTCCGCCCAACCTTCGGCGCCCTGCCGCAGGGTCTCAGCGAGGTTGTCGCGCGACATGCGTTGCCAGACGGGGTCGGACATGATCGCCCGATCGGTCGGAGGGGCGTCGCTGAGCACGCCCTGCATGCCCTCGTCGCCGAGAAGCCGAGCCCGAATCTCCGTCAGAAACTGGTGGAGTGGCTCCCAACCCTGCTCGGCAAGGGCGTAGCCCCGCGCATTCACGCCGACCAGCTGCGCCACCTCTTCCTCGACGAGCGGCGTGCCACCCACCACCACGGTCAGGGCCGAGACCTTGTCTGGATACCGCGCCCCGAGCGCGAGGACGTGCGGACCTCCGCCGCTCGTGCCCATGGCGGGCACTCGCTCCAGACCGTGGTGTTCGAGTAGGGCGGAGTAGTCGTCCGCGATGTCGACGATGCCTCGGCCCGGCTTGCGCGTGGAGTGGCCGTAACCTGGCCGGTCCGCCATCAGGTAGCGCGCGCCGAGATCGCTCTGCACGCTCTTGTCGGGATTTCGCTGCAAGCGCGACGACGGCGTGCCCTGGATGCGCAGAAGCGGGGTTCCGTCGGGGTCGCCCCACCACCGCCATGCCAGCTCGCGGCCGTCTCGCAGGTTGAGGACTCCGTCCTCGTAAGCGACGCCGTCTTCGGTGTGTTGAAGGGTGTCCTTCATTTCATGGCCCAGAGCGCTTTGAACGTGTCCCAGCCCATGCGGACCATGCCCTCCTTGCGCAGCATCCTGAAGATGTTGCGTTGCTTGTCCCACTTCGACGCCCCATCGACGCGGAAGAACTCGTCCATCGAGCGGTCCAGGACGGATGGATATTTCGTCAGCATCTGAGGGTTGTGCTCGAGGAGGGGCACCGCCTTGTCGTACTTCTTCATGTCCGCCATGATCCAGGAGTGGTCGAGCCTGCCCCGGTACTCGGCAAGCCTTCGTTCTGAGAAGTCGCCAGCCTCCTTGGCGTGGATCACGGTCTCGCCCGCGAGCCGGCCCGACTCCATCGCAAGGTTCGATCCCTCCCGATGGACAGGGTTGGACAGCATCGCTGCGTCGCCGCAGACCAGGTATCCGGGTCCGTACACGCGCGGGATCCCGCGGTAGCCGCCCTCCGGAATCAGGTGCGCCAGGTACTCCACCGTCTCGGCTCCGCGCAGCAGTGGCTTGACCGCAGGGTGCTGCTTGAAGTGCTCGATCAGATCGTTGGGCGTGCGCAAAGTCTTGTTGAACTCGCTCAGCAGCGCGCCACCTCCAACCGAAAGCGTGTCGCGGTTGGTGTAGATGAACATGAATCCCGACATCCCCATGGTGGAGTCCCCGAAGCATTCGATCGTGCAGCCCTCGCCAGACTCGCAGTTGAAGCGCTCCTCGATCAGGCCGGGATCGAGCTGCATGATCTCCTTGACCGCCATCGCGACTTCGTTGTCCCGCAGCTTCCGGCGGAGCGGCTTGCCGTTGATCACGGTGTTCTCGAGCAGTCCGGCGCCCAGGCCGATGCCTTCGCAGACGATCGTGACTTCGGCGTAGACATCGTCACCCCGTCCGGTGCCGGCGCCGATCACGCGTCCGTTCTTGACGATGAGGCGATCCACGACGGTTTCCGGGACGACCATCGCGCCGCCCTTCTCGGCTTGCTCCGCAAACCAGGCGTCGAACTTCGCGCGCAGCACCGAGTAGGAATGCGGATGCGCTCGGTTGCGTAGGTTCTTGTAGTCGAGGCCGATCGCAGCCTCGGGCGTCATCATCCACCGCCGCTCCTCGATGATCGGGCGCTCCAGCGGTGCCTGCTTCCACTCGTCGCCTACGATCTCCTCGAGGTAGTGGTTGTAGAGGATGCCGCCCATGACGTTCTTGGAACCTGGCTTCACGCCGCGCTCTAGCAAGGCGACCTGTAGGCCCGCTTTCGCCATCGTGATCGCGGCCGCGGTGCCGGCCGGACCGGCGCCGATGACGACCGCATCGAATTTCTCTTCGTCAGCCATCCACCCAAATTGAAGCTCATTGGGCTGACAGGCGGCGCCGGGTCGGGCAAGTCGACCGTGGCAGAGATGTTTCGCGAGCTAGGCGCGACGGTGATCGATGCGGACCAGGCGACTCACGCCGTATACGCGCCAGAAAGTTTGGGATTTGATCTCGTCGAGCGCGAATTCGGTCCCGATTACGTCCGCAACGGCCGGATCGACCGCGCCCGCCTGGGCGAGCTCGTCTTCCACGACGCGGACGCCCGGCAGCGTTTGAACGCGATCGTGCATCCGCTCGTGCGCGAGTGGATGGCTGCTCGCACAGCCGAGGCCCTGATGCATGGGGCCAGCGTCGTGGTGCAGGACGTGCCCCTTCTTTTCGAAAACGGACTCGAGGATCTTTACTCAGAGGTCGTCCTGGTCTATGTCCCTGAGCCGGTTCAAGTGCAGCGATTGGTCGAGGGGCGCGGTTTGAGCGAAGACAGGGCGCGCGCGGTCATCGCCTCGCAGATGCCCATCGACGACAAGCGAGCTCGCGCGAAACAAATCATCGACAACAGCGGAAGCCGCGAAGTCACGCGCGAGCACGTGGAGAGACTGTGGGCGGAGCTGGCGGCTAGATGACACCCTCCTGGCGCAATTCCTCGATCCGTTTCGGGTCGAGGCCGACAGCCGCGTAAACCTCTTCGTTGTGCTCGCCGAGGCGGGGTGGTTCGCGCCGGCGCCAGCCATCGGCCATGACAACCGCGGGCCTGATCTCGAGGCCCGACGCCTGGCCCAAGAACAGCCGCCTGGCGGCGATCTGTGGATGGTGCCTGACTTCGTCGATCTCCAGCACGGGCTCGCAGCATGCATCCAGCGGCGCCAGCGTTTCCTGCCACTCGCGTCGCGTTTGCGACGCGAAGATCTCCTCGAGCGCTGTCTGCGTCGCCGGATCTTCTGAATACTGCAGCTCGACGAGATCGAGCCTTTCCAGCGCGTTGCAAAGCGCGCTCCAGAATTTCGGCTCGAGGGCCGCCACGCTGAAGTAGCCGCCGTTCTTGCACGCGTAAACGCGGTAGCAGGCGTAACGGCCGGCCAGCCGTTGGTCGCCGCGCAAGACACTCTCGCCGGCGTCGCGCGCCGCAAAAGCCATCCCTAGCCACGTCACGGCACCGTCGGTCATCGACGCGTCGATCCACCGTCCCTCGCCACCCCGCTGCACTCCCATGAGCGCGCCGAGGATTGCCACCGCCGGTTGGAGCCCGCCGCCGCCGATGTCGGCGACCTGGACGGCGAGCGGAATCGGAGGGCCTTCGAGTTCTCCGTTGAGGCCGAGCCCGCCCGCGGTCGCCATGTAATTCAGGTCGTGACCCGCGCGCGATGCGAACGGTCCGTCCTGACCGTAACCGGTGATCGAGCACATGACCACGCGCGGGTTTCTCGCGTGGAGCACGTCCCACCCGATGCCAAGCCGCTCCATGACACCGGGGCGGTTACCCTCCACGAGAACGTCGGCTCCTTCGACAAGGCGCAGCAACAGCTCTCGCCCGGCATCCGTCCTCAGATTCAAAGTGACGCTGCGCTTGTTGCGGTTGATGGCGTTGAAAAGGGCGCTCTGGCCATCGACGAGCGGGGGCGTCCAACGCATGTAGTCACCGGTCTCGGGCTCCTCCACCTTGATCACGTCGGCGCCCATGTCGGCGAGGAGCAGCGTGCAGTACCCGCCGGGAAGCAGCCGGGTCAGGTCGAGGACGCGGATTCCGGTCAGCGGCATGGCGAGCTCATTTTGGGCTGCGTTCATACGTTGGTAGGAGACTTCCGGCAGGCAGCCATGCGTTAATACGATATGGAAGAGGCCCGACCCAGCATGCGTCCCAGCAAGCACCATCTTGGCGAGATGTCGATCAAGGTCCCGGCGCCGTTTGCCGGGCTCTCAGATCTTGGCTTCACGGCCCAGTACCGCGCGCAGCAGTTCAACGAACCCCTTCGGGACGTGCCGCTGCTTTTCGAAGGCCCCGAACCGCCGATGCGACGGCTCGCCGAAATCCTGCAGACCTTGAGCGGTACGAAGGCGTCGACGTACGCGTGGACCGACCCGGTCATGTTGAGCGACGAGGTCGTGATCCTCGCCTTCCGTGACCGCAGCGTGGACGGCCAAACTGTTTCCGACGGCGCGCGCATCGCCGACTACGTGCTCAACCTAGTGCAGCCGGTGGTGTTCACGTTTCTCCACGACTGCGCGGCGATCGCCCACCTCCGACTGTCGGATGTGATCGAGATGCGGGTGAGCGCGGAGAACAAGTCGATCGCCGAATTCGTGCTTCCGCTGGAGGACATCGTCCGGCCGAACGGCGAGCGATTGCTGTGGGGTTTGGCCTCCTAGCCCTAGGGAGTCGGTGACGCGCTCGGCGAGGGCGAGTGCGACGGCGAGGGCGAAGGACTTGGGCTGTGCACGGCGCTCGCGCGCGCGCTGCTCGAAGTGTTCAGGTTCGGGAGGGTGACCGGACCGGGTCCCTGGTTGGCGAAGTAGAGCGCCACCGGGACGACGATCATGCCGGCGATCACGGTGAGCACAAACGTGACCGCCCCCCACTCCCGACGCAGCACAGCCCAGTTCACGAGTGGTCGATTCTAGCGAGGGCTAGAAGTCGTCGTCGTCGGAATTGAGACCTTCCTCTTCCTTCTTCTTGCGCTGGTTCAGGAGTCGGATGAAGTCCTGCGCCCGCGCGAGCGCCTTCCAACGCTCCGGGAAGAAGTCTTGAACCAGGATCTGGCGGTCCGGCTGCTGGTAGACGGTGACGCACCACTTGTTGAGCGTGCGCGAGACTTCGACCTCGAAGTCCTTCTCCGCGGTCTCATACCGAACAACTTTGTCGTCGTCGAATCTTCTTCGTCCTGAAACAGCCATAGGTAAATCACTCGGGCGGGGAATCGGCTCATAGAGCGCTTAACGATTATAGGGCTCGCTCGGTAGCCCTCGGCGAGAGATTCGGCGAGCCAGGTGGTCCAGATCAGGGCGCGGCGACGAGCAGCGCAGCGAGCGCATCCGGCATGCGTGAGCGAGCCGCGCAGGACGTACTGGGGCCCCCTCCGGGGGGAGTGGGCCGCATGGGCGCCGAAGATCCGCCGAGGGTCTATCCGGGCGAGCCCGCAGCGCGGGGAGCGGCGTCCCGAACCGGGCTTTCGAGCAGTTCCCGGAGCAGCGGGGCGAGCTCGTCCCGTAGGCCTTCCCGCTTCATCGCAAGCATCAGATTGGCCCTCAGATACCCGGAAACGGTGCCCGTGTCGTAGTAGTCGCCCTCGAACTCGAACGCCACCACTGGGTGGCGGCCCAGAGTCCGCTTGATGGCGTCTGTGAGCTGGATCTCCCTGCCGGCCCCCGGCTCGGCCCGGTCGAGCTCGTCGAAGACCGCCGGGGTGAGGATGTACCGGCCGAGGATGGCGAGGTCGGACGGTTCTGTTCCCGGCTCGGGTTTTTCGACCATATCGGTGACCTCGTGTATTCGTCCCTTGGCCCCGCTGGTGACGACCACGCCGTAGCGCCCGATCTCGCTCCGCGGAAAACGTCGGACCGCGATCACGGTCGCGCCGGTCGCGCGATGCGCGTCGATCAGCTGCTTCAAGCACGGCTCGCCGCCGAGGATCACGTCGTCGGCCAGGAGCACGGCGCATGCCTCACCTTCGACCTGGCGGCGGGCCGTCCAAACGGCATGACCCAAGCCGAGCGGCTCCTTCTGCTGGATATACGTGATGTCGAGCTGGTTGCTCAGGTCGTCGACCTCGGCCAGAATGCGCAGGAGGTCGCTCTTGCCGCGCTGCTCCAGGTAGTGCTCGAGCTCGAGCGAGCGGTCGAAATGGTCGACAATCGCTCGCTTGCCGCCGCCGGTGACCATGATGACCTGCTCGATTCCGCTCGCGATTGCCTCTTCGACGCCGTACTGGATCGTCGGCTTGTCGACGAGCGGCAGCATCTCCTTCGGCTGCGCTTTGGTGACCGGCAGGAAGCGCGTGCCAAGACCCGCGGCGGGAAATATCGCCTTGCGCACCCGCGTCATTGACGACAATCTATAGGGTGGACACGATCGAAGGTATTCGGCCGGGCATCGAAGGACGCCTCGAGCGCGTCGTCGAAGGCAACCTTCTCACCCACCACGTGGGCGGCAAAGGCACGTTCGCGACTCCGGCCATGATCGGGCTCATGGAGCTGACCAGCCATCGCTCGGTAGAACGCCTGTTACCCGAGGGACATACCACCGTTGGATATGAAGTCCACGTCAGGCACCTGGCCCCGACCGCGCCCGGGCGGGCGATCGTCGTCAGCTCCCGCCTGACCGAGGTCAAAGGCAACAAGCTCTATTTCGAGGTCGAGTGTCGCGAGGGTGACACGCTGCTGGGCTCGGGCATCCACAAGCGCGCGATCGTCCCGGCAACCTTCTAGCTCGTGGGCGACGAGCTCGACCGCGTGGCGCCGCGGGAAAGTGCCCGCAACAAGGCGCGCGACAAGAAGGTCCGAGGGCCGAAGGTCGTGGCGGTCAACCCCGGGCTGAAGAAGCTGGCCCAGCACCTGGCCGACAAACGCCGGCCGAAAAAATCGTCGCAAGCCGAGTAGTCTGATCCGGTTCCGTCCAGGAGAACAGTGGGGGTTAGGCGATGAAGGCGTACGTACTCATCAACGCGTCACCCGGGCGGGCACTTGAGGTGGCCAAGAAGATGGAAGGCGTGTCGGGCATCTCCGCCGCCGACGCCATCACGGGCGAGTACGACGTGATCGCGGTGTGCGAAGCCCCCGACGTCAACTCGATCGGCTCGCTGATCGTCGACAAGATCCAGAAGATCGACGGCGTCTTCAAGACGATCACCTGCCTTGCGGTGAAGTAGCTCCAGCAGCCTCGGCGGGCTCGGCCAGGACAGCGGCGACCTCGGGCAGCCGCGACAGCCACGGCGCCATGGCGGGCATCTCCTGCTCGAAGCTCCCGACCGACGGAGACCACGTCAGCTCGCGCCTGGAGTGCGAGTCGTCGTAGTAGCGCGATTTGCCGAGCACGTCGACGGCGTAGATGCCAGGCCAGAGGGCGCCGCCGCTCGGCGTCACCGTCTCGGCCGCGAGCGCCCTGAGGTAGGCGATGTCGTAGGGCAGCGACGAAACCTCCGCCGCGAAGCCGACCGCGCGCGCCGCTGACGAGACAAGGTCGCGCCACGTGGAGTCGAAACCGCCGATGAGGTAACGGTGCCCGGGCCGGCCGCGGTCCGACGCCGCAAGACACGCTCGCCCCACGTCCTCCCCGTAGACGAAGGTCTGCTTTGCCCTGCCCCCGCCCGGAAGCCACACGCGACCGTGGACCGCCGCCGCCATCAGACGCGGCAGGATCCACTCCTCGCCCTCGCCGAAGACCCGCGCCGGCCTGATGACGACGGCCTCGAGGTCGTCGCCGGCCGCGTCGAGCAGCCACTCCTCTTCGAACAGCTTCACCTTCTCGTACGCATACGTCGCCTTGAGCTCCGACTTTTCCGTGATGCGCGTGAAGTGGCTGGATCCGTAGACGTCGGCGGTCGAGACGTGGACGATCCTGCGGACGCGCGCGCGACGCGACGCGGCGACCACGCGCTGCAACAGATGCGGCGGCTTCCTGCGGTAACGGACGCGGTGGCTTGGTGCTGCCGTCTGAGCGCACAACACGACGATCTCGACGCCGACGATCGCGTCGGCCAGCGTCTCGTCGTCCGCGTCCGAGTCGAGCTCGATGACCGGGACGTCGGCGGAAAGCGCGCGCGAGATGTGCCGCCCCAGAAACTCCCCCGCGCCGATGACCAGGTGCAAAACTGCCAGATTCTAGGCGCGGCGCCTGTTAAGGGCGATCGTGATGGAGTTGCGGACTCTGTCGACCACGCTGGTCACCCGGCGGCTCAGCTCCCACCACGCCGGGAGATCCGGCATGACCGGGGTTCCGATGGAAACGTCGATTGGCTTGAAAGGCCAAAGCCGGTCGGTGCCGCGCACGGCGACCGGGCAGATCGGGACGCCGGCCTGCAGCGCGAAGTAGCCGATGCCGTTTTTGAGCGGGCGCAGCGCCCTGCCCCGCGAGTAGCGCCCTTCCGGAAAGATCAGCATCACGCCGTTACGCTCGAGCACCTGGTACACGGTGCGCAGGCCATGCTCATCGAGCTCGCCCTTGTTGGGTGAGATGGGGAAGACCCCGATCAGGGGCAGAAGCCTGCGCTTCCATGCCCGGTTGAACACAGTTTCGCGCTTGGCCATCGTGTAGATCAACGGCCGCTCCGGAAAGAAAGGAATGATGAACGCGGGGTCGAACCACGCCTGATGGTTGGCCGCGATGATGTACGGGGGCGTCGGGATGTTCTCGAGACCGGTCACGGTGACCCGGAAGAGATGGGTCACGACCCAGCGGGCGAGCCGCCGGATCAAAAGGTAGAAGCGCGCCGGCTCCATCGGCGTCGGGTGAACAAGGGGGTCGAGCGGCCCCGCGACGAGGTCCCGATACTCGGGACTCCTGTAGCGGACCTGGTCCGGAGGACTAGCCGTCGAGGAATCGGTGGAGGACGCGGTTGAATTCCTCCGGTCGCTCGGCTTGCGGCGTGTGACCCGCGCCGTCGATCACGGCGAGCTGAGAACGCTCGATCAACGTGTGCGCGCGTTCGGCATGCGCCAGCGGAAACAGCGGATCGTCGGCGCCCCAGATCAGCTGGACCGGGATCTTGAGCTCGTTCAATCGCCGCGTCACGTCGTGGTGACCGCCCAAGAGCGCACGGGGGTTGACGAGCGCCCGCACCGTCGATAGGTAGGCGTTGTGAAATCCATCGGTGGCGTACATCTCGCGCAGGTCGTCCAGGTAGGCGTCGTCCATGGTGCGGCTCAGGTCGGCGCTGGCGCCCGAGTAGCGTGCCGCGACGCGGCGGATAATCGTCCGAGGGGCCCACGAAAGCGCGTCGCGCGCAAATCCCATCACGGCTTCGCCGACACGCGGGATGGTGACCAGGCCGTAGGCCATCTGCGCTATACGGACCTGGGGCCGTCCGAGGCCGAGCGTGTTGACGAGGACGAGCTTGCGGACAAGCTTTGGCTCCTCGAGCGCGAGCTCGAGCGCGATGCGCCCACCCAGCGAGGCGCCGATGACGGCCGCGGAGCGGAGACCGCAGTCGTGCATGTAGCGCCGCACGAAACGCGCGAAGTACGGGATCGTGTAGCGGACGCGCGGCTTGTCGGTGCGGCCGTAGCCAGGCAGGTCGGGAGCCAGTACGCGGTGCCTCGTCGCGAACGGCTCCAGGTTGTAGCGCCACTCCATGTAGCCGGACGACCCCAGACCGTGGATGAAAACGACCGGCGTGCCCCTCCCGCCGTGCATGTGATGGACGCGCAGCGCCCCGAGGTCGACAAAACCGGAATGAATTTTCTTCGGGGCTGCACTCGTTTCCTCCCCATACATGGGCAGGTCCCGCGAAGCGGGGGTGGGGCTCACTGAGCCGGAAGCATACGGACGGGGCTGGCGAGCCCGGCGATTTTCGCCCCGCTCTGGAAGCTCGCCGTGGCCGACTTTGCGATGAGCGTGACCACGCCTGGGCCAGCTGCGCGCCATTCCCCGCCAGACCACACCGCAGCGCTGCGCTCGTCGACACCCAACAGCGTCACCTGCGGGAGCTCACGCCGCGCCGACTCGATCCACCGGTGGCCGAACGTGTCGAAGTGTGGAAGCACCGCCGTGTTGGGGATGACGCCCAGGGCCTCGCTCGGACGCCTGTGGAAGCGGTTCGGCCAGCTGGCCCGGATGAGCGTGTGGCTGCACAAGGCCATCGCGCCCGCTGACGATCCCGCGAGCGACGCGCCGTCCCGCCACGCTTCGAAGATGGCCGTCCAGACACGCGAGTCGCGCAGCACCCGAGCGACGAGGCCGGGGTCTCCGCCGACCAGGTAGAAAAATCCTCCGCCGCGGGCTAGCGCGGCAAGCTCTTTCGAGTTGGCGTCGGCCGGCTTGAGGACCGGCAGCTCCTCTAGCGCGAGGCCGAGCGAGCGGAACCAGCCGGTCGCGTGTTCGACTGCCTGCTCCGGCCCCTGCCTGGCCGCCGCCGTCGGCACGACGTAGGCAGGGCCTTTTCTGGCCGCCGCGACGAGCATCCGGTCCTGCTCTTCGTTGCCCGGCTTGAACTCGTCGCCGCCAACGAGCGCCAGCAATCCGGGACTGGGCACTGAGTGTCTTGGGCCGGAGCCTTCTTGCATCTTCTGCTTCGATTCTCCGTCGCAAGACACTTCGTAGGATATGGCGGTGTCCGACCCCGTTCGAGTGAGGATCGCGCCGAGCCCGACGGGTTTCGCGCATCTCGGCACCGCGAGCACCGCTCTCTACAACGTGCTGTTCGCGCGCCAGCGCGGTGGCACCTTCACCCTCCGCATCGACGACACCGATATGGAGCGCAACCGACCCGAGTACGAGCAGCTGATCTATGAAAGCCTGCGCTGGCTCGGTCTCGATTGGGACGAGGGTCCCGACAAGGGCGGACCCTACGAGCCTTACCGCCAGTCGGAGCGGCTCGACACGTACCGTGAGGAAGCGGCGCGCCTGATCAAAGACGGTAGGGCGTATCGCTGCTACTGCACGACCGAAGAGTTGGAGGCGGAGCGCAAGCAGGCGCAGCTCGAAAAGCGCGCCTACAAATACTCGCGGCGCTGCCTGAACAACCCGCCCGAGGGTCGCACCGTCTTCGCCGTGCGCTTCAAGGTCCCAGGCGGTGACATCAAGTTCCGCGACATGGTGCGTGGTGAGATGCATTTCGACGGCGACCTGATCGGTGACTTCATCATCATCAAATCGGACACCTATCCGACCTATCAGTTCGCCAGCCCAGTGGATGACGCGCTCATGAAGATGACGCATGTGATCCGCGGCGAGGAGCACCTCTCCAACACGCCATATCAGCTGATGCTGATCGACGCGCTGGGCTACGAGCGGCCCGAGGCGTATGCGCACATGCCGCTGATCCTTGCCCAGGACGGCTCCAAGCTGTCCAAGCGCAAGCACCCCGAGAGCAACCTCGCTCTCTTTCGCGAGCAGGGGTATATGCCAGAAGCTCTGATCAACTATCTCGCGCTGCTGGGTTGGAACCCCGGCACCGAGCAGGAGATCTTCACGATCGAGCAGCTCGTCGGTGCCTTCACTTTCGAGCGCGTCCAGCATGCGGGCGCGCGTTTCGACTGGGAGAAGCTCAACTGGATCAACGGCGAGTACATCCGCGCCCTTTCCGATGAAGAGCTCGCGCGGAGGATCAAGCCGTTCGTGCCCCAGGTCGACGAATCGACACTCCAACGCGCGGTGCCCGCGCTGAAGACGCGGCTGCACAAGCTTGCGCAGGCGGTCGACTATCTCGACTACTTGTGGACGGACCCGCATCCCCCTGCGATCGACGGAGAAGTCGCACCACGCGTGGGGATGGCGATCGAAGCCGTGCAACACGTGGAGTGGGAGCCCGAGCCGATCGAAGCCGCGCTCGAAAAAGCCGTCGCCGAGTCCGGCGTCGGCAAGGGCAAGTTCTACAACCCGTTGCGAGACATCCTCACCGGCAAGAGGGTCTCATTGCCGATCCACTTCACGATCGCCCTGCTGCCGAAGGACGTCGCGCTGTTCCGTCTGCAGCGCGCGATCAATGCGCGGGACTGATGCTGCTCACCATCATCATCGACCTCGACCCCAATCTCGCCCGCATCGGGCCTTTCCTCATCACGTGGCATGGCGTGTTCTCGGTCCTCGGCATCCTCGCGGCGGCGCGCCTCGGCTTTTGGCTGCTCGATAAGGACGTACCCAACCTGCGCGGGACGGGCGACGGCCTCGCCTGGATGGTCGTGGTCGGCTTGATCGGCGCGCGTCTTCTATACGTGTGGGAGAACTTCCGAATCTTCTCGGGCAACCTGCTGCGCATGTTCGCTCTCACCGAGGGCGGCATCAGCCAGTGGGGCGGGCTCTTCGGGGCAATGGTGGGCGCCTACATCTGGGCGCGCCGGTCGAAGTTCTCGTTCTGGAAGATCATCGACGCCGGCGGCCCCGGCGCGATGATCGGGCTCGCGATCGGCCGCATCGGGGACGTCGTGAACGGCGAGCACCACGGCTCGCCGACCAATCTTCCCTGGGGCGTCGAGTACGTCAACCAGAACACCCTCGGCGAGCCCGGCAAGGTCGTCCACCCAGAGGTCGCGTACGAGATGGTGCTGTGCCTTCTCGTCCTTGGCGCGCTGCTTCCCTTCCACCAGCGGCTGAAAGCGCGACTGCCGAGCGGCGTCCTGGGTTTGATCTATCTCGGCGTCTACGCGGCGGGTCGCTTCTTTCTCAGCTACCTGCGCACCGACCCCGCCGTGTTCCTCAGCCTGCGGCAGGCCCAGCTTGCGTCCGCGCTGATGGTCGTCATCGCGATCATCGCGATACCCGTTCTTTTCCGGCTTGCCCGAGCAGGCGCCGCGCAAGCGCCGGCGACCCCGAGTCGTGTTTGAAGTAGACGTGGACCTCGTCGTGGGTCGCGACCGCGGCCTTGATATCTTCGATCCACGGGCGCAACGACGCAGTCGTATATCCGCGGCGTAGGCGGAAGTACGCCAGCGACCCGAGGTCGACAAGCGGTGCGCGTGGCCACTTTGCCTCGTCGGTCACGACCAGCGCCCCGCCGTGTTGCCGGATGACGCCGTAGGTCTCTTCGTCGAACCAGGATTCGTGCCGGAACTCGGCGGCCGCCGGCCGGCCGAGCGCCCCGAGCAGAGAGTCGAGCAATCCGACGTTCCTTTGCCGGGTGGGCGGGAACTGCAGCAGGACCGGCCCCAGCCGGTCGCCGAGGATCGCGATGCGTTCGGTGAAGATGCGCGCCAGGCCGACCTTGTCGAACGCCTCGGCTGAGTACGTGAGTCCGCGGTTCGCTTTCATGCAGAAGCGGAATCCGGGTGGTGTCTGCACGGCCCAGTTGAGCAGCGTCGATTCAGGCGGGGTGCGGTAGAAGCTTCCATTCAGCTCGACGCCGTTGAGCCGCTCGCCGTAGAAGCCCAGCATCTTCGAGCCGGCGAGCGTCGCGGGATAGAACTTGCCCTTCCATGTCGGGTAGCTGAAGCCGGACGTCCCGGCGAAAAGCATGCGTCAGGAAACCGGTACGAGCTTGTTTCGCATCACGCGTTCGTGGAGCTGCCCGCAGGCGGCGTCCGCCTCGCGTCCGCGCGTGTCGCGCACGGTCACGTTGAGGCTCTGCGCCTCGACCAACGCTTTGAACGATCGGATCGAAGCGCGGTCCGGCGCACGGTACGGCGTGTCCTCGACCGGGTTGAACGGGATGAGGTTGACGTGCGCCAGCTTTCGTTTGAGCAAAACACCAAGCTCCTTGGCATCGCGCTCGGTGTCGTTGACGCCGGCGAGCATCACCCACTCGTAGCTGACCCGCCGGCCGGTCTTGTCCGCGTAACCCTGGGCCGCGTCGACCAGCTCGCGCACCGGGTACTTGCGGTTGATCGGCACGAGCACGTCACGCAACTCGTCGCGGGCCGCGTGCAGCGAGATGGCGAGCGTTACGGGAATGTTTTCGCTCCCCAGCTGCTCGATGCGAGGAATGAGACCGCTCGTCGAGACAACAATCCTCCGCGGGCTGATCGCGAGGAGGTCCGGATCGCTGAGCCGGCGCACCGATTCGACGACCGCACGGTAGTTCGCCATCGGCTCGCCCATGCCCATGAAGACGACGTGCGAGAGGCGCCGGCCCTCCACCGCCAGCAGTCGCACGGCGTCGACCGCCTGCTCGACGATCTCGTGCGCGTTCAGGTTGCGACCGAATGGGAATTTCCCCGTGGCGCAGAACGGGCACCCGATCGGGCAGCCCGCCTGCGACGAGATGCAAAGCGTGGAGCGGTCGGAGTAGCGCATCACGACCGCCTCGACCGAGTGGCCACCGTCGAGCTCGAAAAGAGTCTTCGTGGTGAGTCCGTTGTCGGCTTGCGAGACCGCGATGGGATGCAGCGAGGTGATGCGGAACTCTCGATCGAGCTCGTCGCGCAAGGCCTTGGGCACATCGCGCATCGCGCCGAAGCTGGACGCGCCGCGCGCCAGCCAGGTCCAGACCTGCTTGCGGCGGTACTCGGGGGCGTCGTGGTCCGCGAGCCACTTTTCGAGCTCGGTGGCGGACAGCGACAGAATCGGCGGCTTCGGATCCATGACCGCGCCTAGGTTACCGACGGTTCGTAGAAGTCACCGCGTTCGCGCACCGCGCGGTCGTCGACCAGCTTCTTCAGGTGCGCACGCATCGTCATCTCGGCCGCGAACATCAACTTCTCGTCGAGCTGGCCGTACACGCGGCGCGTCAGCTCGAAGGCGGTGCCGCCTCCGCGCTGGACCTCCGCGAGCACCTGCGCCTCGCGTTCCAGGCGATGCTTGCGGTACTCCTCGATCTTCGCCATCGCGTCGGGCACCGGATCCCAATGCCCAGGAAAAAGTATCCGCGGCTGGAGCGCAGCCAACCGTTCCAGTGATCGCAGGTACGCGGCGACATCGCCCTCCGGGTAGGTGACCATCGAGCTGCCCTGGCCGAGGATCAAATCGCCGGTGAACAGGGCGCCATCCAGCGCCAGCAAAAACGCGAGGTGATCGGCGCTGTGCCCCGGCGTATAGAGCGCGGTGATGTTGAGGTTGCCGACCCGCACGATGTCGCCGTCGTGAAGGTCGGGGTATCGGCGCACGGTCGCCCCATGCTGCGTGGCAAATCGGTCCGCGAGAGGCAGATGGTCGGGGTGCGAGTGGGTGACGAGGACGACGCCCACCGTGCGCTGGGCGAGGCGCTTGTTGAGCGCCGCGAGGTGACGGTCGTCGTCTGGGCCGGGGTCGATCACGGCGACGACTGGGCCCGCGTCCACGATCCACGTGTTGGTGCCCGGCCCGGTGTACGGCCCCGGGTTGGGGGCGACCATGCGCGAAACCTGAGCCACTCCTAACGCGGGCGGTAGGCGGGCAGGAACAGGTCGGCGCCGTCGGTGCGGCTCGTGTCGAGCCACCCGTCCAGCTGCGTGTCGACGATCAGGCGCACGAGCGGCTCGCCCAGCTCGGGAACCGGGAGCGGTTTGCGCTCGCCCACGCTGGTCAGGCTGACTTTCCACCACGCTCCAAGGGGCTGCGCGGTCACGCTGAGCGAGTCTCCCAGCAACCAGTCACGCGCGTGGCTGAAGGCCTCGACGAGGAGCGTCTCAGAGCCGAGGACGGACGCGTCGGCCGGCACGTTGCGCGTGGCGGTCGGAAGGGAGAGATTGAGAACCGCGCCGAGGACAACGCCGCGAGCCCCGTCCTTCGGCTCGACCGCGGCCGCCTCCAGCCCGGCCGCACGCCGCCCCACCTCCTGCGCCTGCTCAAACAAACCTTCGAGCATGTCCGGACGGCCGAACGCCGCCTGTCTCGCTGACTCCTGGAGCGCAAGCACCGACGAACGGAGCTTGTGGCCCAGCCGTCCCAGCAGGTAGTCGCGATGCTCCTGCGCGAACCGCTCACCAAGCTCCGCGGACTGCCTGGCCACCCGCAGCCCTCCGTGCTCCGCCCAGCCGACAAGGCGACCGTTTAGCAAGAGGGCCTCCCACGGCCCCCCGGGGGGCGGGAACTGCTGGTCGGCAGGGCCGTGCCGCTGGTGATCGGGGACGGACTCCAGGCCGCCGCCGACCCGGACCCACATCGGCGCAACGGCGCTCATAGAAGTCTCTAACGCGGCCGGAGGGCTCGGCTGGCGGCCCATCCGTGTCTTTTTAGGTGCGGATCCGCGCGGGGACGGTGAAGCGGAAGGTGGTGCCGCGCTTGTCGCTTGCGGCGACCCAGATCCGTCCGCCGAACGAGCGCTCGACCACCAACCTGCAGAGATACAGTCCCAGGCCAAGCCCGCCCTGGGAGCGGCTGCGGCCCGCCGGACCGGTCTTCTCGAACACTGTGTCGAGCGTGCCAGCCGGCAGTCCCTGTCCGTTGTCGGCGACCGTCACCTCGAGCCAGCCGCGCTGGACCTGGCGAGCCTCGACCTGGACAGAGCTGCTCGTGTACTCAAGGGCATTGCCGATCAGGTTGGTGAGGACCTGCGCGAGGTGGGCCGGCTCGCAGAACGCGGGCGGTAGGTTGTCGGGGATGTTGACCTGGACGGCCTCGGTCCGCTCGGCGTAGCGGTGATTCAGGACCGCGATCACACCTGGCAGGGCGGACGCGAGGTCCACCGGCCCCGGGGTCGGCTCGAAATGCCGGGTCTCCAGCTTGGCGATGATCAGCTGGCTCTCGACCAGGCTCAGCAACCGGTCCGATGATTCGTACGCTTCCTGGAGGAGCGTCCTCCGCCCCAGCGTGTCGATCGTTTCGTCCCACTGCATGATCCCGGCCAGCGTGTTCTTCATCGCGGCCGCCGGGCTCCGCACCTCGTGGCCGATCGCCCGCAGCATCAAATCCTTGGCTTCGAGGGCCTGGCGCTGCACGGTCACGTCCTCGTGCAGGGTGAGCACGCCGGCCGGCTCACCTTCGAGACCGGGGATCACCACCCGGCGCACGTGCACCGTGCGGTCCGGATCGCGCATCCGCAGCTCGATCGTGCCGTCTGCCTCGCCGTCCTCGCCCGGGATCGCGCCTGCCGCGGCGTACACCTCGTCCGGTTTGCGTCCTGGCATCTCGGATGCCTGGAGGCTGTAGATCGCCTCGATCTCGGGGTTCGCGTAAACGATCCGCCCGGCCGCGTCCTCGAGCATCACGCCGACTGGCGAGTGGCGCAGGATCGCGTTCATCATCCGGCGCTCGCGGTCGAGGGCGTCCACCAGCTCGAGCTGGCCCAGCAGCACCGCCGCCTGGCCGGCCAGCACCGCGGCGAGCCTTCGCGTCTCGGCGCCGCCTGAGGTGATTCTCGCGACGAGAAGACCCGCGAGCCGGCCTTCCACCTGGATCGGGATCGCGAAGGCATCAGGCGTAGCACCGAGCAGGTCGAGAAGCGCACGGAGGCGGCGCGCGCCGGCAGCCGACGTCAGAGCGCGGAGCAGCTGCGCGCTGTCGGTGACCGGCACCCTGGGCAAGGCGTCGCCGTTGTCGGAGCGGCGCACAAGCTCGCCATCCTCGAGCAACCACAGCTCGCCCTGCGACCCGGCCAGGGCGCGGTTGACCAGGCGGCCCATCTCTGCGCGCGCGCGGTCAGGTTCGGTCGGGGTGAGCTCAGCGAACGCCGCGACGGCCTCGAGCGTGCGGATGCGGCCTCGCGTCTCCGCCACCAGGCGGGCGTTTTCGATCGCGACCGCGGCATGGCGCGCGAAGTCCAGCGCCGCCGCGCTCGGCTCCGGCACGAGGGTCGAGGCATGGACCGCACCGATTGCACCGACGAGGCGGTCGCCGTACCAGAGGGGAACCATGTTCCACGCGTAGTCATGCGCGGTGCCGCTGACGATCCCGGCGGGTGCCACGCGGTCGTCCGCGTTGAGCCCTGCCCAGGCCAGAACCTCTTCGGCCGCGGCGTCACCGCTGCCGCGCGTCGCGGTCACACGACCCTCGGTGTCGAAGGCCCAGCACACTGCGCCGGCGCATTCGAGCATCGTCCGGGCCTGGTCTGCGATGTTCGCCACAACGCTCATCAACTCGTGCCCAGCGAGCGCGGCGAGCTCCTGGATGCGGACCGACTGTGCAAGGGCGAGCTCATTCGCGTGATGGAGGCGCATCGTGCGCAGCGCGATCCCGACCACCGGCATAGCGGACTCGAGCAGCTTGAGATGTGTGGCCTGGAACTTGGCGCCGTCGTTCCTCATGACCGCCAGGCCCGCGACGACGCGATCGTTCTGGGTGATGGGCGCCCAAGCCACGTGGCTGGGCGAGCGCGAGAACAGGTAGCTGCCGATTGGACCACCGAGGTCTGCGGGCTCATGCGCCACAGCCTCCACGACGTCTGTTCCACCCTCGATCATGCGCCGGAAGAAGGGCGCATTCTCGATGGCGACCGGTCCGATCGGTGTCGATGGCTCGCCATGCGCTGCTGCGAATCCCGCCACAAGGCCGGCCACGTCGACATACCCGAGCACCATATGCGTTGCCCCGAGGTAGTCACCGACCACCGCGAACACCGCTTCCGCCAGCTGACGTTCGTCGGCCGCGCTGGCAACGCCCATCTCGAGCAGGTGCAGCGCCTCGAGCCTGGCGCGCTCCGTCTGCGCCTGCGCGAAGTGGTCGGCGTTGGCGAGGGCGAGGCTGACATGCGCCGCGACGTCCTGCAGGAGCTTGACGTGCCAGTCGTCGAACGCGTCCTCGGTGTAGGACTGCAGGGACAGCATGGCCGTGATCCGGTCGCCGCTGAGGACGGGCACCCAGACGAACGACCTGGAAACACGGCGGTTGTCGGAGGGTGGCCCGGAGACGAAGACGGCCGCGCCCTGGGCAACCGTCCACACCTCGCGCTCGAGCTCCTTGCCTTCAAGTGTCCGCGCCCATGGCGACTTGCGCACGAGGACCGGCTTCCCCGACTCGTAGGCCTCGCGCGAGGGGCCTGTGACAGCCAGCGCGACGGGCGGCACGACCTCCTCCACCCCACCGACGTACTGGTAGCCCTCGGCCACCGGACCTTCCGCGGTCTGCGTGATCGCGGCGAGGATGAATCCGTCGAACGTCAGGTTGGCCGAGAGCTCCTCGCGGAGGGTGCGCATGATCGACCAGCGGTCGAGGCTGGACGCAAGCCGGCGTCCGACCGAGTTGACGACCTCCAGGCGGCGGCGCTGGTCCTCGATCGCCTCGTAGCTGCGCGCGTTGCGAAGGGCGAGAGCCACCTCGTCGCATACGAGCTCGAGAAACGCGGCGGTCGAATCTTCGTAGGCGTACGGGCGCGAGCACCTGATGCCCAGGGCACCCCGCGCGATACCGCCTTCTTTGAGCGGGACCCACAGCGACGAGTGCGGGTCGTGGGCGATCGCCGGTTTGTTGCCTGCAACGACGGTGCGGGCTGTGGCGGCAAGCTGAGAGCGCGCCGGCAGCCAGCGTGAGGCCGGAGCCTCGTCGCCCGCGATACGGAGGTAACGCGCGCGGTCGTTGTCCTCCGGCAGGGTCACCATCTCGAGTGAGTCCACCGGCAAGAGCTCGCGCAACGTGCCGTAGAGACCGGTCAGAACGGTGGTCTCATCGAGCGTCGAGGTCATCGCGCGCGCGATTCCGTTGAGCGCCTGCAGGCGGCGCGCCTGGTTCCTGGTCAGCTCGTTGAGGGAGGCGTTCGCGAGGAGGACGCCCAACCGCAGGTGGACGTCCTCGAGGAACTCCTGCTCGGCGGGCGGGACTCGCCGCTTTCGATACGTGTGGTAGATGACGCTGCCGATCAGCTCGCCCTGGTGCGTGACCGGGACCCAGATCGCCATCTTGCTGCGCACGCTGCCGCCGGGTCCTTTGCCAAACTCCTGCCGGGTTGACTCGATGGGCAGCACCGTAGTTTTCGGATTGGCGAACTGGCGCGCGTACGAGGACTCGCGGACCGGCCGGCGGCGCACGTCCTGCAGCACGCCGGAGTCGATCGGCTGCGAGTGGTACCAGCCCTCTCGCTCGAGCACCTGCAGGTTGATGGCGTCGTAGCCGAATTTGCCCTGGAGACCGCGGTAAAGCACCTGCAGGAGGTCGGCTTCGGTGACGCATGTCCCGAGCTCGTGGACGAGTGCGCTGACCGATGGCCCGGTTTTGCCGTTGGCTTGCGCCATGGGCGTCGATTTGGGGCGCGCGACAGGGCGCGTCACCACGCTGGGCGAGCGATGCGGGCTTTTGTTACGTCGGGCGGAGGTGGCCATTGCCACGGATATACTGCGCCAAGAGTGGGCCGCTTCGGAATTCCCAAGCGTACGCGCGACCTGAGCGGCCTGAGCGAAGGCGAGGAACCCTAGGCGCCATGCCGTTCACACCGCCGAAACCGATCCCGCCTACCCCAGAAGACCTTCGCGGGTCCACCGTGCTCGTGGTGGACGACGAGCGTGCGTGGCGGGTCATCCTCGAGACCGACCTCAAGATGCTTGGCTACAAAGTGTCGATGGCCGAGGACGCCGACCAGGCTCTGGTCCGCGCCCAGGCGGATAAACCGGAGGTGGCGATCATCGACCTGATGCTTCCTGAACCGATGGACGGTTGGGGCTTGTTGACCGAGCTGCGCGTGCGGGGTCAGAAGGTGCCGGTGATCTTCTACACCGCCTACCCGGTCTTCCCCTCGGGGACCGATGATCCGGATGTGGTCGGATACATGAGCAAAGCCGTCGACCGGGCAGATCTCTACGCTCTGCTGCCGGTCGCGATCCGGCGCTCGAGGGAGCGCCGGGACTCTGATTAGTTGCTTACCAGCCGAAGGACGAGAAGGCCGCCCAGATGTCTGTCCAGCCCGCTCCGGAGGCGGCCGCCAACGCACCCAGCGCGACAGTCGCGAATACCACGCTCTGGACCTTGAATCTCCACGTCATCCCCAATTTACCCCTTTGTTTTTCCAATTACGTCAGGCCCGGCACAAAGTATGCGGTGCCCCAGTCGTACTTGGGCATTTTACTGTAGTCAATCTTCGTAAAAAATAATGTAGGGGTGGCCTTGGAAAATCGAAGCCGGACCCGTGAAATCCACAACGCTGTCAGGCGCGAGGTGCGTCTACCGCCGCTGCCGCCCGGCCTGGAAGTGTACCGGCCGGCCGATGTCCTGGGTTCGTCTGTCCTAGTCGTCGAGGACGAGGCGGCAATGCTCCAGCAACTGCGGATCGACCTACACGATCTCGGTTACCGGCCTTCGGTTGCCGCCTCCGTCTCCGAGGCGCAAGAGCTCCTCGAGCACGAGCGCGTGGCAGCGGTGCTGCTCGACCTCGTCCTGGACGAGCGAGAGGACTCGGGCTTCGAGCTCCTGACCTGGATCCGCGAGCACCATCCCGGCCTTCCAGTGATCGTGCTGTCCGCGGCCCAGGTCAACTCCGCGTCCATCCGACGCGCCTACGAGCTCGGCGCGAGCTCGTACTTCGTCAAGGGCAACGTGCCCATGGCCCACATCTACTCCGACCTGGCGGCCCGGCTCGTCGAGCGGGGAACAGGCCGGCCCGGGAGCTACCGTTTCGGCAGGCTGGAGTTCGATCCGACACGGCGCACAGTGCGGCTGGGCGAGCGGGAAGCTCGCCTCACGCAGCAGCAGGCCGCGCTCGTGCTGTTCCTCGCCCAGGGTTCCAAGCCGGCGACGGCGCGGGACCTGATCCAGGCCGGTCTGTTTCGCAACAACGCCGCCCATTCGACCGTGCACTCAGCGTTGCTGACCTTGCGGCGCCGGCTGGACGAGCTCGAGCCCGGTCTCGGCGCTACGTTCGTCCATGCCTCCGCACGCGGGTACAGCCTGGTGGCCGTCCATGCCTGACGAACACGCGACGACGCCTCTGCCGAGCAAATCCGTGCTCGATGACGTGGTCGACCTGCGCCGGCATTTTCACAAGCACCCCGAAATCAGCTTCAGCGAGCACGAGACGACGCTCTATTTGAAGGAAAGGCTGCGCGAGCTCGGACTCGATCTGGAGACCTGTCCGACCGAGACGGGCGCGGTCGCGTTGCTGGACACCGGCCGCCCGGGCAAGACGGTCATGCTTCGCGCGGACATCGACGCGCTGCCCATCCACGAAGAGTCGGGTGTCGACTTTCACTCACGCACCGACGGGCGGATGCACGCGTGCGGCCATGACGCCCACATGGCGATCATGCTCGGCGTCGCCAGGACCCTGATCGACCGGATCTGGGACGTCAACGGCAAATACCTTTTTGTTTTTCAACCGGCCGAGGAGATCGTCGAAGGCGCCAAAGCGATGATCGCGCGCGGCCTGCTGGAGCAGCAGCGGCCGGACGTCGTCGTCGGATTGCACATCGTCAGCTTCATGCAGCCTGGAACGGTCGTGACGAGGCCCGGGCTTCTGTGGGCCGGCTCCGACGCGTTCGACGTGAAGTTCTCCGGACCCGGCGGTCACGGCGGAATGATGGGCCGCCGCGGCAACGTGCTGGCCGCCCAGGCTTTCTTCGTCGAGCGACTGCACACGGTCGTCGAAGGACTCGAGCACGAGGGCGTGCAGTGCCATACGACGGTCGGCAATATCAGCAGCGATGGCGCGTGGAACATAATCCCGCGCGGCGTCCTGGTCCAGGGCAGCCTGCGCACGTTCGACTCCTCGCTCCGCGAGCAGGCGCTGGATCGCCTCCACGACCTGCTGCACGAGACCGAGACCGAGTTCGAGGTGAACACGAACGTCGACCTCGTGCACGGCACAGTACCGCTGATGAACGAGCCGAACGTGACGCGCAAAGTCCTCGAGGTCGGTGAGGAGCTGATCGGCGATAAGGCGACCGTGCTCGGCCGTCCGTTGACCGTGAGCGATGACTTCGCCGAGTTTCTGACCCGAATTCCCGGTTGCTACTTCATGCTCGGCGCGCGGCCGGAGGGCGACACTCCGCCTGCGCACCACTCGCCGGGATTTCGCATCGACGAGAGCGCGCTGCCTGTCGGCGTGAAGGTGCTCGCGGGGGCGGCCTCTCGACTCGCCGCCGAGTAGCGACCCGCCATGCTCTGGGTCTCCGCGATCGTCCTCGGTCTGGTGTTCGGTCTGCTCACCGGCGGAAACCTCACCAACCTCGCCGGGCTCAAGTTCCGCTGGCCATGGGTGATCGTGGCTGTGATCGTGGTTCGCGAGGCGGTTCTGCTGACACCGCTGAACGCGATCGCAGGCGCGCAATACCTATATCTGGTTGCGCTTGCGGCGATCATCGCGTGGACGGTCTGGCATTTCGATCGCGTCCGCGGCATCTGGCTGATCGCGGTGGGCGCGTCCTTGAACCTGCTGGTGATCCTGTTCAACGGAGCCCACATGCCGGTTGCCCCGGAACTCGCGGGTTCGCTGATCCAGCGAGGAAACCTCGGACAGTACACCGTCATGAGCAGTGCGACGCACCTCAACCTTCTGGGCGATTGGATCAAGCTGGGGCCCCTGCCGGAGGCGTACAGCATCGGAGACGTGCTAATCGCGCTCGGTCTCGCTATCGTGGTGTTTCTCGCCGTTCGGAATCCCGGCGCCCATAAGGAGCTGACGCGGCCGTGATCATCTTCTGGATCTTCACTTTCTTCGTCGGCGCCTCGGCGTTTGCCTTCGGGTTGATCGCGCTGCAGCTCGGCATCGGCTGGTCACTCGCCTACGCGGTGTTGGCGATGCTGCTTGCCCGCGGCATCTTGAGCATCGTGCGCCGCTCGTTGATCGTCCGCGAGCGCATGACGCCCGAGGCGGACACGAGTAAGCGCACCGTCGAAACCAACCGCGCGATTTTCTGGCGCCGTGCCCTCTTCGTGGGTGCGATCCCGGCCATCTACTTCGTGGCCATGTACTACATCTTCGGGCTGGCGCCTGAGGACGCGATCGCGACGCTGCCCGCTCTGCTTGCCCAGGTCTTCACGCAGCTCATCTATCTGTTCTTCTTGCTGGGCGCGAACTTCCTCTTGTTCTTCGGCCCCTTCTACATCTACACGCGCATCGGCAAGACGATCATCAACCCCGACGACGCCAACTTCGGGGTCAGCATCGAGGACGTGCGCGGGCAGAAGGCCGCGGTCAAAGAGATGCGCCGCATCCTCGACCTCATCGAACACGGCCGGATGTTTGTCAAGGCGGGCGGCAAGCGCGAGCGGGGCGTCCTGATGGTCGGCCCCCCCGGCACCGGCAAGACGATGCTGGCCAAGGCGATTGCGTCTTCATTGAACGTTCCGATCTATATCGCCAACGGCGGCTCGTTCGCCGGCATGTTCCTCGGCATCGACGCGCTGAGCGTGTACCTGATGGTGCGCGCGGCTCGCAAGCGAGCCAAGGTGTGGGGCGGCTGCGTCGTCTTCATCGACGAGATTGACGCCCTCGGCCAACGCCGCTCGGGCCAGGGCGGCGGTGCGATGGGCGGAATGATGGGAATGATGGGCGGAGGTCAGCTTGGGCTGAACATGCTCCTCGTCCTGATGGACGGAATCGACAACCCGGGATTTTTCGTCAGGCAGGGCCGTGGCCTTATCAACCTCACCCTCGATGGGCTGTTCATTCCTCGCGTGATTGGCGCCAATGGCAGCAAGGTGAGCCTTCGCATCCCGGCGCTCAAGGCTCCCGCTTACAACATCATGTTCATCGGCGCCACGAACCGACCCTCCGTCATGGACGAAGCGTTGACTCGACCTGGTCGGTTTGGTCGCCAGATCGTGTTCCGGCTCCCCAATCGAGAGGACCGCAAGGACATCGCGGCGCTCTACTTCGACAAGAAGCAGCACGATCCGGCGCTCGACACGCCAAGCCGGCGCGATGAGTTTGCGCGGATCACGGAGCAGTACTCCCCGGCCGACATCGAGCAAGTCCTATCGCTCGCGCTGCTCTACGCCTTTAACGATGGGCGCGACCAGCTCACGTGGGCAGACATCCGGGAGGCGATGGGCAACGTCGAGGCGGGACTCGCAATCCCGGTGGAGTACACCGAGCGCGACAAGATCGCCGTGGCGAGGCATGAGCTGGGCCACGCAGTGGCTTCGCATTTCTTCAAGACCGATCACGCGCACGTGCGCCTCTCAATCCGCCGACGCGCGACGACGCACGGTGAGATCGGTGGCTATCACAAGGCGCTGCCGACCGAAGAAGAGTGGTTGGAATTCCGATCGCAGCTTGCTGCCGACCTCCGGCACTTCCTCGGCTCGCTTGCCTGCGAGCACGTCTTTTATGGCGAGAACACGAGCGGTGTGTTCGGAGACCTGAGCAGCGCGACCGCCATCGCATGCCGCATGGTCGGCACGATCGGCATGGGTCCCGACAGGCTCACACCCGAGATGTCGGCTAAGGCGATCAGCATCGGGGAGCAGCTGATCTCGGTCGCGGAAATCCCCGCGGGGCTCCACGCTCAGGGCACCTGGCAGGGCGCCGTGCTGAACAACCCGCGCGGCCGGCGGGTGGTCGCGCAGCTACTGGGCGCAGCCTACATCGACGACTGGCGACTCATGAACGTGAACAAGGACGCCATCGACCAAGCGGCGGAAGCGTTGATCGTCCAGGGTGAGCTCGTGGGCGATGAGATCAGCGGGCTGCTTGATTCTGTCGGTCTGCGCGAACCGACGGCGGCCGACCCCTACCCGCCCGAGCTGCCTGCGATCCCCGACGTACGACCTGCCATCGCGCAATCGGAGCAGACGGCCTGAGCCGACGCGCGGCGTCGTTTGTGATCGCCACCGTCGTGGCGGCTTGGCCGATCCAGGCCGGCGCGCAGGATCCTGGCGCGGTGCCCAACGCCCACCACGAGGCTGCTCGCATCATCTCCGCCGAGCTCGCGATGCGCGACGCCGGGAGCCGGCTGCAGGCGCTGGCGGCTGAGAAACCGGTTGGGCTGGCCGAGACGATGCGTCACGAGCTCGCGATCGCCTCAGCGACTTTCAATTTCCGGCAGGCCGCGCGCCAGGAGGAGCTGCGCGTCTACGAGCTTGCCGGATATGCGAGTGTGGAGTCAGCGGTCATCCCGCTCTTGCCATCCGGCGTGCAAGGACCTCTGAGCGATTCGATCGCCGGCCTGCACTCCCTGTACATCCTTGCCGGCATCGACCAGTACTACCTGGTCAATGTGCACTTCACGCACCCCTACTCCGACGCGGCGCCGCTGGCCTCGCTCCGCTCCTACTACCGGGAGGCCCAGAATCTGTACGGCGTCGACGCGAGCTACCTCGCCTCGATCAACTTCATCGAAAGCAACTTCGGGCGCGTCAACGGGCCGTCCTCAGCGGGCGCGATGGGCCCCATGCAGTTCCTGCCCTCGACGTGGAAGAACTACGGGAACGGCGGCAACATCATGGATCCCCACGCCGCCGTCCTTGCCGCCGCGCGCTACCTCGTCCACTACGGCGCCCCATACGACATGCGAACGGCGATCTGGCACTACAACCTCGACTACAACTACGTCGACTCGGTGGAGTTCTTTGCCCGCGCCTACCGGGCCGACCCCGGCTGGCTCGACCGGATGTACTACTGGAACACGTATGGATGAAGCAGAGGAATTGCTGCCGTAGTCGATCGTTAGAGTAAGTACTCATGGAGTATCGGATCGAACAGTTGGCCAGGGCGGCCGGCGTGGCCGTGGACACGATCCGCTTCTACCAGGGCAAAGGCCTCCTCGACGCGCCCCGGCGGGAAGGCCGGGTGACGTTCTACGGGGACGCGCACGTGGAGCGGCTGAAGCGGATCAAAGAGCTCCAGCAGCAGGGGTTCACCCTCACCGTGATCCAGCGCTTCCTGGCCGGGGAGCTCGAGGCATCCGATGAAGCGCTCGTCGCCGCGGTCACGCATCCCGCGGCGCCCCAGACCCTGACGCTGAGCGAGCTGGCCGAGCGGAGTGGGGTCGCCGAGCCCCTGCTGGTCAGCCTCGAGCAAGCCGGGCTTCTGGTCCCGATCACGGGCGGCGACGAGCCCCTCTACCCTGCCGACGACCTGGACGCAATCGCCGCGGGGATGAAGCTCATCTCGGCGGGGGTTCCGCTTGGCGCGCTGATGGAGCTCGGCAAGGACCATGCCGCCGCGGTGGACCGGACGGCGCGGCAGGCGGTCGACCTTTTCGACCGCTACGTGCGCGAGCGGATCCAGGCTGAGGGCGGCGAGACCGAAGCCGCCGAACGCAAGCTGCTGCAGACCTTCAACGACCTGCTCGAAGCGAGCGGGACGCTGGTCCGCCACCACTTCGAGCGCACATTGCTCCGCGCCGCGCGCGAACACATCGAGAAAAAAGGTTGAAGCGAGCCGCAGGCCCGCCCCTCCCGCCGCTCCCCGGCCACCTCCCCATGAATGGGGAGGAGTTGAGTGCCCGGACATGGGAGCTCGACCGCACGCCCGACCTGGTGGACCTGGTCAGCGCAGCGCGTGACGCCGGCCACGAGGTGATGCTCATCGAGCGCCCGATGCCGGATGCCGTCAGCGTCGCTGCAATCGGGCGCGCGTTCGATATCGTCGCCGCGCCTGGTGGCGTCTCGTTGGAAGACGCTGGCGGCCGGCAGATCGATCTCGAGAAGGACGCCAATCGCATCGTCGCGGCAGCTCGTTTGTGGCGGCGTGTGGCGAGCTCTGAAGACGCCATCGCCGTCGGGGGGTTTGCTTACCGGCCGGACCGGGACCCAGGCGGGGCGTGGTCGGGCTTTCCCGCGCTCCTCGTGCGCGTCCCTGCGCTGGCTGTGATGCGACGCCGCGGACGGACCTTTGTCACCGCGTCCACGCCAGACGCGGAAGCGCTCCTCGACATCGGATCGACCGCCGTTCGCGCACCGGGCGCGCGGACGCTGAGCATCACGCCGCTCCGCAACCCGCTCGCGTGGACGGCGGCGGTGGAAAGCGCCGCCGCAAGGTTGCGGGGCGGCGAGGCCGAGAAGGTCGTGCTTGCGCGCGAGGTGCTGGCCCGCGGCGATGGCGTCGTCTCGGCGGGAATGGTCGTGCGCGGTCTGCGCGCCGCCTATCCCTCCTGCTTCACCTACCTCATCGCCGGCGCGGATGGGACCGCGTTTGCGGGAGCGTCGCCGGAGCTCCTGATCAGGCGCAGCGGAAACCACGCGTTTTCGCAGCCGATGGCAGGATCGGTCGCCCGCGGCGCGACCGATTCCGAGGACGACCGCCTGGGTCGGCAGCTCTCGCTCAGCGCCAAGGACCGCTCTGAGCACCGGCTGGTGTCGAAGTTCGTCATGGACGCGCTTCGCCCGCTCTCGTCCGTTGTGTCGGCGCGGGAGCCGGAGGTCGCCCGCTTCACGAACATCCAGCACCTTGCGACCTCGGTCGAGGCGAAGCTGAGCGCGCCGGCTGCCGACGCATTGACCCTGGCCGCCGCGCTGCACCCGACGCCCGCGGTCGGTGGATGGCCGCGGGTGGCTGCCGACCTCCTCATCGACGAGCTCGAGAGCATGGAGCGAGGGTGGTACGCCGGTGGCGTGGGCTGGATCGACGGACGCGGCGACGGCGAGTTTGCCGTCGCTTTGCGGTGCGGCCTACTCTGGGAGGACGGGGCGAGGCTCTACGCGGGCGTCGGGGTGATGCCTGATTCCGATCCTGCGCGCGAGCTCGAAGAGACCGAGCTCAAGTTCAAGGCGCTGCTGACGGCGCTCGTCTGATGGAGACAACGATCCATGGCGCGCGCATCCACTACGAACGCGCCGGCGATGGCATGCCGGTCATCTTTCTTCACGCGGGAGTCGCCGATTCGCGCATGTGGGAGCCGCAGGTCAAGGGACTTGCGAAGCACTTCGACGTCATCGCGCCGGATATGCGTGGGTTCGGCAAGTCCGAGCTTCCGCCAGGCCGCTGGTCGCCCGTGGCCGATGTGCTGGGGTTGATGAAGGAGCTGGCGTTGAAGCCGACTCATCTGGTGGGGTGCTCGATCGGTGGCCGTCTCGCGATCGATTTCGCGCTCGCACACCCGGAGCGCATCTCCAAGCTGGTGCTCGTTGGTCCGGGCATCGGCGGCATGAAGTTCGACGAGAAATACGCCGAGCTCTGGAGCGAGGTTGAAGCAGCGGACAAGGCTGGAGACATGGAGGCTGTAAATCGCGCCGAGATGCACCTGTGGCTGGATGGACCGCGCCGTCCACGCGGCTACGTCAAGCAGCCCTTACGTGATCTGTTCCTCGAGATGAACGGCGGCAACTTCAACAGCGATTTCAGTGCTGCGCCGCAGGATGAGCTCGATCCGCCGGCCATCGAGCGACTTCACGAAATCAGCGCACCCACGCTGGTGGTGGTCGGTGATGAAGACGTGCCGACGATCTTCGATGCGGTCGAAGAGCTGACGGAGAAGGTGCCTCACGTGCGCAAGGTGGTGGTCCACGATGCGGCGCACCTGCCTAACCTCGAGCACCCCGACGAATTCAATCGGCTCGTGCTCGACTTCCTACGCGAGGAGTAGCTAACCCTTCAGCGCTGAGGCTGCCGCCTCCCAACAGAGACGCTGCCCGCTGACACTGTCCTCGCGCTTGAAGCGCACGACGACCATCGTGGGTGTCGGCGCTGCGATGGCATCGGCGATCGCCGGCTCGAGCCCGGAGCGGTCTGAGACCGGGCTGTACACGAGCCCGTAAAGTCGCGCCACCTGCGACAGGTCCAGTCCCAACGGAGTGGCGAAGATCTCCTCGAACACGTCTTGATGCTCCGCCTGCGGCAGGAAGTTGAAGACCCCGCCGCCGTTGTTGTCACAGACCACCAGTGTCGCGCGGATGCCATGGCGCTGCAGCGCCCACAGGCCGTTCATGTCGTGGTAGAGCGAGAGATCACCAAGCAGCAATACCGTCGGCGAAGGATCGCGACCTGTGGCGACACCGAGGCCGCTGGAGACCAGCCCATCGATCCCGCTCGCTCCGCGGTTCGCAAAGAACCGCTGCTGCGGGCGGACGAGCGGCCAAAAGCTGTCGGCGGCTCGGATCGGCATGCTCGAACCGATGAAGACCTGCCCTGGGTCCGGCAGCCGCGCGCTCAACGCCCTGACCACGTGACCTTCGTGAAGCGGGGTCGACACCAGAGTGGCCGCGATCGCTGCTGTGGCGCGCTTGCCCGCGCCGACCCACTTTTCCCGCCAGCCGGCCCGTTCCACCACGGGCAGCGCCTCGAGCAGCGGCTGCGGGTCGCACGCCAGGACATTCGTCGCCACGTGATCCTCGTCACGCCATGCGCGATCGGGGTCGAGGAGAAAGGTCGGGGCGGCCGCCGCGGCCAACCACCTGTTCAGCACGCGCGAGGTCGGCGTCGCGCCGATGCGTATCACCAGGTCCGGCCCGTGCTGCAACGACCAACCGGCGCGCAGCAGCGCTTCGTACGACTCGATGGCCGTGCCGGATTCGACACGTCGCAGCTGCGACGTGGGCTCGGCGAGAAGCGGCAGGCCGAGCCGGTGCAGCGCGGGCGCGAGCCGCTCGCCGTCGCGCAAGGCGCCGGCGACGACCAACGGATGCTGCGCGCGCTGGAGCGCCGAGGCAAGGGACGCGACCTGGGCCTGATTCGGCAGCAGGCGGCCGGTTGTCACCGCCTGCGCAGGCGCCGCCTCCGCGGATGGGATTTGCCCCGGCGGCGGGACGAGGGGCTCGCGGAATGGAAGGTTCAGGTGGACGGGCCCGGCGGCCGCCTCGGCCACCGCGCGAGCAGCCAGGCGCCGCCACAGTCGGGGCGCGTTCGGCAGCTCGACGGGGACGCCCGGGTCGAAGAACCACCTGGCCGCGCTCCCGTAGAGGTGTTGCTGGTCGATCGCCTGGTTCGCCCCCACTCCCTGCAGCTCGGGCGGCCGGTCCGCCGTGAGCACGATCATCGGCGTCCGCGAGTAGGCCGCCTCGATCACGGCGGCGTGAAACTCAGCCGCCGCCGTGCCCGACGTCGACAGGACGACCGCGGGCTTGCCCGTCGCCTTGCCGAGGCCGACAGCAAAGAAAGACCCGCATCGCTCGTCGATATGGACCAGAACCTTGATGCGCGGATGCCTCTGAAGCGCCATCGCGACCGGAGCCGAGCGCGAGCCAGGCGAGATACACGCAAACTCCACGCCCTGCGCGGCCAGCTCGTCGACGAACGTGGCGGCGAAGGACTGAGCTACATCCATAGGATCGAGTGGTGATTCTGGACGCTGGGGACGCCAGGCTGAGCTACTTTGTCGCCGGCGACGGCCCGCCGGTCACGCTCCTCCACGGCTTCACCCAGAGCGGCCGCAGCTGGCGCGAGCTCATCGCGCACATGCCTCTGGGCTGGACGTGGATCGTGCCGGACCTGCGCGGTCACGGCGAAACCCAGCTTCGTCATGGCGCGCTGTGCTCCATGGACGCGTGCACCGGGGATCTCGTCCTGCTCTGGGACGCGGTCGGCGTGGAGCGCAGTCACATCGTGGGCTATTCGATGGGCGGCCGGCTGGCGCTGCATGTCGCGACCCGGCGTCCCGACCGCGTGCTCTCGCTGCTCACCATCGGCGCGCATGCGGGGCTGGAGGAAGACGCCCGCGAAGGGCGGCGCCGCGGCGACGAGGGTCTCGCCGAACGCATTGAGAAGGACGGGCTCGAGGCTTTCGCCAACTACTGGGGGTCGCTGCCCTTGTTCGCCGGCCTGGAGCGAAGAGGACCCGCCTACGTGGCGGAGATCCGCGCGGAGCGCCTGCGTAACCACGTCGCGGGCCTCGCCTGCTCGCTGCGCGGAATGGGCGCCGGCGCGATGCACCCGCTCTGGGACGAGCTCGCGCAGGTCAGCGTTCCATGCACCTTCGTGGCCGGTCAGCTGGACCACGGCTACGTGGCCTCGGCTCGCAGGTTGGCCGCCACCGTGCCACATGGACGGGTCGAGATCGTGCTCCGAGCGGGGCATGCGGTGCACCAGGAGCGACCTGATGCGTTGGCTCGGGTCCTCGCCAGTCACCTCGCCGCGGCAACGGCTGCGGGGGTCTCCTCCTCCAGCCCGACGACCGACTGAACGCCCGCGGCATACCGCGCCGCACCCAGACGCTCCTGGTCGAGCATCGATCCATGATCGATCCGGGTCAGTACAAAGACGCGCTCGCCTCTACGGGCGAACGCCTCGACGTCGCACGCCACGTCGGCGGGTCGCCGTGCGGTGATGAGAACGGCCTTCACAGCAGGATCCCGATGGTGAACAGAAGCGCGTACGCAAGCTCAGCGGCGGCCATGCGCTTGAGCGCGTTGACCAGCGCAGGCGCCGATGTCGTGGCGAGCGCGGTGCGGACAGGCACCGAAGCGATCGGTATGCCGAAATGCATCGCCATCACCGTCACGGGGGCGAGCTTGGTCATGAAGATGACGATTGGCACCGTGAACGCGGCCGCGACGAGCAAAACGAGGACGGCGCGCGTCCATCGGCGGCCGAGTCGCGTCGCCAGCGTCCGCTTGCCGGCCGCGGCGTCGGTCTCCATATCGCGCAGGTTGTTGAGGACGAGGATCGCGGTGGCGAGGAATCCGATGCCGCATGCCATCAGCCATGCGATCGCGGTGAGGCGCCCCGTCTCGACGTAGACGGTGCCCAGCGTCGCGACGAGTCCGAAGAAGACGAAGACGAACACCTCTCCCAGTCCGAGGTAGCCATATGGCCGCGGTCCACCCGTGTACAGCCAGCCAGCCAGCAAGCACGTCGCGCCGACCACAAGCAACCTCCAGTCCACGGCGAGGCTCACCCACAGGCCCGCCACCGCGGCGACGCCGAATGCGACAATCGCCGCCCACCTCACGCGCTGCGGCGAGATGACGCCCGAAGAGGCGGCTCTCGGTGGACCCACTCGTTGCGAATCGGCGCCGCGCACATGGTCGGAATAGTCGTTGGCCAGGTTGACCCCAACCTGCATGGCCAATGCGACGACCAATGCAAGGAGCCCGGCCCACGGCTTTGTCAGGTCGCGCTCGTGGATGGCGACCGCGGTGCCGGCCAGCACGGGCGCCACGGACGCCGCGAGTGTCGCGGGACGTAGCGCGGACCACCACACGCGCGAGGCGTTTATCTCCGCCGTCGCGCTAGCCATTGCCTAGGGTCGCTTGGGGAACTTTGCGAAGTTGGGCTTGCGCTTCTGCACGTAAGCGTCGCGACCTTCCTGCGCCTCTTCGCTCATGTAGTAGAGGAGCGTCGCGTCACCGGCAAGTTGCTGGATGCCGGCGAGGCCGTCGTCCGCGGCGTTGAGGCTAGCCTTAAGCATTCGCAGCGCAAGCGGGCTGAGCTCGAGCATGCGCCGGCACCACGCCACCGTTTCCTTCTCGAGGTTGGCGAGCGGGACGACCTTGTTGACGAGGCCCATCGCAAGCGCCTCCTGCGCGTCGTACTGCTCGCACAAGAACCAGATCTCGCGCGCCTTCTTCTGGCCCACGATGCGCGCCAGGAGACCGGCGCCGTAGCCTCCGTCGAAGCTGCCCACGCGGGGGCCGGTCTGTCCAAAGCGCGCGTTGTCCGCGGCGATCGTCAGGTCGCACACCACATGCAGCACGTGACCGCCGCCGATCGCGTAGCCCGCGACCATCGCGATAACCGGCTTTGGCAGACGACGGATCTGGACCTGTAGGTCGAGCACGTTGAGGCGGCCGGTACCTGTGGCGTCGACGTACCCGTCATCGCCGCGCACGCGCTGGTCGCCGCCGGAGCAGAATGCCTCAGTCCCCGCGCCGGTCAGGATGACCACGCCGATCTCAGGATCGTCGCGGGCGACCTCGAACGCCTTCGACATCTCGACGACCGTGGCCGGGCGGAAGGCGTTGCGTACCTCAGGCCGGTTGATCGTGATCTTGGCGATGCCGTCGGACGTCTCGTAGAGGATGTCCTCGTACTCGCCGGAACCCTTCCAGGTGGCCTCGGGGGAATCTCTCAAGTCACCACTCCTAGAGCGATTGCTAGCACCATCAAGATCGTACGCCGCTTCCGAGCCATCCCCGGCTTCCCCGGTGCTTCCCCATCCCTGGGGAAGAGTTCCTCCCCAGGAATGGGGAGGCGTTCATCGCTACGCTCGCTGGCGCGGTCGCTTGCGCGGGAAGAGCTGGACGATCTTGGCGTAGTCCTCTGGCGTGTCGATGTCGTCCGGGCGGCCCGGGGCGGGCACGATGTCCAGGAGCTCGGGCCGGCCCTGGAGCACCTGGCGCGCGCCGGCATCGCCCTGCAGGGCAAACAGGTCGCCCCAAAGCTCGCGGGACAGGATCACCGGGGGCGCCCACCCGCCCAGATCGTCGGTGTCCTGCGAGGCCGCGACCGCCGGCCGAGAACCTTCGCGCCTCCACGCGCGCAGCAGCGTGGCGACCGTGCGTGACCCGACCAGCGGCTGATCGCCCAGGAGGACCATCGCCCCTTCGACCTCGGGCCGCATCGCCTTGAGTCCCACCTGGAGTGACGAGGCCATGCCGGTTTCTGCCTGTGGGTTGAAGACCAGCTCCGCCCTTCCGTTGATCGCCTTCTGCACGTCATCGTCGGTGTAGACAACCACCGTGTGATGGCACCCACCTTCAGACGCCGCGTCGAACACGTGTCGCACCATCGGCACACCGTCGATGTCGAGCAGCAGCTTTTGCGACCCGGGCATGCGCGAGCCCTTTCCGGCCGCCAGCACGATCCCGCCCACAGGCAGCAGCGCGGCCGCGAGCCTTTCGAAAGGCGGTCGCGCGGAGCGAATCCATTCGACCTCTATGCCCGCGCGAATGGCGACCTCTGCGAATTCGCGTAGCTTGGCGCTGTCGCCGTCGACCAACAGGAGGCGGCGCCCGACGAGCGAGGCGATGTCGGGAACTTGCTCGGGCAGGCCGACCACGGCGAGGGACAAACAGTCCTCACGCGACGCCACGTGCTGCAGCGCGGCGTCGAGGTCGCGACCCCGCACGACCATGGAGTGCGGACCCTCGGGCTCGCGATACGTGCGCCCTCGAATCGCCAGGTCCAGGTCCCCCATCACGAACACCGACAAAGCCCGCCCAGCATGCCAGATGGGACGCGATTTACTCTCTCTTGAATGCCCCTTCTTGGAGCTCATGTCGATTCGTCCGGGGGCCTCCACCTGGCCTTTGAGCGCGCTAAAGCGATGGGGGCTGAAGCCATACAGATTCACCCTACGCCGCCTGGGTTTTGGGGGTCGCCGAAGCTCGACGAGAACCGCATCGCGAGTTTCAAGGAAGCGGCCGCCAAGCACGGCCATCCGCCGTTCTACTTTCACGCTGTCTACCTGATCAACCTCGCCGGCGACGACCCGACGCTCCGGCAGCGCTCGGAAAGCACCCTCGCCGGATACCTCAAAGCGGCGGACGACCTGGGCGTAAACGGGGTCATCTTTCACACCGGGTCGCACAAGGGCGCGGGCTTCGAGGCCCGCCTGCCGTCGATCACCGAACACCTCCAGCACGTGCTCGAGCGAGCGGACCCAAAGTCGGCGCGGCTGTTGATCGAGAACAACGCGGGCCTCGGCGGATGCGTTGGCGCTCGCTTCGAAGAAATCGCGCAGATGCTCAGCGCGCTGGACGACGACCCTCGAGTCTCCGTTTGCTTCGACACATGTCACGCGTTCGCCTCGGGATACGATGAGCGCACGACGGTCGACGTCACGAAAACCGTCGACGAGCTGGACCGCGTCATCGGGATGAAACGCGTCGAAGTGATCCACTGCAACGATTCGGTCACCGGCCTTGGCTCGAACCGCGACCGTCACGCCAACATCGGAACCGGGCAGATCGGTGAGGACGGCTTTCGCGCGCTTCTGCACGAGCGCCGTTTCGCGAAGCTGCCGTTCATCCTCGAGGTGCCCGGCGCGGGAGACGGACCCGACGCCGAGCAGGTTGCGACCCTTAAACGGCTGGCTGCATAGTAGGTTGGTGATGAAGATCCTCGATCAGGTGAAAGACGTGGTCACAGGAGCGACGGTTTTCGGTGCTCCGTACGAGAAGGACGGTGTCACCGTGATCCCGGCGGCGAAAGTCAGCGGCGGCGGCGGGGGCGGTCAGGACGCCGGCGAGGCCGGCGGGGCCGGAGTGGGCGTCGATGCGAGACCGGCGGGTGCCTTCGTGGTCAAGGGTTCCGACGTGTCGTGGATACCGGCGATCGACGTCAACCGGATCGTCCTCGTAGGACAGATCGTGCTGCTCGCCGCGATCCTCAGCTGGCGCTCAGTGGCCAGGCAGCGCGCGCGAAGGGGCTAAGCAGCGTCCGACGCGGACGGCCGGTCGTCCACAGCCAGCTGGGAAACCGGCTGCGGCTCGCCCCGAGTTCGCACCCAGAGGCGCCTGCCCAGAGTCCAGGCCACATCCAGGAGGGACGGCGCCACTCCAAGCAGGCGCCGGTTCTCGGCCTCCAGCTGGGTGTCCTTCAGCCGCTGCCACATCACCTCTTCGTTGACATACGGGTTCACCTCGCCACCTCCTGTAACTTGCTAAGCCCTTACGTAGGTTAGTATAACCGATGTTGCCGATTTTGTGGTTATGGGTAGACTAAGCGACGATGGCGGATCGGGAAAAGGCAACAGGTGACCTGGGCCTGATTCAGGCCTTCGTCAACACGGTCGACCTGATGCCGTTGCACGAGCAGCTCCAAGACCCAAACACGCTCCAGGCGTGGCTGGTTGCAAACGGGCTCATGGACGCGTCGCACTCCGCGGACGAGGCGGACTTGAAGCACGCGATCGCCGTCAGGGAGGCCATGCGGGGCTTGATCGGGGGCAACTCTGGCGTGCGCGTCTACCCCATCGACCTGGCGACGCTCACCAAGGCGGCTGGCGAAAGCCGGCTGCGCATGCGGTTTGGCCCCGACGGCAGGCCGCGCCTGGAGCCAGAAGCCTCAGGCGCCGTCGGGGCCATCGGTCGCCTTGTCGCAACTCTCTACGCGGCGATGCAGGAGGAGGGCTGGGAGCGGCTCAAGCTGTGCAGCTCAGACCCCTGCCGGTGGGTGTTCTACGACCGCTCGAAGAACCAGTCGAGCCGCTGGTGCAAGATGGCTTCCTGCGGCAACCGGGAAAAAGCCCGGCGCTTCCGTGCGAAGAACACCTCCCCACGCAGGGGGGAGGTGTCGGCTTAGGAGCCTGCGCGGACCTCTTTCATCGCCACGCCTGATCCGCCAAAGCGGACCGCGGTGATCTCGGCCAGGATGCCGAGCGCGGTCTCCTCCGCCCCGCGGCTGCCCAGGTCCAAGCCGATCGGGCCATGCACGCGCGACAGCTGCTCTTCGGTGAATCCTTCTTTGCGCAGCGCGTCGAAACGGTTCTGGTTGGTCTTCCGGCTGCCGATCGCCCCGACGTAGCCGGCGTCCTTCTGCAGCACCGAACGCAGCGCAGGAAGGTCGAACTTGGGATCATGGGTCAGCACCACGACGTACGTCGAGTTGTCGACCGTAATCTTCGCCATCGCCTCATCCGGCCACGCGACGATCAGCTCGTCAGCCTCGGGGAACCTTTCCTTCGTCGCGAACTTCGCCCGGGCGTCGACCACCGTGACGCGATAGCCCATCAGCCTGGCGAGCCGGTGCAATGGGATCGCGATGTGGATCGCCCCGATGATCACAAGGTGTGCCGGTCGTCGAAACGGCTCCACAAAAACGTCCCCCTGGCGTTTCGCGAGCTCCGTGCCCTGCGGTGTGCCTTCGACGACCTCGGCGTCGCCGGTGAGGAGATTCGTTCTCAGCGTCGCAGGCTCATCGCGGTTGAGCATCGCGAGCACCTGCTGCTGCGCGCGACCGAACGGCTGGATGAAAACCTCGATGTGGCCGCCGCATGCGAGCCCGACCTCGAACGCGACGTCGTCGGCCACGCCGAACGCGGCGATCTTCGGCTGACCGCTCTTCAGGACCTTCTGCGCCTCTTCGAAGACGGCCCCTTCGATGCATCCGTTCGAGACGGACCCCGCCATCTTCCCCGAACGCGTCACCAGCATCTTCGAACCCAGTGGCCTCGGGCTCGAGCCCCATGTCTCGACCACGGTCGCGATCGCGATGTCTTCGCCGGAGCGAGTCCACTCGTTGAGCTCGCTGAGGAGCTCCCTCATCTCGACTTCCTCGAATCAAGGGACGCGAGCAGCCGGCCGAGATCCTCGAGGGCCGCGACGTTGTGCGCGGCGAGAAAGTCATCGCAGTGTGGCAGCGCCGCCGCCATGCCCCGTGTCAGCGGCTCGTAGCCCTCGGATCCGAGCAGCGGGTTCAGCCAGATCAAGCGATGCGCCGATCGGTGCAGGTGGATCAGCTCAGCGACGAGATGGCTGGGATCGCCGCGGTCCCACCCGTCGCTGATGATGACCACCACGGCCCCGTGGCCGAGCACCCGACGCGCCCAGTGGCGGTTGAAGTCAGCGAGCGCGTCCCCGATCCTCGTGCCACCGCTGAAGTCGTGGACTCGCTTGCTCACCGAATCCAGCGCGCGGTCGAGGTCGCGCTGGCGGAGCAAGCGCGTAATGCGTGTCAAGCGGGTCGAGAAGACGAACGCCTCCAGGTCTTCGCGACGCGCGATCGCGTGGGCGAAGATCATCAGCAGCCGCGAGTAACGCTCCATCGAGCCGCTCACATCGCAGATCAACACCAGCGGCCTGCGCCGAACCCGAGGCTTGCGCCGAAAAAGCGTCATGAGCTCGCCGCTCGACCGGATCGCGTGGCGCGCCGAACGCCGGAGGTCGATGCGACCCGTGCGGGACGGCCGCAGCCGGCGGGTCCGCTTTTCAGCGACCCTCCACGGCGCCTGCTCCAGTAATCGCCGCACCTGTTCGGTCTCGGTCCACGTCATCTCTTCGAAGTCTTTGTGGCGGAGGAGCTCCTCAGCGCTGTATCCGCTCGAGCTGGCCGGGAATTCGGTGGCATCCTGCTCGCGGTTCATCTGTGACGCATTGAGGCCGAGGGCGTTTGCCCACGCCTTCGCGCGCTCCGGCGACAGAGGCAGCGCCCGGCTTCGCCCGGGGAGGACGCCGGCCGCGGACCGGGGATCGGGTGGCGCCCAGAAGATGTCGAAGGCGGCTTCGAAGGTCGGGATGTCTTCCTTGCGGCTGACGAAAACCGAACGCAGCGCGTTGCGGAAATCGAGCTCCTGCTTCAGGTCGATGCAGCCCAACGCCCGCGTCGCGTCGGTCAGGCGACGCGGACCGGCCTCCAATCCGGCGTCGTGGAGCAGTCGCGCGAAGGCGCCGAGACGCGGGAGGAGGTCGACCCGAGACCCCTCATGCACGCTGCGCCTTCTCGACCAGGGCTGGCACCTGCTCGCGCACCCGCTCCAGGTCCTCCTGGTACTTCAGCGCCGCGCCCATGGTCGCGCTGACGAGGTTGGGGTCGATCCGCGTCGCGCCCAGCGCGGCGAGCGACCGCGCCCAGTCGAGGGTCTCCGCCACCCCAGGCACCTTGTAGAGGTCCATCCCGCGCAGGCCTTGGACGAGGGCCGCGACCTCGCGGGCCAGGCCGTCCGCCGCCTCCGGCGCGCGCGCGCGGACGATCTCGACCTCCTTGTCGAGGTCGGGGTAGTCGATCCAGTGGTAGAGGCAGCGGCGCTTCAGCGCGTCGTGCACCTCGCGCGTACGGTTGGATGTGATCACGACGAACGGCACCTGGCGGGCCTTGATGGTCCCGATCTCCGGGATGGAAATCTGGAAGTCGGAGAGCAGCTCGAGCAGGAAAGCCTCGAACTCCTCGTCGGAGCGGTCGATCTCGTCGATCAGGAGCACCGGCGGCGTCGCGTCGTCGTTGTCGATGGCGTCGAGCAGCGGGCGGCGGAGCAGAAACTCCGAGCTGAAGATCTCGCGCTCGGCGGCGCGGCGGTCCTCGCCTTCGCCCATCAACCTGATGTGGAGAAGCTGGCGGGGATAGTTCCACTCGTAGACGGCATGCGCCAGGTCGATGCCTTCGTAGCACTGGAGGCGGATCAGCCGCGCGCCAAGGACCTCGGCCATGACCTTGGCCGCCTCCGTCTTGCCGACCCCGGCCTCGCCTTCTATGAAGAGCGGCTTTTGCAGCTTGAGGGCGAGAAAGATGGATGTCGCGAGCGCGCGGTCGCCGATGTACTTGCGCTCGCGCAGGCGTCGCTCGACGTCCTCGATGGTTGGGGGCGCGCTCACGGTGGACAAAGCGTACGAGGTGGCCTGACCTGATTGGCCAGGCCACCCCGAGTCTTTACTGACGTCCTTCGGCTTGGTTGATGGCCCTCTTGGTCAGGACGCGCGCAAGGTGCTTCTTGTACTCCGGGCTGGCCCGCAGGTCGCCGGCTGGGTCGAGGCCGTCCGACGCATGCTGGGCCGCCTCTTCCGGTTTGGCGCCCTTGTGCATCGCCTCCTCGACGGCGGTCGCCCTGACGGGCGTAGGGCCGACGTTGGTGAGGCCGATCCGCCAGTCACCGTTGATCTTCTGGGCTGCCACCCCGACGATCGCCCAGTCGAACAGCCGGCGGCGGAACTTGACGTACTTGTGGGGTCCGTTGGCGACGGGAAAGACGACTTCGGTGATGATCTCGTCCGGCCCCAGGCTGGTCGTGAAAAGGTCCTTGAAGAACTCGCGGGCGGGGATCGTCCGCTGGTTGGTCACGATGTCGGCGTCGAGCATCAACGCGAGGGTCGGATAGTCGCCGGCCGCGTCGGCGTGGGCGATCACGCCGCCCATGGTGCCCATGTTGCGGACCTGGTTGTCGCCGACCTCACCGGCGACTTCAGCCAGCAGGGGCAGCTTCTCTTTGATCACCGACGAGTTCTGGATCGTCACGTGGCGGGTCAACGCGCCGATGCGCAGCTTGTGCCCGTCTTCCTTGATGTTGTCGAGGTCCTTCAGGCCGTTGATGTCGACGATTGCCGTCGGCTGCGCGAGTCGGAGCCGCATCAGCGGAATCAGGCTGTGCCCACCGGCGAGCACCTTTGCGTCCTCTCCATATTTGCTGAGCAGCTTGGCCGCCTCCTCCACCGAGGAGGCACGTGCGTATTCGAATGCGGCTGGAATCACTTGCTTGCCCCCTTCATCATGTGCCAGAGCTTGTCTGGAGTCGCGGGCATGTCGACGTGCTTGATGCCGAGCGGGCTCAGCGCGTCGCAGATGGCGTTGATCACCGCCGCGCTCGCGGCGATGGTGCCGGCCTCGCCGATCCCCTTGACGCCCAAGGAGTTGGTTGGAGAAGGCGTGACGGTATGGTCGAGGCTCAGCGGCGGGATCTCCCCGATCCCCGGAAGCAGGTAGTCGATCATCGTTCCGGTCTTGAGCTGGCCGGTGTCCTCGTCGTAGACGACCTCTTCGTACAGCGCCTGGGCGATTCCCTGCACCGCGCCGCCGTGGATCTGGCCGTCGACGATCATCGGGTTGATGATGTTTCCGCAGTCATCGACCGCGATGTATTTCTCGAGCTTTGCGTTGCCCGTCTCCGCGTCGACTTCGACGACCGCAATGTGCGTGCCGAACGGCCACACCAGGTTGGGCGGATCAAAGTAGGCGACCGCTTCCAGTCCTTGCTCCATGCCCTCGGGGAGGTTCATGCCGTAGCTCGCGAACGCGACCTCGCCGAATGCCTTCGCCTTGTCGGGTGAGCCCTTGACGTGGAAGCTCCCGTGGTCGAAGACCACGTCCTCCTCGGCGGCCTCGAGCATGTGCGCCGCGAGCTTCTTGCCTTTGTCGATGACCTTGGTGGCCGCCATGCTGATGGCCACACCGCCGACCGCGAGGCTGCGGCTGCCGTAGGTGCCGTAACCGAATGCTGTGCCCTCGGACGTATCGCCGTGCCTCAATTCAACGCTTTCGTAAGGCACGCCCAGCTGGTCGGCCACGATCTGAGAGAAGGTCGTTTCGTGACCCTGACCGTGTGAATGGGTGCCCGTGTACACGATCACGGATCCGGTGGGCGTCACGCGCACCTGGGCCGATTCCACGAGTGCGATGCCGCCCGTTGCCGGCGCCGTCGCCGCGCTGGGCCCGAAGCCGCAGAGCTCGATCCACGTCGAGATGCCGATCCCGAGGTAGCGGCCCTGCTTGCGGAGGTCGGCCTGCTTCTTGCGCAGCTCCTTGTATCCGACGAGCTCGAGGGCGCGGTCGAGCGCCTTGTCATAGTCGCCCGAGTCGATGACCAAGCCGAAGTTCTGGGTGAACGGAAACTCCGTCGGCTGGATGAAGTTCTTGCGCCGGATCTCGACCGGGTCCATCTTGAGCTCGAGCGCGACGAGGTCGACCATCCGCTCGACGAGGTGCGTCGCCTCCGGGCGGCCGGCGCCGCGGTACGGATCCGTCGGCACGCGGTTGGTCAGGATCCCGATCGTCCGGGCCGAGATGCCCTTCCACTTATATGCACCGCCCGCCATCAGGCACGTACACGCCTGGAAGGCGGTGAAGGTCCCGCAGTAGGCGCCGACGTCCAGGAACTGCGTCATGCGCATGCCGAGCAGGGTGCCGTCCTTCTTGGCCGCGACCTCCACGTCGTAGTACTGGCCGCGACCGTGGGTCGCGTTCTGGAGCGACTCCGTGCGCGTCTCGATCCACTTCACTGGGCGCTCCGCGAGCCTCGAGAGCGCCGGCACGAGGTAGTCCTCGGGGTAGGGGCTGATCTTGCTGCCGAAGCCGCCGCCCACGTCGGGCGAGATCACCCGCACCTGGCTTTCCTTGAGGCCCATCGCGCCCGAAACGAACAGGCGGATGAAGTGCGGGTTCTGGCTCGACATCCAGATCGTCAGCTTCTTGTCGTACGTCTCGTACTCGGCGAGCACGCCGCGCGGCTCCATCGGCACCGGCGCCAGGCGGTTCTGGAGGATGTGCTCTTTGACCACGACGTCGGCTTCTTGGAAGGCTGCCTCGGTGACTTCGGGGCCCGTGTAGGTCAGATCCCAGGAGATGTTGTCGGCGGCGCCTTGATGCACAAGCGGGCTGCCCTTCGCCATGGCTTTCTCGGTATCCATCACGGCCGGGAGCTCTTCGTAGTCGACCTGGATCAGGTTGGCCGCGTCGGCGGCCTGTCCTTTGGTGTCGGCGAGCACGACGGCGACGATCTCGCCCTGGTAGCAGACCTCTTTCTCGGCGATGGGGAATCGCTCCGGGATGTACTTCTTCTCTGCGACGAAAGCCGGTGCGGCGGGATGCGTACCCGCGAGCTGACCCTTGAAGTCGCGAGCGGTGTATACACCGGCCACGCCCGGCGCCTTGCTCGCGTCGGTCATGTCGATGCTCTTGATGCGCGCGTGCGCGAAGGGACTCCGGACAAAAGCCGCGTATGCAGCGCCCTGGCGCGTGAAGTCGTCGATGTAGTGGCCGTGACCTGTGATCAGGCGCGGGTCTTCGCGGCGGTGGATCTTGGCTCCGACCAGCTGGGTGACCGCCATGTCAGTTGCCTCCCGCGGCGACCGTGGCCTTCTTGCCCGTCGCGCCGCTCATCGTCTTGGAGGCGGTCTGGACGGCCTTGATGATGTTCACGTAGCCGGTACACCGGCAGAGGTTGCCTTCGAGTCCCCGCCGGATCTCGTCTTCGGTCGGGTTCGGGTTCTGCGAGAGCAGATACGCGGTGGCCATGATGAAGCCCGGCGTGCAGTAGCCGCACTGCAAGCCGTGCTCGTCCCAGAACGCCTGCTGGATCGGGTGCAGCTCGCCATCCTTGGCCATGCCCTCGATCGTCTGCAGGTTCTTGCCCTCCGCCTGGACGGCGAACATCGTGCAGCTCTTCACGGCTTTGCCGTCGACGAGGATCGTGCACGCGCCGCACTGGCTGGTGTCGCACCCGATGTGCGTGCCGGTCAGCCCCAGGTTGTCACGCAGGTGATGCACGAGCAGCAGGCGAGGCTCGACCTCATGCTCGTGCCGGCGGCCGTTGACGGTAGTGGCGACCTTCAGCTTCATACGGTCCTCCTTGACCCCTCCGATGGCGGCGCGCGGCAGAACCGCGCGGGAAACGGGCCCGAGCGCAGACGAACCCCTCTATTGCGCTACTTTTAGACGGGAAATGCAACTGGAGAATTCCTTTCAGGTGGGCGCTCCTCCAGAGCGTGTCTTCGAATACCTGCTCGACATCAACAAGGTTGTCGGCTGCGTGCCCGGCGCTGAGCTGTCCGAAGTTGTCGACCAGAGCACGTTCAAGGGCAAGGTCAAGGTGAAGGTCGGGCCGATCACCGTCGCCTACAGCGGGACGGCGCGGATCTCCGAACGGAACGACACCGAGCGGCTCGCGACCCTTACGGCGGAGGGCCGGGAGACGACCGGCCCGGGATCGGCGCGAGCCACCGCTCAGATGCACGTGCAGACCGCGGGTGAGGGTTCGCTGGTCCGCATCACGACCGAATACCACGTCGCCGGCCGCGTCGCCCAGTTCGGACGCGGCGTCATGGAGGACGTCTCCAAGCGGCTGGTCAACGATATGGCGAAGTGCATCCAGGCCAACCTCGAGGCCGATGATCCCGCCCTCGAGGACGACGTCGCGGCGGCCGTGTCGCGCTCCTCGGCCGCGCAAGCAACGGTCAGGGCAGCTCAGCCGGTCAGTGCGTTTGGGCTATTGCTCCACCTGATCGCCGTTCGATTCCGACGGCTCTTCGGCCGGGGGTCAGCCTAGAAAAAAACCGAGCGCGCCTCTGGCGCGCTCACCCTAAGAACACGGCCAGCATCAGGTCGCGGTTCACCCAGATGTTCGGCTGGGTCCAGCTCTTGCCAGGGATGCCGAACATCGTGACCGTCACATCGATCATGGCGAAGAATCTGGACTTCATGAGGATCTCGGTGTGCATGCTGGGCTCGGTCGCGGACGGGAACTCGGCCGCGCCCGTGACCATGAAGTTCGCGCCCTGGAACATGACGTACCGCCGCGTCATATCGGCGACGAGGTCGGGCGGGGGCGGCTCCGGCTCGATCGTCCGGATGCCTCCGATCAGGTTCTTGTTGAACAGGCCTTCGGGCACCCCGCTCAGGGGCACCGCACCCGGAAGCAGCGGTTCCGCGCTGACGTTGCGCATATGGAATAGCGGTTCGGGGTCGTTGATCGTCTCCCTCAGGCGGCCGCCGCGAACCTGGACCTCGGCCGTCAACCGCTCGTAGGCGGTCAGCACGTCGACTTTGCTCCAGGAAAGGTTTGCTGCGGTGAAGCCTCCGGAGGGGCTCGACATCGGCGGCAAGAATAGCGTCTCGGACAGGGGGGTGGTCCCCCCTGTCGCCCGACGCGGGCGAAGCCCGCGTGATCGGGCTACCCCCCTGCCCGATTCAGACCCGAAAATGGGGCGATGCGCCTGGACGACGCCCGAGCTCGAATTCGCGAACGATCCGACCTCAACGCGTTCATCTCCGTCTCCGATGAGCGCGGCGACGGAACGGTGGTCGCCGTCAAGGACCTCATCGACGTCAAGGGCATGGTCACGACGGCAGGCGGCGTGATCCTGCCGGCTGAGCCGGCGACGGACGACGCGCCCGTCATCACGAGGATCCGGCATGCCGGATGTGTGGTGGTCGGCAAGGCCAACCTGCACGAGTTCGCCTATGGCGTGACCAGTGTCAATCCCCATTACGGGCCGGTGCGCAATCCGTACGACTCGAGCCGAGTCGCGGGCGGCTCGTCGGGCGGCTCGGCGGTCGCCGTCGCCGCCGGCATGTGCGACTGGGCTGTCGGGAGCGATACCGGGGGATCGATCCGCATCCCGGCCTCGTTCTGCGGCGTGGCCGGATTCAAGCCGGAGTTCGGCAGCATCGAGATCGCCGGCGTCATCCCGCTCGCGCACTCCCTGGACACGCTCGGCCCGCTGGCCCCAGATATCGCTTCCGCTGCGCGGGCGTACTTCATGATGACGGGCGAAGCGATTTCCCTGGATGGGCTTGCACGACCGCGACTCGCGGTTCCCGGCGGTTGGGTGTTCGGGCTCGACGACGAGACCGCCCGCGCTTGGGAAGGTGCCTCGGCTGGGGTCCCGGAGGTCGATTTCGTCGATCGCGAGCAGCTGTTCGAGGTGGGCCTGACGATCCTGCTTGTGGAGGCCTTCGAGTATCACCGGCGTTGGGTGGCGGAGTCACCCGAGAAGTACGGCGCTGACGTGCTCGCACTGCTCAAGCGGGGGGAGACCGTTCCGGCGGGCGAATATCGGGACGCGCTGCTCGAGCTGCCGAAGCTGCAGGCGGCGGCGCGCGCGGCGATGCAAGACGTCGACGCTCTGCTCCTTCCGGCGTCCGCGATCGTCGCCCCGCTCGTCGAGGACACCGAGCACGCGCGCGAGCCGATCACGCGCTTCACGAGGCCGTTCAACACCACGCACCAGCCGGTGGCGGTTGTGCCCGCGCCTGTTGCCGGCCTCCCGGTCGGGATCCAGGTGGTAGGGCAGACCAACGCTGAAACGCTGCGGGTCGCGAGGTGGTTGGAACAGGAATGGCGAAAGTCCGCAGCCTGAAGTCGAAGGACCTCTACCCCATGATCTTCAGCCGGCATGCCGCGGCGTACCAGCAGCGGCTGGAGCAGATCATGGCTCGGGGCGAAGCGCGCGGCCGCGAGCGAGTCATCACGCTCCTACGCCTCGAGCCCGGGATGCACGTCCTCGACCTTGCCTGCGGGCCGGGAACGCTGAGCAGGCCGATCGCCACCCAAGTCGGGCCGAGCGGCGAGGTGATCGGAGTTGACCTCGCGGAGGGCATGATCGAGCTCGCCCGCGCGACCCGCATACCCCACGCGCGCTTTCAGGTCATGGACATCGAGAAGCTCGACTTCCCGGATGCGTCGTTCGACGCCGCTGCGTGCGGACACGGGCTCCAGTTCGCGCCGGACCTGTCTCGGGCTCTTGTCGAAGCCCGTCGCGTGTTGCGCTCCGGCGCAAGGTTTGCCGCCAGCATCCCGGTCGACGGTGGCAACCAGCGGCCGTGGAAGGTGATGGATGAGGTCGTCGATCGCTGGCTGCCGCCGGCGCCGAAAGCGTCGGACCAGGAGAGCACCCGCCAGACGGTCAACGACGCACAGGCGTTGCTACAGGCTCTCGCCACGGCGGGCTTTGTCGACGCCGACGTCGAGGTGATCGACGAGAAGGTGCGCTGGGATTCCGCCGAGCAGCTCGTTTCTCGATGCATGAGCTGGTGGGACCTGGCTTCGCGGCTCGACGGAGTCTCCGCATCCAGACGACAAGCGTTCCGGAACGACGCCGCCGAGACGTTGCGCCGCGAACACCCGGGTGCGATCGAAACCATGGGCCGGACGCACGTGGCGTGGGCGATCGCGTGATCCGGCGAGCCGCTGCATCCGTCCTCGCGGCAATCGCGTTCCTGTCGGGCTCCTCAACGCCCGCGCAGGCGGCGTCGGCGCCGGCGCAGTACCGCGCGCTTTGGGTCGACGCGTTCCACGACGGGATGAAGTCGCCGGCGCAGGTGGAAAAGCTCGTCGCGGACGCCAAGCGCGCAAACCTCAACACCCTGATCGTCCAGGTCCGCAAGCGAGGCGACGCCTACTTCGGCCATTCGATCGAGCCGCGGGCGACGGACATCGTGGGGCCGAGCGATTTCGATCCTCTCGACTACCTGCTTCGCCTTGCCCACGCCTCAACGCCGCGGATCGACGTCCACGCCTGGGTCAACGTCTACTTCGCCGGCCAGACCAGCCTCGTCTACTCGACGCAGGGCGAACAGTGGGGTACCCGCGCCAACGATGGCGCGAGCAGCGGGTTTCTCGACCCTGGCGTGCCGGAGGTGAACATCTACCTGCAGCGCATCTTTGTCGACCTCGCGCGCAGTTACGACATCGACGGCCTTCACCTCGATTTCATCAGGTATCCGGGACAGACCTGGGGCTACAGCCCGACGGCGATCGAGCTTTACATGCTGCAGAGCAGGGCGACCCGGACGCCAAGCCCTGCCGATCCAAGCTGGCAGGCATGGCGTCGGGCCCGGGTGACCGCGTTCGTGCGCGACCTCAACCACGAGCTGAAGCAGGACAAGCCGGCACTCAAATTGAGCGGCGCGCTCATCTGTTTCGGCGGCGGGCCGCTCGACTCCTCTGGCTGGCCCCTGACCTCCGCGTACTCGTCGGTCTTCCAGGACTGGCGATCGTGGCTGATCAACGGGTATCTCGACTTCGGTGTCCCGATGAACTACGACAGCGACTGGAGCACGCGTGAGAAGGGATGGTTTGGGCGCTGGCTCGCATTCGAAAAGGACTCAGGCTTCGCCAATCGAGTTGTGATCGGAGTCGGTGCGTTTCTCAACTATCCAGAGGACACGCTGGCGCAGATCCGCCGCGTGCTGGCCACGTCTACCGGGGGAAATCGGGTGCTCGGTGTCGCGATCTATTCGTATGCGTCGACGTCGGTCTACGGCTCCGACGATTTCTATGGTTCCCCCGACCTCGCCGGGGGCCTCCCACGTCAGCCCTACGCGGGTGGGATCACGGACCAGGCGGGACTCCTCGCGCGGGCGCGGACGTTCAACGATCTGTTCATGACGCAGCTGTCGCGCGCGGACTACTACCGCGACGTGAAGCTGGGTTGGGTCGGCACCCAGCCCGTCTTCACCCAGGCCGCCTCGGTGCCCGGCTCACGATGAACGTGCCGCATCCGAGCGCGATCCTTCGTCTGCTCGGATTTGCGGTGGCGGCCGGCCTGGCGATGGCCGGCATCCAGCCGGTGCTTGCGGCGACGACGGGATCGATCGAGATGCGATGGGCGTTCGGACTGACAGCGCCCGCGGTTCTCACCGCCGGACTCGTCTTCGGAGCCGCGCGCGCCTTTGACCGAGGCGATGCTGCCCAGCCGCCGTGGTATTCCGCGTGGCTGCTGCTGCCGGGCGCGTTCCTCCTGGCCGGTGCGGCCGCGATGTGCCTCTTCGGAGCGCTCGTCGAGTTCACGCTCATCCCGTGGACGATGTGGGTGCTGTTGATCACGGGCGCCCTGCTGTGGACCGCGGCCATGGTCCTGGTCCGCAGCCACTCGCACTGACTCTTCCCCCGCTTGCGGGGAAGTACCCGTCCTCAGGGGCCCCTGAAGAAGTCCCCTCCGTCGGCTACGCCGACGCCTCCCCATTGGGTGGGGAGGTGTTAGGGCTCGCGCCCGCCGTCGCGGCTCGTGTCAGGCGCTCGCGGATGGCGCGTCTGCCGCGCTCCAGGGCCCGCGACCCCTCGCCGGACTTGAACCCGCCGTTGGCGCCGCCCATCAGGCTGTCGAGCTCCCAGGCCAGCTGCTCGGGATCAACGCCGGCTTCGATCTCACCGGCCTGCTGCGCCTCGCGAACCGCGCGCTGCAGCGTGTAGGACCAGTAGGCCTTCTTCTCGAGGACTGAATCGCGGACCGGACCTGGACGGCGACTGTCGTACTCCTCGGCCACGGCCCAGAAGAAACAGCCTCCCGGAAAGACTCCGCGCTCGAGGTAGGACATCCAGCGCTCGCACAGCGCCCAAACGCGACCGACCCCGCGGGGCAGGGCCAGGGCGGGGCGGATGACCTCGTCCGCGAAGATCTCCGCCGCGGCGTCGATGGTTGCCATGTGCAGCTCCTCCTTGGAGCCGAAATGGGCGAACAGGCCGCTCTTGCTCATGCCGAGGTCGCTCGCGAGGCGCTGCAGGGAGACAGCCTCCAGGCCCTCGGCCGAGCCGACCCTGGCGGCATGGAGCAGGATCGCCTGCTTGGTGCGCATCCCACGCTGCCGGCGACGGTCGGTGGTGGCTTCCAGCGCCATGTTGTGCCGAAATATTAGCACGACCGGTCGGATACTCTTGACTTTGCACGACCGATCGTGCTATTTCTTTGTCAGGTGGAATTTTGATCCAGATCCAATCCGCAAACGCGCACCGTCCAGGGCTGGTGGCGCTCGAGCCGTCGGACGGCGCACCCGTCGCCCGGCTGTTCGGCCGCCTCTCCAACGAGTCGATCCACCGCCGGTTCTTCAGCCCCATCTCCCGACCTGAGCAGTTCGTGGCCGCCATCCTGCGGGTGGACCGGCGGGACCGGGTCGCGATCGCCGCCGTGGAGAACGGCGAGATCGTCGGCGTCGCGCAGTACGCCCGGACGCAAGGCAAGTCCGAGGCCGACCTGGCGATCGTGGTCGCCGACGGGTGGCAGAAGCAAGGTCTGGGGAGGCGGCTCGTCGCTTCGCTTGCAGATCGTGCGGCCAGCCATGGCATCACCGCGTTCGCGGTGGATGTCCAGGGCGACAACTACGGGGTCATCAAGCTGCTGCGCCGCGTCGCGCCGGGGATCCATCTCGCGTTCTCCGGAGGCGTCGGCGAAGGCTCGTTCCCGCTGACGGCGAAAGAAGGCTCGTGAGCAACGCCGATCGGTTGCGCATCTTGCTGGCCACCAAAGAACTCGCCGGCTTCACCGCCACGAAACTGCAGGACCTGCTCCCATTCGTCGACGAGCTGTGTGTGCCGGCGGGCGCCGAGCTCGCCCGGGAGGGGCAGCTGTGCCACCAGCTGCTCATCGTCGCGGAGGGGTTGCTCGCGACACGTGGCAAGCGCGGATCAGGAAGGCTTGGTCCCGGTGACACTTTCGGGTGGACCGCGATGCAGGATCGTGGCCAGAACGACGCCACCGTCGAGGCTCTCTCCCCCGCATACGTTCTGGTGATGAGCCATCAACAGTTCCGCGCCGTCGAGGGCCTAGCCCGCTGCGCGTGAGTGCATCATGCCCGCGCCGCCGCTGAGCATCCGGCGCAGGCAGACCGCGACCCACATCCGATAAGGTCGCCATTGCTCGGCGATTTCGGTCAGCTTCGTGATATCGGGCTCTCGCGAAAGCCCGTAGGCAGTGGCGACGGCGCTCAGCAATCGAGCCTCACTGGTCGGCAGCTCGTCGACAGCGCTGAGCGCGCGCAGTCGCACCAGCTGCGATCCGAACTCGCCTATCCCTTTCAAGCGCTGGAGGGTCTCGAGCGCTTTCTCGTGTGACATCGCACGCAGGGTTTCGGTGTCGATCTCGCCGCCCAGCGCGGCATCACCAAGCCCGTTGAGATATTCGACCTTGCGCCCAAAAAGCCCCTTAAAGGTCTGCAAGTGGATCAGAGCTTCAGGTCCGGGAAAGCAATACAGGCGATGCCCATGGATGTCGACGGACGCGCCGAGCTCGCGGCACATCCTTTCCTTGACGGTCTGTGCCTGGCGCATCGCGATGCGCGACGAGATAAGGCACCACGCGGCTGCCTCATACGCATTCGACCAGTTGACTGGACGGAACCCTGGGAACATCGTCTGCAGCCGGGCGACGGCCGGATCGCGGTTTGCGACCTCCGGCCACTCGCGCCCATCGACGTCAAGACTGAGGATGCGCGTGGTCTGTGCCCGAACAGCGTCCACCGGCGCATCGCCGTAAACGGTCCCGGCTACTCGACCGCTGTCACCTTGGGTCAGGCACACGCCCGCCGGCGTCCATTCCCGGTCGGTGAGAAAAGCTAGATGGAGATGCCCATCCGACTTGTTTCCTTCGGACGGCGCTTCATGCCACGCGTCGATGAAGCCCGCGCTCTCGCGCAGCGAGTAATCGCCTAGTGGATCAAGAATGAAAGTTGGCGGCCCGGCGGCGGTGCTCACGCGAGGCAATCCTAGGTGGAAATGAGCTGACTTCGGAGGTTCGCGGGAGCCTCGAAAGTGGTCAATTCCGTGAATTGTTAGTGAGGCCGGCGGGACCATACGATCGCCCTTTCCGTGACGGGGCACAACGCCGGGATGCGCGCTGGATATTGCGCGCAGCCGCATGGTGTGCGGTGCCGTGCCAACCGGCGGTCAGGTCAGCGTGTACCTTTCGGCCGACACCAGCAAGCCGGCACATTCCATTACGGAGTGAAATTCGCCGACATCTCTGGCGGGACCACGGTCTCTGTCGACCAGAAAGTGACGGTACGCATCAGATCGTCTCGTGTTCCGAGGTCATCAGCTCGGCCTCGGCCACAAAAAAAGCCGGCCGCTACAAGGCGACCGGCCACGAAGAGCAGTCGGTCAGGCCAGCTTGATGCGGTTGGCTCGCGGACCCTTCTGGCTTGGTTCGATCTCGAAGCTGACGCGCTCGCCGCCCGCCAGCGAATCGAAGTTGACGCTCGAGTCAAGGCCCGTGCGGTGGAAGAAGTATTCCTTCCCGTCTTCGGCCGCGATGAAGCCGAAGCCACGGTCGGAGACCAGCTTCTTGATGGTCCCTGTCGGCATCCCCCTAACTCCTCTTCTCGAAAGCTAGTCGCGAACGCACGGGTCCTTTCGAGAAGATTCCGACCGCGGCGAACATCGCCCGCCTACCGGGGACAAAAGTACCTTACCAGTCGAGCCTCTAGCTGGCCAGCAGGGCGACCCCGGCCAGGGTGGCGAGGGCGCCACTCAACTTGATGGTCGTGCGGCTTCGCTCGCGCAGCCGCCACACGCCCCACACCGCGACCGCGACCACTGCGGTCTCCCGGACGGGGGCGACGATCGCGAGGGGAGCAAAGCTCAGGGCGAAGAGCACAAGCACGTATCCGGCCAGAAAGAACACGCCGATGATCACTGCCTGGCGCCAGGTTGGACCGGAATACGGATCCGGCGCGCGGTAGAGACCAAGTCGCGCCGCAACCCACAGCGTGATGGGCAGCTCGATCGCCATCAGCGTGAACAGCAGCCAGCCGTACATCCATGGCTCGGTCAGTCGAACGCCGACACGATCGACAGTCGTATAGGCGGCGATCGCGACGCCGGTGAGCAGGGCGGGGACTGTGGCACGACCGCTGGCCTGCGACAGCGTGACCGCGAGAATCCCAAGCAAAAGCAGGCCGACGCCGATGAGCTGCAGCGTTGCCAGTCGTTCACCCAGCACAGCAAGACCGACGAGCACGCTGAGGAGCGGTGCGGAACCGCGCGCGATCGGATATACAGCCGAAAGCTCTCCGCGCCGGAACGCAGCCGAGAGCAGCCAGAGGTAGAGCGTCTCGAGGAGCGATGAGATCAGACAGAATCCCGCTGCCGCGGGATCCAGGGTCGGCCTGCCCAAAAGCAGCCAGGCCGGCACGAACACGATCGTCGCGATCAGTCCAGCGACAAGCGTGGCCCGGCGAAAGGTCGCGATCGGATCGCCGCTCACTTTGACGAGGACGTTCCACGTGCCATGAAATGCGGCCGCCGCCAGCGCCATCCCGACGGCGATCGCGATCACGGACGGGCCGGTCGCGCGAGAAGCCTTCCCACCAAACGGAAGACCTCGGGGTTGACCACCAGGCCGTTGTGGGTTCCCCACACCTGCATCGCCGGGATGTCGGGGCGGAGGCAGGATCGAAAATTCACGACGTCGTCCGCCTTGGTGTAGATCGATGTCGTCGGGACGATGGGAGCGAGCTTGAGGTCGTAGGTGAAACGCCCTTCGGCATTGAACCGCCGACCGAAGGCGAGCTCGTTGGCGGTGCGCACGACCCCCACGGCGTGATGCGTGATCGACGCCAGGTCCGTCCAGTCCGCAAGCGGCGCGCCAAGGGCGAGCACCTGCTCGACACCCTCGGGCTTGCGCTGCGAGTAAACCTTGGCCAGCAGTCCCCCGCGGCTGTGACCGATAAGGCTGACCCGCGACCCGGTCTCTTTCTGGATGGCGCCCACCTTGCGGCGAAGGCCCGCCAGCATCCGCTCCGAGTGCTGCACGTTGAGCACGATGCCGGAGAGGTACGCGCGGTATCCGACTCGACCCAGCCACGCATGCATCATTCGGAGCGTCCAGTCGCCGGCGAGGAAACCCGGGATCAAAAGCACAGGCCGGCCGTCACCGTGAGGCACTCCCCGGCCGCGGAACACGGGGTCCTTGAGCAGCGCCGACAACTCGCGGATCGCGAAGGGGTCCCACAGCCTCATAGCGTGCGATGGTAGTTGTCGAACCCGCTTGGCTTAATCAGCCGCGACACCTCGATCTCGATCAATTAGTTATACATACAGCATGTTAAATTAATGTCGTGACCCGGCCCTATCGGTTGGGGCGAAGGCAGCCCGCGATCGACCGGACGTCCCGCGCGATCCTGGAAGCGGCCCGTGACCTTGTCGCCGAGCAACCCGCGGCGGCGGTCAGCGTGGCCTCGATCGCGCGGCGGGCCGGCGTCTCCCGGATCACGGTCTACAACCGTTTTGCGTCCCGCGCGGGCGTGCTCGGGGCCCTGGTCCCGCCCAAGACCGTGCCCGCGCCGCGGGTGGAGGACCCATACGACGCGCTGCGCGTTTTTCTCCACGCGGCGACGGCCGGTTGGTCCGCCAACCCCGCGCTGTACCGTCACCTCCCCGCCGTCCAGGACCCCACCCAGCCTGATGAGGTGCGCGGCCTCGCCGAGCGACTTGCGGCGTCGGACGCGCTTCGGCCCGGGTGCTCATTGCGAGAAGCGGAAGATGTCATCGCTGCGCTCAGCTCGTTCGTCATGTTCGACCGTCTCCACAGGGACGGGCGGCGGCCGGCATCTGCAGTGGCGGACGTGCTCATGCGTTTGGCCTCCGGAATCCTGGCGTAGGATCTTTTGACGCAGTGCGGCATAGAGTCGCGGATGTCGGCGGGCCGGTGCATTACGTCGACTTCGGCGGCTCGGGCCGGCCGGTGCTCATGGTCCACGGTCTCGGCGGAAACGCGCTCAACTGGATGGCTGTGGGTCCAGCGATCGCGGAGACGCGCCGCGCGCTGGCCATCGACCTCGCGGGATTCGGCCAGACGCCACTCTTCGGACGCGCCGCCACGGTCGGCGCCAACGTCGCGCTCGTCCACAACTTCATCGATGGCGTGGTCGGCGAACCGGTGATGCTGATGGGCAACTCGATGGGCGGATACATCTCGGTCGTCGAGGCGGCCGCGCACCACGGTGCAGTGACGTCGATGGTCCTCGTCGACCCCGCCGTCCCGGGCCCTCACGTCCGCTGGCCAGAACCGCTGATGCTGGGCGCGATTGCCGCGCTTTCGATTCCAGGTCTTGCGCAGACACTTCTCGATCGGAGGCTCCGCGTGCTCGGCCCGGAGGCGCTCGTCAAGAACACGCTTGCCCTGGTCGCCACGGATCCTTCGCGCATCGACTCCTCGGTGGTCGACGCGCACGTACGGCTGACGGAGGAGCGCCAGCATCTGGGACGGCAGAATGCGCGCGCGTTCATCCAGGCCTCGCGATCGATCGGTTTTCGCATGACGGATCCGCGCTTTTGGGCACGGGTGGCCGCCGTCAGCACTCCTACCCTCGTCATCCACGGAAGCCTGGATCGATTGATCCCGCTATCGGCCGCCCGCGAGCTGCAACGCCGCCGCCCTGATTGGAAGCTCGAGGTCCTCGACGGAGTCGGTCACGTGCCGATGATGGAAGCGCCGGATCAGTTCATGGACGCGCTGGAGGCGTGGAGCGCGTATAGAATCCCAACCGCCGCCGCAGTTTCATGACGGAGTAAGCGCTCAGCAGCACGAAGTGGCCACAGCCTCCGAACCTCCCCATAGCAAGCGCGCCGGCCGGCTGAACGCTTCCGCGTCGATTCTTCCTCAGCTGCGGCACCTGGGCCGTTGGGACCCACTACCTCCGATGTGGCTCGAGGGCCGCTTCTCTTTCGAGTTCCTTCGCCTGATTCGAGACCCCGTCTTTCGCGGCGATGACGTGCCGCCGGGTTTGCGCAAGCCCGTGCTCCTCATCCCCGGATTCCTGGCCGGCGACTGGACTCTCCGTACCCAGTACGACTGGTTGAAGCGCATCGGTTATCGCCCGCGGCTCGCCGGTCTCGCCTTCAACGTGATGTATTCCGAGGTCATGCTCAAACCTCTCCTCGACACGTTGCTCGCTCAGCATCGCAAGACCGGAGCGCGGATCGCCGTCGTAGGCCACAGCCGCGGCGGGGTGCTGGCCAAGGTACTGTCGCACCGCAAGCCGGACCTGGTGGAGCAGGTGATCACGCTCGGCTCGCCGCTCAACGACCCCTTCGACGTGCACCCGCTCACGATGGCCGGAGTCCACGCCGCGCACCTCTTCAACGCGGTGCGCTACCGGCATCCCGCCTCGGTCGAGATGCGATTCCTGCGCGACCTGAAGGCGGCTCCGCGCGTCCCGACCACGTCGATCTACTCGCGCTCGGACGGCGTGGTCAACTGGAAGGCCTGCCTGCGGCCGGACATCAACGCGATCGAGGTCCACGGCAGCCACGTTGGCCTGGCTCTCAATCCCGAGGTGTACCGCATCCTCGCCCATCTGCTCCCCGCTCCCTGGCGCCAGCCGTAGCCCGCAAGTAAGATCGATTCCAGCGGGAGCTCGCGCGTAGCGGGCTGAGAGGGCGCCGGGCGCCGACCGCATGAACCTGAACTGGGTAATGCCAGCGGAGGGAGACCCATGAGCGATATCGGGGCTCGGCCGGCCGAGGCGGACGCCTTTGGCAAGGTGGAGGCGCACGGCATCGAGGCGATCCCCGCGGCCGATCGCCACGGCAGGCCACGCGAGCTGGCGTTTCTGTGGGCGGGCGCGTTCGTCAACTACGCGAGCCTTTTCACCGCGAGCCTGCTGACGACGTACTACGGGCTCGGCGTCTGGGACGGCCTTGTCGCGACGGCGCTGGGCACGGTCGCAGCCGCGGTGATTCTCGGCCTGCTGAGCAACACCGGCCCGCGATCAGGGCTGCCGCAAATCGCGTTCACGCGCAGCATCTTCGGCCTGCGCGGCTCGTATGTCGGTGCAGCCCTGACGCTGTTTCTCGCCATCGGCTGGTTTGCGGTCGACTGCGTGATCGCGGCACAAGCCGGTGCTCAGCTCTTTGGCGGAGGTAACAGCGCGGCGACATTCGGCCTGGTCCTGTTCATCGCCGCGATCAGCGTCGCCGTCGCGATCTTCGGGCACCAGACCATCAAAGTCCTCGAGACGTATGGCGCCGTGACATTCGCTTTGCTGTCGGCAGCGCTATTTGTGTTCCTGGCCCCGCAGTTCCACTGGACGCAAGGCCCGGCCGCGTCGGGTTCCGACTACGCGGGCGCATTCGTGCTCGGCTTCATGACCTGCTTCGCCCTCGTCGCGTCCTGGTATCCGTTCGCCAGCGACTACTCCCGATACCTGCCGGCCGCGAGCCCGACCCGCGCGGTCACACTGTGGCCGGTCGCGGGCATCGCGATCCCAATGGTGCTGCTCGGCCTGTTTGGCCTGCTGCTGCCGACCATCGATGCCGGACTGGCCCAGAACCAGGGCGTCCTGGCGGTGATCACCGCGCACGCGCCGCCGTGGATCGCGATTCCGTTCTTCGTGTTCATCATCGTCGGCGAGATCTGGGCCAACTACCTCGACGTGTACACCGCAGGCCTCGTCACGCTTGCGATGGGGATCCGGCTCCAGCGCTGGCAGACGGCGCTGGGCTGCGGTTTGCTCGGCACCGCGCTCGCGGCCTACGCGGTGCTCATCAGCGATTTCCACGTCGCTTACGAGGACTTCCTGATCCTCACGTATCTCTGGGCGCCCGCGTGGGCGGCCGTCGTGCTGCTGAGCTTCTTCGTCTTCGAGGGCAAGAGCCGCCCGGGCCTCGCCCTCGCGGCATGGCTCGCGGGCACCGCGACGAGCCTTCTGTTCGTCAACTACGCGAACCTTTTCGGCAACGTCTTCGCGGGAACGCGATTCTTCAACGATGGATTGACGTCGGCGCTGCACGGAGCTGATCTTTCAGGCGTGATCAGCGTCGGCGTAGCGGCGATCGTTTACTGGACAGGCCGGCGGTTCAGCAACGCATGAAGATCCCGGTCGCGCTGACGATCGCGGGCTCCGACTCTGGTGGCGGTGCCGGCATCCAGGCGGACCTGAAAACCTTCGCGGTCCTCGGCGTGCACGGCACCTCCGCCATCACCGCGATCACGGCCCAGGACACAACCGGTGTCACCGACATCCTCGAGCTGCCGACCTCTCTGATCCGCAAGCAGATCGCGGTCGTGACCGGAGACATGGGGGTCCAGGCTGCGAAGACCGGGATGCTGTCGAGCGCTTCGATCATCGCCACAGTCGCCGGCGCGATCACCGAATTGCGCATCCCAAACCTGGTGGTCGACCCGGTGATGGTCGCCAAAGGCGGCGCCAAGCTTCTGCGCGATGACGCGGTGGCAGCCCTTCGCGAGCGCCTGCTTCCCCTGGCTGCGGTGATCACTCCGAACATCCCCGAGGCGGAGGTCCTGCTGGGGCGCCCCATCACGAGCCTCGACGAGCGGCGCGTGGCGGCGCGCGACCTCGTCGCGATGGGGGCGCGAATCGCGGTGGTGAAAGGTGGGCATGCGGACGGCGACGCGACCGACGTGTTCTTCGACGGAACGCAGATGATCGAGATGGCGGCGGAGCGGATCGCGACGCCGAACACACACGGGAGCGGTTGCGTGTTCTCAGCGGCGATCACGGCCCACCTGGCCCGCGGCGCAGAGCCCCTCGCGGCGGTGCGGGAGGCCAAGCAGTTCGTCACGATGGCGATCGCGAACTCGCTCGAGATCGGCCATGGCCACGGTCCCGTGAATCCGGCGTTTGCTCTCGGGGGCGGCGGTTAAGCTTTTCGTCCCATGAGCAAGCGAAAGCGCGCCACGATCGGCAAGACTCCGGCCACGCCGTCGACCGAAGCGGGCGTCGAGGAATCAGCGGACGACACGGCGGTCAAGGACGATATGGTTCATGTCACTCCCGACCTCCTCGCCGGAAGCCCCGATATCTTCGCCAGCAAGAAGACCGAGGCAACCGAACCGGAGCCGGAGGCGGAGCTAGCCGCACCCGAGGTCGTCTCAGAACCGATCGAACCCCTCGATGCGAGCACCACGCTGACGCGGGAGGAACCGCCCGCGCTCGCCCCCGAGCCACCGGCGACTTCGCCGCCGCCATTCGTCAACGCGGTGGCGTACCAGGCACGACCACGTCGTGGCGGGTCCACCAGCGCGATCGGAATCGTGCTCGTGGTCATCGGCATCTTCGCCCTGGCCGTAGTCCTGTCAGGTGTCGACTTCACGCAGAGCGGCTGGCCGCTCTTCGTCATCATTCCGGGTCTGACCCTGCTGGTCGTCGGCTTCGTCAACGTCGGCGCGGTGGCGACGATCCCTGGGGGACTGTTGAGCGTGCTCGGCGTCGTGCTCGCTTACACGAGCAGCACCGGCGACTGGCCGGCGTGGGCTTACGCGTGGGCCCTGGTCGTGCCCGGCGGCATCGGCCTCGGCATGTACCTGCAGGCACTGCGGGACCACGATCAGCAGGCGCTGCGCACCGGGCGGACGCTCCTGGCAATCGCCGTGATGATCTTTCTGGTCGGCTTTGTGCTCTTCGAGTCGATCCTCGGCATCAGCGGTCGCGACTACTTCGGACCCGTGGGCAAGGCAGCGTTGCCGGTGCTGCTGATCCTCGTTGGCGTGATCCTGCTCGTGCGCAGCATCCAGCGGAGCCGCCAGACCTAAAGCCGCGCCTCCAGCTGCTCACGCGTCATCTGGTACTCGACCGCGGTCCGGTAGGCCTTGAAGCCCATCGTCCGGTTGATGTTCAGCATCGGACCGTTCGAGTGCGCGTTCTCGGTCACGATCCACCTGGCGTCGGGATAGAGCTCGCGGATGTGCAAGACCATGGCGGCCTTGATCCATTTTCCGAGGCCGCGACCGCGCGCGTCGGGCCGGACGCCGGTGAACTGCTGGTAGATCAGCGTGCGCCGGTAAGGCGCCCATGTGATATCGGTCATGCCGGAGATCACGCCATCGGGTTCACGCGTGATCACCGTGTGCTGGACCTCGCCGACGAGCGCCTGCCGCTCGTTCCAGTCCTTGATGCGTTCGGGCGTGACGATGATCTGGCCGATGTCCAGGCTTTCGAAAGGCATCGTGTTGAGCAATGAGGTCAGCTGGGGCGCAAAGTCGGCGAGCACCGACGCGGGCAGCACGCCGTCGTAGATCTCAAGCTTCGTCTGCGGGGAGCGCTGCGCGCCTTCGGCCATCCAGCGCTCGAGCATCGGCCAATCGACCTCCGAGAGCTTGAGCCGGCTTTCGATCTCGGTCAGCTTCTGTTCGGCCCCGAGCCACTCGAGAAAGCCGTGTCCTGGCTCTTCCTCGGTGCTCATGCCCACGACCGTGCATCCATGCTCGTCCATCAACTTCGCGATGACAGGCACCCATAAGGCGCCGATGCCTTGGCGCCGGGCGTCCGGTCTCACGTATCCGTCCGCCCAGAAGAGGTGCTTGTTGGTCTCATACTCCGCATTCCGCGGCGTCACCGTCTCCCCGTAGAACGAGCTGAGCATCACACCGTCGCGCGAGATCTCGTAGAAATGCTGAAACTCGAAAGGATTGCCTTTTTTCATTCGGGTTTCGACCTCTTCGTCGGGCTGCACCGGATCGTCAGGGCGCGATTCGTTCTGCCGCACACGGCGAAGCTCGTGAAATCGATTCCAGAACGCTCGATCGGTGCTCGCAACGTCGATCCGGACCGGCGTCAGCTCCCCCACCATTGAGCTTGGATAATCTCACAGCGGTGTCGGAGACTCGGCCGTTCAAAGTTGGCGTGACCATCCATCCGCAGCAATGCACGATCCAGGAGCTGCGCGATGCGTGGCGGCGCACGGATGAGCTCGGAGTCGACAGCATCTGGTTCTGGGATCATTTCTATCCGCTGTACGGCAATCCGAACGGCAACCATTTCGAGTGCTGGTCGCTGCTGGCGGCCGTCGCGATGGACACGAAAGTCCCGCAGATCGGACCCATGGTCACGTGCATCGGGTATCGCAACCCCGACCTGCTCGCGACGATGGCCACCACTGTGGACCAGCTGTCGGGCGGTCGATTCGTGTTCGGCCTCGGAGCCGGTTGGTTCGAGCGCGACTACGCCGAGTACGGGTACGACTTCGGCGAGACGCGCGACCGCGTGCGGCTGCTCAAGGAGTCCCTTCCCCGAATCAAGCGGCGGATCGAGAAGCTGCGGCCTGGACCGGCGGGCAGGATGCCGATCCTCATCGCGGGCGGGGGTGAGAAGGTGATGCTCCGCCTGGTCGCGGAGCACGCCCAGATGTGGAACGCGATCGGGTCAGCCGAGCAGTACGCGCACAAGTCGAAGGTCCTGGACGGGTGGTGCGAGCGGATCGGCCGGGACCCTCGCGAGATCGAGCGCACGGCGAACGTGCCGGCTCTCACGGCGAAGGCAGTCGACGAGTGGCTGGAGGCAGGCCTTCAGCACTTCGTGCTCCGCCTTGCGCACCCGTTCGACACCAAAGACCTGGAGCGGGTGCTGAAGATCAGAGATTCCTGAGAAATTCCCAGGAGGCCGCCGCCAACCATCCTGATCCCCACAATGAAAACGGGGCTTTATTGTGGTTGGCGCACTAACACAATCTGGGCCGCCGGCGTAGCATTTCCTTCACCACACCCTCTTCGCGGCGCGAGCCTCCTACCGCATGGCAGGAGGCTCGTCTTATTTGTGGCATACCGCGAGCGCCGGCGGCCGCAGGTAATTCGAGGACCCGAAAACCGCGAGTGCCGGCGGTCGCGGATTACGCCGCCTTGACGGCGGACACGAGCTTGGTCAGGGAGTCCTTGGCGTCCCCGAAAAACATCACGGTATTCGGTCCGAACATGAGGTCGTTGTCGATCCCCGCAAACCCGGGGCGCATCGAGCGCTTCATGAAGATGATGTTCTTGGCCTGGTCGGCGTTCAGGATCGGCATCCCGTAGATGGGGCTGCCCGGCGTGTTGCGCGCCGCAGGGTTGACGACATCGTTGGCGCCGACGATCAGGGCCACGTCCGCGTTCTTGAAGTCGTCGTTGACCTGGTCCATCTCCTTGAGCTGCTCGTAGGGCACATTGGCCTCGGCGAGCAGCACGTTCATGTGACCAGGCATGCGTCCCGCGACCGGGTGGATCGCGTACTCGACGTCCACTCCTCGCTTCTCGAGCACGTCGGCCAGCTCGCGTGCGGCGTGCTGGGCCTGGGCAACCGCCAGTCCGTAACCCGGGACGATGATCACGCGCTGCGAGTAGGCCAGTAGGGTGCCGAGGTCTTCCGCCGAAGCGGAGCGAACGCTGCGGCCCTGTGCCCCTGCGGCGGCCGTGGCTGCCGTATGCGCCTGGCCGAACGCACCAAAGAGGACATTGCCCAGCGAGCGACCCATTGCATCGCTCATGAGCTTCGTCAGCAGGCTCCCGGAGGCCCCGACCAATGTGCCCGCCACGATGAGCGCGAAGTTGTTGAGCGTGAACCCGCTCGCCGCGACGGCCAGACCGGTGCACGCGTTGAGAACCGAAATCACGACCGGCATGTCGGCGCCGCCGATCGGAAGCACGAACGCCACACCGAGGATCAGCGCGAGCACCATCAGGGGAAGGAAGGTGAGCGGTACCGACGCGAGAGCGAGGATCGCGATGGCCAAGCCCACGATCGCCGCCGCGAGGACGCCGTTGACGATCTGCTGGCCCGGATACGTGATCGGAGTCCCGGTCATCAGCTCCTGCAGTTTCGCGAACGCGACGGCGCTGCCCGCGAAGGAGATCGAGCCGATCACGATGCTGAAGACGCTCGGAAAGAGCACGGCAAACTGCGGATGGACGCCGAACTTCAGCAGCTCGGCGACCGCGACCAGCGCCGCGGCGCCGCCTCCCACGCCGTTGAACAGGGCGACCATTTGGGGAATCGCGGTCATGCGCACCATGCGCGCCCCGACCGTCCCGACCAGGCCGCCGATCGCGATCCCGATCCCGGTGATGATCAAACCTGCGCTCGTGAAATGGAGCAGTGGAACCGTCGCACCGAGCGCGACGACCATGCCGGCGGCGGCCGTGAAGTTGCCGTTCCGCGCGCCTTTGGGCGAGCTGAGCTGCTTCAGGCCGAGGATGAAAAGAACCGCCGCCAGCAGGTAGGCCAGCGTGATCGCAACAGTCACGGCCCGAGCCTTCGACGAGAGATTCGGTGGCCAGGCGGCCCAGATGCTAGGCGCGGCCGAGCACCGGAGCGAGCGCGCACCTCCCGGGCTCCCCGCGCCGTGGTTGCGCGGGGGGGATGAGGAGCGGAGCTCGCAACAACGCAGATGGGCTGCATGGGCGCCGAAGATCCGTCGACGGTCTCTGGCCGGGACTGTCGAGTCATTTCTTGGCCTCGGCCGGAGTCGGTGCCTTCGGTGGCTGGCGGCCCTTGAACATCTCGAGCATGCGGTCGGTGACCACGAACCCGCCGACGACGTTGGTCGTGGCGAGGGTCACCGCGACCAAACCGAGGATGATCGTCACCGGTGAGTCGGCGCCAGCTGCGATGAGAATCGCGCCTACCAGGATGATGCCGTGGATCGCGTTCGTGCCCGACATCAGCGGCGTATGCAGGATGGTCGGCACCTTGGAGATGACCTCGAAGCCGACAAAAATCGCCAGCACGAAGAAGGTCAGCTCGTTGAGGAGCTCGTTGGTCACGCCGCGGAAACCATCTGTTTCGCGCGCTCGTTGACGATCTCGCCGCCATGCGTCACGCACGCGGCCTTGGTGATCTCGTCCTCGAAATCCAAGGCAAGGGCCCCGTTCTTGACGAGGTGCAAGAGCAGGTTGGCGACGTTGCGCGCGTAGAGCTGGCTCGTGGTCTGCGGCATGGTCGAAGGCACGTTGCGAGTGCCGATGATGGTCACGCCATCAACACCGATCTCCTTGCCGGCCTGGGTCAGCTCGACGTTGCCGCCCGTCTCGGCGGCCAGGTCTACGATCACCGAGCCCGCGCGCATTCCTTTAACCATTTCGGCGGTGACGAGTAGCGGTGCCTTTCGCCCTGGCACCGCGGCCGTGGTGATGACCACGTCCGCCTTTGCGACGTGCTCGCCGATGAGCTGCCTCTGCTTGCTCAGGAACTCTTCGGACTGCTCTCGTGCGTAACCGCCCTGACCCTCCTGAGCCTCGAGGGGAAGCTCGATGAACGTGGCGCCGAGCGACTGCACCTCTTCTTTGACCGCCGGGCGCACGTCGTAGGCGGAGACGACGGCGCCGAGCCGGCGCGCGGTCGCGATCGCCTGCAGCCCCGCGACCCCCGCCCCCATCACCAGGACTCGTGTTGGAGCTACCGTGCCCGCCGCGGTCATCATCATCGGAAAGAGCTTGCCCAGGCGCTCCGCGGCGATCAGCACGGCCTTGTAACCCGACGCGGAAGCCTGTGAGGAGAGCGCGTCCATCGACTGCGCTCGCGAGATGCGCGGCAACAGCTCGAGGCTGAAGGCGGTGATCGCGTGTTGGGCCAGCGACTTCACGGTGTCGCCCTGGGTCGCCGGCTGCAAGAAGCTGATGAGCACCGCACCCTTTTTCAAAAGAGCGATCTCGCTTTCCCTCGGCGCCTGCACCTTGAGTACCGCGTCCGCGTAATGAAGCATCGTGCCGGCGCGGCTTTCGACCTTAGCCCCGGCGTCCTCGTATTGCTTGTCGGTGAGGAAGGCGGCCGCCCCGGCTCCGGCCTCGACGCTCACCTCGAGGCCGGCCGCGGTGAGCATCTTGGCGGTGTCCGGGACAATCGCCACGCGGCGCTCGCCCTGCTCGATCTCCCTGGGAACCGCCACCTTCACGACTCGACGACTCTAAGGAATCGAGGGTCCCTCCTGCACCCGCGTAGAATCCGTAGTCCGCCAACCCAAAATCGAAGTGACCGAACCAATCGTCAACGACCTCACCATCCAGGCCGCCACCGTCAACGGTTCTGGCAGCCAGACCGCAAACCTGGTTTTGACCAGAGCGATCTTCCATATGGGAGTCCCGGTAGCGCCCAAAAACGTCTTTCCCTCCAACATTGAAGGCCTCCCCACGTGGTACCAGCTGCGGATCACGCCGGAAGGACACATGGCGCGCTCGGACAAGGTCGACGTCCTGGTCGCGTTCAACGTTGCCACGTGGCGCCAAGACCTGACGACGGTACGCGCCGGCGGCGTGGTCATCCACGAGGAGGCGTTTTCTACCGCCGAGGCGCGCACCGACGTCACCTACTACGCGGTGCCCTTCTCCAAGCTGGCCAAGGCGAAGATCCAGAGCGACACGCTCCGCAAGCAGCTGGCCAACATGATCTATGTCGGCGTGGTGGCCGGCGTGCTCGGCATCCCGTGGGAGGCGCTCGAGCACGGGGTCAGGCGCCAGTTCCTCGCCAAGCCCAAGGCGGTACCGATCAACCTCGATGCGATCAAGGTCGGGTACGACTACTGGCAGGACAACTTTTCCAAAGAGGATCCCTACCGCCTCGAGGCGATGACCGGCAGGGTTGAAGGAAAGGCCCTCGTCGAGGGCAACCAGGCGGCCGCGCTCGGTGCCTTGATGGGCGGCGCCAGCGTCGTCGCGTGGTACCCCATCACACCGTCGTCCTCTCTGTGCGAGTACTTCATCGCTTACTCGGACCGATTCCGCGTCGACCCGAAGACCGGCGAGAAGCTGGTCTCGGTGGTCCAGGCCGAGGACGAGCTGGCGGCGGTTGGGATGGCGATCGGCGCCGGCTGGGCGGGCGCACGGGCATTCACGTCCACCTCCGGACCCGGCATCTCGCTGATGGCCGAGTTCTCCGGTCTCGCCTACTACGCCGAAGTCCCGGTCGTGATCTTCGACATCCAGCGCATCGGCCCGTCGACTGGTCTTCCGACGCGCACGTCGCAAGCCGACATCGGGTTCGTCTACACGCTGTCGCACGGCGACACCAAGCACATCGTCCTGCTGCCTGGGACGGTCGAGGAATGCTACGAGTTCGCGCGCGATGCATTCGACTACGCGGACCGATTCCAAACGCCAATCTTTGTGCTCTCCGACCTCGACCTCGGCATGAACCTGTGGATGACTCCGGAGTTCAAGTACCCGGAGAAACCATTCGACCGCGGCAAGGTGCTGTCGAAGGATGACCTCGAGAAGGTGGCTGGCGAGTGGGCACGCTACCGCGACGTCGACAAGGACGGCGTCACCTACCGCACCCTGCCCGGGACCGACCATCCGGCGGCGGGCTACTTCACGCGCGGCTCAGGCCATGACGAGAACGCCCGCTACACCGAGGGCGCGGACGCATACGCAAACAACATGGACCGCCTCGTGCGCAAGCTGGAGACCGCACGGCACGCGCTTCCGGCGCCTGTGATCGATGAGGCCGGCTCATCCGTAGGCCTGATCGCGTTCGGGTCGACCCACGCGGCCGTGGTCGAAGCCCGTGAGACGCTGCTTTCCGCCGGTCAGGCGATCGACTACCTGCGCGTGCGAGCCCTGCCTCTGTCGGATGATGTGGCCGCGTTCGTGGAGCGCCATGAACGCGTGTACGTGGCGGAGCAGAACCGCGACGGCCAGCTCTTCGACATCGTTCGCCTCGCCCTCCCCCCCGCGCTGGTCGACCGGGTGCGTTCGATCCGCCACTACAACGGGCAGCCGATCCCCGCTGCTGCGATCATCGAGCCACTGATGGACCGCGAGGCGGTGCCCGCATGAGCGCGACGGTCAACCACGTCGGGCTTCCGCGCGATGCTTACAAGGGCGCCGCGACCACGCTGTGCGCGGGGTGTGGGCACAACTCGATCACCAACCACATGATCAAGGCGCTCTACGAGCTCGGTGTCGAGCCGCACCTGCTGGCGAAGATGTCGGGCATCGGCTGCTCGTCGAAGACACCCGCGTACTTCGTCGAGACGGCGCACGGCTTCAACGGCGTCCACGGGCGCATGCCGGCGCTCACGACCGGGGCCCACCTGGCGAACCGCCAGCTGATCATGCTCGGGGTGTCCGGCGACGGAGACACCGCGTCGATCGGCCTCGGCCAGTTCATGCACCTGATCCGCCGCAACGTCGACTGCACGTACATCATCGAGGACAACGGAACCTACGGCCTGACGAAGGGCCAGTTCTCGGCGACGGCCGACCTCGGATCGATGCAGAAGAAAGGCGCTGTCAACACATTCCAGCCGATCGACCCTTGCGCGGTCGCGCTGGCGCTCGGTTGCTCGTTCGTCGCGCGCTCGTTCAGCGGCGACGGCAAGCAGGTCGTGCCGTTGATCAAGGCGGCGATCGCCCACCGCGGGACCGCAATCCTCGACATCGTCTCGCCGTGCGTGACCTTCAACGACCATGACGGCTCGACCAAGAGCTACAGCTGGGTGAAGGACCACGAGGAGTCGATCGCGGACGTCTCGTTCATTCCTTTCTTCGAAGAGGTTCACGTCGACTACGAGCCCGGCACCGTGCGGGACGTGCGGCTGCACGACGGGTCGCATATCGTGCTGAAGAAGCTCGGCGAGGACCACGATCCGACCAACCGCCAGGCGGCGATTCGGGTGATCGAGGAGGCCCGCGCCGAGGGTCACCTGGTGACGGGCCTGCTCTACGTCGACACCGCGATGGCCGATTTCGCCTCGACCGAGGAGATCCCGCAGCGCCCCTTGAAGGACCTGGGCGAGGCCGAGCTCCGGTTGAGCCGCGAACAGTTCGCGCAATTCATGTCCGAGTTCGCCTGAAGGCTTCTACCCGCGGTCGTGCGGGGCGCCACGCCCCCTCCGGCGCCCTCCCCATGAATGGGGAGGACATTGCCAAGGGGACTCGACTCGTTGGACGACGTGATCCGGCGATGGCCGCCCTCATCAAGCGCACCGGTGCGATGGAGCTGCGCGACCCGCTGGACGACAGCTTCTCGGCGCTGGTCCGCTCGATCATGTACCAGCAGCTCGCGGGTGCCGCGGCGACCGCGATCCACGGCCGGTTCCTGAAGCTCTTCGCCGAAGCGCTCTCCCCCTCCGCAGTCCTCGCGCTGCCCGTGGGCGTGATGCGCGGAGCGGGTGTCAGCGGGCCCAAGGAGGCCGCGATCACAGACCTCGCGCGGAAGGTGGCGGACGGCACGGTACCGCTGGGGGACGTGGATGCGCTGAACGACGACGAGCTCGTGGCGCGACTGGTCCAGGTGCGCGGGATCGGGCGCTGGACGGCGGAGATGTTCCTGATCTTCCAGCTGCGGCGGCTCGACGTCTGGCCCGTGGACGACTACGGCGTCCGTAAGGGATGGACCCTTGCCCACCGCAAGCGGGAGATGATCACGCCGAAGGCGCTGCAGGCCGAGGGCGAGACATTCCGGCCCTACCGGACGATCGCCGCGTGGTACTGCTGGCGCGCGGTCGAGAACTTCGTCCTCCCAACTTGAGGTGCGCCCTGCGCGCGCCCGGCGCCTAGCGGGCGTACTTCCGGCGCAGCTTCTCGAGCGCCTGCTCGGTCATCGGCGGCCACCCGTACGCGTCGAGGAAGGCGCCGCCGAAACCTTTGCCGTAGTTGTACTGCAGTGTCCAGACGCCGGCCGCGAGATCGTCCTCGGGATTCCCGAGGCCGGCCCCGCCGACGTCGACCAGGCCGCTGAGCTCGCCCTGGTGAACCAGGACGTTCGGCAGGCAGTAGTCACCGTGGATGAGCACGTGGCCTGGCTTCTTGACGCCGAAGGGGCAGTCGGTCGCTTCCGTCGCGTGGAGCTTGCGCAGGATCTGACCCAGCTTGTTTGCGACCTGGACCGGATCCCACCCCACGGATTCGTGGAACATCGGCACTCCCAGGACCGCGTGCGTGACGAGCCAGTCGTCGTCAGCTTCGTGGAAAAAGCCGATGACTCCCGGCCCGGGCCAACTTCCCTCGAGCCACGCCAGGCGATCACGCTCTCCGGCCAAGTTGGCCGCGCGTTTGACGAAGACCGTGCGGTCTGCAACGGCCAGGCGCCAGACGGTGCCGGACCAGCTCATCCACGCGAACTCCTCCGCCACTGGGGATGCACCGAGCGCCGACACAACCGCTTCGCGCACCGCGGCGGGCAGGGAGGGCGATGACGATTTCACATCATTCCTCTCTGTAGCATGTGCGCGGGGTGGTGTGGTGATTGCTCTGCCTGAGTCGCCTGACGCATTCAAGACCGCGACGTGGGAAGACGTGGCGCCGTACTACGAAGACCTTGCGACGCGGCCCCTGGACAAGACCAATGTCGAGACGTGGCTGAGAGATTGGTCCGATTTCGAGTCGATGCTCGCGGAAGCGGCCGCCCTCGCCCACTTCGCGTACGCGTGCAACACCGCCGACGCGGAGAGCGAGCGGGCGCAGCTGAGGTTTGGAAGCGAGATCGATCCCAAGGCCGACGAGCAGCGGACAAGGCTGCAGCGCCGGTTGGTCGAGCTTGGCTACGCGAGACCCGACATGGAGACGACGATCCGTCGATTCCGCAACCAGATGGAACTGTTCAGCGAGGCCAACGTGCCCCTTTTCGCTGAGCTGTCAAGGCTTTCAACCGGCTGGGCTAAGGCCATCGGAGCGATGACGGTCGACTGGGATGGCCAGGAGATGACGCCGCTGCAGATGTGGCCGTATCTCGAAGAAAACGACCGGACTGTCAGGGAACGCGCATTTCGCAAGCAGTTCCAGCCCTACGTCGAACAACGCGACACGCTCGCCGACTTTTTCGACCGCATGTACGACCTGAGGCAGCAGATCGCCAAGAACTCTGGATTCGCCAACTTCCGCGACTACGCTCACCGCGAGAAAAATCGCTTCGACTACACCCCTGACGACTGCTTTCGGTTTCACGAAGCCGTCGAGGAGGTGGTTCGCCCCGCGGCCAAACGCCTCCTGAGGCGCCGCCGCGCCCACCTCAAGGTGGACCCGCTACGACCGTGGGATCTGTGGGTGGATCCCAAGGCGAGGCCGGTCCTTCACCCGTACCGCGACGTGCGCGAGTTCGTCGACATGTCAAAAGACATCTTCGCCAACGTCGAACCCGATTTCAAAGGCTACTTCGAGCGCATGGCCGAGGCAGGGCTGCTCGACCTCGACAATCGCAAGGGCAAAGCCCCCGGCGGCTACTGCGACTCTCTGCCGTATCACAAGCTGCCGCTCATCTTCATGAACGCGGTCAACATCGACGAGGACGTGCGCACGCTGCTCCACGAAGCGGGTCACTCGTTTCACGTATTCGAAGCCGCCAACCTTCCTTATCTCTTCCAGCGCCACCCTGGCGCGGAGATGGCAGAGGTCGCATCGATGTCGATGGAACTCCTGTCGTCGCCGTACATCGATCGCGACCACGGTGGCTACTACGACGAGGCGGAGGCGCTGCGCTCACGGCGTGGATTGCTGGAGCGGACCGTCCTTTTCTTCACCCACTGCGCGTCGGTGGACGCATTTCAGCAGTGGATGTACACGACGCCCGACGGCCGCGACCGCGATGCGCGTGATCGCAAGTGGCTCGAGCTGCGCGACCGCTTTGAGGGCGATTCGGTCGACTGGAGCGATCTGGACGCCCAGCGTATCGCGCGCTGGTACTTCCAGCCTCACTTCTTCGATTACCCGTTCTATTACATCGAGTACGGCATCGCGCAGCTGGGAGCCCTGCAGGTGTGGCGTAACAGTCTGTCCGACCGGCGCGGGGCGGTTCGCAAATATCGGGAGGCGCTCGCGCTCGGGGGAACCAAGCCACTGCCCGAGCTCTACAAGGCCGCGGGCGCGCGACTGATCTTCGACGGCGATGGGATGCGCGAGCTGATCGACCTGGCCGAGGAGGAGCTCGCCGGCTTAGACGCCTAGGCTCGCCCGACTGCTGCGGCGGGCAACACCCCTCACCCCAATCCGCTCCCCGCCGGGAGAGGGAGGATTGGCTACCTGTTGGTGATGTTCCTGAGGGGCTTACGCGGGCCGAATCGGGGAGCCCCGATTCCCGCCGCCATGATCAAGCGGATCACCCGTGCCCGGTGCCCGCGGTACGGCTCGAGGAGCTCGAGCATGCGCGCGTCGGTTGAACGCGGCGTGCCTTCGAGCGCGAAGCCGATCGAATGCGGCAGGTGGTAGTCGCCCACCGGAACCGCGTCGGGGTCACCCAGCGCGACCATCGCGACCTTGGCGGCGGTCCACACCCCTACTCCCGGAAACGCCTGCATCCTGCGATACGCGCCGGGCATGTCCATCTGTGTGACCTGCTCGAGCCGCTTGGCGCTCCGGGCGGCGCGGATGATCACATCGGCCCGGCGCCGCTCGATGCCGAAGCGATGAAAACTCCAGTACGGCATGCGCGCCAAAACCTGGGGCGAAGGCGGCAACCTCAGCGGAAAGGGGCCGGGCGCTTGCTCGCCGAGCGCATTCACCAGGTGTCGATACGAGTCGCGGGCCTCCTCGCTCGTTACCTGCTGGCCCAGCACAGTCGGCACAAGGGTTTCGAACACCGCAAGTGTGCGCGGCATGCGAACGCCGCGAATCTCGTGGTGCAGGCGTGCGACCAGTGGATGCGCGGGCATGAATTCGCTGTCGTCATCGCCCTCTCCGCATGAGGCCGGCGCATTGGCGGCCGCCCATTCCGCACCGGGACCCCACGCGCGCACGTCGACCGATCCGTTGGTGCGCTCGAGCCTGACAGTCGCAGGGCCGGCGGGGGTCCGGGTGGCCCGCCAGATCGCGCCGCCTTGGTGGCGCAGCCATGGACCGCTCCCGAGCGGCGCCAGGGTCAGGTGGAGGTCGAGCGGGCGGCGCGGCTCAAACCGCGCCTGGGCATCCGGGGTCACGATCCGGGACTTTACTTGCTGACCGGCACCGTGAACCTGAAGGTGCTCCCCTCTCCCAGGGTTGACGTGACGGTCAGGTCGCCGTCGTGCATGCGCGCGATCTCACGAGAAAGCCACAAACCGAGCCCCGTTCCCTGCACGTGGACCGAGCTCTCGATGCGCCCGAATCGCGAGAACAGCTGCTCCTGGTCACTTTCGGCGATGCCCACTCCACGGTCGGTGACAGAGACCAGCGCTTGGCTGTCAACGCGCCGGACGTCGACGGTGATGTCTGTTCCCGCGGGCGAGTACTTGGCTGCGTTGCTCAGCAGGTTGCGAACCACGATCTGGAATCGATCGGGGTCGACCTCCGCCTCGATCGCTTCGACGGGTGCGTCGACCTTCAGGTCGTGGTCGCTGAGCAGCATCCTGACGCCGTCGATCGCCGAATCCGTGAGCTCGACGATGTCGACGTGTTGCCGCTTCAGTGCCAGGCGTCCTTCCTCGAGACGCGAAGCCTCGATCATCTGCTCGACCATCCAGTTCACCTCGTCGGATTTGGAGATCAGCAGCGGGAGGACCGAGCGTGCTTTCGGGGAGAGCTCGCCGAGTGCTCCCGCTTCGAGCATCGTCAGGTAGCCCTTGATCACTGTCATCGGGCCGCGCAGCTCATGCGAGGCGACGTTCAAGAAGTCGGTCTTGGCGCGCTCCAGCGCCGCGATCTTCGAGCTGAGGGTCACTCGGTCGATGCCGGCCGTGATGCTCACCGCGTACTCGCGCAGGCGGGCCAGCTCGTCGTCGCCGAACAGTGGGCTGAGGCGTCCGGAGACGATGACCATTGCACCGCGGCCCGGACGCAGCTCCAGCGGGACCACAAGGCTTCGGCCTGCGCGCCATGGCGCATGGCCGTCGCCCCTGCCGTCGACACTGAGATAGGAGAATCGTTTGCTAAGCGAGGCGGCATCGTCAGAGCTGATGCCACGTGCCGCCAGCACCGATCCGTCTGAGTCGAGCACAAAGGCAGCTTCCCCGCCGACGAGGCGTTCCGCCCAGACGAGCGCGCGATCGGCGAGCGTGGCGCGATCGGGGCTGTACAGGAGCAGGTCATGCATCGCGTTGCGGAACTGGTCCTCTTCCGGCTGTCTCCAGATGCGACGCAGCCAGACGGGAGGGAAGAAGGCGACATAGAGAACCGGCACCGTGGCCAGGGCAAACAGGTCGATCACAACGGAGAGCGCGTCGTTGGCGGTTCCGGCGACCGTGCCGATGAGGACGACGAGCAGCAGACCTGCGTAGCCCGCCGAGATGGCACGAAGACGAGCCTTTTCGACCTCGGGGCGGCCGCGCGAGGCGATCCAGAAGGTGACGATCGGCTCGAGGATGCAGAACGCCCACACTCCCACCGTCGAGACAAGAGCGAGCGATTGCACGGCGTTGTGCGGACTCTCGGGATCCGCGGGCAGCTGGACGGCGATGTCGAGAAGACCGACAGCGACGATCAGTAGCGTGACGAGACGGGTCTTGGCGACTCCGAACGGCACAAACGAATCCCGGAACATCAGCAGGCCGTAGCCGGACACAAGAAAGATGACCGCCGCGAGATCGGTGAGCAGCTGGGTGTTGGCGCCGGTGCCGGTCAGGCTTGGCGCCAGCAGCATCACGATCGCCAGCGAGCCGATCGCGATCGCCAGGTTTCCGTGGCGGCGGTCGGGCTGGTGGATCCAGGCCGCCACCGTCCTGATCGCCAGGACAGCGAACGCGATTTCGATGGCAAGCAGAAGCACCAGGAGGACTTCGGCCATTGCGGCAGAATAGCCTACCCGAGGATTTTTCAAGGATATGCAACACGTTTTATCTGCTCGGTTGGCGACAAAACGACAGCGCGCCCTGGGGAAACTAAAGCAGGGGCGGCGCCAGCAGGATCCCGTTCGGGTCGGTCTGGTCCGCCTCGAGGCGGCGGATCTCAAAGCTCCGCAGCCCGCTGACATCGGGAGTCACGGGCGCGGCGTCGCGCCCCTCCAGCAGGTTGATCCCCAGGTGGTGGTGGTAGCCGTCCCAGCTCATGAAGCGCATGATGCCGCCGGCCTCGGCCATCAGCTCCATCCCGAGCGATTCGTAGAAGGCTTGGCTTCCGTCGAGGTCGCTGACGTTCAGGTGCATGTGACCGAGCACAGTGCCGGCCGAGAACTTGGGCTGCGGCGGCGCGGCGATCCGCAGCAGACGTTCGAAGTCGAGATGCTCGATGCCGATGCTCAACCGCCCATTGGGGTATTGCCACTCGCTCCGCGGCCGATCGGCGTAGACCTCGATCCCGTTTCCTTCCGGATCGTCGAAGTAGAGGGCCTGGCTCACCAGGTGATCGGACGTCCCGGTAAGCGGAAGCTTCTCCTCCAAGGCGCGACGCAGAAAGCCGCCCAGCTCCTCCTCCGACGGAAGGAGGATCGCGAAATGGTAGAGGCCGGCGGTATGCCTCGGCCGCGGGCGACCGTCCGGGAGCGCCGTCAGGCGTAGCAGTGAGGCATCCCCGGCCCCCAGGACCGCGTAGGCCGCATCGCCGGCCATGCGGGTCAGGCCGAACCACTCGTAGAAGTCGACCTCCCGTTGAAGGTCGAGGACCTTTAGTTCCAGCGCGCCCAGAGGCCAGTCAGTCTGCAATCAGTACCAGTAGTTGGGGCCTTCCGACCGCGAGCCGCCGGGCGGCGGGTCGACCGCGATGCCCTTGGGCCCGGCCAGCTCCCTGACCGCCCGTTCCGCCCGCGCGATGAAGGATTCGTAGTCGTCATCCTCGGCGGCTGCGAGGGGCGATCCGAAGGTGATCGTCACACGCCCTCGCTTCGGCACGCGCCGGAATCGGGGCATCACCTCGTACATGCCGTCGACGTAGGCCGGCACGATCGGAACGCCGGCGTCCATGGCGAGGATCGCCGCGCCTTTACGAAACTCGCCGATGGCGCCTGTCGCGGTGAGACGGCCTTCGGGAAAGATGATCACCGACCAGTTCTTGCGCAACAGGTCTTTCAGGTATTCGAGGTGAGCCCTGGCCCCGCCACTTCGCGGGATCGGAAACGCATCCACGGTGACCTGCGCGAGGCGTGCCTCCCACTTCCTCTTGAAGATCGAGTCCGCGGCCGCGACCACCACCGAGCGATGGCGATACCGCGGCGGCAACGCCTCGGCCATGACGACCGCGTCCAGCGCACTGACATGGTTGGCGACAAACACGGCGGGGCCGTCCAGGCTTCGCAGCAACTCGCGGTCGCGCACGGTCAGGCGGCAGAAGCTCGAGAGCGCGGGAAACAAGAGGCTTGACTGCAGCGCGGCGCGCATCCTGCGCATGCCTCGAGTGCGAGTCCATTCCGCCGCGTCGACCGCGTGCGTCTCCACCGGCGATGAGTGTATGCGCGCATACGAGTGATGCAAGCGGCAGGGGAGGAAGGATTCGAGCCTTCAACCTCAGCCGAGAGCGCGGCCCGCGCTCGACTGGTTCGTGGTCGCGTATGAACCTGGCCAGAACCCCCGGCAAATCGCCGGGGGCTGACCTCGCCACGACCTGAACGTCGCACCTCCTCCACTTCGCGCCCGATTGGTGAGGCGCGATCTTTTCGCAGATACCTTAGTGGCCCCGGAAAGCCTCTTCGAGCCATTCGGCGAACACTCCCGGCGCCACCTTGGCGTCCAGGACCAGGCCGGGTCGGTGCTTGCGTTCGGCCCATTTTCTGACCCCTGCGAGATCGGCCGGCCGGCGCACGGTGATCCCCTCCAGGCCGAGGGCCCGCCCTATGGCGGCGAAGTCGGTGTCGGGGAAGCGGACGATGTCGAGGGGATGCCCCGCGGGGGCGAAGTGGTGCACCTCCGCGCCGTAGGCCGCGTCGTTGTAGATCAGCACCAGCATGTCGAGGCCCAGGCGCGCGGCCGTCTCCAGCTCGGGCAGCGCCATCAGCGCGCCGCCGTCACCGAGGGCTGCAACGGTCATTCGGTCGGGGCGGGCGACGGCGGCACCGATGGCGCCGGCCAGGCCCAACCCGACGGACATGAAGGCCTGGGCGAAGACGAAGGCATCTGGTCCGGGAACCCGCAGGTACATGGCCGGATAGCCCATGAAGTGCCCTGAGTCCACGGCCAGCGTCCGCTGCTCCGGGAGGATGGTGTCGAGCGCGATCGACAGCGTCCGGGGATCGATGTGCTCGTCGTCGCCCCTGTCCGCGTACGTTTCGTCGCGCCAGCGGTGAGTCCGGATGCGCTCCGCCAGCTCCGTGCTCCGCCAGCCCTTCCGGGCAAGCGACCGAGCGGCCATTTCGGACACGAGCGCCGATGCAGTCTCCGATGCATCGCCCAGCACTCCCAGGTCGACCTTTCGATGGACTCCGATCGCCCGGGGCTCTAGATCTACCTGGATGACCACTGCCTGTGGCCCGATGAGCTTGCCGTGGGCGGTGGTCCACGCGTTCAAGGAGGCCCCGAAGGCGAGCACCAGGTCAGCCTGGGCGATCAGCTCCGACGCCAGCGGCGAGGCGAAGCCTCCCGAGATGCCGAGGTTCCATTGCGAGCGGGAGAAGAGCCCATTGGCCACCGCCGAGGTCGCCAGCAGTGCACCCACGGCGTCACCCACCCGCTCGAGCGGTTCGCCAGCCCCCGCCAGCACCGCGCCGCGTCCGGCGAGGATCAGCGGGCGCTCGGCGCCGGCCAGGCGGTCCGCCACCTCGGCGACCGCCGAGGCCGCCGGCCGCGGCGGTGGCAAAGGAGCCGCCGAACGCGGGCTCGGAGCGCTGTCCGGCTGCTCGACTGCCTGGACGTCGAGCGGCATCATCAGCACGACTGGCCGCCGCTCCGTTTGCGCCCGATGCGCGGCCCGGACCACATCGGCGACCGCCGTGGCCGGTCCGTAGATCCGCTCCGGGATTGCCCCTACGGAGGCCACCACCGAGTCCTGGTCCAGCCGGAAATTGGAATTGATCGCCGCAGCCGCGGTGTCGCCGGCCAGTACCAGCAGGGGAGTGCGGCTCTTGGCTGCTTCTGTGAGGCCAGTGATGGTGTTGGTCAATCCCGGGCCCTGGTGGACACTACAAACACCGAGCCGACCGCTTACCCGCGCGTACGCGTCGGCCATCGCGACCGCGCCGCCCTCGTGTCGGGACGCAATGAACGCCGCCCCCGCGGCCACCAGGGAGTTGGTGACCACGAAGTTGCCGCTCCCGACCAGACCGAAGACATCGCGTACGCCAAGGCCCGCGAGCACCGCGCCGACGGCCTCGGCTACCGTCGGCAGCGGGGGGCCTCCCGATGAGTTTGGACGCGGACTCGGCTCACGCCAGGCTGCGCCGCTTGGCGTCCCAGTTCCTCTCCAGGTTGTCGATCAATCCCGGGCTGTACAGGCACCGGGCCTGCTCGATCGCATACGTGGCGAGGTAGCGGCGAAACACATCAAGTGGCTCGTGCGCGGCGCGCAACGCGCGCCGGTTGGCGACCAGGCTGGTGGGGCCCGCGGCCGTCAGCTCACGAGCCAGCTCCAAGACCTCAGTCTCGACCCGGTCGGAACCCACCACACGATCGGCCAGGAGCCTTCCGGAGGTCGAGTCGGCCTGGAACTCCAGGTTCATGAAGATCGCCTGTTGGGCCAGGCGCTCGCCCACGAATCGGGGCAGGCGTAGGTTGGCGCAGCCGGGGATGATGCCCTCCTTCCGCGCCGGCAGGTTGAAGAAGGAGCCGCGTTCGGCCACCACCGCGTCCATCACGAGGAGCCACTGGCAGGCCCCGCCGATGGCCCAGGCGTCGACGGCCGCAAGGAAAGGCTTCTCGGTCCGGCCCTCCTCGAGACCGTCATCCCGCACCCTCTCTGGTGACAGACCGCGAAGCATCTTGCTGACACACCCGAGCTCACGCTCGAGCATGAACTCGACCAGCGAGATCTGGCCCTGGTAGAGCTGAGTCAGGTTGATGCCGGAGCCGAATATGCGTCGGCCGCTGTGCTTCGGATGAGTCATGGGGGCCCCGCGGAGCACTCCCACCTCGATCCTCGGATCGATCAGAACCAGGTCCACGGCGGTCTCCAGGGCCGCCGTCGAAGCGTCGTCCTCCGCGTTGAGCGAAGCGAAGTTCTGGAGGGTGATCCAGCCGACGTTCTCGCGTCGCTCGACCGCCACCGTCCCGAGCTCAACGCGACCCGCGACCTCCAGCTCATGGAGACCAGCCTGCGCCTCACGGCGGGGACGGCCCATGGCGTGGATCAAATGGTGCCCGGTCGTCGGATCGGCCAGAACCTGGGCGAAGAACTCGCCCTGGGCGACCTCCAGGCCCCGCTTCTCCTTTTGCGGGTGAGTTCGCTCTTCTTCGATCTCGGCTCTGCTGGGCACGAGGCCGGGAAACCTCTCGGCCACGTCGTACACGAGCTCGGCGCACCGGAGCTCGCGCCGACCGCCATCGGTGACCTCATCGAACGCGGCGACAGGATCGATCAAGAACCCCTAGGCTCCCGCCACCCGCGCCTCGACGCCTCGCCAGTGGGGCTCGCGCAGCTCACGCTTCAGGACCTTGCCGGCTCCAGATTTCGGCAACGGCTCTTCGCGCAGCTCGATCGTCTTTGGGATCTTGTAGCCCGCGATCAAGGAGCGGCAGTGCGCCATCAGCTCCGCGGGCTCGACCGCGCCGCGGGGTACGACCACCGCGTAAACGGCTTCTCCCCAGCGGGCGTCGGGGACACCGAAGACCGCCGCCTCGCGTACGGCCGGGTGGCGGTAGAGGGCCTCCTCCACCTCGGTGCTGTACACGTTCTCCCCGCCGGTCACGATCATGTCCTTGGCCCGGTCCACCAGGTAGACGAACCCGTCACCATCCTGGTAACCGAGGTCACCGGTGTGGTACCAACCTTCCACCAGTGCCGCCGCGGTCTCGACTGGCTTGTTCCAGTAGCCGGCCATGACGTTGGGGCCGCGGACGACAACTTCGCCAATCGAATCCGGCGTCTGCCAGACGCCGTCGAGGCCGCGGATGCCTACCTCCACTCCGACCGCCGGCCGACCGCAGGATCGCGCCTGGGGCACGTCGAGGATCTGCTCCTCGTGCGGGAGGAGCGTCGCGATGGGCGCCGTCTCGGTGGCGCCGTAGATGTGGAGCATCTCCGCCGCCGGGAAGGCGGCGTGGGCTCGGCGAAGCGTCTCCGTCGCGACCGGCGCGCCTCCGTGGCTCAGGTATCTAAGCGACGATACGTCGCGCGGCCTGGCCAGCTGCTCGTCACTCAGCGCGGCCAGCATCGTCGGCACGACCAGCGTGGAGGTGATGCCGTGCTGCTCGATCAGAGCGAGCGCACGCCCGGCGTCGAAGGCAGGCAGGATCACGTGCTCGCCCGCGTTCCAGACAGTCGACAGCACGGCGATCGATCCAGCCGCATGGAAGAGCGGGGCGACGACCAGCCAGCGCGTTTCGGAGGTGAAGGGCCAGCACATGCCGAAATGCTGGGCGTTGGCGAGGAGGTTGCGGTGCGTGAGCATCACGCCTTTGGCTGCTCCCGTGGTGCCACCGGTGTAGAAAAGCCCCGCGACCGTGTCTTCGGGAAGGTCGTCCGGAAAATCGGCCGGCGGGCCCGCGAGCAGCGCCTCATAGCCATCGCCCAGATCGAAGATGTGCTCGACCGTGCCTTCCAGGCCCTGATCCCCGACGCCAGTGAACAGGACCCTGGCGCCCGAGTCCTCGAGCGCATACCTCAGCTCGGCGACCGCGTGACGGGGGTTGAGAGGCACGAGGTTGAAGCCGGCGCCTGGAACGGCCTGATACAGCTCGAGATAACGGTGGCAGTTTCCGGCGATCACCGCGACCCGGTCTCCCGGCGCAAGCCCCAGCTCCGAAAGTGCACCGACCAGGCGCCTGCACCGGTCCCACGTCTGCGCGTATGTCAGCTCGACGTCTCCACATACGACCGCGGTCCGGGTCAGTCCAACCTGTCTCGCCCGCCGCATGGGGGTGATCACAGTTGCCATCGCGCTTTTCTCCGTGTTGTCCGCGCCGACGTGCAGGAGGGCCCGAGGACAGAAATGGGAGGCTCCCGTAAGGGCCGCAAACCCGGCGGCCGCGACGCGATCGTACACCTGCAACAGCGCCGCGTCCGGGGGCCCGCCGCGGTACGGATCACGCGCTCGATTCCCGTTTGCAATCTGCCGGCTGGCAGGTCGGTTGACACCAGGTGAAGGCTGGAGCCATGGTGGGGGCGCTTGCCTCGGGCGGCCTTCGTCTCGGGCCAGACTCCGATTTCCCTCCAAACACAGACGCGCTGAGCTCGCTTCGCCTGGACGCTTAGTCGTAGCAGGCAATCAGCGGCTCACGCGATTGCGCCGCGCATTACTTGTGCACGGCATCAACGAAATCAAACCTGCGCACACATGAACAAAGTCAGGCAACACAGATCGAGCACAAATCGGCGCGTTCAGCAGGTGGTGGCTGGGGAGGAAGGATTCGAACCTTCAACCTTCTGATCCAGAGTCAGCTGCGCTACCGTTGCGCCACTCCCCAAGTCCGAGCGCTCGGTCCGGGCGAATCATTTTAAGCGGCGTCCTGCGCGCGCCCGGCGGGACTCCTGGTGGCTAGCCCGCTAGTCCCTCCGGCCGCCTTCGGATCGCGCGCTCATCCGGATCGACAACGACTCCTTGGTACCCATCAGCTGTCGGAATGCCTCCTCCATGAGCGTTTTCGCTCTGTGGAGGTTCACCGCCCATCCGACACCGAACACCCGGTCGTTGAAGAGACGATCGGATTCAGGATTCCAGTAAGCGTTGCGGATGCGCCGCCAGGTTGGCGGCCTAAAGTCATAAGGCACAATGTCGAACACTTTGCCGTGCCATGTGCGTTCGGGCGCCGGCTTGGAGAGCTCCGTCGCGATAGCGGCAGCGATGAGGCCAAATGCAACAACCCGAACAAGACGACGGATTCCGCGTAAAGTCCCCATACTTCAGTTGAAGCGTAGTACCAGAGTAACCTTGCACGTTTTCCATTCGTTGCTGCAGGCGCGGTAGATGGCCAATAGGCTTCCTTCATCCGCGAGTTGGCTTCGCTGGCTCACGCCCGGGCTGCAGATCAAACGCTGGCTCCTCCTGCTCATGGTGTCCGAGCTGGTCCTCGTGCTCGGCGTTGCGTACGCCCTCAAGGAGATCTACCAGACAGCCCACCTGCCGCAGAGCTTCTACTGGATCACGCTGCAGTTCCTGCCCTACTGGGCGCGTGCGGTCGTGTTCAGCATCTTCGGCGTCGGGCTGCTCGTGGTCAGTTACTTGAAGCTCACGCAATCCGTCCTCGGCCCATTTCTCCCCGGGACGAACACGGGCAGCGTGGTCGAGGTGATCCACGCATTCCGGCTGCGCGGCCGCGGGCCGCGCATCGTCGCGATCGGCGGCGGCACCGGTTTGAGCTCTTTGCTGCGAGGCCTCAAGACCTACACCTCCAACCTGTCCGCGATCGTGACCGTCGCCGACGACGGCGGCTCGTCGGGCAGGCTGCGCGACGAATATCGAATTCTTCCGCCGGGTGACTTCCGCCAGTGCCTGATCGCGCTCGCGGACGCCGAGCCGCTCATGAAGCAGCTCTTCGACCATCGTTTCAAAGAAGGCTCCCTCAACGGCCACGCCTTCGGAAACCTCTTCATCATGGCGATGGCGGACGTCACCGGAAACTTCGAACAGGCGCTGCGCGAATCCGGCAAGGTGCTCGCGGTCAAGGGGACGATCCTCCCTTCGACCCTGCGGGACGTGACGCTCGTGGCATCCATCAACGGAAGCACCGTCGAGGGCGAGTCGCAGATCCCCAAGCAGAACTCACCGATCAGCCACGTCTTCCTCAAGCCGGACGGCGTGCAGGTCAACCCCGAAGCCGCGCAGGCCATCCTGAACGCGGAGCTGATCATCGTCGGCCCGGGCTCCCTCTACACCTCGATCTTGCCGAACCTTCTCGTCGAAGGCATGGTGGAGGCGATCAAGGCGTCCGCGGCGCTGAAGCTCTACATCTGCAACCTGGCGGCCCAGCCGGGCGAGACGGACGGATACGGAGTCCAGGACTACCTTCGCGTCATCCGCGAACACGTCGGATCGAACCTCTTCGATTTCGTGCTCGTCAACTCGAACACGACGCACGCGCCGACAGGCGGTCAGGAAGCGGTGATCTTCAGGCCGGCGGACATCACGCGCCACCCTGAGGTTCGGTTCATCGCCTCCGACGTGGTGAATACGCGCAAGCCGTCACACCACGATCCGGAGAAATTGGCGCGAACCATCATGCGGAAGGTCTGGCAGGCTTAGCCGCCGCCCGTCGCGCGCGCCATCGCACGAAGCCCTCGACCAGGATCGTCGCCGCCACAACGTAGAGGAGGCCATCGAGCGCGTCGACGATGTAGTGCTCGCCCAGGTAGACGATCGATGCGATCACCGCGAGTGACCAGAGGATGAGCAGGATCGCCAGCCAGCGGTAGCGACGCCACGCGTAGACCGCGCCAAGCATGGGAAACGCGGCGTGCAGCGATGGAAAGGCCGCGAACTGGTTCGGATTCAGATGCGTGTAGAGCGGCGTGACGACGTAGTTCTTGCCCCAGATCTTGTCGACCGTCTCGTTGAGGATCTTGTGCACGACCTCGCCCGATGGCACGCGATCGGAGCTGAACTGCCACCACGGCGGCGCCGATGGCCAGAAGAGGTATGTGATGAAAGAGAGAAACGCCATCAGCAGCAAGGCGGCGATGAAACGGTGGTAGTGATCGCGGCTTCGCAGCCAGAACACAAAACCGACAAGGATCGGCAGCGGGAAGTGCATGAAGTAGAAAAACATCGCGACCAGGTCCTGCACCCCGATCGAGTCTTGGTGATAGAAGGCATGCTGCACGGTCAGTGTCGGCAGCGTGCCCGCAAAGACCGCCCGCTCAAGTCCGGAGAGGTCATGCGGCGCGAATCCAGTCTTGGCGGCGAACCCGCGCATCGCCTCATACGCGAAGAAGAGCAGCAGGAAGGGAAGCCAGTCCGCGAGAAAGGTTCGGCCTCGACCCATGGCGACGGCGATCAGGAGCAGCGCGAGGACGACCCACTCCGGCTCGATCGAGATGCCGCGCCACAGCATCACGCCGAAGAGGATTGAGAGGTAGACAAGAGAGCCGATCAGGAGGGCGCCAGGCTTGCGCATTCGTGCGCGGAGGTCAGCGAGTGCGGACAACGGCCACCGCCGCAATCTCGATCGTCACGTTGAAGGGCAGCGAGTTGGTGCCCAAAGCCGCCCGGGTGTGCTTGCCCGCCTCGCCCAGCACCTCCACGAGCAGATCCGACGCCCCGTTCATGACTTTGGGCTGATCGCCGAAGTCATCGGTCGACAGGACGAAACCGATCAGCTGCATCAGCCCTTCGACCCGATCCAGGCCAACTGCTGACTCGATCTGGGCGAGGACACGCAGGGCACACAACCGCGCGCGTCGCGTCGCTTCCTCGACCGAGATCTCATCTGGACAGCGGCCCTTCAGCAGCTGATCGCCGTCCGCCGACACCTGTCCCGCCACGTACAGCAGCGCGCGGCCATCGGCGATCGGCACCAGTTTTGTCTGAACGTAGGAGGCAGCGGGTGGGGGCGGCGCCGGCAACGCGATGCCAAGCTCGCGCAAACGCTCGTGCGGATTCGCCAAGGGAATCCGAGTCTAGCGGGCTACCTGTAGCGGCCGCGCAGGTGCGCGGCGATCGCGGTGAAGATGACCGCGAGCGCTCCCAGCCCGAGTCCGATGTAAGGCAGCTGCGGGGAGGCAAGGAGCTCGTCGACGATTGACCGATTGCCCAAGGGCGTGGCTCGAGCGCCGCTCGCGACCGGTGATGCCGTGCCAGGGGGACCCTGTGGCGTACCACCCGTGTCGTGATAGGCCCACAGCGCCGCGGTGTGACTCGACGGTCGAAACGTCGCCACGTAGAGGACCGGCTTCTCGTCGTTGGAGACCGCCAGCGCGGTGATCGACGCATCAGGCGGCCGCAGACTCGTGAATGTCTGACCCGAGTTGTTCGTCCGCCATAAACCGCCCGACCCCGACCCCCCGCCATCGCTCGCCACGTAGAAACGGTCGTAGTGGACGGTGATGAAATCAGTCTGCGTGTAATCGGTGGTGGGGAGCAGTCCACCGCCGCTCAGCGGAGTGAACGTCGCGCCGTTGTCTCTCGATTGGAACAGGCCTGTGTTCGTACCCAGGAGGAGCGGCCTCACGTTGCCGGTCGGGGGGAGCGGCCCCGATGTGAGCCTGACGGCGATCGTGCCGCTGATCGCCGGGCTGATCTGTTTCCAGATGGCTCCACCGTCGAGGCTCTCGTAAAGAGGCAGGCTGCTCCCCGACGATGGCGAATCGCCGCCCGCAATGAGCCTTACAGGTGCGTGGATCGCCTCCACCGCAATGGCATTGATATTGCGGTTGGCCAACCCGGACTGCGCCCAGGACAAACCGTCTGCGCTCACGTAAACGCCATGGTCCGTACCCGCGGCGACAAAGGTCAACGCAAATGCAAATGCGTGGACCGTGCGGCCATCGATGCCTCGCGGCGTAGTCCACGTGGCCCCACTGTCGCGGCTCAACAGCGCGCCCGACCCGCGCGTACCGGCGAGCACAACGCCTTGTGCTGACAGACTGAATGCAATCGTACTGATGGCCGACCTCCCGGAATGAACCGGGGTCCAGGTCGCACCGCCATTCGTGCTTCGGAAGAGCGAGCCCCGCGCGTCGCCCGCGATGACCAGCTGGCTGTTGAAGGGATCCGCGGCGAGCGCGAACAACGCAGATCGCGGTTGGTTCGGCAGCGGTGCAAGCGCGACCCACGTCGAGTCCGGTAGCGCGGCGACAACCACCGGTGATCCCGGGATCGCAACCACCCACAGCGCCACGATCGTCGCAAGAAGACGTTGGCCAAACAGCGACACGAGCCTGCCGATTATCACCTCATGCGACATTCCGATCAAATGGAAGAGCGCCCGGCGCGATCGCGGGTCTCGCCCGGGCCTTTTGCCTACAATCCGCAGGTGCTGTCCCGAGGACAACGCGAGCTCAAGGCCAGGGCGCCTGGTTCGTGGTTCAAAAGTGCAGGCTCCTGGCTGGATCGCGCTGCGTTCAAGCCGGCCACGCTTCCCGACGATCTCGTGACCGCGATCGCTCTGATACCTCCAATCGCGGCCGGGCTCATCATCTTCAAGCTCCCCGCGCTCCAGATGCTGGCGATCGCCGCCGCGGCGGGGACCCTGGGCTTGATCGCCGCGCGCGTTTTGATGCGCGGCCAATCACGGCATCCAGGAATCAGCGTGCTGCTCGCTCCCCTTTTTGGCGTCTCCCTCGTTGGCACGGGCGCCAGCTTCATCGTGACAATCGAGGTCGCTGTTCTCGCCGTGGTCGTCGATTTCCTGCGCGCGCAATATATGCCCGCGCTTCGTGCGCAAGCTGGTCTGCTTGCGTACGCAGCGATCGCGCTCGTGACGCGCGGCGGACCTTCCGCTTATGTCAATCCCGCGAGTGGCGGCGCGTTCGCCGATCCGATCGCGATCTGGTACCAGTTCTTCACGGCCGGTTCTGCGCCATATGACCCAATCAAGCTCTACGTGGGCAATGTGCCCGGCCCGGTCTTCGCGACGTCGCTGCTCGCCGTCGCGGTGGCAGCCGCCTGGCTCGCCTACGCCCGTCGCGTGAGCATCGTTGTGCTGTTCGGGTTTCTCGCTGGATCGCTGGTCGCGATCTACACGTTTCACTGGGATCCGCTGTTTCAGCTCGACAGCGGCCCGACATGGTTTGTCGCCGCCCTCATCCTGGCCGACCGCCGCCTCCTCCCAGACTCACGGGCGCTGCGGCCGACGCTCGGCTTTGCCGCAGGGCTGTTCGCCGTCGGGCTGAGGCGGCCACCCCAGGGCACGTGGTTCGGAAGCCATGGCCTCGAGGTCGCATTCTTCACGGTGGCGACGATCCAGGCGGTGATGGCCATCGTCGTGATCCTGTACTGGTCGGCCTCTGTCGCTAGGGAGCGCGAGAAGCGAACCCGACGGCTGCGTCAGCGCGAGGCGAACCTACGCGTGGTCAAGTCGATCAGCCGGGTGTCTTAGGCGAAGCTGACCTCGGTCTTCGACTGATCTAGTGCGCGCGCGAGCTCTTTGGCGCGCTTACGGACCGCCGCGGTCTCAGACGAGGTCAGGCGACGGAACTGTTGGACGCTGATGCTCATTGTGTTTTTCGCAACGGTGTGCGTCCAGGTGCCGGCCACGCTGCCTTCAACCAGCACGACGGCCGAGATCCATCCCGCGGTGCGGCTGACCTTGGGTGCGTGGATGCGCTCGAACAGGTGGTCGCGCGAGGCGTGGCCCAGAAGATACGGGTCGAACAGAGGAAGGAGCTGCACGGGCTCGTCGTTCATCGCGCCCTTGATTGCGTCGAGGTCCGCGGCCAGCGCATCCAGGCGTGCGCCGTCGACCGAGACGTGTACCAGCTCATCGGCCAGACCTGACCAGGCGGCGTTGCCGATGCCGGGCCAGGCGCCCCACCACCGCGCGAAATCGTTCTTCGTCGCCGGCCCGTAGGCGTGCAGATAGCGGCGCGCGGCCTCCACGAGCGCGACCTCGGGGTCGACGTCACGCCACTCGTGCAACCACTTCCGCGGGTTGACGAAGGTGACGCTCTGACCGCGGTTGGGACCGAAGCAAAGGCGGCCGTTGCGGGCCGATGGCTTGAGCATCCCTCCCCAACCCGACCTGAGCGCCTCGTGTATACGCGCCGGCTTGCCCTTGCCGACGACCGCGATCAGCTCTTCGCGACTCATGGGCTTACCGTCGAGCGCGCCACCAATGTCGTCGACCAGCTGCCAGAGCTCTGGCTCTTTGACCTGGACGAACTTCAGCCAGGCGTTGCTCGCCTTGATCCAGCGCCGGCTCATCGCGGCCGTGTAGAGCGGCAGATCATCGGCGCGCGTGAGGTGCAGCGTGCCACGCATCAGCCACGTCTTCACGAGGGTGCGGTCGGTCCAGAGCGCCTTGCGGACATCGTCGACGGCGCAATCGACGCGGACGGCGATCTGGAGCTCCGCGGCGGACATGAGCTGCGCCTGGGCGCCACCGATCTCGCCCACGATCCGCGCCAGGTCTTTCTTCGATGCCCTGCCAGTCAGGTGGTGACGCTGCAGGCGGAACGCGTGGACCTGGGGCCAGGTCAGCTCGGCTTCCGGCTTCGCCAGGGACTTCAACGCGCGTCAGTCGAAGAGCGCGGGGCCCCGAGTCACGAACTGGTCGCGGCGCGGGCCGGTGCCGATGAGGTGGATTGGCGCGCCGATGAGCTCACCGACCCGCTCGACGTAGTCGCGGCAGTTCGTGGGCAGATCGTCCCAGCATTTCGCCGCGCCGATCCCCTGCTCCCAGCCTGGAAATTCCTCGTAGAGCGGCGTGGAGTGTTTGTAGTGGGAGATGTTGGCCATCGGGTGGTCGTACCTCGCGCCGCGAAACTCGTAGCCGGTGCAGATCTTGAGCTTGGGTTGGTCATCGAGGATGTCGAGGCGCATCAGGGCGGCGACGCTGACGCCGTTGAGGCGGACGGCGTAGCGCGCCACGGCGGCGTCGAACCAGCCGATGCGCCGGGCCCGGCCGGTCACCGTGCCGAACTCGTGGCCGCGCTCACGGATCTGGTCCCCCACCTCGTCGAGAAGCTCGGAGGGAAACGGTCCGTAGCCGACTCGTGAGGTGTAGGCCTTGAAGACGCCGATGGTCAGGTCGACTTTGGTCGGCGCGATGCCGCTGCCGGTGAGCGCGCCGCCGGCGGTGGGGTTCGAGCTCGTGACGTAGGGGTAGGTGCCGAAGTCGAGGTCGAGCATGGTCGCCTGCGCGCCCTCGAGCAGGATCTTGGCGTTGCGGTCCAGGGCATCCTGGATGATCGGGAAGGTGTCCTTGATGTACGGGTCTAGCTGTTTGGCGTAGCCGAGGTATTCGCCGAGCATGCTCGACCAGTCGTAGGCGTCTTTGCCGTAGAGCTTTTCGAGGATCGGGTTCTTGACCTGGTCGACGACGAAGGCGAGCTTCTTGCGCATGAAGCCTTCCTTCTGCAGGTCGCCGATCCGGAAGCCGATGCGGCGGATCTTGTCGGCGTAGGCGGGGCCGATGCCGCGCCAGGTGGTGCCGAGGCGATCGTCCCCTCTTACTTCTTCCTCGAGCTGGTCGAACAGAGGGTGGTAGCGCATGACCATGTGGGCGCGCTCGCTGACGATGAGGTTTTGGGGCTCGATGCCCCGCTCACGTAACTGAGAGATCTCTTTGACAAGGACGATGGGGTCGACGACGACACCGTTCCCGATGATGCAGGTGCAGTGGGGGTAGAGGATCCCGCTCGGAATGAGCTGGAACTTGAACTCGCCGTGCTCGGTGATGACGGTGTGGCCGGCGTTGTTGCCGCCCTGGGAGCGGATGACCATATCGGCCTTTGCCGCGAGGTAGTCGATGACCTTGCCCTTGCCTTCGTCTCCCCACTGGCCGCCGACCAGGATGATGACCAAGGTGTTTACTCGGTGCCCGGTTCGGGGCGCCTCGTCTCCAGGTTGTAGAAGCGGGTGTGGTCGCGGCGGAATTTCAGCTCAATGGTGCCCGTCGGACCATTTCGGTGCTTTGCCACGTGGACTTCAGCGACACCGGGCTTTTCGTCGGATTTGTAGTACTCGGGGCGAAACAGGAACATCACGAGGTCGGCGTCCTGCTCTATGCTGTTGTGAACAATTATGTTGTTGGCGACAAAATTATGAAGAGATTCAACCGTTAAGTCGTACACCTCGTCGACACCGTCCGGGCTGATTGACGCGATTCGATCCCAGTAGACGTCACTGGACCCGAGCAATCCGATTTCCCGAGATTCAACAGCCTCAGAGAGTCGACGTGCACGGGAGCGACTCAAATTCTGGCCGAAGATCGAGTGGCCCATGTATGACATCCCAAGACGCGCCTGCATGTTCCGTTGTGTCATTCCTGCGGCAGCCATGGCCGGCCGAGCGAATAAGTGCCACTCAGCAGAAGGGATGATGTCGCGATTGGTCTTACCTTCCCGCGTTTTCAGATACTCGAGAATCAAGGCCTTGTGTGCGACCTTCTCCTGGCCCACGACGTCGATGATCGTCAGAAACGCGAGCATTTCGGTCTGACCTGAAAGAGTCACATGGAATTGATCGCGACCCTTGACGCCCTGACTGTGCCGCGAGATCCGAGCGTTTATCCCAAGGCGCAAAAGCAACGATAGAACGTCACGCGCCAGTCGCTCGCTGCTTGATGCGTAGTAGATCGCCGCGTAGTGGTCTCGCGTCAACCGTACGCAGCCATCGGTCGCCCAAAGGTGCTTGAGGAAACACGCGACCCCTAGGGCGGATTGCCGGAAGACTTCTTCAGGGACGCGCTTTTCGTACGAACGGAGCCCGAAGCCACCGAGGTTTTCGAGCCAGACTCGTATTGGGTTGCGCACGCCGTGGGTGAGATGCCGTGCCGGCGGCAGATAAACCTGGATCCAGGTCCGCTCCTGATGAATCCTGGGTCGAACCGTTTCGCCGAAAACTTCCGTCGCGAGGCCTACAACCTCTTCGGCGAGGGTCGGGTCTTTGGTCGTGTACTGAATCGCGTGTGTTGGCAGAGTGCAGCCATCGCCGATCAGGTGCCCAAGCAATCCAAGCTCGGCGTGGCTCATCGTGTCCTGGTCCGGGCCTTGAAGAATTCGCGGTATCGCTATGTGGTCATCGACCTTCAACTCGTCCAGCCGGCGCCACCCCTCCATGGTCAGGAACTTGTGATTGGCAGTGGCGCGAACTGAGCGCCCCAGCTGCGTCGTCACCTTGAAGACAGGCTTAATCCCGGTCGCGAATACGTTCGTGACGCGTTTGCAATCCATTCGCCACCAGCCCTTGTCGAGGGCTAGGACACGAAAGCCACTTTTGCCGACCAGATCTTTGATTGGTACGTGTGCACCTGTGTCTGGCAGGTAGACCGGCGTATCCCCTGCGAGACATCCTGACTCGCGAAGGTCGCTCAAGATCGGCCGCTTGTCAGGACGCTGCTCGGGCGCGCGGCTGAGCTGCGAAATCGCTAAAACAGGTACGCGCAATTCTCGGGCAAGACCCTTCATTGCTCGGGAAATCGACGAGACCTCCTGCACACGGTTGTCATCGCCGCGTGTCCGTCCATGCATCAATTGCAGATAGTCGATGACGATCATGTCGATGTTGTGCCGCATCTTCGCCTGGCGAGCCTTGAGCATCAACGTGAGCTCATCCATCACCGGCGTGTCGTCTATGAAGATCGCAGCCTCGCCAAGAGGCCCTAGTGCGTTTGAGACTCGGTCGAATTCAGCCTCTGTCAGTAGGCCTCTGTGCATACGCTGGGCATCGATCTGCGCTTGTTCCGTAAGGAGGCGCTCCGTGAGCTGCTCTTTGGACATCTCAAGACTGAAGATGGCAATCGATTTCTTTGCTTCCAGGGCACTGTGGAGCGCAACGTTTAGTGCCAACGCGGTTTTGCCCATCGACGGGCGACCCGCGACGATGATGAGGTCGCTGTCCTTGAACCCCCCGGTCATGCGATCCAGGTCGTGGAAACCCGTCGGGATCCCAACCACTCCCTGCCCGGTCTCCATCTGCAAGGAGATCCGCTCCATCGCCGGACCCAGCAGGTCGTACAGGCGCGCCAGCTCGCGCTGGTCCCGGTCGTCCGCGACACCGAACACCAATGACTGCGCCTGGTTGATCGCGTCCTCGGCCTCGATCGAGTCGTCGTACCCGTAACCCGCGATGTTTCCGCCCGCCGAGATCAGCCGCCGCTTGTACGCCTTCTCCTTCACGATCCGGCCGTAGTACTCGATGTTCGCCGCTGTCGGCACCGCGCTCTGCATCGATGCCAGTTGAGCCCGCCCGCCGACACGGTCGAGCAGCCCCATCGTCTGCAGCTGAGACGCCAGCGTGACGTTGTCGATCGGCTCCCCGGCCGCGAAGAGATCCAGCGCCGCCCGGAAGATCTGACCGTTGTTCTCCCGATAGAAGTCCTCGGGATGCAGGAATTGAAGGACCTTGGCGATCGAAAGCGGGTCGAGGAGGATCGATCCGAGGATCGACATCTCCGCGTCGAGGTCGTGCGGTGGTACTCGCCCCGCGGCGAGGGTTAGCGTGGTCGCCATGCCGGGTTCCTAGCGGTCCTGCGTGACGATCACGTTGACGTGAGCGCTCACGTCACGGTGCAGCTTGAGCGAGACCTGGTGCTCGCCCAGCGTCCTGATCGGCTCCTTCATGTCGATCTTGTGCCGGTCGATCTCGACGCGGTGCTGCGCTTTCAGCGCGGCCGCGATGTCCTGGTTGGTGATCGAGCCGAACGCCTTGTCCTCGGCCCCGACCTTCAACCGCACGACCACGGTCTTGTTGTCGATCTCGTCAGCCACGGTCTGCGCCTCGGTGCGCTCCTTCGTCTCCTTCTTGGAGGCAGCGTCCCGCAGGCGCTTCGCTTCGGCCTCCGCCCCCTTACCCGCCGCGACGGCCAGCTTGCGACGAAGCAGGAAGTTGCGCCCGTATCCGTCGGCGACCTCCCTGACGTCGCCGGCTCGGCCGACATTCTCGACATCCTTCGTCAGCAAGACCCGCAATTCACCCGACCTCCGATATGGATTCATATTCGTCGCGGTGGCGGACTCGCGAACGGATTCGATCGACAAAACGCCCCACCCCATGGCGCGTGGCGGCCAGGGTGTCCTGGACATCGCGATCCCACACGCTCTGCTTCGCTTTCAGCGCGGCCTCGTGCTCGCGCCTTATGTCTTCAGGGCACGCGGCGACGAACGTCTCGATCGCCAGGATGCCCAGCGCCAGCATGTCCAGCTCGCCCAAAACCGGGATCCATGCCGGGAAGTCGAGCGGGCTGACGATGATGCAAAGCGCGCCCAGTAGTACTGCTTTCGGCGCCGCGGGCACACGGTCGTCCCGCAGCAGGCAGTAGGCCAGCTTGCCGTGTCTCGGCACATCGACCAGGACGGATTTTGCCCGCGAAAGGATGGATGGCATAGGGGGCCGGCAAAGCCTAACAGCAGTTATGGATGGTCAGAAACCCCATTAACAGTAGCCGCCCTGCTCCGCCTGACGGCGATCAGACATGCGAGCCACAAAGCAAGAATCCCGACCACTCCGAACTCCGCCATGAGGCGCAGGACGATCAAATTCGAGTACCCGGTGACGAGAAGAGCCTGCATCAGCTTGTGAGCGGGACCGATCAAAAACCAGGAGACGCCGACCAGCCCGATGACGGTCCAATCGCGGCGACGTATGGCCCACATGATCAGGACAAAAATCGGCAGCAGCAGCAGAACAAGGTGCGTTCCCCACGAGTACGACGCGATGAGCGGCGTCGCGGCCACCACCGCGGCCGCCTCCAGCGCGCGTCCCATCGCCGACGTGGCGCGGGGTCGCAACACGGCGAGCGTCAGCAGCAGGACGATGAACGCGATCAACACGGTCAAGACGCGGGCACCCGCGGGACTTCCGCGAACCGTGAGGAACGTGTCCGGGTCGAACAGTCGGGCGAGCGTGCCGCCCGGCGAATGATTCTCGAAGAAACCCGTGCCCGCACTCACCGCCGGCAGCACCTTGAAGAGGTACTCGAACAGGTATTGCGGCGCACCCATTATCCACAGGACCAGGCCGGCTGCGGCGGCAGCGACTAGCATCGACCAACGCCGCGCCCAGAGCACGAGCAGGACCACAGGTCCCTGGATCAGCTTCAATGCCGCGGCTACGCCAAGCGCCGCGCCGCCCCACCACTGCGCCCTCGAATCGTTCTCCTGGACCCAGGCCCAGAACCACAACCCCGACAGGCCGAGGAGAACAAGGTTGATCTGGCCTTCCGAGATGTTGCCGATCACGGGCTCGAACGCGAGCGCGAGCAAGACCAGGAGCGCGGCGAGCTGCCAGTCGTCCACACGCAGGGCCTTCAGCGCGAGCCAGATGAAGACGGCCAGCGAGGCGTTGAGCACCAGCACCGCACCGACAGTGATGACGCCGCCGCTCACACCGACCAGGGGCTGCAGCATCCAGGCGAGCACGGGCGGCATGACGTATTGCGGGCCGGTCGGCTCGAGACAGCCGATCGTCGCGCAAAGGTCGTACGGGTCCAAGCCCGATGCGAGACGGCCGGCCGCACGCATGTAGCTCTCCTGGAAGTCGCCGAGATACCCACCGAAGAAAATCGGCTGAACCAGCGCCTGCCAGAGGTAGGTCGCGACGATCGGTACGCCGGCGATGCCGAGGAGCACGCTGCGGAATCGCCGGTTGTCGAGCGCCGACGCCCGGGGCCGGGCAGTCGAGGCGAGCTCTCCGATCACGAGGGCGAATTATCCGGCTGTGGTCAGCCCCTCCGGCGGCTTCGCCGCCACCTCCCGATGAACGAGGAGGAGTTCCCTAAGAAGAAAACGAGGCGGCGCCTGCAGCGGACACCGCCTCGACCGGGGGCCATCGGGTGACACGCGTTTGGTTTTTTTGCGCCGCTTTACGGCCGTTGCCTACTTTTGGAGGCCAACCTTTGCGCGAACTGTCGACGGTCCCGGACGGAGAACGAATTGCCTCCACCTTGCGACGAACCGACGACAATGTCAAGGGGGTATTGCGCATGAATGTGCCGAGCTACGTTCACGGGGCAAGCGACAGGCCGCTCCTTGGCGAGCCGATCTTCCAGAACCTGCGCCGCACGGCGGCCCGCTTCGGTGATCGCGAGGCTCTGGTCGTCGCGCATCAGAGGTATCGCGCCACGTACGGCGAGCTGGTCGCCCAGTGCGAGGAGGTCGCCCGCGGGCTCATGGCGCGCGGCGTCAAGAAGGGCGATCGGGTTGGCATCTGGTCGCCCAACCGATACGAGTGGGTCATCGTCCAGTACGCGACCTCCGCGATGGGCGCGATCCTCGTCAACATCAATCCCGCCTACCGCACCTCGGAGCTCGAGTACGCCCTGAACCAGTCGGGCATCAGCTTCTTGATCCTGGCCGCCCGCTTCCGGCAGGCCGATTACGTAGCGATGCTCGGCGAGGTCAAAGGCCGATGTCCGGGCCTCCGCGAGGCTCTTGTCATCGAGGATGGTTGGGACGCCCTGAAGCGGGATGGAACGAAGGTCGAGCCAGGCGAGCTGCACGAGCTCGAGGCGACGCTGCAGTTCGACGACCCGATCAACATCCAGTACACCTCCGGCACCACCGGCTTTCCCAAGGGCGCCACCCTTACCCACCACAACATCCTCAACAACGGATATTTCATCGGCGAGACGCTCCGGTACACCGAGCAGGACCGCGTGTGCATCCCCGTGCCCTTCTACCACTGCTTCGGCATGGTTCTCGGCAACCTCGCCTGCACGACGCACGGTTCGACGATGGTCATCCCCGCGGAGGCCTTCGATCCAGTGCTCACGATGGAGACCGTGCAGCAAGAGCGCTGCACCTCGCTCTACGGCGTGCCCACGATGTTCATCGGCGAGCTCGAGCACGCTCGCTTTAAGGACTTCAACTTCAGCTCGCTACGAACCGGGATCATGGCGGGCTCGCCGTGCCCCGTCGAGGTGATGAAGAAAGTCCAGACCGTGATGCACATCCCTGAGATGACGATCGCGTACGGCATGACCGAAACCTCGCCTGTATCCACCCAGTGCACGACCGACGACCCGCTCGAGCGTCGCGTCTCGACCGTCGGCCGGGTCCATCCTCACGTCGAGATCAAGATCATCGATCCGAGCACGGGCGCCGTCGTCCCGCGCGACACTCCCGGTGAACTATGCAGCCGCGGCTACATCGTCATGCGCGGCTACTGGAACAACGACGAAGCGACGCGTCAGGCGATCGATCCCGCCCGGTGGATGCACACAGGCGATCTCGCGACGATGGACGGCGACGGCTACATCAACATCGTCGGCCGGATCAAGGACATGATCATCCGCGGGGGCGAGAACATCTATCCGCGCGAGGTCGAGGAATTCCTTTACAGCCACCCCGACATCGCGGACGTCCAGGTCATCGGCGTGCCGTCGGAGAAATACGGCGAGGAGGTCATGGCCTGGGTCAAGCTGCGCGAGGGGTCCTCGGCCGCGGGCGATGAGATCGCCGCTTGGTGCAAAGGCAAGATCGCGAGCTACAAGATCCCTCGCCACTGGAAGTTCGTCGATTCGTTTCCGATGACGATCACCGGCAAGATCCAGAAATTCAAGATGCGCGAGACGGCGGTCGAAGAGCTCGGGCTCAAGAAGGCCGCCGGAGTCAGGACCGCCTAGGCCAGCGACTCGTACGGAAACGCGGAAGCGAACGGCTCGTAGAGAAGCAGCACCTTCTCGATCGGGAGAGCGTCGCGCATGAAGATGGCACCCGCCGCGACGCCGGCAAAGCCGACGATGCCCAGGCCGTCGTGCGGCGCCGCTTGCTCGGCGCTGTCCTGCATCACGCGGAACGCCTGCGTCCGCCCGACCTGGTTGGCGGTGGCGAGGACCTGCTTCCACGCCGCGGTGTAGTTCGCGGCCGGGTCGAGCCCGACCGGTGGAGCCGCCACGGACACCGCGCTGGCCGCGGCAGTCGCCGGCGCCTTGGGCTGCTGACTGAGCGCCTTCGCCACGGCCGAAACCTCGGCCTCAATGTCGCCCTTCAGCGATGGCAGGCGCTTCAGGAAGCCGGCAATCTGCTGGTCGATGGGCGCCGGGGGACTGTATGTCGGTCCAGGCAGCACGGTCGCGAAAGGCCTGTAGATCGCTTCAAACTGGGCGGGCTCGAGCTGCTCGCGGACCAGGATCCCCAGCGCCACGACCTGCGCCGACTCGAGGGCGGCCGCCGCTGCCGCGCTGTCCGGCAGGCATTTTCCGATCGCGGCCTGTGCCTGGGTGACACGAAATCCGCTCGTAAACGCGTTGACCATCGCCTGGTCCGCGCCCGACAGCAGGCCGTCGAGGACTTCCTCGATCGCCCCCGTTGACGTCCGCCGGCGCGAGACCATTCGCGCGGTGGCGATCCACTCCCATTGCGCGGGCCCCAACGACTTCCCCGCGATGGTCATGAACTGCCCGGCTTCGGTCGCGCTCAGCGGACTCGAACCTGTTCGGGCAGCAGGCCCTTGACGCGCAGTTTGTCGATTGGGTGATACGCGTCGACGATGCGCATCGTGCCTGAAGCCGAGCGCAGAACCATCGACTGCGTATACGCGTAAACGTCCTCATAACGGACGCCCTTCAACAGCTCGCCGGTGGTGATGCCTGTGGCGGCGAAGAACACGTCCTTGCCCGAACACAGATCGTCGATGCACAGGATCTTGTCAGGCTTGTGGCCTTCCTTGACCGCCAGCTCGCGTTCCTTGTCGTCGCGGAAGTAGAGCTTCGCCTGCATGTCGCCGCCAATCGTCTTGATCGCGCACGACGCGAGCACGCCTTCGGTCGCGCCGCCCGAACCCATCATGCAGTGGATCCCGAAGCGCGTCTCGAGCGCCGCCTCGAGCGCGCCCGCGACGTCGCCCGCGGAGATGAGCTTGATCCGCGCTCCCACCTGCCGAATCTCGCCGATGATCTCTTTGTTGCGGTCTCGGTCCAGGACGACGACTGTCAGCTCCTGGACCGGCAGACCTTCCGCCTTGGCGATCCGTTTCAGGTTCCATTCCGCGGGCATGTCGAGGTCGATCACGCCGCGCGCCTTGCGGCCGACGACGAGCTTCTGCATGTAGTGGACGTGGGTCGTGAACATGGTTCCCCGCTCGGAGAGCGCCACGACCGAGATCGCACCGGGCAGCCCGGAGGCGGTGAGGCTCGTGCCTTCGATGGGATCGATGGCGACATCGACCTCGGGCTCCAGGCCGTTGCCGATCGACTCGCCGAAATACAGCATCGGTGCCTCGTCCTTCTCGCCCTCGCCGATCACCACCGTGCCTCGCATGTCGACCGAGGTGAGCGACTCGCGAATCGCCTCCACCGCACGACGATCAGCGGCCTCCTTGTTGCCTCTGCCCTGCAGCGGCGCGGCGGCCAGGGCGCCGGCCTCAGTGACCCGCAGCAACTCGAGGGCCAGGTTGCGGTTGATCTTCGGTTCTTCGATCACTGAATGTGAAACGCTAGCCGATGCCGCGCCGCCTGATGGGTAGTTTGTCCGCCTCGACCCAAAGGTCTTCCTTGCGCGCGAGACGCCGGTCGCCGCCGCGGTCGACATAGACGCAGGTGCGCTCGAGCACGGCGGTGATGCGGACCCGCTCTTCGTTCAGCACGGCGTCAAATCCGTCGATCAAGACCTCGTCCTCGTCGAGCTCGACCTCGCTCAGCCGGCGGGGACCTCCGGGCCGCAGCTTGGTCGACAGCTCCAGCTGCGGGCGCGGTCCCTGCGGCGGGCTAGGCTTGATGGTCAGGCGCGACGAGGCCGAACCGGCCAGCCGAATGCCCGGCCGTGGCGCCGGCACCGCAGGCTTGATGGGGAGCGGCTTCGGCGTCGGCAGCTGCTCGGGTTTGGGGGCTCGGCTCACTTTGGGGGGCGCTTGCGTCGCCGGCTTGGGTGCCGTCCGAGCCGGCCCGGTGACGGCCTTACGCCCTTGGGGAGGGGTCCGCTTCGCGGCCCTGGCCGCCAGCCGGCTGGGCGCGCGGGCAGGGGGCTTCTGGCCTCGAGCCTGCGACGGCTTTTTGGACTGTCCTCTAGAAGAACTCACCCCAGAATTTTCTGACTCTCCCGACTGGGCTTGGCGCGGCCCTCAACGTTACGACCGTCGACTGCGCCGGCACGTCGGCCATGCGCTCGCGCGGTGTGTCGGGAATGCCTTCGGGGTGAACTCGGATCACTCCGTAGTGAACGCCGCCTTCCTGGACGACCAGGGTGCCTACTGTCGCGTCTCCCTCCAGCCGGCCGGTGCTCGTGATCTTCAGCCGGTTGCTGGCGATGACGTTCCCTCGGACGAGACCGGCGACCGTGATCCGGGCGCCCCGGATGTCCGCCTCCACCTGCGCCTCGGGACCGATCAACAGGTCGCCGTCGCACTCGATCTGCCCGCTGAAGATGCCCAGGACCTGGCCCGGCCCCTTCAGCGCCAGGTTGCCGGACACCGAGTCCTCGCGCGCAAGCACCGTCTGCTTGGGCTCGAGAACAAGCGGATCCGAACCGCCGTTGGTGGTGACCGCACCAGCCGTATCCACCGCCATGTCAGCCATGTCGAGTCCTCCCTGGCCGCCCTACTCCCCAGCTTTGGGCGACGCCCTCCTACGGCAGCATAGCGGGTGCTGGGTTTTTCGCTAGAGGTCTTGATGCTCCGACAAGTAATCGATCACCGCTTGGGTCTGGGGCAGGATCTCGCCGTCGATAACCAGCTCTTCGAGTTTTTGCTTGATCCGGCCCACTTCGGGGCCAGGGCCGATCCCCCTGACACGCATGATCTCCTCCCCCGTGATGAGGGGAGCCAGGCGCGAGGGGAGCTCCGCCTGAACCAAATCCAGGCGGGCCTGCAGCTCGTCCAGCTTCTCGGGCTCGGGGTAAGCCGACGCGGCGATGTCGGCTCTGGCGAGCAGCATCAATCTGTCGAGCAGAGGACCAGCGTCGCGCGCCAGGCGGCGCACCGCTCCGTCGGACCACTCCGACTTGTAGAAGACGGGACGGAGGTGCAACCGGATGAGCCCGACGATGACGTCGATCTCCCTCTGGGCAAAGCGAAGCCGCTCGAGCGCCCGCCTCGCGATGTCGGCTCCGACCTCCTCATGACCGAGAAACGTGCCGTCGCCCTTGGCCGTCCTGGGCTTGCCAACGTCGTGGAACAGCGCTGCCACGCGGAGGACGAGGTCGGGCGGGGTCGCCTCGACCGTGAGGAGGCTGTGGCCGAACACGTCATGCGTGTGGTAGCCGGTTTGCGGCACGCCCTTGCAGGCGGCGATCTCCGGCAAGATCACCTCCAGCAGGCCGGCCTCGTCGAGCAGGTCGAGGCCGAGCTTGGGCCGCGGCGAGGCCAGGATCTTCCGCAGCTCGTCGGAGATGCGTTCGATCGAGATCACCGGGGGCGCCAGGCGAGCTTTCAGCTCGCGCATCGCGGGCACGAGGGTCGGATCGAGGCTGAATCCGAGCTCGGCGGCAAACCGGACCGCCCGCAGCATGCGCAGCGGGTCGTCGGCGAAGGTACCGAGCGGGTCCGCCGGGGTGCGCAGAACCTTCGCCTCGAGGTCCCTGCGAGCGCCGAGCGGATCCTCGATCTTGCCGTCGAGGTCCATCAGGAGGGCGTTGATCGTGAAGTCGCGCCGGCGGAGGTCTTCCACGAGGCTGGCCGGCCTCACGTCGGGCTTGCGGGAGTCGGGGGCGTAGGACTCGGCCCTGGCCGTGACGAACTCGACCAGGCGGCCGGGCAGGGTCACCTGGGCGGTGCCGAAACGCTCGAAGGTAACAGGAGGCGGAGCCACCGCGATTTCGGCGAAATGCCGCGCCAGGGCGAGCGCGTCGCCGCCTTCGACAACGACGTCCGGGTTGGGATGAGGCCGCTCGAGCATGAGGTCGCGCACGTAGCCGCCGACGACCCAGGCCTCGACATGAAGGTCAGCCGCGGCGCGCTTGAGGAGCCCCAGCAGCTCCGCGTCTGTTACTGGTTGATGCGCGCCCATTCCACGGCTCCCACCTGCCCGGCGCGATCCCCCAGTCGGGCACGGCGCAGGCGAGGCCGGCGTGCTGGCTTGATGAAGGGCGACGAGCGCAGCGTCTCGATCATCGTCGGGTAGACCAGCGCCCAGGAGCGCGAGACGCCGCCGCCCATGACGAAGATCTCAGGGTCGAGCGCGTTGGTGAGGCTGATCAAGGCAATGCCCATGTAACGCGCTGCCCGCTCGACGACCGACCGGGCCTGACGATCACCGGCCGCGGCGGCCGCGAACAGTTCGGCCGCGGTGTGCCCTGTCTCGCGCGCGAGCGCGGTGCCGCTGATGAAAGCCTCCAGGCAGCCCCGCTGGCCGCAGTTGTCGAGCGGACCATTGGGGTCGATGATCATGTGCCCGATCTCGCCCGCGGTTCCGTGGGCGCCGCGGTGGAGCTTGCCATCGATGATCAGGCCGCCGCCGACGCCTGTCGACCAGGTGATGTAGACCATGTTCCGGCTGCCCCGCCCCGCGCCGTGGTGAAACTCACCCAGCCCGGCCATATCGGCGTCGTTGGCGAGCTGGACCTTGGCGCCCGTGGCGCGGCCCATCATCGCGACCAGCGGCACGTTCTGCCACGGCAGGTTCGGTGGATTGACGAGCACGCCGCGCTTGATGTCGATCGGCCCAGGCGCGGCGATCGTGATGCTGCGGACCTTCTCGCGGCCACGATGACGATCGATCTCGCCGGCCGCCCAGTCGACCATCGCCTGGGGTGTCGCCAGCATTGCGGTTTTGGTCTTGATGCTGGCCACGAGGTGGCCGTCGGACCGCGCGAGCGCGACGCGTACCTGGGTTCCGCCTAGATCGATCCCTGCCAGCATCGCGCGACTAGGGTAATGCCCCTTCATTCATGCCCCTCACCCTGACCCTCTCCGCCACGGGGGAAAGGGCACTGTTCAAGAGGCCAGGAGCTGTTGGCCTCGCAGGGCGGCGAGAATCTCGATCGGTGCGCGGGCGCGGTTGAACGTGTAGAAATGCAGGCCCGGTACCCGCGCCTCGATCAGCTCGGCGCACTGCGCGATGCAATGCTGGACACCGAGCGCACGAACGGCATCGTCATCCGCCGCGTTGTCGATTGCGGACTGCAATTCGGCGGGCACCGTCGCGCCCGACATCGCGGTCATCACGCCCAGCGAGCGTCGGCTCGGCACAGGCATCAATCCCGGCACGATCGGCACCCCGATCCCCGCTGCGCGGGCGCGCGAGACAAGGTTGAAATAAAAGCGATTGTCGAAAAAGAGCTGCGTGATCAGAAAGTCCGCGCCCGCCTCGACCTTCAGCTTCATGTAACGAAATTCGTGCTCGACGTCGGGACTCTCGGGATGCTTTTCGGCGCTGCAGGCGGCGCCGATCCCAAACCTGTAACCGCTGCGCCGCACGAGCGAAACCAGGTCACTGCCGTGCGTGAGCTGCGGGTCAACGGGGGTGAAAGGCTCGCCTGAGATCGGCGGATCACCACGCAAGGCAAGCACGTTGGCCACGCCCTCGCGCTCCATCCAGTTGAGGATCTGACGTGTTCGGTCCGCGCTATTGGCGCAGGTGAGATGTGCCATCGCCTCGATGTGGTAGTGGCGCTTGATGCGGGTCACGAGCTCCAGCGTTTTCTCGCCCGTGCGGACTCGATAGGTGACCGAGACCCAATCCGGGGCGTGCCCGGCCAGCGTCGCAACCGTGCGCTCGAGCACTTCCACCTCACTCTCGTCGCGAGGTGCCATGAACTCAAACGAGATCGTCGGTTTGCTGCGCCCGAGCATGTCGGCGATGCGCATGGCTCGCGAAAGCCTACCGCAGGAGGCGGGCGTCTCCGACGCGGCGAGTCACGCGCAACGCGTCCAGGTATTCGAGCAGCGCGAGCACCGGCCGCCTGCTCGCGCCCATGCGATCGCGCAGCTGCGCGACGGTCACAGAACCGTTGATGCCCACGATCTCCTTCACCATCGCGACCGCGGAATCGAAAGCGCTCTTGATGAACGCAACGTCGTCGCTCACGCGAACGATGTCCCCGCGCTCGGCAAGCGCTCGCACGAGCTCCTCGCTCGCACCGCTCTGCTGCATCGCCTCCTGCAAAGAAGGCGGGGTGAACGGCTTGGCCCCCAGGACCCGAAGCAAGTCCGCCTGCGGACCGGCTTCGTCAAGCTGCACCTCGTGTCCTGGCGAGGCCAGCGATCCGTTGCGCTCAACCACGCGGCCGTCCTGGACGAGCCCTTCAATGACCGCCGCGAACGACGCCGGCGAGACGCCCAGGCGGCTGCGCAACTCTTCCCGGGCCATGCCCGATCGCAACGGATGGGCCCCGTGATACGCCGTCAACTCCTCGCTGGCGTGGGCCGTGATCGACCGCCACGCCTCATGGCTGAAGATCCAATCCCCCAGCCGCCGCGCATCGAGCGTTGCGACATCCGCGTCGGCCGCGACAGTTGCCTTCAACAACGCTTGCACGGTGACGCCGCGCGGGTATTTGCGCAGCTCCTGCTGCAGCACGTCGCCCGCCGCCCGCCGCGCGAGCGACTCGCGGACCGCAGAATCGTGGCGGGCATGCTTGCGAGGCGCGACGTCGAGAAATGTCCCGCCCGCGATGGTCATCGCCGGGCTTGGCGCACGGAGCACGAAGCGATCCCCGGCCGCGGCCGCGATGGGACGCTCGAGGTAGAGCTGAACCCATCCGCTCCCTCCGGGGGCGATCTCGTCGGCGTCGAGCACGATCGTCCGGCAGGCGACCTCGACGGCAGCCGTGTGCAGTAAAAGCTCGGCGCCGTGGCGCACCGGTTGCGCCGCCGACGCAAGGGCGCGAAGCGTCGCGTCGATCCGTCGGACTCCATGCAGGGCGCCTCGACGCGCCAGCACATCGCCGCGCGAGAGCTCGCTCTTCTCGATGCCGCTGAGGTTGGCCGCCACACGGTTGCTGGGTCCCACCGATTGGACCTTCTGGTTGTGGCGCTGCAGGCCGCGGATCCGTACGAGCCGTCCACCCGGAACGACCTCCATCTCCTCACCCACGCTCAGCGAACCGTCGACCAGGGTGCCGGTGACGACGGTGCCGAACCCGCTCATCGTGAAGACGCGATCGATCGGCAATCGCGGCCGGCCCGAATCCTCGCGAAGGGACGATTTCTCGAGCAGCGCGTCGAGCGCGGCCGTGAGCTGGGCGAGACCTGCGCCTGTGACTGCCGAAACGGGGATCACTTTCGAGCCGTCCAGCGAGGTGCCATTGATCGTCGCTCTGACCTCCTCGGTCACCAGCGCCAGCCAGTCCTCGTCGACGAGATCTGTCTTCGTGAGGGCGACGAGACCTCGCCGCACGTCGAGCAGGTCGATGATGTCCAGGTGCTCTCGGGTCTGCGGCATGACGCCTTCGTCGGCGGCGACGACGAGGACCACCGCGTCGAGCCCGTGGGCACCGGCCAGCATGTTGCGCATGAAGCGAGCGTGGCCGGGCACGTCCACGATTCCGATCTCGCGTCCGCTGGGCAGGGTCATGTGCGCAAAGCCCAGGTCGATCGTCATTCCGCGTCGCTTTTCCTCGGCCAGCCGGTCAGGATCGATGCCCGTGAGCGCGGTGATGAGCGTGGACTTGCCGTGGTCGATGTGGCCGGCGGTGCCGACGACGAAGCTCATTTCGCCAGGCTTGCTGTCGCCGCCTCGACCGCGTCGATCAGGATCTCGTCCTCTCCTCGTAACACTGTTCGTGGGTCGAGGCAGCACTCGTCCTTCTCCACTCGTGCGATAACGGGCGGATCGCCCTCCCGGAGCGCGGTGACCAGGCGAGAGGCCGGGCCCGCGATCGCGATGAGGACTGTCGGGATCGCTTGCTCGGGAAGCGAGCCTCCGCCGACCGCCGATACAGCCTCGATGAGCTGGGTTTTGACGCCGCGTTCCTCGAGCTTGACCGCCCACATCGCGGCCCGACGCCGGACGTTCTCGACCGGCGCATGGAGCATGCGGTCAACAGGTATCTCGTCGGCACGACCGGTCAACCTCTGCCGCAGCGTGGCTTCGAGCGCAGCCAGGGTCAGCTTGTCGATGCGCAACGCCCTCGCGAGCGGATGGCGCGACATCTTCTTGATGGCGTCCGCGTGGCCGAGCACAATTCCGGCTTGCGGCCCGCCGAGCAGCTTGTCGCCCGAGAACGTCACCACATCGCATGACCTGACCGAATCGACAACGGTCGGCTCGTCGGCGCTCGCCTCCGTCGCCCCGCTGCCGACGTCGTCGATGAGAAGCAGAGCGTGGCTCTTGGCGATTGTCGCCAGGTCGGTGAGCGCCGCCGACTCGGTGAATCCAGTGACCCGGAAGTTCGACGTGTGCACCCGAAGCAGCGCGGCGGTGCGTTCGGTGACAGCCTCCTCGTAGTCCGCGGCGCGGGTCCGGTTGGTGGTTCCCACCTCGACCATGCGGGCACCGGAGAGCCGCATCACGTCCGGCATTCGGAACGAGCCCCCGATCTCGACCAGCTGCCCCCGCGAGACGACCACCTCCTTGCCCTTGCACAAAGCGGTCAAGGCGAGCAGCACGGCGGCGGCGTTGTTGTTCACCACGAGCGCCGCCTCGCTGCCGAACAGGGCCGTCAGCAAGCCCGCGACAAGCGAGGCCCGCTCACCTCGCTTGCCTGTCGACAGGTCGAGCTCGAGGTTGCTGTACCCGGCAGCCACGCCGAGCGCCTCGACGGCGGCCTGGGAGAGCGGCGCGCGGCCAAGGTTGGTGTGCAGGATCACGCCGGTCGCGTTGATCACGCGCCGCAATCTGGGGGCGACGCCTTCGCGCAGCCGAGCTGCAACCGCGGCGTGGCGCTCGGCGCCATCCCTGGCCGAGTTGCGCTCGGCGGCAATCTGAGCGCGGATCGCCTCGACAACCCGAGCTCGGCCGTGCTCCCTGACGAGCTCGGCGTAGGCCGGCTCGTTGACGAGCGTGCCTACGGCAGGCAGGGTGCCAGGCCCGTGAATCCGGGGACTCGATACCCGATGCATTCGCCTACTGAGATTAGGCTTGCGGGCTCGAAGAACGGGAGCATGACGTAGTTCAGCAGGTTGGCGCCCTGGAAGAATTGGACCGCGAGCAGGACGACGACGCAGCCGGCCCAGACCTCGCGCCTGCGGAGGCTGACGTCGTAGAAGAAGCGAGCGTTCTGTCTCTGGAAGATCGCCTCGATCACGTTCCAGCCATCCAGCCCGGGGAGCGGCAGCAGTTGAAACGCGAAGATCGAGAGGTTCAGGAACACGATCACGTAGATGACGAGACCCAGGAGTCCTGGTCCCACGTCGAACGAGATGGGGACGCCTGCCCGGATCATCGCGCGCAACAGCAATCCGACGACGAAGGCCACCGCCAGGTTTGCTGCTGGACCACCGACCTCGTAGAGGACCTTCTGCCGGGTACCGCTGATGCGGTTGGACTGGATGGGCACCCGGCGGCCCCAGCCGACCAGCGCCACGAACACCGCGATCACCCCCAACGGATCGAGGAAGCGGCGCGGATCGGGCTTGAAGTAGCCGAAGTAGCGGACGGATCGATCGCCCTGGAAGTAGGCCGCCGCGGCGTGGCCCATCTCATGCGCCGGGATGGCGATGGCGACGGCCGGCACCAGGGCGAGAATCCCGATGACGAAGGAGACGAGAAAACTCAATCGATCTTGATTTTCGAGTCGCGCTTCGTGGTTCGTCGCCTCGTCCGAGCCCGTCTGACTCGCGTTGCCGCGGGAGCGGGCGCGACCCGGTTCTCATAGATCAGCATCAACGCCGTGATCAGCTCGCGCTGGGCGTTGAGCAGGTGCACCTGGGCCGCGGGCGGCACCATATCGGACAACACGTTGCTGACCCGAGAGCCGAGCTCGTTGATCAGCTCGATCACGCGCTCGCCATCGCGGCTCATCGCTTTTTCGCCTCCAACTTTTCCGCGCGCCGCGCGAAGCGCACGCGCAGCTCGCCGTCCTCGATCGATGCGCCCGCGGTCTCGCGGCGCGCAAGCACCCGCGGCAGCGTGATCTCGCGGCGGTAGTTGCCGACGGTCACGTAAAGATCGCCGTTGTGGCGGCTCAGGTCGACCGCCGACTTGTCCACGAACGGCACCTTTAGAGACAGCACGTAGTCAGGCCCTTCCTTATCTATGCGCTGCGGGTTGGAGGTCGCAAAACGGCGAGCAGGGTCCTCCTCGCCATAGATTGCCTGGGCCATCCGGGAAAGCATCTCTTCCCCCACCACCTCGCGGTCGAACAGGGGCACGTTGAAGATGGGGATCCCGGCGAAGGACTCCTCGACCTCTCGCTGGTAGCGGTGGTGTATGAGCTGCCATTTCTGGAAGAGCTCGTCATGCAGGTCGCCTGGCAGAAGCCGGTTCACGATCACCGCGTCGGTGACGTAACCGAAGAGGCTCAGATACGTGTAGGCGCGCTTGGCCTCCTTGACCACCATCTTCTCGAGGTTGAGCACGATGCGGACCGTGGTGATCTCGGGATCTGTCAGCACCTTGCGCATGCCATCGAGGTCCATCAGCAGATCCTTGAGCGACGCGTAGACCTCGTCCGACGGCAGCGGCATGTGCATCATCGGCTGCAGCACGGGGCGCGCCACGCGCATCGCGCGTCGCGACCAGGGGTAGATCTTGTCCAGCCACCACTTCGCCGCGTCGGGAAAGGTGAGGAGCTGGAGCGTCTCGCCTGTCGGAGCACAGTCGACGATCAGGACGTCGTGCTCGGCGCGCTGCGCGTAGTGCTTGATCCACATCAACGAGGCGACCTCGTCCATGCCTGGAGGATTGGCCACCTCGTCGGCCAGCACCTCGTCGAGGCCCTGCGTGGAGAAAACCTCGACTGCGTACTCGTGGAGCTTTGCCCAGTGGCGCTGCATCTCGTGCAGCGATGACACCTCGTGCGCCCACAGGTTGTCGCCCACCTTGGTGGCCTCGGCTCCAAGCTCGATGTCGAACGAGTCGCCGAGCGAGTGTGCAGGGTCCGTGCTCATAACGACGGTGCGGTAACCGGAGGCTGCGCAACGCACCGCGGTCGCCGCGGCGACGGACGTCTTGCCAACCCCGCCCTTCCCCGTGAAGAGAACAACCCTCACGGGCGAAGTCTACGTTCGGGGTGTTTTCCTCCGTTTGCCCGCTGCGACCAGCTCGTCGACGTTCTCCTGCACGAGCGTCTCCACGTGCTTGAGGATCTGGATCGTCACCTCGGTGTTCTTCTCGGTCATCCCGGTCACCTCCTCGATCGCCTTGAGGATCTGCACGTTCTGCATGTCCGCCTTATCGGCTTCATCTGCGGCATGCTCGAGCGTCAGCCGGTCCTTCTGCGACTGCCGGTTCCCCGCCAGCAGCAGCACCGGGCCCGTGTAGGCGGCCTGGGTGGAGAAGGCAAGGTTGAGCAGGATGTATGGGAAGGGGTCGATGTGGATGCGACCGGTCGCCTGGAGAGTATTGACGCTGACCCAGATCGCCACAAGGCACGTCTGGATGATCAGAAACCGCCACGAGCCGATGAAGGACGCGATTCCGTCCGCGAGGCGCTCGCCGAACGTCGCCTCTTCGTGATGGATGACGTTGACCGGGTGCTTGTGTCCATCGGTGGCGTACTTGCGCCGCTGCATCGTCCGCCTGAGCGCCGCGCTCCGAGACTCGCTCGTCCGAACTGCCACAGCGGTTCGAAACTCTACCGCTTGGAGTCCGAGTTGCTACCCCGTTACTTGACGATCAGCGGGACGGTCAGCGAACCGACGCCGAGCAGCACGATCATGGCCGCGCCGACGATCGCCAGCCTCACCAGGTCCTTGGTGAAGTAAGGCACCCGGTCCAGCGGGATCGACGGATCCGTCGACTGGACGATCATGCGGCCGCCGCGCTGCTTGACGAACTGATTGCGCGACCCGAGCGACAGCTCGACGGAACGGACCAGGGCCTGGTCCCCACCCACCCTCGCCTGGGAAACGCTGCGCGTCGGGGTGGCGGGCTGGGCGCCGGCCGTGCCGACCGCCGTCAGGGGGCCGGCCGGCCGCATTGGCTGGCGGTACTTGCCCTTGGCTCGCTTTTTTCCCTTGCGGCTCATAGATCTGCAAGTCTAGACGGGCGTGAAAATCAGCTCGATTCTCCCCATCCGGCCCCATCCCCGCCCTGCGGGCGGTACTTCCCCGCCAGTGCGGAAGAGTTGACCTTTGTTAGGTATGACAGGCAGGCGACTGGGGGAGCTCGTTCTAGGTCGTGGGGTGCGACTCGGGAAGGTTTCCGCCTGCCTGTCGTTGGGCCGTGGGACTCAACGTGCAAGGACGTTGGCTACGATATGTTGTGTCCCGGGTGAAGTTATAACCCCGAATGTAGTTGGTGTCAAGAGCTTTGGGTAAAGTGTCGCCTGGCAACCGGCTGCGCTGGCTGCCCTACCTCTTCGCCGCCGGGGCTGTGTTCTGGCTGATCGAGCTGACACAGTTCGCCGCGGTCGTCGCGGCGCCGGCTGGCCGCGAGCAACTACGCCAGGCGCTGCTCACCGCCGGGATCACGAACGTCAACACCATGCTCACCGTCGAAGTCGTGATCCTGGCCTCGCTCGAGGTCGCGGCCGTCGTCCTGCATGGCGCCGCCTACTACGGCTTGCGGGCCTACCGGGCCTGGGGCTGGGTCGTCGCGGTCGTCGTAGCGGCCGCGTGGTCGCTGTTACTCGTAGGCATCCCGATCCTGATATTCCTGCTCCGACGCCCAACCCGCCAGGCCTACGGCATTTCTTAAGACCAGACCAGGTGGGGGATGCAGGCCGGATTTACTCCGGCCGTCTCCAACGCGTACCTCGAGCCGTCGCCCAAACGTGGCATGCAAAGGAGGGGGTCCCGCGGGGGAGGCCTGCCTCACCCGCGCCTTTTAGCGGCCAATGCGGAAGAAGATGACGTCTCCGTCTTGGACTCGGTACTCACGCCCCTCGACCCGCAGCTTGCCAGCGGCGCGCAGCGCGTCCATTGAGCCGGCAGGCCCGAACTTCCGGCTCGCCGGCGGTGAAGTAGGTGATCAGGCCGCCCGCCTCCCACACCGCGCGCGCGATGCGGCCCAAGCCTGATTCGTCGATGTCGTAACCGGCGCGCATCTCGGCCTGCTCCGACGGCTCGAGCTCGCTGAGCTCGGCCTCAAGGCGCGCCGACAGCGCGATGGAGGGAGCGCCTTCGCCGTCGGCCAGCTTCTTGACCTTCGCGGCGGGCTCGCCTCCACCCGGGAGCAATGCTTCGGCGGCGTTGGCGACGTACACGGCGGGCTTGAGCGTGACCGGGAAAATGCCCAGCAGCATCGCGCGCTGATCCGGCTCCAGGGTAAGCGTGCGCAGCTGCTGCCCGGCGTTGAGGTGCTGCTTGGCCGCGGCCAGGACTTCCGTCTCAGCCTGGGCGTCCTTCTTCCCCGCCCGCGCCTCCTTGGCGACGACGTCGAGCCTTCTCTCGACCGACGCGAGGTCGGCGAGCACGAGGTCGAGCGCAAACTCCTCAAGCTCGGCCACGGGGTCGGGCTCCGGCCCGAAGCACCGAGCGACCTTCAAAAGGACGTCGGCCTGCCGCGCAAACGCGACGCGCTGCGCGCGACTGCCCGGAGGCGAGTCCTCGACGCGGACCTGCGCCGGCGTCGTCTTCGTGGGCTGCACGGCTTCGGCGAGTCGGGTCAGGCGCCCATCAGGGATGTCGACCATCCCGACGCCGTCGGCGCCGCGGCCCGCCGTCAGCGCGTGGAACAGCGTGGTCTTGCCGGACCCCGCGGGCCCGACGATGGCAACGTTTACAGGCACGGCTTACGCGAGTTCCTGGTCCAGCTCGAAAGCTTTGTGGAGGATTCGCACGCCCTTGTCGACCTGGTCGCGAGCGACGAGACAGGTGATGCGGATCTCGGACGTGCTGATCATCTCGATGTTGATGCCGCCGTCCGCCAGGGCGCGGAACATGCGAGCGGCGATGCCGGGCGTACCCAGCATTCCTGTGCCGACGATGGACAGTTTGGCGATGCCGCCGGCGGACGAGATACGCGTCGCGCCAACCTCCTTGGCCGCGACCTTGACGAGCTTCTCGGCCGCCTTGAGGTCCGACTCCGCGACGGAGAACGTCAGGTCGGTGCGGCCCGACCGGCCGATGTTCTGGACGATGACGTCGACCGAGATCCCCGCCGCGCTCAACGGCTCGAAGATGCTAGCGGCGACGCCAGGGCGGTCGCGCACGCCGATCACGGTGATCTTCGCGACGTTCGTCTCTTGCGCGATGCCGCGCACGCGCTGGCGATCTTCCATCGGGACGTGGGCGACGATCATCGTACCGACGCCATGACGAAAGCTCGATCGGACGTGTATGGGCACGCTGTACAGCTCGGCGATCTCCACAGCGCGAGGGTGCATGACGCGTGCGCCGACCGCCGCGAGCTCGAGCATCTCGTCGTACTGGATGTGGCTCAGTTTGCGGGCCGACTTCACGACTCGCGGGTCGGCGGTGAAGATGCCGTCGACGTCGGTGTAGATCTCGCATGACTCCGCGCGCAGCGCCGCGGCGAGCGCCACCGCGGTGGTGTCTGAGCCGCCGCGACCGAGCGTCGTGATCTCCAGCTCTTCGGTGACGCCCTGAAAACCGGCGACCACAGGCACCTGGTGTTGGCGCAGCGCATCGAGGATGCGGTCGGGCTTGATGTCGCGGATCCGCGCGCGCGAGTGATGCTCGCTCGTGCGGACGCCGGCCTGGGCGCCGGACAGCGAGATGGCGGGCACGCCCATGCCCTGCAGGCACATCGCGACGAGCGGAGCGGTGATCGTCTCCCCGTTGGCGACGAGCATGTCGAGCTCACGCGCCGGGGGATCGGGGTTGATGCTCTGGGCAAGCGAGATCAGGCGGTCGGTCGTGTGGCCCATCGCGGAGACCACGGCGACGACCTGGTGACCCTGGTTCACGGTGTCGGCGATGTGACGGCTGACCCGGCGGATGCGCGCGGCGGAGCCGACCGAGGTACCGCCGTACTTCTGGACGATCACAACGTGCGGAACATGCCCTTGTCCGTGATCTTGGACACGAGCGCCCGTCCGCGCAGTGGATGCTCATCCTCCATCGCCTTGGCGATCCGCTCCGCCTGCGATGGCGCGCAGAAGGCGAACACGCTGGGGCCGGCGCCGCAGATCGCCGCGCCGTAGGCGCCCGCCGCTTCCGCGACGTGGATCACTTCCTCAACCCACGGATACAGATGCATGCGGTGCGGCTGATGCAGCCGGTCACGCAGCGCCTCGCCGAGCAGGGACGGGCGCTTCGACATGATCGAGCGCACGAGAAGCGCCGTGCGCGACGCGTTGAATGTCGCGTCCGCCAGCGGCACCTCCGCGGGCAGCACGGAGCGGGCTTTCTCGGTGGGCAGGGGTTGGTGCGCGATGAACAGAGCTAGACCCCATCCGGGATTCGGCAGCTTCTCGTCCACCTTTTGCGACACGATGCGAATCCCGCCCGAAGCCGAGGCGGCGACGTTGTCGTAGTGACCTTCGTCCGCTCCCGCGTCGATCACGTGCGATTTGACGTCCCACGGGCTCATGAGAGCCGATGAGGCCAGCCTCGCCGCGGCGCTGCTGCCCAGACCGACACCCATCGGGATCTCGCTGCGGACGCGTCCTTTCATGCTCAGGCGGGTGAACGGGTTCTCGTGCGCGTAGAGGTAGTCGGAGCCCTCGCCCTCGTACTCCCAGGAAGGATGTTGCGACTCTGTAGCCTCGACCTCCAGCCACAGGTCGATCGCCATCGCCATGCAGTCGAATCCAGGGCCGATATTGGCGATCGAGGCGGGGACTTTGATTCTCATGGCGGATTTACAGCTTCAAGACCTTAGCGAGTGTGCGCGCGTCTCCGTCGAGTTCGATGGGTGGTTCGACACTTTTCAACGAAGCCTCAGGATCTTTGAGCCCGGAACCCGTGAGGACGACCACGGTGACGGCGTCCTTGTCGATCTTTCCGTCACGGACGAGCCTGAACAGAAGGGCCAGCGGCGCCGCCGACGCGGGCTCGGCGAACAGGCCCTCGCTGCCGGCGAGCCGGATCTGCGCGGAGAGGATCTCGATGTCGGTTACTGCGCTGATCGCCCCCCCTGACTCGTCCCGCGCCGACGTCGCGCCCTCCCATGACGCGGGATTGCCGATCTTGATCGCCGACGCGACGGTCTTCGGGTCGGCGACGGGGCTGCCGTTGACGATGGGCGCGGCGCCCTCGGCCTGCGCGCCGACCATCCTCGGCAGTCGGGTGGCGCGGCCGGCCGCGTGGTACTGGCGGAAACCCCTCCAGTAGGCGGTGATGTTGCCGGCGTTCCCGACCGGCAGGATGAGGTAGTCGGGCGCGTCGCCCAGCTCGTCGACGATCTCGAACGCGGCCGTCTTCTGGCCCTCGATCCGATGTGGGTTCACCGAGTTCATCAGGGCTACGGGGTACCGGCTGGCGAGGTCGCGCACGGTTTCCAGCGCGTGGTCGAAGTTGCCCTTCAATGCGACCACCTTCGCTCCATACATCAGGGCTTGCGACAGCTTGTTGAGCGCGATTTCGCCAGACGGGACCACAACGATCGCGCGCGCACCGGTGCGCGCCGCGTATGCCGCCATCGACGCAGACGTGTTGCCGGTCGACGCGCACATGAAGACTCGGTGGCCTGCCTCCAACGCCTTGGCCACGGCGACGACCATGCCCCGGTCCTTGAACGAGCCCGTGGGATTCAGGCCTTCGTACTTGAAGTAGAGGTGCTCGAGGCCCAGCGCCTTGCCGATGTTGAGGCTCGGCACCAGTGGGGTCGAGCCCTCCTTGAGGTCGACCTCCGGCGTCGATGGTCCGACAGGTAGGTGCTCGCGATAGCGAGCGATGACCCCCACGGGCCGATCCTCTTAGAAGACGCGGAGGAACGACGAGACGGCGTGCACGGGCTCGAGCCGCGCCATCCGCTCGCGCGCCCTCTGCAGGCTCGCGTCGAGCGATGGGTGGGTGGTGACCACGAGCTCGGCCGTCTGGTCGTGTGACCATGCGTCTTTCTGGATGAAGCTCGAGATGCTCACGCCTTCCTCGGCGAAAACCTGCCCGATTGCGGCGAGCACTCCAGGCTGATCGGCGACGCGGATGCGGTAGTAGGCGCGCGTCTTCACTTCGCCGATCGGAATCACGCCGATGCGGTCGTCGAAGCTGAAGGACGGTCTGCTCTGCACGCCGCGGCGGATCGAGCGGGCGAGATCGATGAGGTCGCCGACCACGGCTGAGGCTGTCGGTCGTCCTCCGGCACCCTGCCCCACGAGCAACACCTGGGCGACCAGGTCGCCCTCGACGAACACTGCGTTCTCCGCACCCTCGACCCGCGCAAGCGGATGGTCCAGCGGAACCATCGCGGGATGCACGCGAGCCTCGATGCGACCGGGATGACGCTGCGTGTGAGCGATGAGCTTGATGGCGAAACCCAGCTCGCGGGCGTAGCGGAAGTCGATGGGTTCGATCCCTTCAATGCCTTCGCGATAGATGTCGTCAGGCCGCACCTTGATCTCATACGCGATGGAGGCGAGGATGGCGAGCTTGTACGTGGCGTCGTAGCCGCCGATGTCGTCGGTCGGGTCGGCCTCGGCGTACCCGGCCTCCTGCGCTTCGCGCAATGCGTCCGCCATCGTCATCCCCTGCGAGGCCATCCGCCCGAGGACGTAGTTCGTGGTCCCGTTGATCACCGCGGAGACGCTCTCGATCCGGTTGGCCTGGAGGTCGGTCCGAAACGTGCTGATCAGCGGGATGCCGCCGCCGACCGCGGCTTCGAAGTAAACGTCGACATTTTTTTCCGCCGCCTGGTCGAGCAGCTCGGGGCCGTGCCTGGCCATCACGACCTTGTTGGCGGTGATGACATGCTTGCCGGCCTGAATCGCGCGTTCGATGTACGAGCGCATCGGCTCGTCACCGCCCGCCACCTCGATGACGACCTCGATCGCGGGGTCGTCGAGGACGTCCGCGGGATCGGCCGTCAGCACGTCGTTCGAGATCTCGATAGTGCGGCGTTTGCTGACCTCACGGACGAGCACCTTGCGCAGGCACAGTTCGACCCCCGCGCGACGCGAGAGCTGCGGACCCCACGACAGCATCCGATCGGCGACCTGCGAGCCGACGGTGCCAAGGCCGATGAGGCCGACGTTGAGGGGGCGGGCGGCCATAGGCGGCTATTCTCCCTGCGATGGCCCTGATCCTGCGCGAGAGTGACGTTCAAGACCTGATCGAAATGGCAGACGTCATCGCCTCGGTCGAGGACGCGATGCGCGAGCTGGGCGACGGTGACGCAGAGAACGAGCCACGCCGTCGACTCTTCCCCCCTGGTGGACTCCTCAACGTGATGTTCGCGTCCTACCCGGGCGGCAAGTGCACGGGCCTGAAGGCGTACACCGTCGCGGACGGCCACGTCCGCTTCCTGGTGGTGATCTTTGGGGTCGACGGCTCGCTCCAGGCGTTGATCGAGGCCGACTTCATGGGGGCGTACCGGACCGGGGCCGCCACCGCCATCGCCGTCAAGGCACTCGGATTGCCCGGCTCGGCGACTGTGGCCTTGATCGGGACGGGATGGCAGGCCGCCACCCAGGCTCTCGCACTTTCACACGTGCTCGAGATCAGCGAGCTCCGCGTGTTCAGCCGCAACGAGGAGCGCCGGGCGGCGTTTGCCGAGGAGCAGCACGAGCAACTCGGGATCATCACCGTCGACGCCCCGAGCGCAGAGGCGGCGGTCCGCGGCGCCGACATCGTGGTGACCGTGACCACCAGCCACACCCCGGTCATCCAGGCCGACTGGGTCGAGCCGCACGCCCTTGTCGCCGCGATCGGATCCAACTATCGCAACCGCGCGGAGCTGCCGATCGAGCTCGTGGAGCGGGCGCAGACCGTGGTGGTCGATCAGCTGGGAGCGGCGCAGCTGGAGAGCGGCGACCTCATCCAGGCGGCGGAGGCCGGCAAGTTCGACTGGGACCAGGCCGTCGAGCTGGGATCGGTCGTCGCGGGCCGCTGGGAACGGCCCGAACGGCCTGGCATCACCCTGTTCGAGTCCCATGGAATCGCGCTGTGGGACCTGGCGGCGGGCTCGGCTGTGCTCGCGGCTGCCCGCCGCCGGGGCGGTTACGAAGAGATCGACTTCCTCACTTAGTGAGGGAGGGTCACGTCGACGTGCTGGGGCGCCAGGGCGCCGATCTGGAGCCACGAGCCGACCAGAAACGCCGTAACGATGATCACGACCAGAGCGGCGCTGGCGGCTGAGTAGATCGCCCACGGCGGTGGCCCGGCGGCGGCAAGACGGATCATCATGTCCGACCAGTCCGGGCCACGCCGGGGTTTCCAGGTTTCCACCTCTGCCCGGATCATCCGGCTGACGTCTGCTTCGGAGGGCGTGGTTAGCCCTCCCCGAGTGGTTTTATCTTCCACGTAGGGCACCTTCACTAGTCGAACGCTCGGTCTCGCGATGCTGGTCGCTGGCCATGGTTTTTCGCATGATCGCGACGGCCTTGGCGATCCTTGAGGCCACGGTGCCCGCGGGCACACCGAGCACGTCGGCGATCTCCTCGCGCGTCAATCCTTCGTAGTAATGAAGGACGACGGCCGCACGGAGCTTCGGGCTGAGCTGGGTCAGCGCTTTCTCCACCACGTCGCGGGCCTCAGCCCGATCGTAGTCGCGCCGGTCGGGAGCCATGTAGAGGCGAGCGGGCAGGAAGCGGGCGAGCTTCTGCCGGCGCAGGTGGGAAATCGCCAGGTTGATGCCGATGCGGCGGAGCCATGCGCCGGGCGGTGCGGTCGGCGTGTAGCGGTGGCGGGCGCGGTAGGCACGGACGAAGGTTTCTTGGGTCAGGTCCTCCGCAGCGGCCGAATCGAGGACGACAGCCCGGATCGAGCGATAGACAGATGCGAATTCCTGGTCGTACAGCTGCCTGAACTCGGTCTTGGGATCGAGCTGGACGCCCTCGCTCACGGCGACTAGTTTGACGGTCGCCGCCCCTGCCGTATTACGTTGCCGCGGGCCGCGTGTCCTCAATCCTTGGGTAATGCGCAAACAGCTCGAGTTCGATGACCAATTGGGCGCGAACGGCGGCATCGATCAGTCCCGATACGGCCAAATGTGCCCACATGGATGCAATGGTGGGCGACCCGGGACTCGAACCCGGATGGGTTACCCCACACGCCCCTCAAACGTGCGCGTCTACCAGTTCCGCCAGCCGCCCGGCTGCAGCCGGATGATTTTACCGGTCGTTCGAATCCTCCGCCATCGAGACCAGAGTGGTCACCGTGGTCCAGTTGCGCGAGGTCGCCTCGAGGCCCAGCGACTTCGAGGCGAGCCTCTCCCAGAGCGGTGTGCGGCCGATTCGGTCGGGGTGCCACGAGTAGACCTCGCGTCCGATCACGGCAAACGGTTCCTGTGTCGTCACGGATGCGAGATCGTCGGCAAAACCTCGTGGCGGCTCGTGCGACAGGAAGGTGACGAGGTAGCCCTTGGGATTTGTCGCGATACGAGCCAGAGGGTTTCGCTGCACGACAGCGGCGAGCTCGTCATGTGAGCGGACAAGCACGGCGATGTCGAAGCCGAAGCGCTTCTTGATCAGCGCGTTCACGTCTTTGGCGACGCGCTCGGGCGAGGCGCGGCTCGAGAGCACCACGTTGCCGCTCTGCACGTAGGTCCGCACGTCGCCGTATTCAGCGGCCTCGAGGGCCGTGCGCAACTCCGCCATGGAGATGCGATTGCGCTTGACGAGGTTGATGCCGCGGAGAAGAACGATGTGACGGGATCCGGCACTGGGCTTGCGCATTATGTTGAGGTGAGCCTACCGGTCCAACCGCTCGTCGCGACCGCCTGCGCCGCTGTGGCGCGCTTCTCCGCCCTCGTGGCTGGCGGCTACGCGCGGCGGTGCAAAGGTCGTGGATCGCGCGCTGGGAGGGACGACCGGCGGTAGCGAGAGTGGTACCCGCTGCAAGACTCGAACTCGCAACCTCTTGGTCCGAAGCCAAGCGCTCTATCCATTGAGCTAAGCGGGCGCCACTGACATGGTATGAAAGTTCGCCGACGGCCGGGATGGGACTCTGTGATCGCCCCTCCGGCCCTGCGGGCCACCTCCCCATCAATTGGGAGGAGTTCGCTTTTCAGACTACCGCTATGTACCGCTCGTGGTTCAGGCCCCAGGCCGCATAGCGCATCAGACCCAGCGCTCGATAACGACGGCGGGCGGCCCTGGTCGTCCCCGCCTCGATCGCCGCGCGCAATGCCTTCGGCGTCTTGCCTGGAAACTCGGTGTACGCCCGGCCGATGGCGTCCAGGATGTGGGCGTCCGAGCCGCCGAGCTCCGCGGCGCCAAGGCCCATGTTCAGGCGGCGCGCCAGCTGGTTGAAGACGTAAAAGCCAGGCGTAGCATTCTCGACCTCGATCGCGTCGAACTCGAGCTCCGCCGCCAGCCATCCGACCCCGTGGACTCGGGCGCTTCGCGTGCGCCGCTGCGTTCGCCAGAAAGGATGCACGGCAACAGCCAGGCCCCCTTGGTCATGGATCGCGTGCACGGTGGCGGCCGCGGTCATCCCCGGCCGAATCCGTTTCTCGATGAACAGCGCGACGATGTGCCCGTCGCGGCTCGACACCTCTTCGCCGATGACCACTTGAAGCCTCGTCCATCGCGCGGCGTGCTCCGCGGCGCGCAACGCGCCTTCGATGGTGTCGTGGTCTGTAACCGCGATCACATCAAGTCCCGTACCACGTGCGTGATCGACCAGCTGTTGAGGAGAAGGCCACCCGTCGCTCGCCGTCGTATGCATATGGAGGTCCGCCCGACCTCGGGAAACCATGGGTGTGCATCCTACGCTCGGCGGGCTTACCATCGACCTACTGAGACCGACCTCTGGGGAATTCGCTGGTGGAGGTGGCGGCCGTGGAAGGCTTGATGCAGGACTACGAGCTCAGTCTCCAGCACGTGCTGTGGCGGATTGAGCGACTGCACCAGAAAAGAGAGGTGGTGACCAAGCGCGACGAGGGCATCCACCGCACCACCTACGGGGAGATGGTGCCGCGTATCAACCGCCTTGCCGGCGCGCTGAAACGCATGGGCGTGAAGCCCGGCGACCGTGTTGCCACCCTCGCATGGAACAACAACCGGCACCTCGAGCTCTATTACGCGGTCCCGTGCATGGGCGCGGTCCTTCACACGCTGAATCTCCGGCTGTTTCCTCAGCATCTCGAGTTCATCATCAATGACGCGGAAGACAAGGTTTTATTTGTCGACCAGTCCCTCCTTCCGCTCCTGAAGCCCCTGGTCGGAAAGATTCCGAGCATCAAGACGGTCGTCCTCATGGGCGACGGCGCCCCAGCGCAGATGGCCAAAAGCGACAACGGGTTGGCCGACATGCTGGACTACGAGAAGCTGCTCGCGGCAGAAACCGAAAGCTATCCGTGGCCGAAGCTGTCGGAGCGGATGGCCGCGGCCATGTGCTACACGTCGGGCACCACCGGCAACCCCAAAGGCGTCGTCTACTCGCACCGGTCGCAGTTCATCCACACCATGGGCGTGCTACAAGGCGACAACCTCGGCCTGACCGAAAACGACGCGCTGCTTCCGGTCGTGCCGATGTTCCACGCCAACAGCTGGGGCCTCCCCTACGCGGCCGGCATGGCCGGCACGAAGATCGTCTTCCCAGGACGCTTCTCGGCCGACGCCAAGTCGATCGTCGAGCTGGCCGAGCAGGAGGAGGTCACCTTTCTCGCCGGCGTGCCGACCGTCTGGATCGGACTCGCCAACTACATGAAGGAGAACGGCAAGCGCCTGCCGAAGGTCCGGACCGTGGTCTGTGGCGGCTCGGCCGTGCCGCAAGCGCTGATGGAGGCGATGGACAACCTGGGCTTGCGCATCCTCCACGCCTGGGGCATGACGGAGACCTCGCCTCTCGGCAGCGTGGCACGCGTGGCGGCGGGAACCAAGCCCGAAGCCGAGATGCGCCTGCGCCTGACACAAGGTCGCGTCGCGCCCGGTGTCGAGATCCGGATCTCGGACCCGGCCAGCGGCGAGGAGCTGGCCTGGGACGGCGTCGCTTTCGGCGAGATACAGGTTCGCGGACCGTGGATCGCCCGCGGCTATCACAACGGGTACGACGCCGACAAGCTCACCGAGGATGGCTGGTTCCGGACCGGCGACGTCGCCAAGATCTCGCCAGACGGCTACATCCAGATCGTCGACCGGACCAAGGACGTTATCAAGTCCGGCGGCGAGTGGATCTCCTCGGTCGAGCTCGAGAACGCGGTGATGGCCCATCCCAAGATCCTCGAGGCGGCCGTCATCGGTCTCCCCCATCCCAAGTGGGACGAACGACCTGTGGTTTACGCCGTACCGCGACCCGAGTTCAAAGGGCAGGTGACCCAGGACGAGCTGATCGACTTCCTGCGCGACAAGGTGGCCAAGTGGTGGCTGCCCGACGAGGTCCGTTTCATCGACGAGGTGCCGAAGACGTCCGTTGGCAAGTTCGACAAGAAGGTGCTGCGCGCGAGTGCCGTGCCCATAACCGCGGAGGTGACCGAGGAGGTTCGCAAATGAGCATCCGAGCCGGAGTGCGTGAACACAAGATCGGACGCGACAAGTTCCACCACAAGTGGGACAACTCGTTGCCACCCGTGGTCGAGATCGACCCCGGCGACGTCGTCCACTTCGCCACTGAAGAGGTGACCGCCGGACAGCTCCAGAAGGGCGACCCGGCGTCCAAGCTCGGCGCCCTCGACTTCAATCGCCTCTACCCGCTCGGCGGTCCGGTCTACGTGCGCGGAGCCGAACCGGGAGACGCGTTGGAGGTCGAGATCTTGGAGCTCAAGCCGGGATCTTGGGGCTGGACGGCGCTGTTGCCGGGCCTTGGCCTTTTGGCCTCCGACTTCCCCGACCCGTACGTCCGCTACTTCGAGCTGGGCGACCGGACGTCGGCCGAGCTCCGGCACGACGTGCACATCCCCATCGCGCCGTTTTGCGGAACCATGGGCGTGGCGACCGACGAAAAAGGGCCGATCGACGTCCTGCCGCCGACCAAGGGCGCCGGCAACATCGACACCCGGCATTTGACCGCCGGGACCAAGCTCTACCTGCCCGTTTTTGTGCCTGGCGCGCTGTTCTCCGCGGGCGACTGTCATGCCGCGCAGGGAGACGGCGAAGTCTGCGTTACCGGGATCGAATGCCCCATGACGTTCTCACTCCGATTTGGAGTGGTCAAGGGCGGCTCACCACGTCCTTGGAGCTATCACTTCGTCACGCCCGCCGCTCCGCTCCAGCCGCGCAGCGACGCCGCGGGGTATCACTCCGTCGCGGCGCTGGGTCCCGACCTCATGGAGAACGCCCGCAACGCCGTCCGCTACACCATCGAGTGGCTGGTCGCGGACCATGGTCTGAGCCGCGAGGACGCGTACATCCTGTGCAGCCTGGCCGGCGACCTGCGGATCAGCCAGATCGTCGACCAACCAAACTGGGGCGTTTCCTTCTATCTGCCGCTGAGCGTCTTTTCCTAAACGGCTTCCCCTCCCCGCTTGCCGGGGAGGGCCAGGGTTGGGCGGGATGAGCGGGCAATCCGCCGGATCGGCGGGCGCCGTCGGGCATACTTCCATGCCCATAGAGCCAAAGGTGAGCACGACACAACTAGGGCGGTATCCGATCGAAGCCGAGCTCGGGCGAGGCGCCATGGGGGTGGTTTACCGCTCGACCCACCCCAGGCTCGAGATCCCGGTCGCGATCAAAGTCCTGTCCGACCAGTACTCGAGCGACCCCAGCTTCCGCCAGCGATTCCACCGCGAGGCCGCAACGGTCGCTGCGCTCAACCACCCGGGCATCGTCCGCGTCTACGACTTCGACGAGGACGGACCCGTCCTTTTCATCGTCATGGAGTGGGTGGACGGACGGTCGATGCGCTCCTGGCTGGACGAGTACGGGCGGTTCAGCGTCGACGTCTCGGTCGACCTGATCCAGCAGCTGCTATCCGCGGTCGGCGTCGCCCACGACTACCAGGTCGTCCACCGCGACCTGAAGCCCGACAACATCCTGATCTCCAACCGCGGCAAGACGAAGATCCTCGACTTTGGCATCTCCAAGCTGATCGACGATAAGCACCGCCTGACGGCGACCGGGAGCATGGTCGGCACCCCGGCCTACATGGCGCCGGAGCAGGTGAAAGGCGAGCCGGTCGACGCGACCGCCGACGTCTACTCGCTCGGCATGATCCTGTACGAGCTCCTGCACGGCGAGCCGCCTTTCACCGGCGCGCTGCCGACCGTCCTCCACTCCCAGGTCTTCGACCGGCCGCGCGCCTCGACCGCGATCCCGTCGCCGATCATGGAGATCATCTGGAAGGCGACGGCCAAAGACCGCGGCCAGCGCTTCCAGACATGCGAAGAGTTCGCGGGCGCCTTTCACTACATGCCGAAGGCGGCCATCGCCCACCCGCCCGCCGAGGCGATCTCCGACGAGCTGGCGGTCGAGGAGGACGTCGAGGAGCCCAAGCCGCTTCCGACGCGCACCGACGGCCACAAACCGGCCGGAGTCTGCACCTACAGCGACTGCCAGGAGCGCCGTGGGTGGGCCTGCGCGTACACGGACATGACCGGGCGCAAGTGCAACAGTTGGTGGTGCCGCCGTCACATCCAGTTCATCGAGCGGACGCCGTTCTGTCCGAGGCACGCGAGCGTGATCCGCGCGCTGGCACCGACGGCGAACACGATCTTCGAGATCAAGAACCGGCCGGCGGTCGACGACCGCGCGCTGCCCCTCGCGGCGCTGGTCGCGGAAGACGTCGACAAGGACGTGACCGAGCTGGTGCGCCGCCGCTACCAGAACCGGAAGGACGTGACCATCGCGCGCGACCGCACGGTGCGCCAGACGTGGTCGGGACAGAAGGACGTGGCATGGGAGCGCAGCTGGGCGGCGCTGAAGAGCCAGGGCTACCTGATCAGGATCGCGGTGCGCGTCGCGGCCGATGAGCCCGACATCGTGCAACTTCTCATCGGAAACACCGTCGTCTTCAAAGATGTCCCCGACTGGATCACGCGAAGACGGGAAGGCGAGTCACCCGACCACGCCGACCGCGCTCGGTTCGGCAAGAAGCTCTTCGCTGCAATCCTCGAGCACGTCGACTCGCCGCGGCCTGTTCCGTCGGCGGTTCCGGCGACCAACAGCCGGCAAATCGAGCCGCCGCCTCCGCCCGATATCAACCGCACCTTGATCGAGGGCATGGTGCTGCGCCTCGCCGCGTCGGCGACGCGCCTGACTGGATATGAGGTGGCCGAGGCGCTGGCGCTGCCCTTCAACGCGATCGAGCCGATCCTCAAAGCGCTGACCGGCACGAACCTGCTCGACGCGCTCGGCCTCGCGCCGGAACAGGGACCGTGGCTCGGCCGGCCGCTGCCCGAGCGGATGGCGTACGCGATCACAAAGCAGGGCCGCACGCGCAGCGACCAGATCGGCGACGCGAGCACCCGCTACATGGGGCCCGCCCCGGTCTCGATGCAGGAATACAAGGCGGTGCTCGCCGAGGCGGCGAAGCCCGGCACGCTCGACCTGGTCAAGGTCAGCCTCGCGCTGAGCGGGATCGAGCTCGCGCCCGGCGTCATGGAGGCGGTGCGCGCGGCGGTCAACTCGCGCTCGTCCATCTTTATCTATGGCGCGCCCGGCAACGGCAAAACGACGCTCGCGCGCCGGATCGCGAGCCTGCTCGGCGGGCCGATCCTCCTGCCTGTAGCACTCGACGTCGGCGGCGGCGAGGTGATGACGATCTTCGACGGGGCCCTCCACCGCATCGAGCCGAACCAGCCCGCCGACCGCAGGTGGCGCCGCGTCGCGCGACCGCTGGTTCAGGTGGGGGGCGAGTTTCAGCTCGAGATGTTCGACCCGACGTGGGAGGAAGGAAGCCGCGTCTACGGCGCGCCCCTGCAGGTCAAAGCCAACGGCGGTGTGCTGCTGATCGACGACCTCGGCCGCCAGCGGGTCGCGCCGAAGCAGATCCTCGACCGGTTGTTGGTGCCTTTGGAGCAGGACACAGACTTCTTGAACCTCACCTCCACCGGGCGCAAGGTCGAGATCCCGTTCCGCGCTCAGCTGGCGTTATCGACGAACCTCAAACCCGCCGAGCTGCTCGATGAGGCCTATCTGCGGCGGCTGGCCTACAAGGTGTTGATGCCCGACCCGACGTGGGAGATGTACGGCCGCATCTTCGAACGCGAGCGGGAAAGGCTGACGATTCCGCCGGCGCCGCCGGCGCTGGACATGATCCAGACCATGTATGGCGGGCGTCCCCTCCGTGGCAACCACCCCCGGGACCTGCTCGAGCGGCTGGTCGACGTCTCGTCAGCGCGGGGCGTGCGCCCACAGCTCACGCCGGAGCTGGTCGAGGCGGCCTGGAACACGCTGTTCGTCGCGAGCTAACAGCCGGCTTCGTCGGAGCCGCCGAACACCAACACGTTGCCGTCGGAATCCTCGGCGACGGCTGCTCCCCAGCGCGCGGTTACGTTCACCTGAGCGGCGGACCATTTCACTCCGTCCCACGACCAGCCCGCAGTGGTCGGGTCCGGACAGGCGATCCCGAACATTACGACCACGCGGTGCGTCATCGGGTCCCAGACAGCGTTCCCGTTGGCCGCGATAGGGCGACCCGGTGCCGGCAGGTGCACCCAGGCCCCGTTCTTCATCGACCATCCATCGCCCAACGGAAGTCCTAGATTTCCGGGTCCGGCGTCCGGCCTGATGCCGAGGCCGCCATACACAAACAGCGAGGAATCGTCGGAATCCCACGCAATCGCGGCGTCGCCACGGCCTTGGGGCGTAGGCCCGTGATCGACTCGCGACCACTTTGCCCCGTCCCATGTCCAGGCGTCCCCGAAGTAGCGGAGGTTCCCGATGTGACCGCCAAACATCAGGACTCGATTGCCCGCCGTGACCATGCGTGGACCGTCGCGATAACTCGGGCCGCTGTTGCCCTGGCTGGCCTGGGTCCAATCGCTGCCGTTCCACGTCCATGTGTCGGCGGCCTCGGAACCCTCCGACTGGTCGGGGATCAGCCCGCCGTAGAGGACCACCGTCAGGTGCTCGGGGTCATATGCCATCGCCGCGTCGCGGCGTGGAGGCGGCTTGTGCGCCGGCGACTTCTCGGTCCACGTGGACTTCGTGGGATCCCACGTCCACGTTTCGTCTGAGGTCCCTTTGGTGGTCTGGCCGCCAAAAAGCACGTAGACGTGGCGAGGCGCGTCGTAGGCGAGCGCTGCAAAGTAGCGCGGAGCCGGCCCGGGTACGATCACCTGTTCCAATTCCGCGCCGTCGCCGATCCACGTGTCGCCCAAAGGGCCGGGCGGATGCGGACTTGGACGCGGACCCAAGGGATGCGAGCTGCTGCACGCCACAAGCAGAACGACAGCCAGCAGCGACGGGAATCTCCTCACGCGACCGCAGCTTATCCGCTGCAACGGGGACTGCCCAAGGGCTGGGTATACTCACGTTTCGCCCCAAGACCAGAGCGGCGGTGGCGGAATGGCAGACGCGCTAGTTTCAGGAGCTAGTGTCCGCAAGGACGTGGAGGTTCAACTCCTCTCCGCCGCACCACCCGGCCGAACTGTGCAGAGTCAGGTGCTGGGCACGTACATCGGAAACGTTTCCACGGTTCTGAATCCGACCGAGTCATACAACGGTTTGCCCGCCGGTGTCGCGATCAGATAGAAAGTGTGTGCACCTTTCTCTACGCTTCGGGCCATGGCGCCCAGGAGCGCCGCCTTTCCCGCGCCGCGGCGCTGAAGATCCGGAGGCGTGGCCATCGACCAGATTCCGACGATCTCTCCCGTGCCGCTAACCGTCACCGTGCTCATGGATCGGTTCGCTGCGGTGGCCATGTAGAAGGCGACCGACGAGTCGGTCTTGCCGAGCCGATGCGAGGCGAAGGTCCTCCCCACCCAATCACGGTCCAGCTCGAAGGCGGTGGCGACCATGTCCGCGACCTCGTGGACACCGGACTCCTCAGTTACCCGCACGACGTCGTAGCCGGGAGGCGGCTCGGGAACGTGTCCCGAGAAAACCATCAACGGCGCTTCACCGACGGCACTCAGACCCAGTTCACCAATCCGTGCGCCGAGGCTCCGTGACGCTTTTGACGAGATCATGAACAAGCCGGGGAGCCCCCTGGACCTCAGTCGTGCAACAGAATCCGCGAGTATGCCTGCCAGGTTCGGCGAATCGTCGACCAGGCACATGTTGAAGTCGGCCGTCGGTCCACCGGTCAGCCCGAGCAAGGTTTTTTCTCGCAGCACGACCTCGACATCGTCCAGCGCGGCAAACAGCGTGACCAGGTGCGCCCGGGCAGTCGACCACAGCGCCGTCGCTGAGGGCGCCGCGTCGACGAGCCGCCCATCCACAACCGCAGAGTAGCCTTGACCGTTGTTGCCGGCAACCACCGACTCGAGCGACGTGCGGCGCTGGCGGTGTCGGTGGGCGGTTAGCTAGCGGCTTAGGACCTTCTCCAGCTGCGCCTTGTTCATGCGCGAACGGCCCTTGATCCCGCGCTCCTTTGCCTCGTTGCGGAGCTGGTCATAGGTCGGACCTCGCGAGCCGCGGTGGGAACGCAGCCCGCCGCGCCGGCCGGACGAGATGTCCACAATCGAGGTCCGGCTGATTTCCCGAGCCTCACCGTGCCGTGCGCGTTCCTTGTTGACGGTGCGCGCCGCGATCTCCTCCGCCTTGTCCTCCCCCGTGCCGCGCTCGAGCAGGCCTTCCTTGATGTGTTCGTACTGGCGTTCGCGCTTGTCGCTCCAGGCGCTTTGTGGCATCTGGTGAAACCTCCTTCGCTTCTTCCTTGACAACGCGCCGACAAATCCATTCGACTGAGCGGGCTTGAGCGCCACCACCTACGACCAGCTGAAGGTCCTCTACCGCACCCTGCTCGTCTTGGCGACGGTCGGCACGGTGATCCTGGCCATCGGCCTCGTCCAGTTCGTCTACTTCGAACCGCCCGGCCAGACGACCGGCGTCAAGGCCAACATCGTCGGCGTGTACCAGTACGACCCGGCGACCAAGAGCACGGTCGGCGCGGACCGATCCGAGTTTCCGCGTACAGAGGAGTTCGCGGCCAAGGTCGATTGGTCGTCGCTGCCCAACAACCTCGTGGTCGACGCGCGCTGGTACGACAGCTTCGGCTCGCTGCGCGGCCTGGTCGGACCTGCCCCTCCTTCCTCCCTGGCGGCTGAGTCCGTCATCCCCGTCGATGTGCCTGAGGGTTTTCATTACGTCTTGCCGGGTCGCTACACGTTCGTCGTCGAACGTGTCAAGGATGGTGCGCCGGTCGAGGTGCTCGGCCGCAGGTTCGTGCTGGTGGATCGGTAGTGATCTCGACGACCACGCCCCCCGCCGCCAACCCGCAGTCCAGGCTTCGCCCGGGTAGATATCGGATCGCTTTCGCGCTCGCCGCGCTCGTCGTGGTCGCCCTCGTTGCGAGCTCGCTCCTCAACTACGTCTACCTCGACACGATCCCCGGCCGTGCCTCCCTGTACGGGCTGCTCGCGGTGGCCCTGATCGCGCTCGGCACCTTCATCCTCGTCCGCGCCTACACCCGCGACCGCGCGACGCGCCGCAAGCACCTGATCCGCGCCGCTGTCCTGATCGGTCTCGGCGTCCTGCTGTGGCTGCTGGTCATCGACGTGTTCCTGTTCACGCAGTCGGCCGGTCCGGGTGTGGCCGCGGTGTGCGCGCTCGTGTGCTTGCCGACGACCGCGTTCGGCTTGCTGGTCGTGCGCCGCATGGACCGCAATCACAAAGAGCCCTGGCGGCTCGTCCTGGTGGCCGCTGCGTGGGGCGCCATCGTCGCGACGAGCCTTGTCGTGTGGGGTGAGACCATCTGGGAGCAGTCTGCGCAACACGCTTTGGTTCCCGGGCCAGGCCTCGACACCTCGCTCGCGTTCATGGCCGGCATCCTCGAAGAGCTCGCGAAAGGACTCGCGGTGTTGCTGCTGTTCCTGGTCATGCGCAACGAGTTCGACGACGTCGTCGATGGAATCGTTTACGGCGCCGCCGTCGGTCTCGGCTTCAACTATCTGGAATCGATCAGCTACATGACCAACCTGTACTCGATCTTTGCGCCAGAGAACAATGGCGCGGTCGCGGCCGGCATCCAGTGGTACGGCCGTCAGGTGCTTGGTCTGTTCTTCGGACACGCGACGTACACCGCGTTCATCGGCGCCGGCGTGGGCATCGCGCGGCAGGTGCCTCGCATGCGCCAGAAGATCCTTGCCATCGTCGCCGGATTCATCGTGGCCATTGCGGGCCACTTCTCATGGGACGCCTGGGCCACGTTGTTTCCAATCGAGAACACGCTCTTCGGTCTCGTCGAGATCCACCTGCGGACGTTGATCATGACCGGGCCGTTCACGGCGGCTTTGATCGCGCTGCTGCTGTTCGGGATTCGGTACGAAGGCCAGAACCTGCTCGATCAGATGCACAAGGAGGCGGCGAGCGGGTACGGCGCGATCCTTCCCGAAGAGGTGGCTGTGCTGGCGAGCCCATGGCGACGGCTGCAGCAGCGATTGCAGGCACTGAACCGGGCGGGTTTTCGCGCTTACTTCAAAGTGTCGCGTCTGCAGACCGCCCAGCTCGACTTGGCGATGGAGCGCTGGCACCGGGAGCGAAAGGAGATCGACACGCCGCTGGAGGCGGAGCAGCAGCTGCGCAACCGCGTGATCCAGCTTCGTCACTGGGTCACGGCTTAACAGGCAGGGTTCCCAGCAGAATTATTTTCTGATTCACTCGCCCGCAGGCGTGCAGGTTTGGGGGTGGGAACCGCACGGGAGGAGGGTGGGCCCGCGAAGCGGGCGGGTCAGGCCGGCAGGCGGCCTCCCAGCAACCGGGCCAGAGACAGTGTCAACAACGCCGCCGCCGAACCCCACGTGATCGCGGAAACGGCTGGGTCGCTGAAGTCGGTCCCACTCAGCACCGCATGGAGAAAGATCAACGCGTAGGCCCCGTAGGCGAGCCTGTGGATCCAGAGCCAGACGTCCTTCCGGATCCGGCGTTTCAGCAGCGCCGTCACCGTCACCGCAACGAGCAAGTCGAGTGAAAGCGCGCCGAGGCCGATGGCGAGCGTGCCGTAGCTCGAGTGGAACGGCACCACGACGTCCAGGACGCCGAGGCGGGCCGTGGTGTCAAGTAGCAGGGCCAGCACGTGCAGCGCCGCAAGTGGGATCCACAGCATGGTGGTGAACTCATGCAGCGAACGCAGCGCGCGATTCCCCGCCAACCAATCGAGCACCGCCGTGCGCAACGCGATTCCGGTCACCAGAGCAATCGCGAGAGTCGCGTATGAGCTGAGGCCTGTGACGCGGGCCAGCAGCCAGAAGAACTGATCTGTGGTCATGACGCGTAGGTCGAGGCGACGGGCTCCTCGTTGCTCGGCTGTACGGACGGTCCGATGCTCAACGAACCCCCCACTACACCGACCTCCGTGCTGTTGCTCGCCAGCACGACCGGTTGGAGCGGCGCCTGCGGGTTCTTGAAATGTGACGTGACAAAAAACGCTGACACGACGGTGCCGGCAAGGGTGAGCGCGGTTGCGCCTACCTTCAGCAAGAGCGTCCGCACCTCAGACGGCGACCGGGGCCTTCAGGAATGGAACCCGCTCGAACGCCGAGCCGAGGATCTGCCCCGAGTCGGCGCCGAGGTGGCCGCTCAGGATCTCCTGATACACCGACCGAAAGTCGACGGCGTACTTGAGGTTGCCGGTGTCGTCCAGGCTCGTCAGGCTCGGCTCTTCTCCGAAGAGACCGCCGTGCACAGGGTCGCCGATCAGAAGCAAGGGCGCGGCCGCGCCGTGGTCGGTGCCTCCGCTGGCGTTCTCCTTCGGTCGGCGGCCGAACTCCGACCACGTCGCGATCAGCACCTTGTCCGCCATGTGGTGGGCGGCAAGGTCCTGGTAGAGAGCCGACACCGCCGAGTCAAGGTACCCCATCAGGTCGTCGTGGCGGCTGAGCTCCGTGTAGTGCGTGTCGAAGCCCCCGAGGGTGACGTGGAGCAGCTTCACGCCGGTCCCGGTGACGATGAGCTCGGCCGCGAGCTGCAGCGCCGCCGCAAGCTGGTTCTTCGACGAGTAAACGAGCTTGACCTTGTCGCTGTAGTCGGCCATCGGCTGGTACGAAGTCGACGAAGTCCGCAGGGTGGCCATCGTCTCGGTCGCAGTGGCGATCGCGGTGTCGAACAGCGCGCCGTAAATGCCGGGTGTGCCCTTGTAGAGAGCGCCGACCGCGGCCTCCACCTCGCTTCCGCCTGTGAACCCGAAGGTCTTCTGGTTCTGGATCACCGTCAAGGTCGCCTGCAGGTCGCGCAGTGCGCCCGGCGCGTCCGTCGCTCCGCACGCGCAACCGGTCAGGGGATGGCCGTTGGAGTCGTAGCTCGTGGCGAGCGTGCGGCCGAGCCAGCCGTCGACCTGGCGCCTCGTCGGATCGCCTGTCTCCCAGATCCGGATCGACTCGAAGTGGGAAAAGGTCGGGTTCGGGTAGCCCACGCCCTGGACGATCGCGAGCTTGCCCTTGTCCCACAAGCTTTTGATGCCCGCGAGGTTGTGGTTCAGGCCGTACTGTGCGTTGAGCGGCAGGGCCTGGGACACCATCGATCCGGCGAGCTTCGGGCGGAGGTCATGGAGCGTGGGGTCGGCAAGCGGTACCAGCGTGCGCAGGCCGTCGTTGCCACCCGCGAGCTGGATCATCACGAGCACGTTCTCGTTGTTCACGCCCTCGCGCTTGGCGGCGTAGACCGCCCGTGCGAACGCGTCGGGGACCGCCGCGTAGCCGGCTGCGAGGCCCGATGCACCGGCGCCGAAAACAAGCCCCGCCTTAAGAAAGTCGCGCCGCTTGAGCTGGTTGATGCCGACTTCTCTTGTCATCTTTGCGTGCACCTACTTGAGTTGAAATTCCGGCGAGGCAAGGGTGATGAACCAGCGCGCGCGGTCGTCCGCGGCCTGGTTGAAGAGGCTCGAGGTCTGGACGCCGAGCACTCCGTCGAGGTGACGGTGCACCGCGTCATGCGGCGAGGGCAGCAGGCCTTTGGTCTGCGCGAGCGCCGCGGTCACGAAGTTGACGCGCTCGACCACGGTGTTGGAGGAGATCCACGCCTCGTTGGTCGGCCAGCCGTTGACGTCGGGCGGGTCGAACAGCGTCTGGCCCATGCCCGAGCCCGCGCCCGCGATCACCTTCGCGATTGGTGGGTTACCGAGAGCTCGTGCGGCGTGGACCATGAACTCGGCCGGCGATTTGACCAGCGCGCGATAGCTCTGGTCGGCCGTGAACTCGGGACTCTTGAAGATCGCGCGCATCAGCGTCTTCATGTCGTAGCGAGAGCGCCGAAACGTGTCGCCGAGCGCCGCCACGTAGCTGGTCGACGGTCGGCCCGTGACGAAATGCTGGACCACCTTGGTCGCGAGGAACGTAGCGGTCGACGGCTGAGCAAGGATCCGGTCGATGACGCCCTCTGTGTCCAACCGGCCTTGATGTCCGAGGTAGGTGACGCCGCCGTAGTATGCGCGGCGCGCGTTAAAGACTCCGCTTTGCTGGGTCGAGAAGACCGGCAGCCGGCGCATCACGTTGTTGTTCACGGTCACAGTCGCGATGGAATCGGGCTTGGGCAGCTGCCACCCGGCGAGGGCCTTCGCGCCTTCGCGCACATCTTGCTCGGTGAAGTTGCCGGGGCCCATCGTGAAGAGCTCCATCAGCTCGCGGGAATAGTTCTCGTTGGGGTTCTGCCCGGTCGACGTAGCGAGGTCGAGGTAGCGCAACATCGCAGGATCGGTGGTGACCGCAACAAGCATCGCGGGCAGATCGGTCATCGCCATGCGGCGCCATGTCAGGTTCTGCCAGTACATGAACGTGTTGTCCGCGGCCTTGCGGTAGTCGCTGGTGAAATGCCCGTGCCAGAACAAGGTCATCCGCTCGGCGAATGGCGTCTGAGTCGTGAGCATGTGGTTGATCCACCACTGCTGCAGCTGGGTGATAGGAAAACGTCCGCCCGGAGTGGTCGCGGCTTCGAGCGGCGGCGGATCCGCCGGCTTGCTCTCGATGAGGCGGTCGACCGTCTTGTCGAACCCGTCGGACAACGCGGTCTCAAGCTGCGTCGGTGAGTAGCCGAAGGCCGTGCGTCGCAGGAGGTGCATCACGCGCGCGGACTCCGATTTCAGGGGCGAGATCCAACCGGTGGCCGATCCGGCGAGCGGCGTGGCGAGCTGCTGCATCGAGCCGCCGAGCAGGCGCACGGCTCCCACTCCCACGCCGGTCGCGAGGGCAGCGGCAAGTGCCTGTCGCCTGGTGATACCTCGGCGAGGCAACGCGACCGGGCTCGCCTGTTCGTCCGTCGACGCGAGCGCCATAAGCTGAATTCAAGCCGGCGCCCCGGCGCGTGGCATTAGCTGGGTGTGAAGAGTTTGTAAGCGGCTACGCGATCAGCAAGCCGACCGGACTCCGCTCATGCAGGCGTAGGAATCGACCGCGAGGTGGGCGACGAAGACGCCGCCGACGAGGAGCGCAACCACGATCACAGCGAGGTGAAGAGGCGCGACCTCGAGCGCGATCAATCCGTCGAGCGAACCGCCGTGCCGTCGCCATCCGAGGCGGGTGATCCGCCAGAGGTTCATCGCGATCGCGACCGGGATGCCGATGAAGAGACTGACCGTGCCGGCGAGGATCGCGAAGGTGGAGCCAGAGAGCCATGAGTACGGCGCGCTCAAGCCGAGATTGTGCAGCACGCTCGCGGTGAGCAGGATGACGAAAGGCGCGATCAGGACCAGGCCTACGAGGCCAGACCAGGTGCGCGCGTGCTTGCCCCCTCGTGGCCAGCCTTCAGGCAGGTCGCCGAGGGTGATTGACACGGTGAATCGCGGCGGGACGCGCTCGGCGCGCGCGTGGATCGATATCCACTCGCCGAGGTGATAGTTCATCAGCGGTCGACCATCCTCGGCCGAGCATACGAAAGGCGATTAACAGGCTGGGTTGTGGATGTGAAGACGCCTCAATAACGTGGTGCTACGGTCGGCCGGTCGGGGGTGGGAACTGGCCGGGAGGAGGGTGGGCCCGCAAGGGCAGGGGTGGACCAGGTCGGGGATAGGATTTCCCCGGTGATCAGGAAAGCGTTCGCTGTCGCTGCGCTCCTTGTGCTCGCCTCGTGTGGAGAATCTGGCAGCCAGAGCAGCACGAAATTGCCGTCGACCCTGACCGTGTTCGCCGCCTCCTCCCTGCGGCCGGCCTTCGACAAGATCGCCGCCAAGCTCAAGTCGTCACAGAACATCACGACGACCTTCAACTACGCGGGGACGCAAACGCTCGCCACTCAACTGACGCAGGGCGCGCACGCCGATGTCTTCGCGGCGGCCGACACAACCCACATGAAGACCCTCAACGATGCCGGGCTACTTGGCGGCGACCCGAAAGTCTTCGTGCACAACCGCCTCGAGATCGTGGTCGAGCGTGGCAATCCCAAGGCCATCCACGGCCTGGCCGACCTCGCCCGGTCCGGTCTGATCGTCGTCCTTGCGGATCCTTCGGTTCCAGCGGGTGACTACGCCAGGCAAGCCCTGGCCAAAGCCGGCGTCACGGTTCACCCCGCCAGCCTCGAGCAGCAGGTCACCGCCGTCCTGAGCAAGGTGGCGCTTGGTGAGGCCGACGCGGGCATCGTCTATCACAGCGACGTGGTCACCAACAGCAAGGTCGAAGGCGTCGCGATACCCGATGCCCAGAACGTGATCGCCGACTATTCGATCGGCAAGCTCTTCCTGACCGAGCACGCCGACGGGGCGGATGCGTTCATCACGTACGTCCTGTCCCCGGCGGGACAATCGATCCTCAAGAGCGCCGGCTTCACGGGGATTTGAGGCCGCGCCAGCTCGCCCGGAGGGCCCACGTTTAGCTCTGTTTGTTACTTGGTAATGTTGTAAGCAGCATGGCGGAGGCGACCACGGAGCAGCAGGCGCTGGACGCTTACTCGGCGATCGTGACGACGGTCGCGGAGAAGGTCCTCCCCTCGGTCGCGAGCCTGCGCATCGGGCGCGGAGGCCGAGGCTTCGGAGGCGCCGGCTCCGGAGTTGTCATCACCCCCGACGGCTTTCTCGTCACCTCGGCCCACGTCGTCGCCTCGGGCAACACGGCCACCGCCTCCTTCATCGACGGCAACGAGTACGACGTCGACGTCGTCGGCGCCGACCCCCTCTCCGACCTCGCGGTGGCGCGGGCACGCTCGGACAAGCTGCAGCCGGTGACCATCGGCAACGCCGACCAGCTCCGCGTGGGCCAGCTCGTGGTCGCGATGGGCAACCCGATGGGCTTTTCCGGGTCCGTCACTTCGGGGGTCGTCAGCGGGTTAGGCCGCTCGCTGGCGACCGCCGACGGCAACGGGCACCGCCGCTTCATCGAAGACGTGATCCAGACCGACGCAGCACTCAATCCCGGTAACTCGGGCGGTGCCCTAGCCGACTCGCTGGCTCGCCTGATCGGCGTCAACACCGCGGTCGCGGGCATGGGACTCGGGCTTGCCGTGCCGATGAACGCGACGACTCAGGCCATCCTCGCCGCGCTCATGCGCAACGGCCGCGTGCGCCGGGGGTACCTCGGCATCGCGGGCGGCACCCGCCCACTGCCACCGGTGGTCGCGGAAAAGCTCGGCCGCAAGGCGGGCGTCGAGGTGCACGAGGTCGTCACGGGCAGCCCGGCCGCGGGTGGCAAGCTGCGCGGCGGCGACGTCATCGTGTCGGTCGGCGGCGTCGGCGTAAGCAAGGCCGGCGACCTGCAGAGGCTGATGGTCGAGGCGACGATTGGCGCCAAGCTGACGCTGACGGTTCTGCGCGGCGACCAGCTCGTGAACCTCGACGTCGTGCCTGTCGAACTCCCCTAGACTCCCCCGCGTGCCGAAATCGTCTGATGTCCGCGACCTTCTACGCGCCCAGATCCAGGACGGACGGTTCCGGATGGCGGACGTCGATCCGGACTCGACTCCAGGCCTGAAGGGCGGCAAGAGCAGGGCGGTCCGAGAGGTCAAGAAGGATCGTGACGAGCTCTTCGAGCTCCACGAGCGCCTTTACGCGGAACGAAAGCGGTCGCTGCTCGTCGTCCTGCAGGGAATGGATACGTCCGGCAAGGACGGCACCGTCACGCATGTCGTGCGTAACTTCAACCCGCAGGGCGTGCTCATCACTCCGTTCAAGGCCCCGACGCCGGCGGAGCGCCGCCACGGATTCCTCTGGCGCATGCGCCACCGCCTGCCCGAGGTTGGCTTGATCGGGATCTTCAACCGCTCGCACTACGAGGACGTTCTCATCGCGCGAGTGCACAACCTGGCGCAGCCGCAGGTCATCGCGCGTCGCTACGGCCAGATCAACAATTTCGAGAAGCAGCTGGTCCGCGGCGGAACGAGGGTCGTGAAGTTATGCCTGCACATCTCGTATGACGAGCAACGCAAACGTCTGCTCGACCGTCTGAAGGACCCGACCAAGCGCTGGAAGTTCAACGAGCACGATATCGACGAACGCGCGTACTGGGACGACTACATGAGCGCCTACAGCATCGCGATCACCAGGTGCTCCACTTCCACGGCCCCCTGGTACGTGATCCCAGCCGATGACAAGGCCTTCCGGAACTGGGCGGTCTCGAAGATCCTCATCGAGACCCTGCGCGAGATGGATCCCAAATATCCCCAACCCAAGCTCGACATCCCGCGCCTGAAGAAGCGCCTCCGGGCTTAACCCTTCACGCCGCCCAGCGCGAGGCCCTTGACGAAGCGATCGAGGAAGAAGTTGTAGGCCAACGCGACCGGTATCGCGACCAGCACAGCCGCTGCCATCAGTGACTGCCAGAAGAACACGTCGCCGCGGATCAGCTCCACCGGCACTCCCGCGCTGACCGTCATGTTGTCCGATGAAGAGATAAACGCCACGGCGTAGATGAAGTCGTTCATCGTGAACGCGAACGTGAAGATGACGACGGTGAACAATCCAGGAACCGCAAGCGGCAGCACGGTCCGCACGACGGCGCTCGCGCGGCTGTAGCCGTCGATCATCGCCTGCTCCTCGATGTCGCGAGGGATGCTCCGAAAGAAACCGACCAGCAGCCAGGTGGAGAACGGGGCGGTCAGCGTCGGGTAAACGAGCACGAGCGCCCAGATGGTGTCTTGCAAACCCAGGTCGGCGACGATCCGGGACAGGGGGAGGAACAAGAGGGTTGGAGGGACGAGATAGAAGATGAACACCATCATCGCGAGACGTCCACCCCACTGACCGGTGAGACGCGCGATTGCGTACGCGGCCGGCACGCTCAGCGCCAGCGTGATCGCGACCACGATGACCCCGATCTCGAGACTGTTCCGCACGAACGTCAAGAAGGCGGTGTCCGTGAAAAGGACCCGGACATGGTCAAAGGTGGGCGGCGAGTTGTAGAAGAACGGGACGTGGCCGACCGTGTACAGGTCCGCATCGGCCTTGAACATCGTGAAGGTCGCCCATCCGAAAGGAAATGCGCAGACGAGCGCGAAGACGAGCAGGACGACCCAGCGGGACACCACCACCCCTGGCCTGCGGGCGACCATCACACGACCTCTGTCTGCGACGCGCGCCGCAGCATCAGGATGCAGACCCCAAGCAGCACCGGGAACATGAAGATGCCGATCGCGGCCCCTTGGGCCAGGCTCCCGCCCTGGATGCCGGTGTAGAACGACCAGCTGCCAAGGACCTGCGTGGCGTTACCCGGGCCACCCCGGGTGAGGATGTAGACGGCGGCCATGTCGGTGAAGGTGGCCACGATCCCGAATAGGATCGCGACCATCATGATGGGCGCCAACAGGGGCATCGTGATGTCGAAGAAGCGGCGCCAGAACCCCGCGCCGTCGACCTCAGCCTGCTCGCTGAGCTCAGGGGGGATCGAGGTCAGCCCCGCCATAAGGATCACCGCGGCGAGCGGCAAAGTTCGCCACGCCTGCAGCGCGACCACCGATCCGACCGCGAGCGAGTCCTGTCCCAACCAGGCCACCGGCGTCCCCTGGTCGACCACGTGCAGGTTGCCGAGGATCCAGTTGAAGGGGCTGAAGAGGGAGTCGAGCATCCACAACCACGCCAGCGCGCTCAGCGCGACCGGAGTCGTCCAGGGCAGCAGGATGAGGAAGCGCACGAACCACTTGCCCCGAAAATCCGCCGAGAGGACGAACCCCAGCACGGTGGCGAGCACGATGACGACGAGCTGGGCGAGAACTGTGAAGACGACCGTGTTGCGAAGCGCGATCCGGAAGACCGGGTCTTCAAGTGTGGTCTGGAAAGTCTGCAGGCCGACAAACCCGAACGAGTCCGAGCCAGTCGTCGCATCGCTGAACGCGTAGATGAAGACAAAAACCAGCGGAAGGCCGATCAACGCGACAAGGTAGATCAGGAGCGGCGAGAGCATCACCGGTCCCAGCACGGACTCCCGGTCGAGCAGGTGATGAACGCGGAAGCTCTCGTCGATGATGACCGTGCGATGAACCGCCGGTTCGCTCACGCCGCTGCTTTCTGTCCTGAATCGCGGTCGAAGAAATTGATGTTGCGGTTCCTGATCACGAGATCGGCGTCTTCGTCGTTCGAGAACTCCAGGGGCTCGGCGATGGCGAACTTCGCGATCACGTTCGTATCGCCGTGCGCGTCCTTGACACGCAGGTAGACGTAACGATCCGACCCGAGGTTCTCCACGCGAAGGACGTGGCCGCGGAACACCGTCGCGTCGTCGCGCGACCCGGCATTTTTCTCGAGCCGGATGTTTTCGGGGCGAAAGCCGATGAGCTTGCCGTCGCGCTCGAGCAGGTTCATCGGCGGCGAGCCGACGAAGGTCGCCACAAACGTGTTCGCGGGGTGGTGATAGATCTCCTCCGGCGTGCCGACCTGCTGCAGTCGGCCCTGATTCAGGACGGCGATCCTGTCACCCAGCCCCATCGCCTCGACCTGGTCGTGGGTCACATAGATCGTCGAGACTCCCACCCGCTGCTGGAACTGCTTGAGCTCCAGGCGGGCAGACGCGCGCAGCTTCGCATCCAGGTTGGACAGCGGTTCGTCCAGGAGGAACACCTGCGGCTCGCGAACCAACGCGCGGGCAAGCGCGACGCGCTGGCGCTCACCGCCTGACAGCTGTCGTGGTTTCCGTTGGAGGAGGTGGTCGATCCCGAGCAGGCCGGCCGCCCACTTGACCTTCTCCATGCGCTCCTGGGCGCTCATGCCCTGCGCCTCGAGCGGAAATGAGATGTTCTGCACCACCTTCTTGTGCGGGTACAACGCGTAGCTCTGGAAGACCATCGCGATCTTGCGTGCCCTCGGCGGAAGGGCCCTCACCGACTTGCCGCCGATCAGCACGTCACCGCCGGTGGGCGCCTCGAGCCCCGCGATCATCCGCAGCAGCGTCGTCTTGCCGCAACCGGAAGGTCCCAGGAGGACGAGGTACTCGCCGTTCTTGCAGGTGAGGCTGATGCCGTCGACGGCGGGGTTTCCGCCGCCGAACGACTTCCGAATCTCTCGGACTTCGACCTCTGCCATCTCAGGCCTTCGCGAGCCTCAGGCTAGCTCGACCCGCCGACCAAACCCTTCTGGCGCCAGCTGGTGAAGATCGCCTTGATCTGCTGCTCGGCTTCCGCCACGGCCTGCTTCGGGGTCTTCTGGCCGCGCGCGGCGGCCGCCATCATCGAAGGCAGGATGTTTTTGTCGAAGATCTCACCGATCGCCGGGCTTGCGGGTCCAGGGTATCCGACGTTGACGCTCCAATCGGTGGCGTCCTTCAAGACCTGGAGCTTCGACGACGGGTTGGACTTGTAGGGATCGCTGTCCAGCCATCCGCCCGGCCCGTACAGCTTGTCCTGGGCGTTGGTCTTCGGGTTGACCGGGAACTCGTAAAGCTTCGACTGGTAGACGTAGTCGCTCGCGTGGTCGACGAGGTAGAGCAGGAACTCCTTGGCGATGTCCTGGTTCTTGGAGAACTTGGGGATGATGTAGGTCTGGATCACGTGCTCGCTGGCGAGGGCTTTGACGCCTGACGCGCCGGCCAGCGGCTTGGAGAAGAAGATGTCGTTGGCGACGTCTGGCTTGCTCGCCTGCGCGGTGCGATAGGCGGAGATCGAGTTCAGGATGAAGGAGAGGCTCCCCGCGACCAGGCCCTGGTTGTTCGACGCGGCGTTCCAGCTGAAGACCTCCGCGGTCTCAGCCTGCTTGAAGAGCCGGGCCATGTAGTCGACAGCGCCGACTACAGCATCGGAGTTGATGGTGACGTTCGAGTCCTTGTCCTGCTCCGCGCCGCCGAAAGACCAGATCAGGGCTCGGGCCGCCATGTTGGAGTCCGGCTCCGGCGAGAAACCGATGCCGCCGCGGACGGCGCCCTTGGTCTTGCTCTTGATCTGGGTCACCGCGGTGAGCATCTCGTCCCACGTCGTGGGTCCGTCCGGCATGCCGACCTGCTGGAACAGGCTCTTGCGGTAGTCGCCCGGATCGGGGGCGAAGCTGTAGGTGAAGCCGAAGTAGCGGTTGGTGTGTGGGTTGAAGTTGGTGAGCTTGGCGAAGTTGAGCTGCGGTCCGTACTTCTGCTCGACCTTCTTGACCACGTCGCTCATGTCGACGGTGCTCTGCTCGTACTGCGAGGGCGGCACGATCCAGAGGATCAGGTCGTGGCCAGACTTGGCGTTCATCTCCGACGCCGTCCGCGTCGGGATGTCCGAGTACGTGATGTGGTCGACCGATACGGTCGTGTTGTTGTCCTGGCCCCACTGCTTGACCCACGGGTCAAACCACTTGTCGTAGTCCGGGACGAAGTGGCTCCACTGCAGGATCTTGAGCGTCTTCGGTCCGCTCTTGGTCGTGCTGCTACCCGTCGCGCACGCGGTGAGGATCGTCGGAAAGCTGCTCGCCCCGAGCGCCAGTAAAGACCCAGTCTTGACGAAGTCCCGGCGAGTGACCTTTCTGCCGAGAAGGCCCTCGCCTACCTTGGCTGAGCCAGGCGTGTTGTCCGCCGGAAGCTTCTTCACTTGTCACCCCCCAATTCCGAACGAAACGGTTGTCGCTGCCTCCCATTATGGGCCGTCCTTGGCCCGCCGGCCCTTCGGGCCACCTCCCATGAACGGGGAGGAGTTTCCCAATAAAAAAGGCCCGAGCTTGCGCTCGGGCCTTTCTGGTTTTCGAACTTAGGCTACGCGGACGCTCTTAGCGCGCGGGCCCTTAGGGCTCGACTCGATTTCGAACGAAACCTTTTCGCCACCCTGGAGGCCGTCGAAGTCGCCTTCGGTGCCACTGCGGTGGAAGAAGTATTCCTGTCCGTCCTCGGCCTTGATAAATCCAAAGCCGCGATCCGAAACCAGTTTCTTGATGGTGCCTGTGGGCATTTCCATCTCCTATCTCTCGAACGGCGGGGCCTACTCAACTAGCGGGCCCGTTCGAGAAGATAGAAGCCTGCGGTGAGCGCTGGCGCTTCGCCAGCTGCAACGAGTATACCCCGATTCTCAGGAACCTATTCCTGCCGCCTCGGAGAGCCTCCTGGCGCGGGACTGGTCGACCTCGGTGAGGTGGCGTTTGCGCAGCCGCAGGTGCTTGGGCGTGACCTCCAGCAGCTCGTCGTCCGCAAGGAAGTCGAGCGACTGCTCCAGGCTCAATCTCGAGGCCGGGGTCAGCCGTACCGAGATGTCCGAGGTGGACGACCGGATGTTCGACTGCTTCTTCTCGCGGCAGACGTTGACCCGGATGTCGCCGGGCCTCTTCTGGATGCCGACGATCATGCCTTCGTAGACCTCTTCACCAGGCTCGATGAACGTGGTGCCTCGCTCCTGGGCGCCCGCCAGCCCAAAGGCCAGCGACTTACCGGCGGAAGAAGCGGTCAGGGCACCGTTGCGCTGCTCTCTGAACTCTCCCAGGAACGGCCGGTAGCCCATGCCGATCGACCCCATCAGACCGTTGCCCGCCGTGAGCGTCAAAAACGTGTTGCGAAACCCGATCAATCCACGTGTTGGAATCAGATATTCGAGCCGGACGCCGCCCTTGCGGTCGTAGATGATCTCGAGCATCTCACCGCGCCGCTTACCGAGAGCCTCGGTCACCGGACCGAGGTTGTCCTCTCGGACGTCGACCGTGAGGTGCTCGACCGGTTCCATGAGCTGGCCGTTGATCCTCTTCACGATGGCCTCGGGACGTGATACCTCGAACTCGTAGCCCTCCCGGCGCATCGTCTCGATCAGCACCGCGAGGTGCAGCTCACCGCGACCGCTGACAAGAAATCGCTCCGCGGCCTGGGTGTCTTCGACGTGCAGACCCAGATTCGTGTCGAGCTCTTTGTAGATCCGCGCCCGCAGCTGCCGCGTGGTCGAAAACCTCCCTTCCCGGCCGGTGAACGGCGAGGTGTTGACCCCGAACAGCACGATGTCGCCGGCGCTGGCGCTCGGCACGGCCACGCGGTCAAGACCCCTGTACATGAGCACCTGGACGACACGGGCCTGCCTCGCCGCCGCTTCCGCTCCGAGCACCGCGATCACATCGCCCGGCGCAACGCGGCCTCTCGAGATGCGGCCGATGGAGATGGTGCCTGTGTAGTCGTCGTGGGCGCGGTTGGCGACCAGCATCTGAAAGCCGCCTTGCTCAGCGATCGGGGCCGGGATGCTGGCGATGATCGTCTGGAACAGGGGCTCGAGGTCGGCGGCCAGGTCGTCGGGCCGGAGCCCGGCGCGGCCCTCCTTGGCGATCGCGTAGACGACAGGGGCTTCGAGCTGATCGGCATCTTCGGCGAGTTCGAGGAAGAGGTCGTGCACGCGGTTGAGCGTTCGCTCGGGATCCGCGTTTTTGCGGTCGACCTTGTTGATCACCACGACGATTCGCAGGCCGACCTCGAATGCCTTGCGCAGGACGAATCGCGTCTGCGGCATCGGGCCTTCGGCCGCGTCGACGAGCAAGAGGCACCCGTCGGCCATGTTGAGCACCCGTTCCACCTCGCCCCCGAAGTCGGCATGCCCGGGCGTGTCGATGATGTTGATCGTCACGTCGCCGTGGCGGATCGAGGTGTTCTTGGCGAGGATCGTGATCCCCTTCTCGCGCTCGAGGTCGTTCGTGTCCATGATGAGCGAGCCGACCTCCTGGTTCTCGCGAAACGTGTGGCTCTGCTTCAGCAGCGCGTCGACGAGCGTGGTCTTGCCGTGGTCGACGTGCGCGATGATCGCCACATTCCGGATGTCGTGCCGGAGGTTGGTCATGGTCATATACGGCCACACGGCAATATACGGGCTGCGACATGAGGGCCGACCGAGACATTCGGCGATCCAGGCGGCGTAGATGCTAGGCGCCGACGAGCACCCCAGCGAGCGCATCCGTTGATGCGTGAGCGAGGAGCACAGGAGGCAACGACGCAGATGCGTCGCATGGGCGCCGAAGGTCCGGTCGACATCTCAGGTCGCAGCCCGGAGGACTGCCGATGAAGATCCGATTCGCGAAGCTGGCGCTCGCCGCAACCCTCTGTACCTTCGCGATCGGGGTCTCAGGACGCACCGCCGGCGCCGACGAGGGCTGGGTCATCAAGTCATTTCAGTCGACGATCCACATCAACCCAGATTCCACGATCGCCGTCGAGGAGGACATCCGGGTCGACTTCGGCGACCTCCAGAGGCACGGGATCTTCCGGACCATCCCGGTCCGCTACCAGTACGACAAGTCACAGGACCGCTACTACAACCTCTATGTCAAGTCGGTCACGGACGGCCAGCGCCCGGTGCGGTTCGACACCAACGTCTACGGGGCCAGCCTCGTGATCAAGATCGGCGACCCCAACCGTCCGGTGAGCGGCGTGAACCGCTACGTCATCAGCTACACCGTCCAGGGCGTCATGAACAGGTTCGAGGACCACGACGAGCTCTTCTGGAATGTCGATGGCGACCAATGGCAGGTACCCAAGGAGTCGGTCATCGCGAACATCTACGTACCTACAGGATCGTTCCGGGAAGCCGCCTGCTATGAGGGTCCGGAGGGCTCCCGAGAAGGGTGCACGGTTACCGGCCTCAACAACTTCTTTACGTACACATCGACGCGTCAACTGGGCTCAGGGGAGCAAATGTCGGTAGCGGTGAGCATCGACAAGGGAGCCGTTAATGTTCCGCCGCCCCTGCTCACCCCGCGTGAACGACAGTTTCCCCAGGACGCTTTCGACGTGAACCCGCTCACGATCGCGCTCGCGCTTCTCATTCTTGTCGGTGGCGTGGCCGCGATCGCCTGGAACTGGTGGCGTCACGGCCGCGATCGCGCGTACCTGGGCCATTACTACGCAGCGCCCGGCGACGCTGCGGAGCACACGGAGCCGCTGTTTCAGCACGAGCCCGTGGTCGTGGAGTTCGGACCGCCTCAAGACCTGAGACCGGCGCAGCTGGGACTCATCCTCGACGAGAGCGCCGACCCCAAGGACGTCACCGCGTCCATCGTCGACCTCGCCGTGCGCGGCTACCTGACGATCACCGACATCCCGGAGATGTTCGGGCGCCACGACTGGCAGCTCACCCAGAAGTCGGGCGACGTCAGCAAGCTGCTGCCGTACGAGAACTCCCTGCTCGATGGGCTCTTCGCCGGCCGCGAACAGGTCAAGGTCTCCGAGCTGAAAGGGAAATTCCGCTCCACGCTGCAGCAGGCGGAAAGGCAGATCGTCTCCGACGCGATGGCTCGCCGGCTCTTCACCACCAACCCAACGTCAGCTCGCGCCGGATGGGGCTGTCTCGGCACGGCGATCCTCATACTCGGCGCGTTCGCCACCTACCAGCTGGGCGTCCACTTCGGCTGGGGCGTCGTCGGGCTAGCGATCGTGCTCGTCGGGATGGTGCTGATCGCAACCTCGAAGAATATGTCGCAGCGCACCGCCGTCGGGCGCGATCTGCTGCAGCACACGCTCGGCTTTCGGCTGTACATGGACACGGCCGAGAAGTACCGCCAGCAGTTCGCGGAGAAGGCGGAGATCTTCACACAGCTCCTCCCCTACGCGATCGTCTTCGGGGTCGTCAACCGCTGGGCGAAGGCGTTCGAGGGCATCGACACCAGTGCGTCGAACGGCTGGTATGTCGGCAACGCGCCGTTCCAGGCTGCGCTGCTGTCGAGCAGCCTGCAGTCCATGAACGACAGCATCTCGAGCGCCATCTCGTCCGCCCCGCCGAGCTCGGGCAGCGGGAGCGGGTTCGGTGGCGGCGGTTCGTCAGGTGGCGGCGGAGGCGGGGGCGGCGGCGGAAGCTGGTAGCCGGCCGGGTGCAGAGTTGCAAAGCGGCCCGAATTCAGATTGAATTAATCCTGGCTTCATAACGCCTTTTTTGGGGGGTGGGCGCGATGGGCGTGCTTTTGGCGTTCCATCAGGTTTATCAGCCGGTGGTGGACAGCATCTTGCTGTCGGCCCTAGTGGCAGGACTTCCGCTCTACGTCCTGTTCGTCCTCCTCGCGATACTCCGCCTGCCGGCGTGGATCTGCGCCCTGGCGGCGATGCTCACGGCCTTCGTCCTCGGGTGGCTGGTGTGGGGCATGCCGTTCGGCATCAGTGTCGGAACCGCCACCGAGGGCATGGCGTTCGGCCTCTGGCCGATCAGCTGGATCGTCCTCAACGCCGTCTTCTTCCATAACCTGACGGTCGCGAGCGGCGACTTCGACGTCATCAAGCGCTCGCTCACGCGCCTTACGACCGACCGCCGCCTTCAGGTTCTGCTGGTCGCGTTCTCGTTCGGTGCGCTGCTCGAGGGGATCGCAGGCTTTGGAGCGCCGGTCGCCATCACCGCGTCCATCCTCGCCAGCCTTGGATTCGAACCGGTGACAGCGGCCGTGCTGGCGCTGCTGGCCAATACCGCTCCCGTCGCGTTCGGCTCGATCGGCATCCCGGTCGTCACCCTCGGGGGGCTCGTCGCGCCGATCATCGGCCACCCGGTCACCAACACCACGCTGGCGCTGTCGGCGATGGTCGGACGCCAGCTGCCGCTGTTCTCGATTCTGATCCCGGCCTACCTGATCGTCGTCCTGGCGGGCTTCCGGCGCATGACCGAGATCCTGCCCGCCGTGCTCGTGACCGGCGTCTCGTTCGCCGTCGTGCAGTTCCTCGTCTCGAACTTCGTCGGCCCCGAGCTGACCGACATCATCGCGGCGCTGGTGTCGATGGGATGTCTTGCCCTGCTGCTGCGCGTGTGGCGGCCCCGCGACACATGGCAATTCGAAGGCGAGCCGGCGACGGCGGTACCATCGGCCGAGCCGCGTCGAGTGATGGGCGGATCGGACCTGCCCGCACGCGGCGTTGCCGACACGCCCGACACGCGTGCTTCGCGCGACGTCATCGACTCGCCCAGCCGCATCGCTCGCGCGTACGCGATGTACCTGGTGCTGGTCATCGTGATCCTCATCGGCCAGATGGGCAACCTGCCCTGGTGGTCGGGCCATCCGGTCGGCGACGTCAAGACCGCGTTGCCCGCGCCGGCCAACATCACGGCTGACCTCAAGTGCGGCACGCCCGCGTTTGCGCTCTGCAAGCTGCCATGGATCGGGCCGGACCCGGCCAAGGACCGCCAGGCGTTCAAGTTTCCCGACTGGAACTTCTTGTGGCCTGGGACCTATGACATCCAGAAGGGCCAGCCCGTCTCCCTGATCAACCGCGAGAAGCCGATCGTCTCGAAGTCCACCCCCTACCCCCTGGCCTTCGACTGGAACTTCCTTGCCGCGGCCGGATCCCTCGTCCTCTATGCGTGCATCGTCGCGTTCCTGCTGATGCTGCTGGCCGGGGCGCGTCTGAACTTCTTCACCGTCTACGCGCGGACGATCCGCCAGCTCGCGCTGCCGATTGCGACGATCGCGCTGATCCTCGCCATCGCCCAGCTAATGAACTACTCCGGCATGACCGCGAGCATGGCGATCGCGCTCTCCAAGACGGGGTTCATATTCCCGTTCGTCGCCGCGTTCCTGGGCTGGCTCGGCGTCTTCCTCACGGGCAGCGACACCTCGTCCAACACCTTGTTCGGGCCGCTGCAGGCGCAGACCGCGCAGCAATTGGGCAATGTGAGCCCGATCCTCACCGCCGGCACGAACTCGTCCGGCGGCGTGATGGGCAAGATGATCAGCCCGCAGAACCTGTCAGTCGGTGCCGCAGGCGTGAACAAGGTCGGCGCGGAGGGAGACATCTTCCGCCGGGTGATCGGCTACAGCCTGATTCTCACCTCAGCGGTCGGTATCGTGGCCATGATCGAGGCCTACGTGATCCCGGGAATCGTGCCTACTCCCTAGCCGTCAAGGCCGACAGCGCCGCATCGGACGCAGCGCGGACCCGCTGCATAGGATCGTCCAGCAACGCGACCAGAATGGGTTCGGCCACCGCGACTTCGCGACGCCGTGCCACCTTGGCCGAGATCTCGCGCACCCTCCAGGCCCCGTCGTGAAGACCTGACAGGACCGCGCTCGTTGCACCCGCGCTCCACACGTACAGCAGTCCGCGTCCCGCCCACACCCGCGGCCAATAGTTCTGCTCACCCCACGCGGCGCCGTGCTTGAGCTGAAGCGCGGCCGCGTGCCTGCCGCCCAGTCAGGTGATCGGGGGCCGGCGCGGATCGTCGTACGTGATCGAGCCGTCCAGCAGCCCCGCGCACCAGGCCGCCATCTCCGCTTCACCGATGAGCGCTGTCAGCTCGAGGATGCGCTCTGCCGGCGATCGTGCGATATCGACCGTATGCAACCTAATGCCCGTCCAACCCGTTTCATACCGGCGTGGTGCCGAGAGCGGGAGTCGAACCCGCACGTCCTTGCGGACATCGGTTTTTGAGACCGACGCGTCTGCCTGTTCCGCCACCTCGGCGCTGCCCAGCGTGGGCTCGACCATACTATCGGCCCGTGAGATGGGGCCTGTTCGCCGTTTTGACTTTGGTTTTGACCGCCTGCGGGCCTGAGCTCGCCCCGAGCGCGGCGGTCAGCCCCGCCAGTACGCCAGGCCACGTCTACGCCTCCGGCCCCCGCATCTCTCCCCCGCCGGTCCCGCCCCCGACCGCGCCCGGCACGAATCTCCCCGCCTTCGCCTGCGCGGACGCGTCGGGCGGCAAGACCGGCGTCGCCAATGCCATCACCGCACGCGCCGCCGAGCAGGACGGCTACGACCGCTTCGTCCTGCAGTTCGACTCGATCGTTCCGACCTACACCGTGAAAAGGCAGACCAAGCCGGTCTTCACGCTCGGCGGGAGCGGCCAGTCGGTGACGCTGAGCGGCACCGCCGGCATCCTGGTCACGGTCCACTCGGCGACCGGCGCCACCACGTTTTCGGGCTCGACCGACCTGGTCCACAGCGATTTCCAGGTCCTGAAGGAAGCTCGCCAGACACAGGATTTCGAGGGCTACGTGTCCTGGGGTCTTGGCATCAGCCGCCCGACATGCATGCGCGTCTTCATGCTGAGCGATCCGGCGCGCTTAGTTATCGATTTGCAGATACCCAGCAGCTAATGTTCCCGGGCGATGGCAGTTCAGCCACCGCCCGCCGCAACAGTCCCCCAGCAAGCCGTTCCCCCGAACTCTCAGAAGAGCTCCGGCTGCTTCGGCCGGGGATGCGGATGCAGCCTTTTGGGCTGCGCCGGGGTGGTAGTGCTCGCGACATTGCTCGTGCTTGGCAGCGGGTACTGGTTTCTGGTCGTCCAGGCCTCGGCCGCGGTGACGGCGCCGGCGACGCTGGTCGTCTACAACCAGCCGGTCACTGTGGACCACAAGGGCGCCACCCCGGGCCAGGCGCTGAACGCCGGCAACGAGGTCGCGACCCAGGCCAAAGGACACGCCGCGATCCAGTTCCCCGATGGCTCGTTCGTCCGGATGTCGCCTGACACCACTGTCCAGATCACGACCGTCCAGCTTCAGAAGAACGGCAGCCTGCAGTCGGCCGAGGTCGCGCAAAAGATCGGGCGCACATTCGTCAACGTGCGGCACCTCGTCAGCGGGGCGACCTTCAAGGTCGGTGGCCATTCCGTCAGCGCGTCGGTGCGCGGCACTCAGTTCGAGATGCTCGTCCGCCAGGACCACTCGAACCTGATCAAAGTCTTCGAGGGAACGGTCGGCGTCAACGGCAAGACGACCGCCTCGGTCAGCGCTGGGCAGGAGATCTCCGCGGACGCCAACGGCACGCTGTCCGCGGTGCGCGCGATCCAGCGCGACCTGCAGGACCCGTACGCTCTCACGGCGCAGTGCAGCCGCGCCGTCTCCAACGGCACCACCGCGGGGACGCTGCAGACATCGGCTGGCGATCCCATCTCGACGGGCCAGACCACCACGTTCGACTACAACTCACCCGGCGGCACCATCAGCGTCGCGCTCTGCTACCCCGGCAGCTTCATGACGCTCTCGATCGTCGACCCCAACAACGTCGAGCACGCCTCGCGCAGCGGAGCCTCGCCGGTCCAGGGCAACCTGAGCGGACCCGCCGGCAAGTACCGAGCCATCGTCCATGCGATCAACGTGTCTCCCGCGGAGGCGTTCGTGGTCGCCTTCGCCACCAACGCACCGTGCACCGCGGGCAACTCGGATGACCGCGGCGCGGTCGTCCGCCAGACCCTCAGCAACTCGCAGATCGCCAAGAGCATGGCCGACGCCGGCGTGACGGGCGTGACCCTCAAGGTGCAGGGCACCTCGCCGACCTCGGCTCGCATCTACTACTACTCCGACCTCGGCGGCACGACTGTCTCATGGACGGTCGTCTTCTACGCCGCGAGCCCGAACCTCGGCGCCGTCGTGACCCAGGTCAGCGTGCGCGGGGTCAACGTCACGACGCAGGTGCTCAACTATCTCGGCCCCGCGGGCAAGCAGTCGATCAGCACGATTCCGCAGGACTTCACGGTCGACCGCGTCTATTCGTGTGCGGCCGGCGGCGACACGATCATGGTTGTTGAAGGCCACCGATAAAAGGCATTCGGTGAGCTATCTTTCCCGGGCAACATGGCATCTGTAGCCGCCACCCCCAAACGTCGCCGCGGCGGCCGACGGATCATCGTCGTGCTCGTGATCCTGGTCCTAATCGTGGTGGGGATCGTGGTCTGGCTCAATGTCGCCGCCCAGGCCCAGGTCAACGCCTCGGGCACCTTGACCGTCTACCAGGCCGCGACGTCCGTCTCCCACAACGGCACCGACTTCGCCTCGGCACTGACGGGTTCGGTCGTCCAGCCCGGCGACTCGGTCAAGACCGACACCAAGGGCCGCGCCGCCATCACATTGCCTGACGGCACGCTCACGCGCCTCGCCAGCGACACCACGATCAAGGTCGACGCGGCGCATTTCACGAAGAGCGGCAACCTGCACGACGTCACGCTGACGCAGCAGATCGGGCGCACGTTCACCAACGTGCAGCACCTTGTGACCGGCGCGACCTTCAACGTCAAGGGCAAGTCGGCGACCGCGAGCGTGCGCGGCACGAAGTTCGAGGTCTACATCAAGACGGACGGCACGATGATCATCAAGCTCTTCGAAGGCCACATGGTGGTGACATCCGGCAATCAGGTCGTCGCCATGTCCGCTCCCTCCCAGGTGACGGTCGATCCCAGCGGCCACATCGGCGACCCCGGCCCCATCGTGCCCGACCCCAACGATCCATTCGGTCCCGCGCTCGACGCGCAGAACGCGGTCGCGGTCGGCACGACTCCCGGCACCGAGCAGGATTTCGTCGGCGCGTCTCTGCACAACGGTGAGCAGCAGACGTACTCGTACAGCTACGCGGGCGGCAGCGCCGTCAAAGCGTCGCTGGGATATCCGGGCAGCGCGATGAAGCTGACGGTGAAGGCACCGGACGGCCAGTCGTACGTGGCGACCGGCAAGCTGCCCACGGTGACTGTCAAAAACGGGCCGGCCGGGATCTACACGATCATCGTCGGCGGAGTCAGTGGACTCGGCACCCAGGGTGAGGAGCCCTTTGTCGCGGTCGCGTCGGCCGAGTCCTGTGTGAGCGCGGATATCGCGCAGAACCACGCCGTGCACCGGGGTTACACGGCTCACGACTTGATCCTCGCCTTGAATCAATCCGGTGGCGTCCCCGGACTTTCCAACCTGACCCTGACCATCAGTGAAAACTCTGTCGCCGGCGCGATCATCACCGGCAAGGGCACCTACAACGGATTCGGCTGGAGCGGCTCGGTCGTGCTGGTCGCGCACAACGGTGTCTTCGAGATCATGCCGACCAGCGGAACAGTGTTCGGCATGAACGTCCCGGCGGCGCAGGTCGTGCAGCAGATCGCGGCCGCGATCGGGCAGGACCCCTCGAACGTGAACCCTGGGTTCCGAGTCGACCGCCTCTTCACCTGCAACTCGGTGATGATGGTCGACGGCCGGGTCGGCTAGCCTCCCCCGAACCAGCCCCGCAGCGTGTGCTGCACAAGCGTCAATCCGGAGCCTTCGAACAGCCACACAACCTCGGCCGCGCCGACGATCACGACCAGGGCCGCACCGACACCGATCCCGCGGACGCGCTTGACCGGCTCGAGCCAGTCTTTCCGCGCCACGCTTCCGTTGGGCGAGATGATGGCTGACTCGAGGCGCTGCAACAGCTCACCTGCGGTCGCCGGCCGGCGCCCGGGGTCGCGGTCCATCGCCTGCTGAAGGACGGCCGCGAAGGACGCGGGAAGGTCGGGATCGACCTCGCGGACGTTGGGCGGTGGCTCGTAAAGCCGGCGGCTCAAGGTCTCGATCCAGCTCTTCGACGAAAAGGGGCGGCGCCCCGTCGTCGCTTCGAAAATCACGGCGGCGAGCGAATAGACATCGGCGCGCCCATCGACCTCGCGGCCGACCAGCCGCTCTGGCGCGACGTAGTCGGGCGCCACCGGCCCGCTCGAGCCGGGACCGCTGTTGAAGGACGCGACCGCGCCCAGGCCGAATCCGGTCAGCAGGGTCCGCCCGTCGTCCGCGAGCAGGATGTTCGCGGGCTTGACGTCGCGATGGACCGTCGCGCGCAAGTGCGCGTAGTCGAGCGCGCTGGCGATCGGCCGCAGCAGGTCGATGATTCCAAGCGGCTCGTAGCGCTGCCCATCGGCAAGCATCCCGTCGAAGGTGGAGCCGGCAACCAGCTCTGTGACGAGATAGGGCGAGTCACCCTCATAGGCCAGTTCATAGAGGCGCGGGATCGCCTCGTGCTCTAGAGCGGTGTAGGAGCGCAGCTCGAGCAGGAAGCGGCGCGAGAAGCTGACGTCGCGCGCGACGCCGGTGCCGATGGTGCGAAGCGCGACGCGACGGTGCAGCCGCGGGTGTTCGGCCTCGTAGACCGAGCCGAGGCTGTCGGTGTCGAGCTCGCGTAGCAGGCGGTATCCGCCTACGTTCTGGTGACCGTTGCTCTCAGGCTTGGTTTCGCTTTTCGGCCGCGAGCCATTCTGGTGCGGGGCGTCTTGTCCCACGAAACCTGAACTTTAGGCCACAACGTGGCGTCCGGTACCTGACCCGAACACTATTTCGACAGGGAATCCCAGTTTGGGCCTATCGTTGCAGGGCGTCGGCGTGGCGGAATGGCAGACGCGCCAGCCTTAGGAGCTGGTGCCCGAAAGGGCGTGGAGGTTCAAATCCTCTCGCCGACACCACGACGTGGCGAAGGGCTGAAGTTCTCGATCTCCACGGGCTCGATCTCATCGGCGGGCTCGAACCCGAAAATGCGCGACAGGAAATAGAGCTCGCCTTCGGCCGCGCGGCGGATGTTCTTGTCCAGGCGAAAGCCGTGCTGCTCGCCCTCGAACGGCACGTACGCGCAGGGCAGCTTCTTCTCCTGGCACGCGGCGACGAAGGTCTCGGCCTGGTCTGGTGAAACCACCTTGTCCTCCAGGCCCTGGAAGAGGATCACCGGCGCGTGCATCTGGTCCGCGAAGTGGATCGCCGAACGCTCGCGGTACAGGTCGGCACGCTCTGGATATGGACCGACCAGCCTGTCGCAATAGCGGGACTCGAACTTATGCGTCTCCTTGACGAACAGCTCCAGGTCGCCGATCCCGTAGTGACTGGCGCCGGCGCTGTAGAAGTCGCGCTTGGTCAGGGAGAGGAGCACAGTGAAACCCCCCGCGGATCCTCCTGTGATCGCGATGCGATCGGGATCGACCAGTCCCTGCTTCACCAGGTGGCGGGCCGCGCTGATGCAGTCGTCGACGTCGACCACGCCCCAGTTGCCGTTGAGCCGCTGCCGGTACGCACGCCCGTAACCAGACGAACCTCCGTAGTTCACATCGACGAGTGCGAAGCCGCGGCTCGTCCAGTACTGGTACTGGAACGGATACGTCGGACCGCCGCCGCTGGTCGGACCGCCGTGGCAGTGGACGACGAGCGGCGGCTTCTCGCCCGCGGGCGCGGTGAAGTCTTGGTTGCGCGGCGAGTAGTAGAACGCGTGCGAGGTCAACCCGTTTTCGGTGGGAAAATCGATGGGCTTCGGCGCACTGAAGTAGCCGCCGTCGATGTGCGCCGCGTTGCCGACCTTGACGACCTGCTGCGCGAGCGTGTCGAGGTCGAGGACGAGAACGCGCTCGGCGAGCGTGGACGAGCTCGCGTACATCGCGACCTTGTGACCCGAAACCTGGACGTTGGCCAGCGTCGTGTAGAAGAGCTCGAGCTGCTCCAGATGGCCGGAGTTGAGGTCGATGCGGCCGAGCCTGGTGCCAACCGGGTCCGAGTAAATGCAGATGATCTCGTCCGGTCCGTGAAAGTCATAGAAGCGCTGGCCGAACACCCACTGCGGCGCACCGAACTCCGCGGCACGGCGGCTCACCGGCTCGTCGCCCTCGCCACGTGCGCGGTAGAGGTTCCACCAGTCGTTGCGGTCGGAGACGAAGTAGAGCTCGCCGCTGGGCGACCACTCCGGCTCGAGCACCGACTCGTTTTCGCCACCCGCGACCTTGCGCTTGGAGGTGACGTGTCCGTCGCGGTCGAGCTCGCCGACCCACACTTCGCTTCCGTCCCACGGCATGTTGGGGTGATTCCACGTCTGCCACGCCAGGCGCACGCCATCGGGGCTTAGCTTCGGCGAAGAGTAGAAGTCGTTGCCGGAGGCCAGGGTGATGGGGTCGCGCTCGCCGAGCGCGTCGACCGCGATGATGGTGTTGACAGGCTCCGAGGCGCCGGTGCTGTGGTCCTCACGCACCGTGATGACGCGGCCGCGCCGATCGTCGACCACCATATCGGCGTGCCGGATATCGGAGTCCGGCGTAATCGCCCGCGGCACCTTGCCGGGATCCTGTCGATAGAGGCGCTGGTCCTTGTAGTTGGTGAAGAAAACCGTTCCAGCCCTCACGGCGTAGTGCCCGCCGCCGTACTCGTGGACCCGGCTGCGGGCGTTGAATCCCTGGGGCGTGACGTCGCTCATCGCGCCGTCCGCCGCGCGCCGGCAGACGACGATGCGCCCGCCTTCGTTGGGCCGCAGCTCCGACCAGTAGAGGTCGTCGCCGTCCCATCGCACCATCTGGTTGCGCATCTGGACGCGGCCCTTGAGCACGACGTCGTTGCTGATCGGTGAGTCCCAGGAGCCGTAGGGGGCCGTTTTCTTCAATGCGCGCCCGCTAGTATCGGAGGCCATCGAGCCAATGAAAGCATGAGGAACGCGCTGCTCGTGGTCGACGTCCAGGTCGATTTCGTCGAGGGCGGCAGCCTGGGCGTGCAGGGCGGGCTCCAGGTGGCGGCGATGATCGCGCGCCACGTCCGCCACTTCAAGAACGAGTATCAGTTCGTGGTGGCGTCACGCGACTACCACGAAGATGCCCCCGACCACATCTCCGCCACCCCGGACTACGTCAACACCTGGCCGCCGCACTGCATGATCGGCACGCCGGGCGCGGCGTTTGTCCCCACGATTCAGAACCTCGTGCGCGAGAAGTACGTCCAGGCCGTCGTCACCAAGGGCCGCCACGAAGCCGCCTACTCGGCGTTCGACGGGCTGGACCCGCGGGGCCACAAGCTGCTCGACGTGCTGAAGGAGAACAGGGTCGACCATATCGACGTGTGCGGGATCGCGACCGACTACTGCGTGCGGGCGAGCGCGCTCGACGCGCGCAAGAACCAGTTCCAGGTGCGCGTCCTGGTCAACCTTTGCGCGGCGGTCAACGAAGCCACCGGCCAGCAGGCCATCGAGGAGATGAAGGCAGCCGGCATCCAATTGCAGGCCGCGACCGCCCCCTAGGGAAAGTACGGCCCCATCCCCCGGCTCCGCCGGGTACTTCCCCGCCAAGCGGGGAAGAGTTCTTCCCCTACCGCTTGCTGGTTGCTGCCTTCTTCCTTGGTGAGGCGCCGCCCTCGTACTTAAAGGACACCTTGAGCTTCACGCGGTAGCTGGTGACCTTGCCGTTTTCGATCGTCACGTCCTGGTCGGCGACTTCCGCGACCCGGAGGTCGCGCAACGTCTTCGCCGCGGTCTGGACAGCGGTCTTCGCCGCCGACTCCCACGACTGGCTGCTCGTCCCGATGATCTCTGTGACGCGATAAACGCTGTCGGGCATCACGGCCTCCTACTAACCCCCACCCGGCGGCTCACGCCGCCGACCTCCCCACAAGGTGGGGAGGTGAATTATTGTCGCGCCTCGAGGATGGCGGCGAGGCGGACCAGTTCGCTCTCGCGCCCCATCACCGCGAGCTTCGTCCACCTGTCGTCATGCATCGCGTCGAAGGTCAGGACCATGCGTACGCCGTCCTCGACCTCGAACAGCTCGATCACCGTCTCGACCTCGTACGGCTCGACGTCCGGGATGAAGTCGGCCATGTCCCGATACGCAAGGCGGCGCGGCGGGGCGACCTCGGTGAAGGTCAGCCGATGGTCGGTGCTCAAAGGCATTCCGGCTTTGACCATGTACTCCATCTGCTCCGGCGCTACGGCGCTCATCGTGTAGAGAAGGTCACCGCCCGGGCGGAGATCCAGCTCGCGCACGGCGACGCTGAATCCCTCCGGGCCCCACCACGACTCGATGCCGTCTCCGGTCGTCCACAGCTCCCACACCTCATCGATGGACGCCTTGAACGTGCGCTCGAGGGTGAGCTTCGGTCGTTCTGTCAAGCGACGCGGGTGGAGTGGTAGGCCTTCTCGAGCTCCGCGATGTCGAGCTTCTTCATCTGCAGCATCGCCTGCATCGCGGCTTCGGAGTTGCCGGAACGCGAGTCACTCAGCATCTGGCCGAGCACGTCAGGCACGATCTGCCACGAGAGGCCGAAGCGGTCCTTGAGCCATCCGCACGGTCCCTCTTCCCCGCCGCCTGCGGTGAGCTTCGACCAGTACTTGTCGACATCCTCCTGCGTCTTGCAGTTGACCATCAGCGAGAAGCCTTCGGAGAAAGTGAAGCTCGGTCCGCCGTCGAATGCCGTGTACTCGCGGCCGTCGAGCACGAACGTCGCCCCGAGGACCTTGCCCTTGGCGATGGGCGCGTCGGCCTCGCTGCGCTGGATGCTCAGTACCTTCGAGTTGGGAAAGATCGAAACGTAGAAGTTGATCGCCTCTTCGGCACGGTCGTTGAAAACGATGCACGGCTTGATCATGGTCGTTTCTCCTTTTTGACTTTTGTCCGACGCCGCCGATCCAGCTCGGCGGCAAACCTGTCGAGACGCCCCTCCCAGATCGCCCGGTATGCGGTGACGAACTGAGACAGCTCGCGGAACGGTTCTGGCCGCAGCGCGTATAGGCGCCGCCGGCCTTCTGGCCGGACGACGACGAACTGCGCGTCCTCGAGGATCGCCAGCTGCCGCGACACGCCCGGCTGGCCGATGTCGACCACCTCGACCAGCTCGCTGACCGACCGCTCTCCATGGCGAAGCGCGTCGATCAGCCGCCGGCGGGTCGGATCAGCCAGGACCTGGAACACGTCGGGCATGGCGACATATTACTGCCGCGATATATGTCTTGTCAACGATATGTCAGGAGGTGACCGGTGCCAGCCGGCGCAGCTCGGGCAGCATCTCCGCCAGCTTGGCCGCCGACTTGTCGGGGTTGTCGCCACGCATGTAGACCACCTGCTCGGTGATCCCCATCTCGAGGTACTTGGCCGACTGCTCGCGGACCTCGTCCCTGCTCTGGCCGTCCCAGAAGAACTGGAGCGAGCGCCGGATCTCCGAGGGATCGCGGCCGACGGCGCCGCACGCCTCCTCGAACTTGCCGATCACGTCCTTGACGGCCTGGTCGTCGCCGCCGGCGATGTTCCACACGTCGCCGTGGCGCGCGACGAGGCGCAGCGTGGTCTCGCCCGACGCGCCGATCCAGAACGGCGGGTGTGGCTTCTGCAGCGGCTTGGGGTTCGCGATCGCGTCCTTGAACTTGTAGTAACGGCCGTCAAACGTCGTCTTTTCCTGGGTGAAGAGCGACGTGAGGATCTGCAGCGACTCGCTCAAGCGGCCGACGCGGTGGTCGAGACCCTCGATGCCGTACATCTCGTGCTCGATCTCGTTCCACGCGGCGCCGATCCCGAACTCCAGGCGGCCGCCGGACAGGTGGTCGACGGTGACAGCCAGCTTGGCGAGCACGATCGGGTGGCGGTAGGTGTTGCCTGTGACCATGCACCCGATTCGCACGCGCTTGGTGGCCTCGGCCATCGCCGCCTGGAGCGCCCAACCCTCGTAGACAGGGCCGCCGGGGCCGTTGGGGCCGATCGAGGCCAGGTGGTCGAAGTCCCAGAGGTGGTCGAAGCCGCCTTCGTCGCCGATCTTCCAGATCGAGCGGAGCTGGTCGATCGTGATCCACTGGCCAGAGGCCTTGAGTCCGAAACGAAGCGGATGCGTCATCGATCCCCCTTTAGTGAAAGCGCAGCTGGCGGACGCGGATGGGATGCGGGTACTTCTCCGCGAACACCTGCGGCGTCCAGCCGAAGCCTTTGATCTGGTCGCGGTACTTGCGGACGTAGGCCGGAACCTTGTCGGCCGGCGGTTCCGAACGCGAGAGCCTGGCCTTGCCCGAGACGCGAATGACGACGTCGCCGACCTCGTCCGTGTTGAGGTGCAGCTCAACGTTGGGATTGGCGCGCACGTGGCGTGCCTTGATGCCCGGCGCCGAGTAGATGAGGAATGAGTCCCCGTCCCATAGGAACCAGACAGGCACAGCCTGCGGTTTGCCATCAGGGCTGGAGGTGACGAACCAGATCACCAGCTCCTTCTTCAGCCGCGACTGAATCTCTCGGCTCGGCATCTTCCATTAGTTTGGCGCTTCACAAAACGTGGCAGATTAGAGGCGATGAAGAAGAGCGAAGTCCAGAAGAGCGAAGCGGAGTGGAAGCAAGACCTGACCCCCATGCAGTACCACGTGCTGCGTGAGAAGGGAACTGAGAGGCCTTTCTCGGGCGAGTACTGGGAGACCGAGACGCCGGGTGTCTACCTGTGCGCGGGATGTGGTGCCAAGCTGTTCGAGTCGGACACCAAGTTCGACGCGCACTGCGGATGGCCGAGCTTCTACGCACCCGCGGAGGGCGCGCCGATCGAGGAGACGACCGACAGGTCGCTCTTCATGGAGAGGACCGAGGTGACGTGCGCGAACTGCGGCGGGCACCTGGGCCACGTCTTCGACGACGGCCCCCAGCCGACGGGCCTGCGCTACTGCATCAACTCCGCCTCGATCAAACTCGACCCGAAGTAATTAGGCGACAACTCCTCCCCACCTAGGAGAGGTGGCCCGAATGGCGGGGAGGGCGCGAGGGAGGCTAACTCTTCCCCGCTCGCGGGGAAGTGGCCGGCGGAGCCGGCCGATGGGGCCTCCGAAAGAACCCCCGTTTCTCCTGTTCGAGCAACACAACGTAGATCGTCTCGATCACCTCGTTCAGGTCTCGGCTGATCTGGCTGACGCTGATGCGAAGCATTCGATGTCCTTCAGTTTCTAGCCAAGCCTGCCGCCGCAGGTCGTAGGCCCAGGTCGCATCGCCCTGATGCGCCGGCTCATCAATTTCAACGATGAGCTTTGCCGCGGGGCAGTAGAAGTCCACGAAATATGGCCCGATCGGCTGCTGGCGCCGGAACTTCCACCCATCCACCTTTCGGCCGCGAAGCCGCGACCAGATCAACAGCTCGGTTGCATTCATCGACGTCCGCATCCGTCTGGCGGCAAGCGCTCTGGCGCCAGGCACGCCGAGACGATCTCGCAGTGGTTGTGTCGGTGACTACTGAGGGTGTAAAGCGGAGCTCGGTCGGCCCCATCCCCCGGCTTCGCCGGTACTTCCCCATGAATGGGGAAGAGTTGCCTCTCCACCGGCTTCGCCGGGTACTTCCCCGCAAGCGGGGAAGAGTTACCTCGATTGCAGCATCTTCTTGACGATCGGGCTTGGTTCTTTGGGCTGCCAGGCTCGGTAGGCCTCGCGAAGCGGCACCGGCCACTCGACGTCGAGGTCGACCCGCGTCCCGAACGCCGACGCCCCGGCCAGCACGCGAAGCGCCAGCTCCAGCACCCGCCTCTGCATCGCCCGATCGTTTGGCATGCCGAAGGCGTGCCCAAATGGGAACTCGACGCCGACGATGCGCGGCGTCCGGCGCTCCTCGGCCACCGCCGGCATCATGGTCACGACCACGGTCGGGATCCCCGCCGCCTCGATCCACCGTGCCAGCACGGGCACGTTGCTGCAGCAGTCGGGTCAAGCCGGGGCGAGGATGAGACCGTCCGCGCCCTGCTCCCGCAGGTAGGTCGCGATCTCGCCCGCGGTCGTGCGATGCCAGTCGGTCAATCGCCGGTCCTGGTAGCCCATCACGGCGACGTGGTTGGGTACCGTGCCTCCGACGAGCCCTTCGTCCACCAGCTGATGCAGTCCACGCATCGGCAGCGCGATCTCAGGATCGGCCAGCACGTCCTCGTCATTTATGTGCAGGTGCGCCACCGCGAATTCGGCAGGCCGCGCGGTCGCGGGGATCGAGCGCCACGTCGGGTCGCCCCACTCAGGGCGCGCTCGCTCGCTGTCGAGGTCGAACGACGGCTGCGACGCGTTCAGGTAGATGCCGGCCGAGGTGAGCAGCGCGATCCGCGAATCCGCCAGGCGCTTTGCAAAGTGTGTCCAGACGGGTTCCTCTTCGCCGGGGAACGCGCCGCGTCCTTCATATAAAGGACGGAAGCTTCGGGGCAGGAACCTGTAGCTGTCGACGACCAACTAGGAAAAGTCTGACAAGGCGCCGCTGAGCACCGGCATCACCGACCCGCCGACCTCGATGCGTTCCGGGATGTCTTTCGACTCCCCGTAGGTGAGCTCGATGTGAATCTGGCTCGGCCTGCCCATCTTGGTGCCCTGCTCGCTGATCAGCGACACCGTGGGCGCTCGCTCGGCCAGGCCGTACTTGACGGCGTAGGCACCAAGCGGTCCACTGGCCGATCCCGTCGCCGGGTCTTCCGGAATGTCGAGCGAGAACATCCGGCTGTACAGCCGATTGGATCCATTTGCCGCGGTGAGGAAAACGGCGTCCGCGATCTTGCGGTTCAGGAGCTTCTCCAGCCGCGATCGCTCCGACGTCGCCTTGTCAACGGCTGCCGCATCTCGTAGCGCCACGTAGACAAAGGGAAGGCCTGTGCTTCCGACCTGCGCGGGGGCGTTGGTCACGAGGTCTGACTCTTCCACCCCGATCGCCGCCGCGGCCTGGCTATGCGGATACACCTGGCCGAACTGCACCGGCGGATGTGTCATCCAGAACATCTGCCCCTCCCGACGGACTGGCACCGGCCCGACGTTCTCCTCGAGCGTGAACTGGTTGACGTCTTTGGGCACCAGGCCCTCATCGGCGAGCACCCATGCCGTGCCGATCGTCGGGTGTCCCGCGAACGGCAGTTCCGTATGCGGCGTGAAGATCCGCACCCTGGCGGCGTGCGCAGGATCCTCTGGAGGTACGACGAACGTCGTCTCCGAGAAGTTCATCTCGCGCGCGATCCGCTGCATCAACTTCACCGGGATGTCCTTCGCGTCGAGCACCACCGCCAGCTGGTTGCCGGCAAGCGGTTTGTCTGTGAAGACGTCGACGATCCGGATCTGGTAGGTCATCTGACGATCAGGCAGGTCGTCGTTGCATGCGCGAGCAACTTTCCGTTGCTCGCAACGACCAGCTTTGCCTCCGCGGTGGCCACCGTGCCGCCGCGATGGATCACCGTGCCCTCGCACCGCACGCGGCCGGTGTCGAGCGTGATCGGGCGCACGAAGTTCGTCTTCACCTCGAGGGTCGTGTAGCGCTCGCCGGCGGCGAGCGTCGAGTGCACGGCGCAGCCCATCGCGGAATCGAGCAGCGTCATCGCGTATCCGCCGTGCACCACGCCGATCGGGTTGTACACCGACTCATCCGGTTCGCCCTCGAAGATCGCCTTTCCCTCCTCGACGCTGACGCCGATGAAACCGAGCGCCTGCGTGATGGGCGGAGGCGGAAGCTTGCCTTCGAAGACGTCCTTCAGAAGCTCCAGCCCGGTCCTGCCCGGCGCCGCCTGCATGACGAGGAATGGGTCCTCCCAGCTCACGATCCGCGAGCGCTTCTTCTTCGTCTCCATCTAATCCTGCCCTAGCCTGAAAAGGCCGAGATCACGGCCAAAATTCCGAGCACCGCGATCGCAAGGCCGCTGACGGTGCTGATCCAACCGACGACGCGGGGCGTCAGGCGCGAGCGCAAAAGCGACGCGCCGATCACCAGGATGCACCACCAGGCGGCCGAGCCGAGGAGCACGCCGATCACCACGAGCATCGGGCGGACGAAAGAGCCGCCCGTGCCCAGACCCAGCGTCGCCGCGAGCGCCGCGAACGAGATGATCGTCGCCGGGTTGGTGATGGTCAGGCCCAGTGTCGACACGTAGGCCCACGCCTGCCCTCGCCCGGTGACCGGGGGCGCTGCCTCGGAGGCCCGCCTCCGCTCCATCAGGATCCGGGCGCCAAGCAGGACCAAGATCACGCCGCCGATCACGGCCAGCGGCCGCCGTCCGGCGACGAACGCGGTCGCCAGCGCGGCCACACCGAACGTCGCAATCGCCGCGT
>VBEG01000132.1 GCA_005882115.1 Chloroflexota bacterium
CAAACTTCAGACCGTAGAGGTAGAACGCGGTGACGAGTCCGCCCGCGGCCAGCCAAGCCACCCGAAATCTCATCGGGATTTCCGGCCGCAAAAGCGCGAGCAGCCCGGCCGGCCAAATCGTCAGGCCCGCCAGCGAGCTGTATGAGGCGACAATGCCTAGCGCGACAGAGACGAGCAGGTGCCAAAGGCGAAGCTGTGGCGGTGTCAGAAGGACGAGAGCGCCGCAGATACAAGCGACGATGAGAAACCACGCGAATTGAAAGGCCCACAACGTGTTTTCGTACTGGGCGAGACTGAAGAAGAGGAATATGGCCGGCAGATACGCAAGCGGGTATTTCAGCAAATCCCGTCGGCACCCGACAATCAGCAGTAGTACTCCAGCAACCAAGAGGATGGCTCCGAGGTACATGAAAGCGATATCACTGACGCCGGTGATATTCCCTAAGGCCAGGGCAATCATGTTGGGGAAGAGCATCCGATTCTCGTTGTGCTGAGCCCACAGATCGCCCAGCGTGAGAGTCCCGCCACTGCTGCGGCGCATTAACTCCACCCAGTTCCACTCGTCCCAATACACCCCATTGGTCGCATAGCGGGCCACATAGCGGAAGTACCCGGCGATGACGACGAGCACAATCGCAGCTGAGACGACTACGGCAGCTGTCTGACGAAAGCTGAGGTGTCTCTCGTGGTCGCTTCGATATTCGAGCGCCACAGTTTGGCTGTCGGCAGTGCCGTGACTCCTCACCAACCCGCTCCACACCTGCCATTGTCGAAGTCAGTGAACGAGCGCAGAGAGATCTCCCTTTCGTCGATGAAAGCCCGCACCCGTCGATCGCATAGCGCCGCAACCTCGATCGAGCGCTCGACTCCGTAAGGCAGGTCATCATCTGTCCCGACGCCTGGGTGACAGCCCAGCTCAGTGATCCCGGCCGGCAGCGCCGTCAGCAGATTCAGGAGCGACTCGACGCTTATTGCCTCATGCATTGGCTCGCTTTTACCCGTCTGCCCGTAAAAGTCACCGCAATACGAAATGTGGGCATTCCGACCGCGAAGCGGTAGGCCAAGCTCTCCGGCCAAGGCGCTAATCACCGCCGCCTCTGGCTCGCGCTGATGCACGTGCTGGTGCGAGTCCAGGTGCGTCGGCAGACAACCTACGAGTTCCGAAAACCGGTCAAGCTGACGACTCAGCTCGTCTCCTACGTCGTCCGGAGGCTCCTCCACAACCTCCCATGCGCCGTTGCGGAACACCCATTCGCCGAGGTCGGCGTGCAGGCCGACGCTTAGTCGGGGGTGGGAGCGCGCGTACTCTGCAGCCTCCACCGCGGCCGGCCGCCGAACCATCAGGCTGGCGCTCGTGACAATTCCCTTTTCGTGCGCGAATGCAATGCCGCGATTGACGCCAGCGCTGCGGCCGAAATCGTCGGCATTGACGATGAGAGTTCGCCGTCGGGCACCGACGGGCACGCTCAAAGTATCAAGGGCGCCCGCGGAGCCATCGAAAGATCGAAGAAGCCGTCCAGACTGTTGGCGCCGCGATCGCGAAACGTGAGGGGCTGTAGCCGAAAGAGGTCCTCGACAAACCTCAAGAGGCTGGCGTGAGACAGGATTTCGTGGGACACCATTCCCCGGGGCGTGAACGGACTGATCACAAGCAGGGCGACCCGCTCGCCGTAACGAATGGCGTTTCCGCTCGGCGAGCCCGCCACGATGGGCGGTCGCACATGATCCGCGACAGTCCCTGCGTCATCCCAGGTCACGAGGATGGCAGTCGACGACCAGAACCGGCTATTCATGATCGCGTTGACGATGCTCACCGTCCACTGCTCGCCGCGATGGATATTGAATCCGGGATGCTCGCTGTCGATGCCCGCTGGCCTTACCCACGCGACCGCAGGGAGATTTCCCGAGTTCAGGTCGCTGAAAAGCTGCGGGACGTCGACGTTGTGAACCCGATCGTTCGCGTAGCGCTGAATGGACCGAAACGGGTTGTAAGGGTCGTCCCCGTAGTTTCTCCACCCGACGCCGCGCTGGGTCAGTCGTTCGCCGATCGTCGGCAGGTCGTAACACGTTACAGGGCAAGCCCACGTTGACAGCGGCTGCGGTGGGTCGGCCGTCAGCGGCGATTGCGCCGCGATCATCATCATGTCGTTCGGCCATGACGGTCCGCGTACGTCGGTGAAATAGTTGTCCGCATAGCCGAATTCGCGCGCGTAGCGGTAGTAGGCCGGGATATCGCCGCTGTCGTATTGGCACTTGTCCTGAACGGTCGCGCTCTCGCAATGCGCCAGCGATGAGGGTGGGGCATTGAGAGACCCGAAGTAGTTGTCGAAACTATGGTTCTCTTTGACTACGATCACAACGTGCTGTATCGACGCGTGGCCCTGCGTTGACGACGCGGTGCCCGGAGTACAGCAGGCCGCGACCGCAAGCGCCGTCGCAAGAACCACGGCCCTAAAGGCCAAGCCGTTCCGCCGCAGCGAGCGCCTCAACAAGCCAGTCGCGAGCATGCTCCGGCGGCGGTGTCCAGTCCGCCGACCACCCGAGCCACTGCAGCGCGAGATGGAGCTGTGCTGCGCTAAGCACTTCGCTCGAGACGTCGCGGTAGCCCGCGGCGATCGCTGTCCTTTCTGAGTCGCCCCATCCGCTGAGCAAAGCTGCAAGGTCGAGCACCCCAGGACCCATGCCTGCCATCTCCCAATCGACCGGCGCGATCCGCGATCCGGCAACAAGAATGTTGGAGGCGTAGAACTCGCCGTGGATTAGCGTCCTGCGCTGGCTGATCAGGAGCTTGATCACGCGGTCGTAGCCTGAGAGTACACGGCGCAGCTCAGGATGCTTCCTCCGCGCACGCTCCGGCCAAAGACGGAAGAAAGGTGCGTCGTAGTCAAGCAGGGCAACACTTGAGGGAGGTTTGCTCGCAAAGTGGTCGTGAAACGCGGCAAGCCATCGCGCGACATCCACCCACGTTGCGAGCTCCCCAACCTGCCAAAGCTCGACCCCCTGGACTTTCTCGAGCAGCAACCAGTGCTTGCCGCTGTTGTGGCAGATTGGCGTTCCAAGATTTGCGTCCGCCAGCACGCGATATGCCTCGACCTCCCGGCGGGGGTTGTGCACCAACCTTGGCTTGACCCGACGAGCCGGCCCCAGTTCGGACCGTCGCAAATCCTTGAGGAGGAGCTTTAGTTGGGTGCCGTCAGGCTGAACGAACTCGAGCTCGTCGAGTCGATGGCTGGTCCGGTAGGCGTAGGGTCTGCGGCTGATCTCGATCACGCGCCGACATTCCCGAGCAATCTGCTCAGCACCAGGTCAGAGTCGAAGTAAGCGGCGGCCAGCTCTCGCGCCGCGCGTGCGTGGTGCACGTAATCGCGGCGGAGCTCATCGATCGCGGCTACAGCCCCATCCTCATCGTCAAACGCCAACAGGCCATCTCCGGTCGGCACGAATTGCGGGAAGCCAGTGTCCTGGGCAACCACCGGGCGGCCCGATGCGAGATAGCACGCGCTGCGATCGCTGAACCACCCGCACCGCGCAGCGACGTAACCGCTCTTGGCGATTCCGATCTCGGCGCGCGAACCGCGGACGAATCGCCGGTACTCATCGGCGGTACCGGCCACCACTCTCGGATCGACAAGCTCCCATCCGTTCCCGGCCAGGTCGGCTAGATCACGGCCGTCATCGGGATGAACCTGCATCGCGAGAACGAAGCGCTCGCGCGTGCGTTGTGGGAGCCCGAGGACGCGGCGCAGCGAATGGACTTTCTGCCCGTAATGCGCGCCGTTGCGCTCTATCGAACCGTAAGACCTGAAGTTCGCCACCGTGGTCAGCGCGTCGGTTTCGATCCCATTGGCCTGCGGCCACTCGTCCAGGACGACTGGCGGCAGGGTACCGATCCAATCGTGCCCAAAGGTAGGTACGTCGCAGCCCTTGTGTCCGATCGCCTG
>VBEG01000016.1 GCA_005882115.1 Chloroflexota bacterium
CTCGGCTCGTGTGACTTTCAGGCGCCTGGCGATGCCCTTGTGCCGCTCGGCGGCGTCCGCTGCTGCCTTCAGGTTTCGCTGCGCCATGAGGTTCGTGTACAGGTTGTTGTCGGCGAGGGCGCTGTACTCATCCGGACCCGTCACGCCGTCGATGCGAAACTCGCCGCCCCGGTCGTGATGACCCACCGACGCCCAAAGGCGTGCGGTCTCGACCAGCAGCTCGACTCCGAACTTCCGCTCGAACGCGACATCTTCGGTGGCTGACATGTAGCGGAGCACCGCGTCGGCGATATCGGCGTTGATGTGAAACGCGGCCGTGGACGCCGGCCAGTAGCCTGAGCATTCCTCCCCGTGAATGGTCCGCCACGGGAAGGCGGCCCCATTCAAGCCGAGGTCGCTCGCGCGCTGGCGCGCTCCGTCCAGGATCGAGTGCCTCCATCGCAGGGCGTCCGGCACGGTCTCCGGCGCCGTGTATGTCAGGACAGGGAGCACGAACGTCTCGGTGTCCCAGAACGTGTGGCCGTCGTACCCAGGTCCGGTAAGACCCTTCGCCGGTATCGCGCGCTGTTCCGCCCGGGCGGCCGCCTGGAGCACATGGAACATCGCGAAACGAATCCCCTGTTGGACCTCGTCGTCGCCCTCGAGCTCGACGTCGGCGCGTGACCAGAAGTCGGCGAGGTACTTTCGCTGAGCACGTGCTAGGCCGTCCCAGCCGTGCTCGCTCACCGTCGCGAGGGCGCCTTCCACCTGGGAGCGCAGCGCCGGCACCGTGCGGACGCTCGACCAGCCGTAGGCTACGAACTTCACGAGTGTCAGCCGCTGCCCGGGCGCGAGTTTCGATGTCACCGTGAAGCGGGCGTCGTCGGGGTGCGCTTCGGTCCTCGTCTCTGTGCCGCGGGGTCCGCGCGCGATGTGATCCATCGCCGCCGCGATGCGCAGCTTGCTGTGCCTGGTGCTGTGGATGAGCACGGCTCCGCGTTCGCTGGTGGCGGAGAACTCCGCCTCGAGGGGGCTCTCGATGAGGGTGCCCGAGCGGGGATCGGCCTCGTCCTTGCCCAGCACCGGCTCGTTGGCCACCATCTCCGACTGCAGGACGAGGTCGACGGTCGATCCCACCGGCTCGACCTCATAGCGGATCGCGGCCACCGCGCGATGAACGAGCGAGACCAGGCGGGTCGAGCGGACCCGGACCCTACGATGCGTCGGCGATTCCCAGTCGACCGTGCGTGCCAGCACGCCGGCCTTGAGGTCGAGCACGCGCTCGTGGGAGATCAGATCGCCGTAGCGAATGTCAAAGGGCTCGTCGTCGACCAGCAGGCGGATGATCTTGCCGTTTGTCACGTTGACGATCGCCTGGCCGGCTTCTGGATACCCGAACGCCTCCTCGGCGTAGGGGAGAGGCACCTCTTCGTAGACGGCGTTGAGGTAGGAGCCCGAGATGGCGTGTGGCTCGCCTTCGTCGAGATTGGCCCGCCAGCCGATGTGGCCATTGGACAGGGCGAAGATGGACTCCGACCTCCCGAGCTGCGCCAGGTCGACTTTGGTCTCGCGCACGACCCACGGCTCGGGGCTGGAGCGGTCGGGTTTTCGCATCAATTCACGAATTCATGAGCTGGGCAAGGTCCTGCACGACGATATCCGCTCCGTGCGCGCGCAGCGCATCGGCCTGGCCGGCGCGGTCGATGCCGACCACCAGCCCAAAGCGCCCAGCCCGGCCGGCCTCGACGCCGGCGAGGGCGTCTTCGTAGACGGCCGCGTTGGCGGGCAGGGTCTGAAGCATCGTGGCTGCCGCGAGGTAGGTGTCGGGAGCGGGCTTGCCGGGAAGGTGTTCGCGTTCGGCAAGGTTGCCATCGACCTGGGCGTCGAAGTCGCTATCTAAAGCCGCGGCACTTAGGACTTCGGTCGTGTGTTTGCTCGAGGAGACGACTGCCAGCTTCATACCTGCGGCGCGCGCCTGGCGGATGTAGCTGACGGAGCTCTCGTAGGTCTCGACTCCGTCGCGGTGGATGAGGTCGAGGAAGTGCTGGTCCTTCTTGCTCGCGATGTCTGCTACCAGCTCAGGGGTCGCCTCGATGCCGCGGGCTGTCAGGACCGACTGGACGCCGTCGGCGCGGGGTTTGCCGTCGACATAGTCGGCGTAGTCGGGAACGATCTCGAAGGGGATGCGGAACTCGTCGAAGGTTTGCTTCCAGGCCTGGGCGTGGACCTTGGCGGTCTGGGTGATGACGCCGTCCAGGTCGAACAGGCAGGCGGAAATGTGGGCGGGGAGGCCGAGTGTGGGCGCCACCTTAGTTAGAACGTATCGGAAAGGGACCGTGAAGGGGGCGAGGGAGCGGGTCTGGGTGTCACGAGGCAGCGATTGGGTGAATATAAATTTACTGGTCAAAACTGGACATATCAAACGAAAGTTCGTATAATGTCAGCATGTCGGCTGAACTCAGGACGCTCGAGACTGCGATCGCCGATTTCGATCGCGAAGCCGACGATGATTTCGTTGATACCAGACGCCTGAGCGCCGCCATCGACCGATTACAGGGCAAGCTCTGCCGCGTCGTGGCGGCGGCCAGGAAGCGTGGCGATCATCTTCTTGCTGGACAGAGTGCTTGCTCCTGGGTGGCGGCGCAATGCCAGATGTCCAAGACCACCGCGGCGGATCGACTCTGCGTCGGCGAGCAGCTGCGCAACCTGCCCGGGATCGCTGAGGCGTTGAGCGCCGGCCAGATCGGCTACCAGGCGACGGCGGTGATCTGTCACCTCAGCGAACAGGTCGGGAGAAGCGGCAGTACATCGATCAAGACCATTGGATCAGTTACGCCGAGCGCTTTTCCTTGAAAGACCTGCGCTACCTGACGTACGAAGCTCGTGTCCGCTGGGACTGCGAGGGCTTCGAGCGACAGACTGAAGAGGACTTCGAGCTGCGCTCGCTGGACCTCAGTGAGACCACGGGCGGCATGTACCGGCTCGACGCCTGGCTGGATCCCGTCGGTGGAGCGGCGCTCAAGGCAGCTATCGAGTCGCTCTCCAATCCCCTCGGCACCGCTGACCACAGGACGGCCAAGCAGCATCGGGCCGATGCCCTGGTCGAGATGGCCCAGCACGCCATGGACGAGGGCAAGCTGCCGCGGCGTAATGGAGCCCGGCCACACATCAGCGTCAACACCACCATCGAAAGCCTCAAGGGCGAGCTCGGTGAGGCCGCCTCACAACTGGGCAACGGGATGCCGATCTCCAGCAAGACCGTGCAGCGCCTGGCCTGCGAATGCACCCTGCATCGCGTGATCAAGGCTGACTCGGTGGTGATGGACGTTGGCCGCGCGACGCGCTCGGTCTCGCCTTCGCAATGGCGAGCTCTCAAGGCGAGGCACCGCACCTGCGCGGCGCCGGAGTGTGACCGGCCGATCAACATGACGAGCCCACATCACATCGAGTTCTGGGCTCGCGGCGGGCGGAGTGATCTGCCCAACCTGCTCCCGCTCTGCTACCACCACCACCGGCTGGTACACGAGGGCGGCTGGCAGGTGATCCGGGCCGGCGATGGGGTGAAGTTCATCCCGCCCGAGAGAGTGATTCCTAGGAGAGTTCGCGGGCCCGGGATGCGCTGGGCGGCCTGAACAGATCACTTCGTAGGCAGCCGAATAAGCACATGGCCGTGGTGCCCCCGGAGGGAATCGAACCCCCGACCTTGACGTTAGGACCGTCCTGCTCTATCCCCTGAGCTACGGGGGCGTAGTCAGATTTTCAGAGTCTACTGGCCGGACCAGTTCGTCCCCGGGATCGGCAGGTACGGCATCGGGTTGAGGACCTGGTTGTCCACGCGCAGCTCGAAGTGGACATGCGGGCCGGTCGACAATCCCGTTGATCCTTCCGACCCGATCACCTGTCCGCGCACGACCTTGTCGCCGTAGTTGACCTTGGTCGCAAGCAGGTGCCCGTACAGCGTGGCGATGCCGCCGCCGTGGGCGATGATCACGTAGTTGCCGTAGCCCGTGGTGGTGTGGCCCACCGCCACGACGATGCCGTCCGCGGCTGCCATCACCGAAGTGCCCAGCGGTGCCGAGATGTCGACGCCGGTGTGGAAGTGCTTGTACGGGCCCAGCGGAGGCTCGAGGGCAAAGTTCGACGGGCCGAACGCCTGCGTGATCTGGAACGCCGTCATCGGCCATGACAGAGCCAGTCCCGCGATGGTCTTGCCGGCAGGCAGCTGCTTGTTCATGAGCGCGAGACCCGTGCCCACCTCAGCCTGGGTCCACGCGGTCTGGTACGAGCGCAGGATCAGGTCCTGCTCCTGCGACTCGAGCAGCTGGGCAAGTGTCGCGGTGACGTCCGGAGCCTGGTTCTGCATGTGCGCCTTGGCGCCGTTCAGCTGCGCCATCAGCGTCGTCAGGCTCGCGCTGACGACGCCCTGTTCGCTGATCACCTCCTGCAATGAGCTGAGGTTTGCGTTCAGCAGATCGAGTGTGTTGCTCTGCCGGTCGAGATCGGCCTGGCGTGCATCGCGGTCCGCCTGCAGCTTCACGAGGTCGGCCTGGAGCCTGTCCTGCAGCGCGTGCGCGCGCTGGCCGGCCACCACCGCGTCCGCGGTCGCGATCAGGGCGTCGTGCAGGTTGCCCGTGCGGGCGATAAGGAGCCAGAAGGAGTCCGGCTCGCGGTAGATGGCCCGCGACATCACAGCGAGCTCCTTCTTCTCGACCTCGATCCGTTCCTGCGTGTCCGCAATCTCGGCGTCGAGCTTCGCGATCTGCTGTTCGAGCCGCGCGATGGTGGCTTCCTCTTGCGCGACCTCTGCCGTGAGTGATTGCTCGATGCCGGCGAACTGGTCGAGCGTTCTCCGCAAACGTTGCTGCGCGGTGAGCGCCCTTGCGACGTCACCGCCGAGGCGCGTTTTCAGCTGGTCGTACGCCGCCTGGTTGGGATCGGTCGGCGCTGGGCAGCTGACGCGGCTGCCCGAAGAGGTCCCTGGGGTGGGACATGGCGACGGGTCGGTCGCGCCGGCGCCCGGTACGTGGATCGCAAGCAAAGCTCCGACAAGGCCCGCGGCGACGGCGAGTCGCTTCACGCCCGCGCTCTGCGGAAGCCCAGCATCGCGGTCGCCGCGCCGAGCACGAGCCCGGCGGTCATGACGGCGGCCAGCACGTATTGCACGGCCGTCGCGTCGACGCCGGGGAGCACCTGGACGTAGACCGTCGATTCGAAGCGGGTCGCAAGGAGGTAGGCGCCCGCGACAGCGGCGGCAGCCACCGCGCCGGCGAGGGCACCGGTCGTGAGTCCTTCGATGACGAACGGCCCGCGGACCATCCAGCCTCGCGCGCCGAGCAGCCTCGTGATCGCGACCTCAGGACGGCGGGCGCCGGCGATGCCGCGCATCGCGTTGGCGATCACCGCGTAGGCGACGGCGGCGAAAAGAAGCACGATCCCGCCGGCGATGCCGCCCGCGATGAGCGCGAAGCGCCGCAGGCGCGAGTAGGTATCTGGGTCGTATGACGTCGCGTAGGTGGGATCGACCGCGGTGTCATTTTTGACCGACGTAGCCACCGCCTCGACCTGCGTCACGACTTTGACGCGAACGTCAAGGCTTGCAGGAAATGGGTTCGCCGAGCTGAGGCTCGAAAGATTGTCCAGCCCGGGCCGCTTGCGAGCTTCCGCCAGCGCCTGATCAGCCGACACGTAAGTGACCGAGGCTACACGCGAGTCCGCTCGCAGCCTGGCCTCGAGCGCGTTGATGCTGTCCTGCGTGGCGCTGTCGGCGAGGTAGACGCGGACAAGCGAAGCCTGGCCGGCCTGGTCCGCCACCGCATGCTGGACGGCGACGCCGATCAGGACCAGCGTCCCGCACAGAATCAAGAGCAGCGCGATGGTGCCCATGACTGGCGTCGTCTGCCTCGCATCTCGGCTCCAGCTCCGCAGCCCACTGAGGACGACGAGGCGGAAGCTGTTCGCGCTGAACGCCGCCGCCCGCCGCCAGAGTGGGATTTGTTTCGGTTGGGGAACACGATGCAAGCGCTCGCGGACCGGGATCATCACCCGCCACCACGCGCGCTTCACGAGCACACCGTTGGTGTGCCCGTTGCCGTTGCCGTTGCCATTCGTGCTGCCGTTGCCGTTGGCGTGACCGTTGCCATTCGCATGCGCGCGCTTTGCGCCGTTGGTCATCACCCGCGCGCTGGGCAGACGAAGGATCCGGCTGGCTGGGAAGGTGTGCCGGTGCGTGGCGACGATCACAGTCGTACCGGCGGCGGCTGCTTCCTCGAGCAGTCGCATGACGATCGCCGCGTTCTCCTCGTCCATGGACGCGAGCGGCTCGTCCGCGAGCAGGACCCGTGGCCTGGTCACGAGAGCTCGGGCGACCGCGACCCGCTGCCGTTCACCCGCGGACAGCTCGTGCGGATACGCGCCGCGCCTCGAGGCGAGGTTTACCGATTGCAGCGCCGCCAGCGCGCGCTGCTTGATGGCTGCGTTCGGAACCTGGGGATCGCGCACCTGCAGCGCGAGCACGAGGTTCTCCAACGCCGTCAGGCGAGGCAGCAGCCGTTGCTCCTGGAAGACGAACGCCACATCGCGCCGGAGGTCGCCGAGACCGCGCCGCCACCGCCGGTGCAGGCTCCGTCCTCGCACCCATAGCTCGCCGGCGCTCGGCCTCAGCTGGCCGTGGACGAGGCGAAGCAGCGTCGTCTTGCCTGAGCCGCTGGGTCCGGTGACCTCGACGAGCTCGCCTGGCGCGACCGCGAAGTTCACACCTTTGAGTACCGGGTTGCGCCCGTATGACTTGTGGACGGCGACGAGCTTGACCGCGGGCTCGATCGCCGGCGTGCCGGCGGGGCCCGTGCGGCGCTTGGCGCCACCGTTCTTCTTGCTTGCGTTTAGCCGCGGCCGGTCGCTCTTTGCGGTCCCGTTTGTAGACGCGACGACGCGGCCAGACGTTGCTGGTCGGCTTCCCACCCTGGCCTCCAAGATTAATCGATGCCGGCAGGCCCAACAGTAGTACGTCTAACCCAGATCTTCCTGGGACTTTCCTCGGCAGTGGATCGTTGCCTGGCTCTGTTCTGAAGCCGCTAGGAGCAGCCGGTCAGCGTCATCGGTGCAGGCGAGACCGCCACGACAAACGGCCCACCTGTCGGTGACGCGAACACCAGGCGACTACCGTCGGTCTCGTCGCTGACCACGATCCGAACCGCACCGTCGCTCGAGATCTGGCCGGTCACCTCCCGCGGCACGTATACGACCGTCGTCGAGTCGCCGGACCGACCGCGCGCGTTGAGCGCGAACCTACCGTCGGAAGGGTCGTAGTGGTAGGTCAGTGTTGGATCGGCTGTGACACGCGGGTACGCCCTGGCCAGCAGGCGCTCGCGCTGCTCTCTGATGCAGCCGCTTGAGGCGGTGGTGGGATTTGGCGGGTCGAACAACCCCCAGCTGTGCGCGTCGCCGTTCTCTTTCCACGTCCAGAAAGCAAAACCGGCGTGGTGTCGTTCGGCCTCCAGTAGCTGGTTGTGGAGGATGAGCGCGTCGTCTCTCGGATCATTGCCGAACTCCTCCATGAACAGCGCGGCGTCCATGGCTTTGGCCTCGCGCGCCGCGAAATCCCAGCCCTGGTCGTAGCCGCCCCAGGGGTAGCTCGTGTCCGGGACCTTCTGGCCCAGCAGCCCATCCGGCGTGTAGATGTGCGTATAAGCATGCAACCCCAAGACGACGTTCGCGTATGAGCTGACGGGCAGGCCGAGGTGGGTCGGAAAGTCGGTGACCTCTCGCAGCAGGCCCGTGTCGAGAAACATCAGATGCCGAACGTCGTGGATCCCCAGGTCCCGGTAGCCGCAGACGGCGGGCATGAAAAACCCCGACCAACACGGCAAGCCATCCCGCACTCCCGTAATGGCGTCTATCACGCGTCTGTAGAACGGAAAGAGGAGGAGGTCTTCGAATCCGGGCGGCAGGTTCCATCCAAGCAACGGTTCGTTGTACACGCCATAGCCGACGACCACGCTTTCGTCCCGGAACCGGTGCGCGATAACTGCCAGCGCGGCGATGAACTCGTCCTGGATCCCGTCGCGGTCGTACCAGAAGTTCGTCGTGGATTCGAAAACGGCGGGATTTATTTCCCGCTGTTTCTCGTAGACGTGGGACGGAAACCCGTCGGTGATAGTCGCCCACCTTGGCGCACCGCTGTTGTATCGAAGATCGACACCCTCGCCGGTGCCGACGTAGTGGGAAAAGGCGTTCTGGTGCATGTCCACTATCACGTACATACGGAGCGCGCGTGCCCACTCCACGATCTGCGCGATTCGATCGAGGAGCGTGTCGTTGAAACGGCCGCGTTCGGGCTCTAAAACGCTCCACGAGATCGGAAGCCGTACGAGGTTGAAGCCAAGCGCGGCCATTGCCGAGAGGTCGTCCTGGCACAGCGGTGGGTAGCGGCTGTCGGGCAGATTCGCCGGGCAGTGGCCGGACTCATACGCCGATGGATCGATGGGATCCAGAGGCGTTGTGCCGGGACCGAACTCGAGCAAGCTGGCGGGCGTCGCGCCATGCAGCACTACGAGCCGGCCCTGGTCGTCCGCGATGTAGGGCATTCCTCCAGACGGATGCGCAACATGCAGCCATGGCAGCACCTCGGCTGGGCCTGCCGTGGCGCCTGGTGGAGGGGTGAGTCGGGTCGCGACCGAAACCAACAATGCGCCTGGATACGTGAAAAGTGCGACGAGGAATATGGCGAGCGCCAGGACAGCGCGCGCAATCAAGACGCGACCAGCCAGTAGATCGTCCCCACAAGAAACGCGACGAGTGCGGTGAGCCCGGCGACCAGGCCCCCGACGGCGCTGGTCGCTCCGTGCAGGTCACCACCTGAAGCCCGGATGCGCCGCCACGAGCGGGCTCCAGTCCAGATCGCGAATGGCGCAAAGATTCCGAACGGCAAAGCGAGAAGACCGAGCACGAGGGCTCGCGTCGCCGCGCGGTCTCTCATGCCGCGGCTGGCATCACCAGAACTTTCCGCGGCCTAGCAGGACGTAAAGGATCGGGCCGATGCCCCAGATGAACGTGATCACGATCCACAGGACCTTCCAGAAGCCGACGAGGTCCTCCCGGTTGACGATGTCGATCACGCACAGGATGAAAGCAACGGGGTGCAGGAAGATCGCGAGCAGGATCTCGACAATCAGCTTGATCACGCCCGAGCCTCGCGTTTCACCATGGCGTGGAGCGGGCTGGGGATGCGCGGCCAGCCGCCGGACGGTGCGTATGTTCCGTCGGCAGCCTGCTCATAAGTCGACTTGATGCGGCCGCGGGCGATCTGCCTGACCGCCTCGAGGAACCGGTCGACCTCGGCCTCGGTGTTGTACGGCGCGAGGCTCGCGCGCACCGCTCCTGGCAGTGCTTTCCGACGGCCCGCCGTCACCTCGCCTTCCACCGCCTCCACGTCGTCCCTGCTCATATGAAGCAGGTGGAAGACGTAAGGGTTCGCGCAAAAACAACCATGGCGGACGGCAATGCCCCACTCGTGGCTCAAGGCGGCGGCCACGAGGCCGTGATGCAGACCCTCGACGACGAAGCTCGCCAGCGCGAGTCGCCCGCCAGGATCGCGCGGCTCGACGCCGCCCAGCACGCTCACGCCGGAAATGCCACTCAGACCCGCGAGCAGCCGCCGGCCGATCGTCAGCTCGTCGTCGAGCATCGCGTCGAAGCCGAGCTCGAGCATCGTTTCGATGGCGACGCCGAGCGCAACCGCGCCGATGACGTTGGGCGACCCGGCCTCCTCGCGGTCGGGGAGATCTGTCCAAACGGTGTCGTCCCACGTGACGATGTCGATCGCGCCGCCGCCCATGACCTCAGGCGCGCCCGAGAAGAAATCGCGCGGCGCGACCAGCACGCCGGCCCCGTACGGCGCGTACATCTTGTGTCCCGACAGCGATACGAAGTCGAGGTGGCCCGGGTCGCCGGCGGGGCGGACCTCGATGCGGTGGTGCGGTGCCAGCTGCGCCGCATCGACCGACACGCGAGCGCCGAAGCGGTGCGCGAGCTCCGCCACCTCATGAATGGGGGAGACGAACCCCGTGACATTGGAAGCGCCGCACACCGCGACGAGGCTGATCCTGCCGTCGGCGTTTTTCAGCGCATACTCGATCGCTTCCAGATCGATGTGGCCATCGCGTGACAGACCGACCATGACGTGGCCGCTTCGGTGGCGCCAGGGCAGCAGGTCCGCGTGGTGCTCCATCTCGGTGACGAGGACCTGGCGGCCGTCGAGCCTCGCCTCTTCCGCGGCGATCCGGTTGAGAGCGTCGGTGGTGCCTTTGACGAAGATCACGACCTGGCTCTTCTCGTCCACGCCGAGGAACCCGGAGACCATCTCGCGAGCGTCCTCGTAGGCCTCGGTCGACAGACGGGATTTGTACCCGGTCCCGCGATGCACGCTCGAGTAGAGGTCGGAGAAACGGTTGACCATGTCGCGCACCCGAGCCAGCGGAGGCGTGCTGGCGGCGTTGTCGAAGTTGATCCCCGTGACGGTTGACCCGCCATGCAGCGGCACCGGCACGTCAACTCCGGCGAAGTGCTCCCGCCACTCTCCCCGGCGTTGAGATGTCACCCGGGGCTAAATCTAACGCCAACCTTTGAGCAGGTCGAGCCTGTATCGGTCACACTAGCCAAGGCGTTATCCATAGTGTTGTTGACACGAGACATGGCGTGAAAGCAAGGCGCAATCTGCATGCGGTGGGCGCGGCTTCTGGCGTGGCCGACTCGAGCCTCGCCGCACGGGAGCTCAACTTCCTCGTCCGCCTGGCCCAGGCGGCGGCTTCGACTCAGCGGCCCGACGAGCTGCTCGAGCTGATCATTCGCGAGACCACGTCGGCGATCGGGACCGATGTCTGCTCCCTTTACCTTCTCGCGCCGAACGAACAGCTCCTGCTCACGGCGACCAACGGGCTGAACGAGAACATGGTGGGCAAGGTGACCATGAAGGTCGGCGAGGGCATCACCGGCTGGGTGGCGGACTCGCGGCGGCCGGCGGTGGTACCGGACGTCAGCAAGGAGCCGCACTGGAAGTGGGTGCCGGGACTGGACGAGGACCGCTTTCACTCCATGGCGTCGGTGCCGATCGAGTCAGGACCGCGGCTGGTCGGGGTGCTGAACGTGCAGAGCACCGAGAGGCGTGAGTTCGACTCGGGTGATATCGACTTCCTGCGCGCCATCGCCGCGCAGGTGGCCGGCATCCTCGAGCGGAGCGAGTTGCAGCGCCGCACTGAGGTCCAGCTCGCCGAGATCCGTCTGTCGCACGACATCCACGAGCGGTTCACCAAGCTCTCGCTCGACGGGGCGGGGATCCGGTTGATCCTGGAGGTCATCGGATCGCTGGCCGGCGGACGCGCGGCGCTGTACTCGGGCGACGGCTATCGCGTCCGCGGCGCGGGAGAGCATTCCGACGGGATGCCGCAGCGAATCCATGTCCCCGCGATCGGCGCCTCGGCCCGGGAGGTAAGGATCAACGCGGGTCGCCCCGCACGCCCACTTGACGTGGTGCCGGTGCGTGCGGGCGCTGAGACGCTCGCGTTGCTGGCGGTGGGTGTCGACGAAGAATCGGTCGACCCCGAGGGTCGGCTCCGAGCCCTGGAGCATGGCTCGACGGTGCTTGCCCTCGAGCTTTCCAAGGAGCGCGCCGCGGCGGAGGTCGAGCGCCGCCTTCGCGGAGACCTGGTCGAGGAGGTCCTCGCCGGTGGTCTCGAACCGGACGAAGCCGAGCGGATCGCCCGCCAGGCGGAACGCCTCGGGCATCGAATGCCGCAAAGGGCGTGGGTCGTGGTGCTGGAACCCGACGATGACAAGACCGAGGCGACGCTCGCCCCCCGGGGCCAGCAGGATCGCCTGGACGCGGCGCTCAGCGGGTTGATTCGCTCGCGTCTGCCGGGCGCGCTCACGCTGGTCCGCTCGGCCTCGGCGGTTTTCCTCGTCCCGGACGAGCTTGCCGCCGACCTGCCGGCAGTCGAGAAGTTGGCCGCGCAGGTGTTGTCGGCCGCGGCGCCGGTGATGAAACCCGGGTCGGCGTCGGTTGGTATCGGGAACCTGGCGAATGGCGTCGGCGAGCTGGCGCGGTCGCACATCGAGGCGCGTCAGGCTTTGCGCCTGACCCGCCGCGCGGGCAGCCGGGGGCGCGTCGCCTCATATCGCTCCCTGGGCGCGTTCCGTCTCCTGCTCGAGGTGCAGAGCCCCGACGCCCTCAGCCGTTTCGTCAACGAGCTGCTCGGGCCGCTCCTTCAGTACGCGCAGTCGCGCGACACACCACTGCTGGAAACTCTCGAGGCGCTGTCGGCGGCGCGATGGATCCGCCGCGCGGCGGCGCGCAACCTGGGCATCCACATCAACTCGATGACCTATCGCGTCGAGCGTATCGAGTCGCTGACCGGCCTGAAGCTGGACGACGCCGAGACGCGGGTCGCAATCTCGATCGCCCTGCGGGCTCGCGCGATGCTCGGCGCCTAGGCTCGATCGCAAAAAAAAAGAGCCCCGGGGTGAGCCGGGGCCCTCGATGAACGACGCTTCTTCGGTCAGACGTCGCTGTAGAGCATGAACTCCCACGGGTGCGGCCTCAGCGCGATCGCATCGACTTCCTTCTCGCGCTTGTAGGCGATCCAGGTCTCGATCACGTCCTCGGTGAACACGCCGCCTTCGAGCAGGAACGCGTGATCTTTCTCGAGCGCGTCCAGCGATTCGGCCAGCGAGCCGGGCACTGACTTGATCTTTGCCTTCTCCGCCCCCTCGAGCTCGTAGATGTCCTTGTCCACCGGCTCTGGCGGCAGGATCTTGTTCTTGACGCCGTCGAGGCCGGCCATCAGGCAAGCCGAGAACGCCAGGTACGGGTTCGCGGCCGGGTCGGGCGAGCGGAACTCGACGCGCTTGGTCTTCGGGTTGGTCGAGTACATCGGGATGCGCACGCACGCCGAGCGGTTGCGCTTCGAGTACACGAGGTTGATCGGCGCCTCGTAACCGGGCACGAGCCTGCGGTACGAGTTCGTCGTTGGCGCACAGATGGCGAGCAGCGCCGCCGCGTGCTTCAGCAAACCACCGATGTAGTAGATCGCGGTCTGACTGAGACCGGCGTAGCCCTTCGCGTCAGCGAAAAGGTTCTCGCCGTCCTTCCACAGGCTCTGATGCACGTGCATCCCGGAACCGTTGTCCTGGAAGAGAGGCTTGGGCATGAACGTCGCGACGTACCCATGCTGAGCGGCGACGTTCTTGATGACGTACTTGTAGACCATCATCTTGTCGCCCATCTTGGTCAGCGAGTCGAACCGCATGTCGATCTCGGCCTGCCCGGCGGTGCCGACCTCGTGGTGCTGCACCTCGACGCGCACTCCCGCCTCGATGAGCTTGAGCATGATCTCGGAACGAAGGTCCTGCAGCTTGTCGGTCGGCGGGACAGGGAAGTAACCCTCCTTGTGCCGCGGCCGGAACGCCATGTTCGGCTCTGAGTTCTTGCCCGAGTTCCAGATGCCTTCCTCGGAGTCGATGTAGTAGTAGCCGCTGTGGGCGTTCTGGTCGAACCGGAGCGAGTTGAACAGATAGAACTCGGCCTCGGGACCCCAGTAGCTGATTTCCGCGATGCCGGTCCGGCGCAGGTGCTCCTCCGCCTTCTTGGCGATGAACCGCGCGTCGCGGGAGTAAGGCTCGCCGCTGATCGGGTCCACGACGTCGCAGATCAGGAAAAGCGTCTTATGGGAAAGAACCGGGTCGATCGTCGCCGAGTCGGGGTCCGGCATGAGGAGCATGTCGCTCTCGTCAATCGACTGGAATCCGCGGATGCTCGAGCCGTCAAATCCGAGGCCGTCCTTGAAGCTGTCGACCTCCAGCTCGCCGATGGGCAGGCTGAAATGCTGCCAGGTGCCGGGAAGGTCGATGAAACGCACGTCGACGACCTCGACGCCCTCTGCCTTCGCCCGCTCGAGCACTTCGCGCGGACTGGTCTTGCTCACCGGTTTGGTCTTGCTGACCGATTTTGCCTCTACTGCCATGAACACCCTCCACGAGATTCCAGAGATTTGACGGGCCCCACGGTGATCGTAGGAAGGTGCCTCGCAAACAATCAGGTGAGAGTGCTACGAACTCGAGCCGGCGCTTTCCGTGCGTTTGACACGAAAATGGCTTATCCACAACCGCGTGTCTCCCGTGCGAAACCCACGAGTCAGGCGGTTCTGATTTGTCGGGTTCACACGTTTTGGCGAGCCGGGCGGCAATCCTAGGCTCTGCCGCATCAGCCGGCGCGACCCGCTGGCGTCAGGGAGAACGAACGGAGGTGACGTCGTTGCCGGTACCTAGGGATTTCTGGAAAGCGTTACACCGCCGACGGCGCGTGATCGCGATCGCAGCCGCCGCCGCGTGGGCCGCCGCGCTGCTGCCTATCGCGGTGCTTGCCGACGACACGACCGCTGGTCAAGCTGCCGGCATCGCGGCTGACACGGTTTGGGTGATCGTTGCCGCCTGCCTTGTGATGTTCATGCAGGCCGGCTTCGCGATGCTCGAGGTCGGCTTCAGTCGCATGAAGAACGTCGGCACCGTGGTCGCCAAGGTTGTCACCAATCTGAGCGTCAGCTCCATCTCCTACTGGGCGCTGGGCTTCGGATTTGCGTTCGGCGCAGGTGGCATCTTCGCCGTCATCGGCGGCAGCGGCTTCTTCCCAACCTTCAGCCCGGGCTCCACTTTGGACCTCCCGGCGATCGCATTCAGCACCGCGCCCGCCGCAGCCAAGTGGTTCTTCGAGTTTGTCTTCTGCGCCGTCTCGCTCGCGATCGTTTGGGGCACGATGATCGAGCGCACCAAGTTCATCGTTTACATCCTTTTCGGCATCCCGTTCGCGGCTTTCATCTATCCGCTCATCAGCCACCAGCTCTTCGGCGGTGGCTTCCTGATGGCGACGCTTGGGGCCCAGGACTTCGCGGGCTCGACTGTCGTCCACCTGACCGGCGCTACTGCTGGATTCGCCGGACTCTTGCTGCTCGGTGCTCGCATCGGCAAGTACGAGCGCGGGCGGTCGAACGCGATCCCCGGCCACAACATGCCGCTCGCTCAGCTCGGCGTACTGATCCTGTGGTTCGGATGGTTTGGCTTCAACCCCGGTTCGACGCTGAACGCAACGAACCTCCACTTCGCTGACGTCATCGTCGTCACCAACCTCGCCGCGGCGGCGGGCGCGGTCGCGGCGCTGATCAGCGTCTATGCGATCACAAAGACGATGGACGTCGGAATGATCGGCAACGGGGCGATCGCAGCGCTCGTCGCCATCACGGCGCCTTCCGGCTACGTTGAGCCGTGGGCCGCGATCGTGATCGGTGCAGTCGCCGGCGTGATCGTCGTCGTCGGCGTGCTTGCGATCGATAAGTACCTCGATGACCCCGTCGGCGCCCTGCCGGCGCACGGCCTGGCGGGAATCTGGGGCACCTTGAGCTGCGGGCTGTTCACAGTACCCGCGCTGGCGAAGTTCAACGGCGTCGGCCAGGGTGGACTCTTCTACACCGGGAGCTTCCACCAGCTCGGCGCCCAGGCGATCGCGGTGGTGGCTGCTTTCGCGACAGTCTTCGTTTTGAGCTACGGACTCTTTTGGGTTATCAAGAAGACCGTCGGGCTCCGCGTCAGCGCCGGCGAAGAGATGGAGGGCCTGGACATCAGCGAGCACGGGATGTGGGGATACCCCGAGTCGTTCATGCCGGTGCCCGGCGGCGTCTACCGACCCGCGGACACGCCGACCGTCAACCCGCACCCGGAGTTTGAACCCACACCCGCTACGCACAAGGAGGTGTCGCCGGCATGACCACGGCGAACGGAGAGCGCGCGATGAAGATGGTGGTCGCGATCATCCGCCACGAAAGGCTGCAGGAGGTCCAGGACGTACTGGACGAGTGCGGCGTGTCGGGGGTCACGGTCACGGAGGTCAAGGGCTGCGGCGCCCAGCGCGGCTACACCGAGAAGTACCGCGGCGCCTCCGTCCACATCTCGCTCCGGCCGCGGCTCAAGGTCGAGGCGGTGATGAAATCCGAAATCGTGGCGACCGTGGTCGACAAACTCGCCGTCGCCGGACGCACGGGCAACGGCGAGGTGGGAGACGGGAAAATCTTCGTCATCGGCATCGAGGACGCGGTCCGCATCCGCACCGGCGAGCACGGTCCCGAAACCGTCCAGCACGCCGAACGCGCGATGTGGGGACATTGAGA
>VBEG01000017.1 GCA_005882115.1 Chloroflexota bacterium
CTTCGCGCCGGGCCTGCTCTCTTTCCGGTATACGGTTCGGATTCTTCTAACTAGTCACTCGTAGCAACGTCTGGCAGACGTTGAAAACAGAGTCGCGGCCGGCGTGAAGCCGGCCGCCAAAGTGACGCTGGGGACGAGGACGGACGGGCCGAGGTTTGCCGCGCCCCGCCTCTCATGTCTCAGTGGCCCCACATCGCGCGTTCGGCGTGCTGGACGGTTTCGGGACCGTGCTCGCCGGTGCGGATGCGGACCGCGTCCTCGATGCCGATGACGAAGATCTTCCCGTCTCCCACCTCGCCGTTGCCCGTGCGCCCGGCGACGGCGAGTTTGTCGACCACGGTCGCCACGATTTCGGATTTCATCACCGCCTCGACCTTGAGACGCGGCCGGAGCGAGATGTGGACGGAGGCGCCGCGGTACTTCTCGGTGTAGCCGCGCTGGGCGCCGCATCCCTTGACCTCCGTGACCGTCACCCCCGACACGCCGCACTCGTCCAGTACGTCCTGGACCTCCTGCAGCCTTTCGTGGCGGATAATCGC
>VBEG01000119.1 GCA_005882115.1 Chloroflexota bacterium
GCCTAGGAAACCTAGGCTTTTTTCTTTCTCCCAACCAAAGAGCCAACCATGGAAGACATCATCAGCCTCGCCTGCGGCGTCTGCAAAAGGCGCAACTACACCACTGTGAAGAACAAGAAGAACGATCCCGACCGGATCGAGCTCAGCAAGTACTGCAAGTGGTGCCACAAGCACACACCTCACAAGGAGACCAAGTAACCGACACATGGCAGTAACCGCCCGCAAGCGCGACGAACCGGCCGCCCGACAGGGCATCGGCCCGTTCCTGCGCGACGTCTACGACGAGCTGCGCAAGGTGGTCTGGCCCACCGGCCCCGAGCTATACCGTTACACGCTGGTCGTGATCTTCACCGTGATCGTGCTCGGCATCTTCATCGGAGGCACCGACTACGTGCTTGCCGAGGCCGCCAAGCGGACGATCTACAACAACGGGGTCCACTGATGGCCGTCGAAAAAACACAATCGACGGCCGACGACGACGCGCAGTGGTACGTCGTGCATGCCTACTCGGGGCATGAGGAGAAGGTCAAGAAGAACCTCGAGAAGCGCATCGAGTCGATGGACATGCAGGACAAGATCCTCCAGGTCCTTGTTCCGATGGAAGACGAGATCGAGATCAAAGACGGCAAGCGCCGCCATGTCCAGAAGCGCATCTTCCCCGGCTACATCCTGGTCAAGATGAAGATGTCGAACGAGTCGTGGTTCGTCGTTCGCAACACTCCAGGCGTGACCAGCTTCGTCGGCTCCGCCAACAGCCCGGTACCTCTGCAGGAGAAAGAGGTCCGCGCGATCCAAAAGCAGATGAAGCAGGAGGCGCCGAAGATCCGCGTCGAGTTCCAAGTCGGCGAATCGGTGCGCGTGGTCGACGGACCGTTCACCGACTTCCATGGCAAGGTCGACGAGATCAACCCCGAGAAGGGCAAGCTCAAGGTGCTGGTCAACATGTTCGGCCGCGAGACGCCGGTCGAGCTCGACCTCCTGCAGGTGGAAAAGGTCCACTAGCAGGTGGAAAAGGTCCACTAACGAACCATGGGCAAGAAGAAAGTCCGCGCGGTGCTCAAACTCGAGCTGCAGGCCGGCAAGGCCACGCCCGCGCCGCCCGTCGGCACCGCGCTCGGCCCGCACGGCATCAACATCATGGAGTTCACCAAGGCCTACAACGAGCGCACGGCTCAGCAGGCCGGTGACGTCGTGCCCGCACTGATCACGATCTTCGAGGACCGCAGCTTCTCGTTTGTCCTCAAGACCCCGCCGGCGGTGCAGCTGCTCAAGCGTGCCGCGGGCGTCGAGAAAGGCTCAGCGAAGCCAAACCGCGAGAAGGTCGGACGGATCACGCGGTCGCAGGTACGCCAGATCGTCGACGCGAAGAGCAAGGACCTCAACGCGTACGACACCGAAGCGGCTATGAAGATGATCGAGGGCACGGCGCGTTCGATGGGCCTCGAAGTGGTCGAGTAATGCCGAAGAAGCGCGGCAAGAAGTACATCGAAGCGGCCAAGAAGGTGGAGGCTGCTGTCGGGGGCAACGGGAACGGCGGCCTCGAGCCCGAGATCGCCTGTCAGATTGTCCGTGACACCTCGATCTCCAAATTCGACGCCACCGTTGAAGCTCACATCCGGCTTGGGGTCGATCCTCGCCACGCGGAGCAGATGGTGCGCGGCTCGGTCGTCCTGCCCAACGGCACCGGCAAGAAGGTTCGCGTGGCCGTGTTCGCCGCCGGCGACCGCGCGCGGGAGGCTCAGGAGGCGGGCGCCGATGTGGTCGGCGGCGACGATCTCGTCAAGCGCGTTTCCGAGGGCTGGACCGACTTCGACTCGGCGATCGCGACGCCCGACATGATGGCCAAGGTCGGACCGCTGGGCAAGATCCTCGGCCCGCGCGGCCTGATGCCGAACCCGAAGTCAGGCACGGTCACCAACGATGTGGGGCGAGCGGTGCGCGACGCCAAGGGCGGCAAGGTCGAGTTCCGGACGGACAAGTTCGGGATCATTCACGTGCCGATCGGCAAGGTGTCGTTCGACTCGAAGCAGCTCCACGAGAACCTGAGCACCCTGGTTGACGCGTTGATCCGCAACAAGCCGTCGACGTCGAAGGGCCAGTACCTGCGCACGTTCTTCCTGACGTCGACGCAGGGCCCCTCCGTCCCGGTGGACGTCAAGGAAGCGGCCAAGCTCCACGTCGCCAGTTAGCTAACCTCTGCGGCCATGTACGGGCCGATCCTCGAAGGCAAGCTGGTCAGGCTTCGGCCACCGCAGCCGGCCGACGCGGTGGTGATGATCACGTGGTTCGACGATCTCGAGGTCACTCGTTTTCTCAAGCTGCAGAATCCGCCGTCGCTCGACGCCGAAAAGGAATGGCTGGACCGCATGGCGCGCGATCCGGATTCGGTGTTCTGGGTCGTCGAGCACGTGGGCCGCGTCGTCGGGGGCACCAGCATCGTGCGGATCGACTGGAAACACGGCTTCGGGACCACCGGAACCGTGCTCGGCGATAAGTCGGTGTGGGGCAAGGGCTTGGGGAGGGAGCTGATGCAGCTCCGGGCCGACTATGCGTTCACGCAGACGCCGCTGCGCAAGCTCAAGTCCGGGTACCTGGCCGGCAACGAGGCGAGCGCCCGAGCGCAGCGCGCGGCAGGCTACAAGGATGTCGGCCGCTGGACGCGTGACCGCTTCATCGACGGCGAGTGGCGGGACCACATCCTGACCGAGCTGCTGCGCGAGGATTGGCAGCAGAAGCGTTCCGTATAATCAGCGGTCTGCCCTAGACCGTAGGCGCCGGCGCGAACCGGCTTAATTTCCTACCGAGGCACTTGTAAATGAAGGACATGTAGATCCTTCCTGCCTTGATGTGTCGGGCGGGGAGGATTTTTTATTGCCCAAGGCGCGTAAGGAACAAAAAGCGGAACAGGTCGAGCTTCTGACCGAGAAGCTGCGCAAGGCCAAGGTCGCTCTGCTGACCGACTACCGCGGCCTTACCGTGACACAGCTCCAGGAGCTGCGCGGCAAGCTGCGCACCGGCGACGTCGAATACCGCGTCGTCAAGAACACGCTCGCCCGCCGCGCGGCGGACGCGGCCGGCGTGGCCGACCTGAAGGCGGAGCTCGAAGGCCCGGTCGCGATCGCGTTCGGTTACGACGACCTGAGCCTGCCGTCGAAGCTCATCAACGAATTCGTGCGGACCACGCGGTTGAAGCTCGATGTCAAGGGCGGCCTTGTCGAAGGCCGAGTTTTTTCGCCGGACCAGGTCAAGCAGCTGGCCGACCTACCGTCCCGCGATTCCCTGCTTGCCCAGCTCTTGGGCACGCTTCAGTCACCGGTTGCTCAGCTGGTCGGAATCATGCAAACCCCTGTTCAGCAGCTTCTGGGAGTGCTGGACGCGTACAAATCAAAACTGGAGGCAGCGTAAATGGCGGCGACGAAGATCACCCCGAAAGAGTTCGTGGCGGCCCTCAAGGACTGGAGCATCCTCGACGTGGTTGAGGCTGTGAAGGCGATCGAGGACGAGTTCGGCATCAAGGCGGCGGCCCCGGTGGCCGCGGCCGCGGCGGCGGGTCCGGCGGCGGGCGGCGAAGCGGCTCCGGCGGAAGAGGAGCAGACAGAGTTCACCGTCACCCTGACCGCGGTCGGCGACAGCAAGATCAACGTGATCAAGGCGGTCCGCGAGCTGACGCAGCTAGGTCTGAAAGAAGCGAAGGACCTGGTCGACGCGGCCCCGAAGCCGGTGCTCGAGAACGTCGCGAAGGCCGACGCCGAAAAGGCGGTCGCGCGACTGAAGGAAGCCGGCGCCACGGCGGAGATGAAGTAAGGGCTAGGGACCTGACGATTTAGCCGGTCGAGGCCGCAGCATGCGCGGTCTCTGCTGGCCTCGGCGGGCCGGCGCTCGGCCGAAAGGCTGCTTGGGCTCGGGCGGCGCTTTCAGTTCGGGGATTCCGCGCACTGCGGAACGACCGGGCACGAGTCGCATCGCCTTGCCATAGTGGTCGAATGTGATGGGCCGGCCGCGGACCAGGCTGTACGTCGCCTGTCGGTGGTCGAAGCTCACTTTGAGTAGGCGTCCCAGAAAGATGACCCGAAAGGTCAACTTGCGAATCGCTCGAGGCAGGCGCGGGCGGAATCCCAACGACTCGCCGTGGTGTCGCATGCCGCCGAGCCCGTGCACCGCGGCGAGCCATGCCCCGGCGAGTGAGCCCATGTGCACGCCGTCGCGCACGTTGTGCTCGAGGTCGTTGATGTCCATCAGGGCCGCCTCGCCCAGGTAGTCGTGCGCAAGCTGGACGTGTCCCACCTCGGCCGCGATGATCGACTGCGTGCACGAGGAAAGTGAGGAGTCGCGCACGGTCATGGCCTC
>VBEG01000120.1 GCA_005882115.1 Chloroflexota bacterium
AGGCTGTCCGTCGCGGCCGGAACCTGGTGGTCGTCACCCCCACGGCCAGCGGAAAAACGCTTTGTTACAACCTCCCCATCCTGCAGCGACTGCTCGAGCACCCTGAGCAACGCGCCCTCTACTTGTATCCAACGAAGGCGCTGGCGCAGGACCAGCTCGCCGAGCTTGGGGCGCTCAAGGCGGGTCTCCCGATCGAAGTCCGCGTCGATACGTACGACGGCGACACGCCTCCTGGCCGCAGGACCGCGATCCGCGAAGGCGGACACGTGGTGATGACAAACCCCGACATGTTGCACACCGGCCTGCTTCCACATCACACGCGATGGCGGCGACTGTTCTCAAGTCTCGAGTTCGTGGTCATCGATGAGCTCCACACGTATCGCGGCCTGTTCGGCAGCCAGGTCGCAAATGTCATCCGCCGGCTGAAGCGGATCTGCGCCTTCTATGGATCCAATCCGAAATTCATCTGCGCATCAGCGACCATCCGCAACCCGCTTGAGCTCGCGAAGCGATTGCTCGAGGAGGACGACATCGCGCTCGTCGAGCGCAGCGGCGCGCCGCGCGGCGAACGCCGCCTGGTCTTCTACAACCCGCCACTCGTGAGCAGGGACCTGGGCATCAGGCGCAGCTCGATGCTCGAAGCCCGGCGGATCGCGGCCCCCTGGATCCGCGCCGGCGTGCAGACCATCGTGTTCTGCCGCAGCCGGCTGCAGGTCGAGGTGATGCTGAGCTACCTGCGGGAAGAACTCGCGCCGCGACTCGACGCCGCGAAGCGAGTGCGAGGCTATCGCGCCGGATACCTGCCGCTGCACCGGCGCGAGATCGAGGCAGGTTTGCGCAACGGCGATATCACCGCGGTCGTCAGCACCAACGCGCTCGAGCTGGGCATCGACATCGGGAGCCTGCAGTGCGCGGTGTTGGTCGGCTACCCGGGGACCATCGCGTCGACCTGGCAGCAGCTGGGCCGCGCGGGACGACGGTCTGGGTCGGTGGGCGTGTTTGTCGCGTCCAGCTCGCCTCTCGACCAGTTCATCGTCCGCCATCCCGAGTATTTCCTCGGCACCGATCCCGAGGAAGGCCTCATCGATCCCGACAACCTGCTCTTGCTCGCCGCGCATCTGCAGGCGGGGTTGTTCGAGCTTCCATTCATGGACGACGAGCGGCTGGGATCGGCTGACATCCAGGAGCTGCTGAAGCTTTTCGAGGAAGACGGTTCTGTGACGCGGTCGGACGGCCGTTGGTTCTGGAGCCGGCAGGCGTTTCCCGCCGAAGAGGTACACCTTCGCCGCATCCTCGCCGACAACGTCGTGATCATCGACACGTCGCAACCGCGCCCGCAGGTGATCGGCGAGATGGATCAGTTCACCGCGCCGGTGCTGCTGCACGAAGAAGCTGTCTACCTGCACGAAGGCGCGCAGTACCACGTCGACCGTCTTGACTGGGACGAGAAGAAGGCCTACGTCCGGCCGGTGGCGGTCGACTACTACACCGACGCGTTGGCATCGGTCACCGTGCAGGTGCTCGAGATATTTGCCGGTCCAGACGGCGATGGCCTGACGCGAAGCCACGGCGAGGTAAAGATCACGTCTCTCGCCAGCATGTTCAAGAAGATTCGGTTCCACACGCACGAGAACATCGGCGCGGGGCCCATTCATCTTCCCGAGCAAACGCTGCACACGACCGGCTACTGGATCTCGGTCGATGCGGGCTTGTGGCATTCCCTGGGCGCCGAGACCCTGGAGGCGGGGTTGCAGGGGATGGCCCACTCCCTGCGCCACGTCGCGAGCTTGCGACTGATGTGCGACCCGCGCGACCTGGGCTCGGTCGCCGAGGTGCGCTCGGTGACCACACAGCTACCGACTGTCACCCTCTTCGAGGTCTACCCCGGTGGCGTCGGTTTCGCGTCCCGCATGTACGAGCTGCATCGCGAGCTGCTCGAAAACGCCGCGGCTCTGGTCCGTGATTGCCCTTGCGCGGCCGGTTGTCCTTCCTGCGTCGGGCCTCTACATCTCGTGGAAGGAGCGAAAGAAGCATGTCTGAAACTCTGCTCCGCGAGCGCCTTACCCGTCTAGGCGCGCCACCGCGACCTCGACCGCCGCGAAGCTATCAGCTGCCGCGCGGCTTCGCTGAGCTGAGCACACCTTTCGGCGTCGCGGCGATGCGCCAGGACGTGCTCGCCCTTCCTGCGCTCGACCCCGATCCAGGAAACGTCGCCTACGTCGACACCGAGACGACCGGGCTGACAGGCGGAGCGGGCACCTACGTTTTCGCGGTGGCCGTGGCAAGGCCCATCGACTGCGGGCTTCGCGTCGCGCAGCTCTTCCTACCCGAACCTGGGATGGAGTCCGCCTTCCTCCATGCCCTGCAGGAGGAGCTGGAACCGGCCAATGGGCTCGCCACGTTCAATGGCGGGTCGTTCGACCTGCCGGTCTTGCGCACCCGCTGGGTCATGGCACGAATGCCGGGCGAGCTCACACACGCCTCGCACGTCGATCTGTTGACGCTGGTGAGAGCCCTGTACAAGCATCGACTCGAGAGCTGCACGCTGCGATTCGTGGAGCAGCGAGTGCTTGGTTACGAGCGCGACGATCCACTGCCGAGCGCACTGGTGCCGGACGCGTACTTCGATTTCTTGCGCGCCGGCTCCCTTGATTTTCTGGAGGCCGCGCTCGAACACAACCGACTCGACGTGATCAGCCTCGTCCATCTCCACTCGCGACTGCTCCGCCGCCTGCGCGGCGGGGACCTGGACATGAACGCCGAGGATTGGCTCGCCCTCGGACGCCATCGCTGGCGGCGCGGTGCACGCGCCGACGGATGGCGAGCGCTGCGCAACGCGACCGCTTTTGCCAAGGGTGAGGCAGCGGCGACGGCCGGATTGCTGCTCACTCGGCGCCTGTTGCGAAGAGGTTCGATCGCGGCGGCCGACCAGCTGCTGCGATGGCTCGAAGCCAGCGTCAGCGACGATATGCGCGTGTCGCTAGCCCGAGCACGCCTGCTCGAATGGCGCCGACGCGATCCCGGAGGCGCGCTCTCAGTCGTCGAGGACGCCCGGCGGCGAATGCCAGAACATGCCGGGGGGCTCGAGGGCCGGCGCGCACGACTCCTGCGGAAGGTCGATCTCCGATCTGGGAGCCGCCGCAAGGTGCTCAGCATGGTCCAACTTGAAGCCCCCATCCTGGACCCCATTCGCTAGCCGCCAAGCCGACCTTACAGATTCCTTGCGTATTGGGCGAACGAAAAGGCTTTTTTCCGCGTTAGCGGGAACAGAATGCTTTCCCGATTGCTTAAATGTCGGCTGACGATGCCGACTGGAGGTCGAACGCGCGTTCACCGCAGACGGCAGCGCGGTCAGTCGCTGGTGGAGTTCGCCATCTCCTCGACGGTCCTGCTGCTGCTGGTGATGGGGTTGCTCGACCTATCCCGGGCCTTCTACTTCTCGGTCAGCCTCCAGGGAGCTGCGCGCGAAGGTGCCCGCCACGGAGCCTGGTTCAACACCGCGTCTCGGGAAAACAACTTCCTGGACGACGCGGACGTCATGACCGCGGTCAAGCAGGGACTCTACGGCGCCGGGTTTCAGGACAGCCAGATCCACCTGATGAGCGCCGGCGGGTGCCTGGCTCCCACGGACGGCAACGGAGTCAGCAACAAGCCCTACCCCGCGGCGGCTTTTCCAGCCGCCTCGCAGAACGTGAACGTGTATATCTGCTACACGGGTCCCAACGGGACTGCCACCGGCACGATGCCCGCCCACCCGACGGACAACTCTTACTGGTTGGGTGACATCAACGTCGCGCTGTTGATGCGATTCCAGCTCATCACACCTTTCATCCAGTCACTCTTCGGCTCCGGTCTGAACCTCGCCTACAACGAGCATTTCACGATCCAGGGCAAGCCATGAAGGAACGACTCGAAAAGCTGAAGGCATACCTCCGAAGCGAGCGATCGCAGGGCTTGACCGAGTTCGCGATCATCGCGCCCGTCATCCTGCTGCTGACGTTCGGCATCATCGACTTCGGCCGCGGGCTTTACCTGTACATCACGCTCCAGCAAGCCGCCAACGAGGGCGCCCGGGTCGCGGTGCGAGCCTCCTACTTCATCGATCCCAATGGCGCTTCACACACGTGGCCTACCGACACCGATGTCGCGAACGCGATCGCCGGCCACGCCGTGATCATGAACCTCGCCAACAACCCCGCCTGTCCGAACGGCCCCCTGCCCAACGGTGGAATCCCGCAAGGGTCCCCGTCGAAGCCGGCCGTCAACACCGGCTGGATTTTCATCACGGACCCGAGCACCGCCGGGAACGGCACACCGAACGGGCCGCGCGGCGGCCTGGGGTCCTACCCGCCGCCGAACATGGGCGCGGGATGCAACAACGTGACTCCCGCGACCGGCAACGAGCCGATCAAAGTGACGCTCTGGTACACGTTCCAGCCGATCACTCCACTGATACAGCAAGCAGTTGGCAACAACGTCGTCATCACTGCATATGCGGTCTACCGTGCTGAGTACTCGAACTAAGCCCGCGCGCAAGCGGAACTTGCAAGAAGGCCAGGCGATCATCCTGATCGCGCTGCTTATCCTCGTGCTGTTCGGCATGCTGGGGCTGGCGATCGACTCAGGCCGAGGCTATGTCGACCGGCGCGACCAGCAAGCTGCTGTCGACGCATCGGCCCTGGCGGCCGGCGACTGGTTCGAGAACTACACCGACCTCACCCTGTCGATCAACCAGTCCGTTGCTCTGTACCAGCGCAACCTGCGGATCTACACCGGCATCCAGACGTCTTCGCACACACATGCGTACGTCGGCCCGACCGGCGCGCTCGACCAGGACACCTACGACTACACGTTCGGCGGCGGCTACTCGCTGACGATCGTGGCGACGGACACGCAGTTCAACGGCTACCAGTTCGTCTACACGACGAACCACAGCCTGCCGCTGGCGTTCATGCAGATATTCGGCGGATCGAAAACGATCCCGATCAGCGCGACCGCCACGTCCATCGTCGGCAACCAGAGGCAAACGCCTGCGCTGCTGACCTTGAGCACCGACAAGTGCTCCATGAACCTCACCGGGTCGGCTCAGCTGACCGTGCTTGGCGATGTGTACAGCAACGGCCAGGCGTGCCTCGACAGCAACCTGCACGAGGCGGGAAACTGCTATGGCGCGGCCGGCTCGAACTGTTCAGACGCGCAGTACTACTGCTACAACTCCGACCCGGGCTATGTCCCGCATTCACCGCCCTGCGACCCCAACGCCGGGGAGATCGCCGGCTCGGCGATCGTCCCCGCGCCGACCCTGCCCGACCCCGGCTTCCTGGCCACTTCGGTTCCCTATTACCCGACCGCCGAGGCCTACAGCCAGTACAACCGTGGCACGTGGACCGAGATGCGGCCGGGCCAATACAACAGCTTCCACCTCAGCGGTGGCTCGGCCAGCTGCGCGTTCCTCGATGCCGGAGTCTACAACTGGCTCAATAACTACACCTCGGACGCCAACGGGAGCTTTGTCTCCAATGAGCTGCGGGCGCCCGACGAGCAGCTGTATTCGGCCCCGGGGACAGCCTCAGTCGCGAACCCGCAGTTCTGGGACCAGAACGGCGTCACGTGCTCGGGACACTTCACGGTCACCAACGCTGCCGTCGGACAGACGATCCTCCTCGCACCGGCGTGCACCGACCTGTCGCCGCTGACGCCTGCCGGCTGCCACTCCGGGGTCTCGGACACCAAGAGCCGCAACAACCGCTGGGGCGTCGAGGTGACCTCGGTCCGCTACGACCGGTTCGTTGATCCCACTGTCTCGCCAAACCCCTGCTTCGCGGCGCCGGGATGCCGGCGTGAGAGCGCGCCGTCGTCATGCCACCTGACGCCGAACGCGGTGGTCGGCTCGCTGCATTCACCATCCAACATCGGGGTCAGCGTCAACATCACCCGGAACGCGCCGGGCGCCCAGTACTACAACGTTTACCTGAACCCATCGGGCTGTGACGGAATCCAGTCGCACTTCGGCTGGGTCTCCCGCTTCGACGCTCCCGGCTTCGTCAACGGCTCCGCCATCGGTCCGTTCCCCAACGGCACCGCGTGGACCCTGGGCGCGGCGGCGGCGGCCGTCCCGCCGGCGGCCGGCGCCTCCCTCTACGACATCAACGACACGATCATCGCCAACCCGGCGGTCACGTGCTACGCCCAGACCCGAACCATCAACTGCACTCCCACCGACGACGAGCAGCCGCCGCAGTGTTTCAGCAACTGCCCTCCGCCCGCCAACCTGCTGTCGCAGGAGAACGCTCCCATGTCGCTCGAGTACCCGCCCTACACCGCGGGTGACGTGGCCAATGAAAACTACTGCCAGCCCTCACCGGTCCCAGGCAACATCAACTCACCCTGCCTTGGCTCTGCCATCACGCCCGGCGGCGTCCAGTTCTACTTTCCCAATGGTTCGTGCTTCAGCCAGAACTCGCAGGGCGCGACATACGTCTTCAGCGGCGTGCAGTACAACTGGATCGTCATCTACGCTCCGGCCGCCAACACGTGCGCCGCGACCATGAACGGGGGCGCGTCGACTCAATACATCGGCACCATCTACACGCCGGGCATGGACTGGACGATCAGCGGTGGCGACCGCTCGCCGCTTGCGGGCCAGGTCATCTGCTACACGGCGAAGGTCGCCGGCGGCGGCCAGGCGGGCATCGACTTCAACCCGAACTACTCGCCGGTGCCACCCGCGGCGCGGCTGATCAACTAGAAGAGGCGACCGCCTCGTAGCCCAGCGCGCGCAGGGCTTCGTCGATCCACTGGATGGCCATCTCCTGCGTGCTCGGCCACACCTCGGCGGAGGCGTCAGGCGTGGCGGTGTCGATGACGACCCGCCCCGCCACCCTCAGCAGGCGGCGCACCAAAGGCGCCGCCTCGGGCACGCTGAACTCGAGATTTTCGAGCGCGCGCGAGAGCATGAAGCAGGCCGCATTGAACGTTTCCGCATCGATTGGCCTATCATTCGCCAGCCGTTCGGCGAGGTCGGCCCTGAGATCAGAGGGGTCCATACGCCGGGCTATTATTCAATCAAGGCTGGGTATGGATCTAACCGAACCTGTTTTGCTGACCCCCGAGGGCCTCGAGAAGCTCAAGCGCGATCTCGAGGTCGCTCTCACGCGCCGCGCCGAGGCCGGCGAGCGCTTGAAGGAAGCCTTCCAGCCGGGAGACATCGAAGACAACCCCGAGTACGAGCAGGCGAAGGAAGAAGTCGGGCTTCTGGACGGCCGCATCTACGAGCTGCAGGAGATGATCGGCCGCGCCCAGATCATCAAGGACACGCACTCGAGCATCGTGGGCCCTGGGTCGACGATCGAGGTGACCGACCACGAGGGTGAGACTGAGACGTACCACCTCGTCGGCGCCGTCGAGAGCGACCCGTCGGCGGGGCGCATCTCGGTCGACTCGCCCGTCGGTCGCGCGCTCGTCGGCAAGAAGAAGGGCGACAAGGTGACTGTGAGTGTCCCCTCCGGCACCCTCACGCTCACGATCAAGGCGGTCAAATAAGACCACGTCCTCTGTAAGGGCCCCGGTAGCCGCGACTCAGGAGATTGATCCCGGGGCGGTCAACCGCCGAACCACGCTGGGCGTCTTCCTCCGCCAGGCCGCGAAGTATGGCGAGCGGCCTCTCGTCCACTACCTGGAAGGCGAGGCGTGGCAGGTCGAGACCTGGAACGCGATGCGGCGCGACGTTCTAGCGGTTGCCTCCGGGTTGATCGAGGCCGGCGTCAAGCCCGGCGACTGCGTGATCCTGATCGGCGAGAACAGCCTCGAATGGCTGTACTGCGACTTCGGCATCCAGGCGGCCGGCGCGATCACGGTTCCGATCTATCCCAATTCCCCAGCGGAGATGGCGACAAAGATCATCGAGAACTCGAACGCCACGTTCGCCATCGCGTCGAATCAAAAGCTCGCGGCCAAGCTCAGCTTGAAGAAGGTCGCGTTGATGGACGACGAAGTCGCGCGGTGGGTCAGCCGAGAACCGACTCAAATCGCCGAGATCGCCGCACGCCTGTCACGGGTCCGGCCTGACGACCTCTGCACGATCGTCTACACCTCGGGTACGACCGGGGATCCGAAGGGTGTCGAGCTCGCGCATCGCAACCTGGTCGACATCAGCGAAGCGGCGGTCAAAGTGCACCCCATCACCGATGCCGACTCCGCGCTTTCGTTCTTGCCATACGCACATGTCTTCGAGCGGATCAACGACATCTTCGTCGGCATGATCTATGGCGGCCAGGCGTGGATCTCCCGCGGCGCGGATCACCTGACCGCTGAGCTGTCCGAGGTTCAGCCGACAGTGATGTGCAGCGTGCCTCGCATGTACGAAAAGATGTATGCGGCCGTCATGGCACGCGTGCGCGACGCAAATCCGACGCGGCGCAGGTTGTTCGACTGGGCGGTCGAGGTCGGGAAGCAGCACTTTCACGCCCAGACGCCGGGGCCCTGGCTTCGAGTTCAACACAAGGTGGCGGACAGGCTCGTCCTCGCCCCGCTTCGCAAGCGGCTGACGGGCGGCCGGCTGCGCTTTTTCATCAGCGGCGGCGCAGGCCTGGCGCGCGAGATCGAGGAGTTCTTCTGGTCGATCGGAGTTCCGATCCTCAACGGGTGGGGGATGACAGAGACCTCGTCCGGGGCCTGCTCGAACACGCTGCGCGAGCACAAGTTCCTCACCGTCGGCAAGCCGTTTCCGGGCGTCGAGGTCAGGATCGCGGAGGACGGCGAGATCTTGGTCAAGGGTCCGGGAAACATGCTCGGTTACCACAAGAACCCCACCGCTACCGCTGAAGTGCTGAAGGAGGGCTGGATCTACACGGGCGACATCGGAGTGATCGACGAAGACGGGTTTCTCAAGATCACCGACCGCAAGAAGTCGCTTTTCAAGACCGCGGGTGGCAAGTACATCGCCCCCCTCCCGCTCGAGCATGGCCTGATGAGAAATCCGCTGGTGCTGCGCGCGATCGTCATCGGCGAAGGCAAGCCTTACGTCACGGCGCTGGTCGTCGCGGACTGGAACGAAGCCAAGAAGCAAGGCCTGGACGAGTCGGCCGTCAGGGCATCGATCCAGAAGACCGTCGACGAGGTGAACGCGCACCTAGGCCGGTGGGAGACGATCAAATACTTCACGCTGCTGGAGCGCGACTTCACGGAGGATGCGGGCGAGCTGTCGCTGAAGCTTGACGTCAAGCGAAACGTGGTTGCCGACCACTATCGCCAACAGATCGAGGCGATGTACACGGGCAAGTCGCAAGACTCGTAGATTTGCTGCGTGGCGGGACCGATCGACCTCTCCGACCTTCACGCGGCGCTCGACCGCCTGCGCCCTCAGCTCTGTCATTGCGGCCTGAAAGGCGAGTGTCTCGGCTGTAAAGGGATCGAGATGGTCCGAGTCCAGGTCGAGGCGGTTGCCGCGGCGGCCAGCCAGCCGATCCTGATCCAGGTCGCACAGGAGTCAGCGATGAAGGACATGACCTCGCGCTTCCAGGCGATGTCCGAGCGCCTCATGTCCGACCCTGAGATCCGCCGCTCCGCGGAGCAGATGCAGGAGCAGCTGATGGCCGACCCGGAGACGCGCCAGCTGCTCGAGGAGCTGATGCGCCGGCTGGGCGGCACCCCGCCGCCCGATGAGCTGAACTAGCCCGACGAGGGAGTCGCGGCCGGCGTCGGCTTGTGCTTTTCGGGTCGGTTCCACAGCGGCAGCGGTCCGGCCTGCAGCCGGTTCACGATCGCCTGCTCCTGGGCAGAGGTGATCTTCTTGTCGCTGACGGCTTGGTCGAGGATCGGCTTCAGCTTGGCGATCAGCCTGGTCCGGAAATCCGCTTCCGAAACCTTCTGCGCCAAAGCGACCTGAGACAGCGACTGACCATTCTTCAGGTCGGTCTTCAGCTGTGTTTCGCTGATGCCAAGCGCTGACGCCGCCGCGGACAGGTACTGCGCCATGTACGCACCGATCGCCGTCTTGTCTCCACGTGGGGCAAGGCTCGGCAGCGTGCACGGACTCTGGCCGGCCAGCTTTTGCTTGATGGTGTCCGCCTGGACTTGCGTCAGGTGTCCTGCCTTCACCTCATCGACAAGGGTGTCCGCGATCGCTCGCTGAAACGCGGAGTTGATGTCGGCCTGGCTCTTGCCGATCTCGACGGCGAAGTGCTTCATGAACTCGCCACATGCGGCGGACGTCGCCCTGGCCTGGACGGCGGTCAGCGCTGCGTCATTGGACTGCGAAGAGTGCGTTGCGGACGGGCGGAGACCGAAGCTCATCCCCGCGGCTGAGGCGGTCGCGACGACGGCGATACCGGCGATGGCCACCGCGCCCACCGCGAAGCCGGCGGCGCGGAGGTGACGCAGCTTCCAGACTCTTGTGTTCATGCGGCCACTGTCCCACGGGGACCCGCTCGCCTTCTTTATGCATTTGTAAGTCGCTTCTCTACACTCGGCACATGGAAGCGCCGCCCGGTTCGGGCCCATCACCAGGTTGGACCGGCAAGCACGCCGTCGAGCTCTACGTCCGCACGTATACGACCATGCTGCAGAGCTCGGGCGACATCAAGGTGGAGTCACTGGTCCAGGCCCACCTGGGCATGGGCTCGGTCCTTCATCCTTTGGCCGCTCAGCCGCAATCCGATATGGGCGCGCTGCTCTACGCCGTGCGGCGCCTGCCGGCGGCCATCGCGAGCTGTCGCCGCATCATCATGGGTCAGAGCCCTCAGGGATTCCGGGCCGTGCTTGGCGCCGAGATCCTGAGCTGGGACGCGGTAAAGGCACCCGCCCGGCGACGGCGGTGGTACCACGACGGCAAGAACACGCTGGCCGTGCTGATCGCCTCCAAGTCGGACATCGACGACCTCGTGCCCACGGTCGTCGCCTTCCAGATCGAGTGGAACAAGCTGCATCGCGCGCTGCAGGAGGTCGGCCTGTCGGATGAAGACGCCAGGCAGGCCGCCGGCGCGACGCCCGACGACTGGCGGCGGCTCCGCGAAGCGTGGGGCGAAGACTTCGACGCCAATCTGGCGGCCATCAAGCGCGACGAGTGCCGAATCGTCCTGCGCCTGATCGGCGGCAGCCACCTCGGCTACGCGCGCAACGCCAGCCGCTGGTGGATGCCTGTCGCCGCGGCGATGGATGACCTCGGCGCGCGCGACGCGCCGATCTATTTCGTTTCCTCGAACGCACACAGCCTGGTGAACGTGCTCACCGGCGTGGCGCGCCGGATCGAGAACGAGATCGTCGACTGGATCGGCAGGAGTGACCGCGATCTCGACACCGAAAGACGCAAGCTCGAGGCGGGGCACAGCCGGGCGTCGCGGCAGAACTGGCTGTACTACGGCGCGCGCCAGGTGTTTGACGCGAGCCCCGATCGGGACCGGCTCCGCAAATGGCGGGCCGAGCTCGAGGCCGCGAACGGCATCCGGCACATCGCCGCGGTGGGCACCGGTGTCGACTCGGCGGCGCAGGTCTTCATGCTGTCGAAGCTCGACGCGGCAGCGATCGATCCACGCGTCGGCGCCGTCGACGAGAAGAAGCTCCATGCCTCGGACGCGTGCATCGTCAACGTCGACTATCCGTTGGGCGAAGCCGCGTATCACATCCTCCGCCAGGTTGCGGAGCAGGCGGCGTGGGTGGCCGGTGTCTACGTGCTCGGCAAGGCGGCCACGCTCAACGCTGATGTCGGCGACGTGATGATCCCGAACGTCGTCTACAACGAGCACTCCGGAAACACGTACTGGCTGGACA
>VBEG01000040.1 GCA_005882115.1 Chloroflexota bacterium
TGGCCGGTTTGGATAAGCGCTGAAAGCATCTAAGTGCGAAGCCAACTCCAAGATAAGGTCTCCCACCGGGTTAACCGGGTAAGGGCCCTGGTAGACAACCAGGTTGATAGGCCGGAGGTGTAAGAGAAGCAATTCTTTGAGCTGACCGGTACTAATAGCCCGAGGGCTTGTTCACCTATAACTCACTCTTCAGATCACTGAGGATGGAGACAAGCCAACGCCAACAAGAAATTCGGATCCAGCGCATGAAAGCAAACTGGAGAATCTCGTAGACCTAATTCGGTTGTGCAATTGCTGAGCCGCACCCCCCTGGGCCACGCTCACCTGCTGTAATTCAACGCGTGGCTGAGCTAGGCACGACCCCCGACCTCGACGGGGCCGACCTGCAACTCGCGATCGTGGTCGCGCGCTCCAATGACGACGTCACCAACCGACTTCTCCGGGGCGCCCAGGAGGCGCTGCAGCGCCACGGCGTTCAGGATCCCGACGTTTTCTGGGTGCCCGGACCGCTCGAGCTTCCCGTCACCGCCCTCGCCCTGGCGGAGAAGGGCGGACACGACGCTATCGTCTGCCTCGGCTGCGTCATCCGAGGCGAGACCTTCCAGTTCGAGGTCGTGGCGATGCAAACGGCCGCCGGCCTGATGCAGGTCCAGCTCGACACGGGTGTTCCCATCGCCTTCGGCGTCCTGACCACCGAGGACCGCGACCAGGCCCTCGCCCGTTCAGGGCTCAAGAACAACAAGGGTGCCGACGCCGCTCAGGTCGCGATCGAGATGGCGAACGCGCTGAGGGAAATCCAGGGCTAGCTCGCGACGGAGATCGCGACGACCTTCTGCCCGGCGGGCACGACCAAAAACCCCTCGGTGGCCGCCGGCGTGCTGTAGCGGTTCGCCGCTCCAATGCTCGTGCTGAAGACGCTCTTTCCTGTCGCCGGCTCGAACGCGTAAAGCGTGCCGGTCGAGGCGTCGATCGCCCACAGCGCGCCCGCCGCGGTCACCGGCGGCGCCAGGGTCGGGCGGCCGACGTGCCATGCGACCTGCATCGAGCTCGCGCTGACCGACACCGCGTAAAGCCCGTCGCTGCAGGGCACGAAAACCATCGATGCGAGCCATGCCGTACCGCCCCAGGCGCCGCTGCAGACCTTCCGACTCGCCACCTGGCCGGCGACTCCGCCGAGCGCGCCCATCCGCAGCAAGTACCCGACTCCCTCCTTGCCGATCACGAAGGCCCGGTCGATTGAGGGAATCAACGCCACGCCGGTCGATCCCAGGTCGACGTCGCCGGCGTTCAGGGCGGGCCAGTTGGCGGGCGCGAAGTAGGACCTCACCGACCGCAGGTCGGGCGACAGCTGAAGCACCGAATCGCTGTATCCAAAGCCGGATCCGAAGGCGTTCCCCGTAACCACGTACACGCTTCCGTCCGAGCCGATGCTCGCGCCTTGCGGCGCCCAGATGCTCGCGCCGCGCCCGGCAGGCACCGCGAACACACGCGCCTGCCCGCCGCCCAGCGGCACCGCCACGACGTATCCCCGATATGCGCCGCAGTCGCCGAACAACCCGCCGAACGGAACATAGACGAAGCCAGACCCTATCGCCAGCGCGCCACGCAGCTGCTGCACCTGTGGCGTCGAACCCGCCGGATCGATCTCCTGCTGCCAGGCCACCGAACCATCGATCAGGCTCAGCGCGTACAGGACGTGGTGGTAACCCTTCAAAAACGCGACGACGTACATGCGCCGCGAGGCCGGATCCGCGGCGGGCGTGCCGGTGATCCCGGTGATCGGGGAGATGTTGCCGCACGGTAGCGTCGCGGCCACCACGGGGTCGCCGAGGTGCCGTTCCCACACCTTTGAGCCCGTAAACAGGTCGAGCGCGTAAACCGTGTTGTTCTCGGTCGCGACGATGGCGTGCCCGCCGACGATCAGCGGCGACGCGTAGACCGCCGCGTCCACAGCGAATGTCCAGGCGACTTGCGGCGAATGCACAGCCGGCTCAGCCGCACCGGCCCCCGACCTACCAGCGTCGCGGTGGTATTCGGCCCACTCCGTGGAAACGGACGGCGAAGCGCCTGGGGTGGTCGAGCCAGGCGACGGAGACGCAACGCCAGATGGGGTGGAGCTGCACGCGCCGATGGCCACGCACAAGGCAAGGCCGGCTGCTGCCTTTCGAATCAAATTCCCCAGGTGAACTTGTGGGTTGGGTTCAGGCGCGCCCGTTCCGGGGCGATCAGCTCCACGCGGCCCTGCATGGCGATGCCCCTCTTCGGACCCATCGTGTCCACGACCATCGCCGCGCGCGTTTCCGCGGCGAGGTTACGGAGCTTCACCCCGTCGACGTCGAAGTCAAGCGAGCCGTCGTCGTTCATCGTGTACATCACCGGCACAACGTGTGGCCAGCCCGTCGGTCCGACCGTCGCGAACCGCGCGATCCTCTGCGATCGCAAGAACTCGAGCTCCGCCTCACTGAACACGACTCACATCCTAGACTCAACGATTTACATGGCAAGAACCGCGGCGGACAACGTCGACACGATCGGCAGCTACACCATCACCCGGCGCGAACCCCTCGAGCGACTCGAGGGAGCGTACCTCGAGCTCGAGCATCAAACGACCGGCGCGCGCCACGTCCACATCGAATGTCCCGACGACAACAACGGCTTTGCGGTTTTCTTTCCCACCCCGCCCAGCGACTCCACCGGGGTCGCCCACATCCTCGAGCATGTGGTCCTCGCCGGCTCGCAGCGGTTCCCGGTCCGCGATCCGTTCTTCAGCATGACGCGCCGCTCGCTGTCGACGTTCATGAACGCGCTGACGGGTTCGGACTGGACGATGTACCTCTACAGCACTCGCAACGCCAAGGACTTCATGAACCTCCTCCAGGTGTACCTGGACGCGACGTTCTTTCCGCGCCTCTCCGAAGACTCCTTCAAGCAGGAAGGCATCCGCTTCGAGTTCGAAGACCCGGCGGACCCCAAGAGCGGCCTTCGCTACAAGGGTGTCGTCTTCAACGAGATGAAGGGCGCGCTCGCCACCCCGTCTGCCGCGGTCGATCGGGCCGTCGGCAAGACCCTGTTTCCCGGTCTGCCCTATTCGTACGTATCGGGCGGCGATCCCGAGGACATTCCGAATCTGACCTGGGAGCACTTGCGCGGCTTTCACGCGCGCTACTACCACCCCAGCAACGCCCGCTTCTACACGTACGGCAACCTGCCGCTCGAGACAACCCTGGAGGCCATCGAACGCAACGCCCTGGGACGATTCCGGCGCATCGCGGTCGACTCTTCGATCCCTGACATCAACCGAAAAGTGAAACCGGCCTCCGCGGTCGAGCCGTACCCCGCGGTGCCTGGCGAGGACGATGCCAAGAAAGCGCAGGCGCTCCTCGCATGGGTGACCGTCCCGAGCGCCGACCCGTTCCGCGGCCTTGCCATGAAGGTGCTGTCCGAGGTACTTCTGTCCAACGCAGGCTCACCGCTGCGCAAGGCGTTGATCGATTCGGGCCTGGGCAGCGCGCTGGCTGACGGAAGCGGGCTGCACGACGACTTCAAGGAGTCGGTTTTCGGCGCCGGCCTGAAAGGGATCGCCCCCGAAGACGCCGCAAATGTCCAAAAAGTTGTGCTCGACACCCTCGAAGGAGTGGCCGACCGCGGCGTGGACCAGTCCATGGTCGACGCCGCCATCCACCACCTCGAGTTCGAGAAGCGCGAGCGCTCGAACGCGGGCTTTCCCTACGCGCTGCGCCTCCTGTTCGCCTCGATGCCCGCGTACCTGTACGGCGGGGACCCCCTCTCGGCGCTGAATTTCGACGCCGACCTCGAACGCCTGGAGAAGGCACGCCGCGAAGGACGCTTCTTCGAGAACCTCATCCGGGCCGAGCTCCTCGACAACCCCTACCGTGCTCTGCTCACCGTCGTGCCCGACACCGAGCTGGAGGAGCGGAAGGGCCGTGCGGAGCTCGACCGGCTGGCTGCCATCGAGGCGAGGCTGACCGAAGACGAGCGCGCTCAAATCGTCTCTGAAGCCCTAAGACTCAAAGCCGACCAGGACGCCAAGCAAGACCTCGCACTCCTGCCGACACTCGAGCTGAGCGACATCCCGATGCAGTTCGAGGACGTCCCGGTCCAGGACGCGGCCGTGCAGAAGGCCAAGGTCGAGTTCTATCCGCAGCCGACGAATGGAATCACCTACCTCGACGTCCGCAGCGACTTCTCGGTGCTGTCGGCCGAGCAGAAGGATCTGCTCCCCCTGTTCAGCCGCGTCCTGACGCACAGCGGCGCGGCCGGCGCCGACTACGCGGAGATCGCGGGCCGCATCGCGTCCTTCACCGGCGGGGTCGGAGCCGCAGCGCAGGTGCAGTCCCTGGCGGTGGGCGACGACTACCTCCAATCCTTTGTCATCTCGGGCCGCGCTCTGGACCGCAACGCGCAGCCGTTCATCGAGCTGCTGACGGACCTTATCTCGCGGCTGGAAATCGAGCCCCGCCGCCTCAAGGAGATCATCGCCGAGATCGCCACGCGCCTGGAGAGCTCGCTCGCCGGGCTTGGGTTTCAGTTCGCATTGCTGCGAGCGCACTCCAAGCTCAGCTCGGAGGGAGCGATCAACGACAGGCTGCAAGGCATCGGAATGCTCCACACGATGCGCAAGCTGGTGCGCCTCGATCAGGACGCGCTGGGCGACGTCATCGCCCAGCTCGGAGAGATTCGCAAGCTTCTCTTCCGCGGTGGGGCGCTGCGGATCGTGGTCACCTGCGAAGAAGCGATGGTGCAGCCGTACGAGGAGCTGCTCACCGGCCTGGTCGGATCGCTTGCCGCCGACGGCGCGATGGGCGAGCCGGTCAAGCCGGCCGCGCTGGAGCGGGCACCCGAGGCCCGCACGGCGCCAGTCCCGGTCGCCTTCAACGTCCGCGTGTTCAAGACGGTGCGCTACACGCACGAAGATTCGCCCGCGCTGCTCGTCCTCGCCAACTACCTTCGCGACACCTATTTGCACCGCGAGCTGCGGGAGAAAGGTGGCGCGTACGGCGCCTACGCCCAGGCCGGGGTTGCCAGCGCGACGTTCTATTTCGGCTCTTATCGAGACCCGAACATCGTCCGCACCTACGATATCTTCGACGCGGCCATCGGCTGGGTCACCGATGGCGACATCGAGGCGGAGGCGCTGAAGGAAGCGATCCTCGGCGCCTGCGGAGACGTCGATCCACTCGAATCGCCGGACATCAAAGGCCGCCGCGAGGCGACCAACCGCGCGACCGGGTTCACGCGACAGGCGCGCGAGCTCTTCAAGCAACGCCTGTTGCAGGTGTCAGCGGATGACCTGCGGCGCGTGACCCGCGCGTACCTGCTCGGTGCGCCCGCTGTGCAGACCACCGTCGCGGGCTCCGACCTGATCGACGCCGCCCGCAAAGAGCGCCCCGCCCTGTTCGAGGTGGTCGCGGCGATCTAGCTCTCGCCTCTACACTGGCGCGCGTGAGGCGAGACTTCTGGCGCCACGAACTCTTTTGGCCTGCGGTACTGATCCTGGCGGGCCTCTACTTCCTGGCCCGCAACCTGGGATGGTTGGAGTGGCTCCGTGCGGACATCTTCTGGCCCCTCGTCCTGATCGCGGTCGGCGCCTGGCTGATCCTCCGGCGCGGCCGCCGCTGAGCCATGTGGAACCGCAGCCCCAGCATCTTCTGGGGCATCGTCCTCGTCGTCCTCGGCGTCCTGTTCCTACTCAGCAACCTCGACATCAACCTCAACTGGAACATCATCTGGCCGGTCGTGCTGATCGCGCTGGGTGTCTGGCTGCTCGTCGCGAGGGTGGGGCCGGGCGGCGCGTCGGCCGACGTCGACAGCGCCGAGGCAAGGGACGGTCTGACGAAGGCGAAGCTCGAGGTGGCGGTCGGCAGCGGCCGCATCGAGGTCCGGTCCGCTGACATCGGCGACCAGCTCTTCCGAACCCACATCGAGCACGCAGGCACCGCGCCAGAGGTGAACCTCGACCGTGCCACGGGCACCGTCCGCATCAGCCAGCGACTCGATTGGTTTGCCGGCGCGCGGCGATTGCGGATCGACACGCAGGTCTCAGACGCGATTCCGTGGGAGGTCAGGTGCAGCACAGGCGCGATCCGCGGCGACTTCAACCTCTCTACCACCTCGATCACTGCTTTCGAATGCCGGACCGGCGCGAGCCAGGTGACGCTGGACGTCGGCGCCCCCAAGGGCATCGTGCCCTTGCGCATCGAGGGCGGCGCGCTGACCGTCAACATCGCCAGACCCGCGGGGGCCGCGCTTAAGGTCGAGGCATCGGGAGGCGCGGTCAACCTCCACGTGGATGGGTCTCACCACAGCGGGATTGGCAGCCGCGACTGGCGCTCCCCGGGATACGACTCGGCCGCGGATCGCTATGAAGTGACCGTCTCGGGCGGCGCGCTCCGAGTGAACATCAGCGCTCGGTAATGCGCTACACGTACCGCTACCGCAGCTTCTTCTGGCCCGCGATCCTCATCCTCGGAGGCGTCGTCGCGCTGCTCGTCAACACCGGGCAGATACCGGTCGATCGCCTCTACCAGCTCGTCAACCTGTGGCCGGTCGTCCTGGTCGTGATCGGCCTCGAGCTCATCATCCGCCGCACGGTCCACGGTCTCGCCGGCGACGTCGCCGCGGCGCTCATCGTCCTCATCGCGGTAGTCGGCGCCGCCGCTTACGTGACGGTCGGCCCGAATCCATCCGCGACCCACACCTTCGACGCGGCAACACCGGCCGGGGATCTCACCGAGGCAACCCTCGAGATCGACGCCGGCGCGTCTACGGTGACGCTGTCGGGCAGCACCGGCGTCGGGGCCGATCTGTACCGTGCGCACCTCGAGTACACGGGCCCCACGCCCACCGTGAACCACGACAGCTCTCGAGGCACGGTCCGGATCAACCAGCGGAGCAACAATTTCGGGATCCTCCAGCCGCTGCATTTCAAGGCAAACGTCCAGCTCAACCCGGGCGTGGCGTGGGCGATCCGCCTCAACAGCGGCGCGACGACGACCACCATCAACGTGGCTCATGTCCACGTCACCTCGGTCACGCTCAATTCCGGCGCCGGGCGCGACGACATCACGCTCGGCCCTGCTTCGGGGCTCGTGCCGGTGGAGATCAACGGCGGTGCGCTGACGGTCCACCTCCACCGGCCGAGTGAGACCGAGGCTACGATCGAGGTCTCCGGCGGGGCGGTCAGCCTCGACGCGGATGGAAGGAGCATGCACGCGATCGGGCATCTCACCTACACCTCGTCAGGTTTCTCGGGCGCCGCCAACGGCTACCGGATCAAGGTCAACGGCGGAGCGTGCACCGTGACTCTCGACACGACGACCGAATCAGGCCAGGCCCGATTCTCGCGGGCCAGCTTCTAGACAAGTCGGGCGTCGAGGGCCTCGATCCGGGCGCGGTAGACGGCTTCCGAGGCGGAGCTGACAGCGGCGCGCAGACCGCGCGCCGCCGCCCCGAGCAATCCGGCGAGCTCGACGTCGAGCACGTGCGCCGCCTCCAGCACCTGGATCAACGCAGCCGCGCGCTCCGCGCCCGCGAGGATCGCGTCCTGATCGACCGGCAGGCGGGCGAGCTCGTCGGCTTCCTTGCGCAGGCGCCGTGCGAGCGCAGCGAGCTCTTCGCCGCCTCGCTCCTCGCATCTCGTCGCGACCGCACTGGCGGCCGCCGACGCGAGCCTCCCCTCCAGCAGGCGGCCGTCCGCCGCCGGGTTGGCTGCGATCGCCGGGCACAGCCCGACGACCTGTTCCGCGCCCATCGCCACGCCGCGACGCGCGAGCTCCGCGATCGCGTCGGAAGGCGACGTCTCGTCGATGCGAAAGAGGTTCATGGACAGCTGCACCCGCGAGCCGGGGAGCTCAAAGGCCAGCGCCTGTACGCCGCGTAGCCCCGCCGACGATTCGCGGATCGAGCGCGCCAGCGCGCGCGCCCCGACCATGTCGATGTCGAACAGGATCACGTTGAACGCGACGAGCATCCGCCGCGCGCCCACGCAGACCGCGCCCGCGGTGGGGTGGAGCTTGGGTCCGCCAAGGTCCGGAACCGCTCTGCCCGCCCGGATGTCGGCCAGCGTCCGATCCTCCCCGTGCCCGTAGTAATAGACGGGGACCTGCAGCTCCGACCAGACGCGGCGCCCAACCTCGCGCGCGAGGTCGCGGCACTCGTCGAGCGTCGTCGAGCCGAGCGGAATGATCGGCACCACGTCCGCGGCCCCGACGCGCGGATGGACGCCGCGGTGGTCGCGAAGGTCGATGCGCTCGACCGCTTCCCCGATGGCGCCGGTCAGACCCTCGAGCAGGCGGCCCCGGGCGCCCGCCAGCGAGACGACGGCACGGTTGTGATCCGGATCGACATCGGTGTCAAGGAGGTAAGCGTCACCGGCGGCGGCCGCGATCGCCTTGATGACTTCATGACGGCGGCCCTCCGAAAAGTTCGGCACCGATTCGAAAAGTGCTGCTCGATCCATGCGAACCGTTAGCGTAAGTTGCCGTGTCGGGCCCGGTCGCCCTGGTCTACGGCGAGGCGCTCATGAAGCACCAGCTGTCGGACGAGCACCCGCTCCAGCCCATCCGAGTCAAGCTCGCTGTCGATCTGATCCGGTCGACAGGCCTCATCGAGCACTCCCACCTTCTTCCGCCGCGGCCGGCGACGATCGCCGAGCTCGAGCTGGTCCACTCTGCCGAGTACGTGGAGCTCGTGCGCATGCTTAGCGACCCCAAGCAGCGGAGGGAGGTGCCCCCCAAAGCGATCGACGCGGCCGGCTACGCATCCGCCGACAATCCGATCTCTGATGCGCTTCATGAAGGCACCTCGTTGGTGGTCGGCGCGTCCCTCATCGCCGCTGAGGCAATCCAGGGAGGCGCCGCGCTCCACGCCTTCAGCCCGTCTGGCGGGCTGCATCACGCGCACCGGGACAGGGCGTCCGGATTCTGCACCTACAACGACGCCGCCATCGCGTGCGCATGGCTTAAGCAGCATGGCCACCGCGTCGCCTACGTCGACGTGGACGTCCACCACGGCGACGGCGTGGAGGAGATATTTCAGAGCGATCCAGACGTCCTGACGATCAGCCTGCACGAGAGCGGACACTGGCTGTTCCCGGGGACGGGGTTCCCGCAGGACAGCGGCGTGGGGAAGGGCAAGGGCTGCGCTGCAAACCTGCCGTTCGTTCCCTACGCGTGGGATGAGCCGTGGCTGTACGGGTTTGATCGAGTGGTGCCGGCGCTACTGCGTGCGTTCAAGCCGACGGTTCTCGTGACCCAGGACGGATGCGACTCACATCACCTGGATCCTCTCGCCCACCTTGGGGCGACGACGCGGATCTGGCCACATGTCGGGAAGGTCTTCCACGAGCTCGCGCATGAGCTTTGCGACGGCCGGTGGCTCGCGTTGGGTGGAGGCGGCTACGCGATCTACGAGGTTGTGCCGCGTGCGTGGACCCTGCTGTTCGCGGAGATGGTAGAGCGGCCTGATCTCGCCGCCGATGTCAACGATCCGACGACCGTGGTGCCGGGCAAGGAGGCGCAGGACCGGGTCTGGAGCGCCTTGCGCAAAGACCTCGACCGCCTGGGCGAGATGCACGGACTGAGTTTTAGCTAGACCGAGTAAGTCCTCAGGCACCGGGTGCAGACGCGCGCCCGAAAGGTCTTTCCCGAGACCGTCACCCGGCCCATCTGGAGGTTAGGCAGGAACCTCCGGTTGACCCGGTTCTTGGCGTGACTCACGTGATGTCCGTACTGCGGCGTCTTGCCGCAAATCGCGCACTGCTTGGCCATGGAGCACCTTCTGCCTGGAGATGAACGAGCGCGCGGCAGCAAACAAACGCTTGCGCGCGGACTCGAATTGTACCATGAGGCCTCAGATGGCCTCGAAGACGACCACCGCGTTGACGCAGTCCCGGCAGTGGGGCCGGATCGAGGTTTTTCCCTCCGCCGTGGCGGCCATCGCGGGGCACGCCGCCATGCGCTGCTACGGCATCAGCGGAATGGCCGGCCGCGGCCTGCGCGACGGATTCGCGGAGCTTCTGCGCCGGGAGAACGTCGACAAGGGCGTCGACGTCGTCCAGCTCGAGGACGGGCTCGCGATCGACGTCTACGTGATCGTGCAGTACGGGATCCGGATCTCCGAGGTCGCGCACAATTTGCAGGAGACCGTCAAGTTCGAAGTTGAGCGCTCGGTGAATGTGCCCGTGACAAAAGTCAACGTCAACGTTCAGGGCGTTCGCGAAGAACGCAGCTGAGTGGTGGCCGCCATCAAGGTGACCGGCGTCGACGGTCCGCTCTTCAAGCGGGCGTTGCTCGGCAGTCTGACGTGGCTCTCTGCCAACCACGAAGAGGTCAACCGGCTCAACGTCTTTCCGGTGCCGGACGGCGACACCGGCACCAACATGCTGCTGACGCTGCAATCGGCGGTGGAAGACGTCAAGGAATCCAACGCCGCAGAGGTGAGCAAGATCGCCAAGCTCGCCTCGCACGGCAGCCTGATGGGCGCGCGCGGTAACTCGGGTGTGATCCTGTCCCAGATCTTCCGCGGTTTCGCCCGCGCCGTAGAAGGCAAGAGCTCGCTGACGCCCGGAGAGCTGGCGGCCGCATTCGAGGAAGCGGCGAACGCCGCGTATCGCGCGGTGAACAAGCCCACGGAAGGCACCATCCTCACCGTTGCGCGCGAGGCCGGTCGGGCAGCGGCCACAGCGGCAAGCGCGCCCGACGCCAACGTACCGCGCGTGATCGCCGCCGCCGCGGCGGGCGCGCGCGCGGCCGTGTTGAAGACGCCGAGCCAGCTCCAGATCCTGCGCGACGCAGGGGTGGTCGACGCCGGAGGGTTCGGCCTGCAGCTGATCCTTGAAGGGATGCTGAAGACGGTGGAGGAGTCCGACCCCGCGTTCGCCGCGCTCGCCGGCGTGAAGAAGCCCGTGACACCGGCGGCTCAGATCTCGCTCGACCTTCCCGAAGGCGGATGGGGTTACTGCACCGAGTTCCTCATCGAAGGCAACAACCTCGACACCGAGCTGATCCGCGGCCAGATCGAGTCGCTCGGCAACTCGGTCCTGGTCGTGGGCGAGCCAGAGCTGGTCAAGGTTCACGTTCACACCGACGACCCGACAAGCGTGATCAATCTGGCGGGCGGCTATGGGAAGCTCCTGAAGCTGAACGTCGGTGACATGTCGACCCAGCATCGCCGGATTCTCGACAGCGAGGGAAAGCCAGGCGGCAGCGGCACCCGTCCGAATGGCGTCGGCATCGTCGCGGTGGTCGCCGGCAACGGCCTGGTCGACATCTTCCGCGGTCTCGGGGTCGACGCGGTCATCCAGGGCGGCCAGACGATGAACCCGAGCACGCAGGACATGCTGACCGCGATCGAGTCCGTCCCCTACGACGAGGTCGTGCTGCTTCCCAACAACGGCAACGTCGTCGCCGCCGCGAAGCAGGTCATCGGGTTGACCAAGAAGAAGGTGCATGTGGTCGAGACGCACAGCGTTCCGCAGGGGGTCTCGGCCGTGGTTGCATTCCGCCCCGAGCGGGCCGGCGAGGAGAACCTTCGGGCGATGAAGGCGGAAGCGGAACGGGTGCAGACGATCGAGGTGACGCACGCGGTGCGCGACACGCGATCGAATGGCGTCAAGGTGAAGAAGGGCGATGTGATCGGCCTCATCAACGACCGCCTCGAGTTCGCCGGCGACGATTACGCGGAGGTAGTCAACAAGGCGCTCAGCAAGCTCGGCCCAGACGCATATGAGCTGGTCACCGTCTATCGCGGAGAGCAGGCAAGCGACGCAGAGTTGGCGAGGCTCGAATCGGAGATCCGCACCAACTACCCCGGCCTCGAGGTCGAGGTGCAGCAGGGCGGCCAGCACCACTACCCCTTCATCCTCTCGGTCGAATAAGCCCGCTTGAGCCGTAGCTTCGCGGTCGTCACCGACTCCACTGCCGACCTGCCCGACGAGTGGCGCGAGCGCTACGGCATAGAGATCGTCCCGCTCAAAGTCCTGTTCGGCAAGGAAACGTTTCGTGATCGGGTAGACATGACGAGCAACGAGTTCTTCACCCGCCTCGAGGCCTCAACCTCGCTGCCGACCACCTCCGCGCCATCGCCCGGCGAGTTCGCCGAGGTCTACCGGCGCCTCGCCCAAGACCACGACGGCTGCATCTCGATCCACATCGGCACCCGGCTATCGGCCACCGCGGAGGCTGCTCGGGTCGGGGCTCAGGCGGTCGAAGGATTCAAGGTCAACGTCATCGACAGCCAGACCGTCTCGATGCCGATGGCGTTCCTCTGTCGTGTCGCCGCGCAATGCAACAGCCTCGATGAGGCAACGGCGGCTGTGGAGCAACGAGTGAAAAAGTGCCGTGTGCTCGCCCTGCTCGACACCCTCCGCTATCTGGAGATGGGCGGTCGGCTCAGCCGAGCCCAAGCGATGATCGGGACGATGCTGGACCTCAAGCCCTTGCTGCTCGTGTCCGAGAACGCCGAGATCAAGCCGGTCGACCGCGTGCGCACGCGTTCGCGCGCGATCCCCCGCATGGTCGAGTTCTTTCGCTCGGAGATGCCCGTGGAGACGGTCGCCGTGATGCACGCCCAGGCTAAAGACGAAGCCGAACAGATCGCCGGCGAGCTGCGGCGCGAACTGCCGGATCTCGAGATTCCCATCGGGCAGATCGGCTGCGTGCTCGGTACGCACACGGGCCCCAAAGCCCTGGGCTTGGTCTACCTCAAGAAGTAAAAGAAAAGTTGCCGTCCAGGCGCACGTTGTGGCCCGGCAGCGGCCATACGCGCAACACCGGCGGCGTGACGGCGACGAGGCGCGGTAGCGCGATGACCATCAATCGGAACAGCCGCTGCTGCGCGTCTCCCCACGCGAGCCCGTACTGGGAGCGCAGAACAGGTGGCAGGAGGCCGGTGGTCAATATCTCGAACGGGATCATCGCCGGGCCGGGCAAGAGTCGGAGCCGAGGCCTTAATACGAGCGAGCCGAGCTCCAGGGCTCGAGGCCCGACACGCACCCCTCCCTCCGACATCGTTCGCTCCATGTAAGAGGTGAACTCAGCGAGCGTCGCCGGAAAACGCTCGCGCGGAATGCCCAGCAGCTCGCCGAGCACCTTCGACTCCTGGTAGAAGTCCTCGCGGTCGCGTTCCGAGAGCGGCTTGACGAACGTCTCGTACGTCACGAGCGCGGAGTCGACGAGCGTCGCGTGCACCCACTGCAGAAGCTCGGGGTCGAGCGCCCGGTAGTCCCGTCCGCGAACCTTGCCATGCGCCTGATTGACAGCTCGCGCCGCGGTGAGCGCTGTCTCTCGGTCGCCGAAGACGATCGCCATCGTCATGCGCACCGTCCGTCGAAGGCGCTGGATCGGGCGTGTCCGAAAGTCGGAATGCTCGTCGACGCCGGCAGCGACCATCGGGTGCGCAAGCTGCATCAGCAGGGCCCGTCCGCCGCCCAGGAGGAGGACGTTTTCCCGGTTCACGCGCCGGGTGATCGAGCCCTCGGGGTAGAGCCCACTCGCCATCACGTCCATTATTTCCTCAGGAGATGTACCAGCAGGCCTTCATCTTCGGGGCCGCGTTCCTCGGCTCGGCCGTCGAGGCGACCGAGGCGTTGACGATCGTGCTCGCCGTCGGGCTCACGCGCGGCTGGCGCGAGCCGCTCCTCGGAACCCTCCTCGCGATCGTGCTGCTCGGTCTGCTCGTGCTCGTTTTCGGGCAGCTCATCGTCACCACCATTCCGGAGTGGGCCCTCAAGCTGCTGGTCGGCACCCTGCTGCTTCTGTTCGGATTGCGCTGGCTGCACAAAGCAGTGCTCCGTTCGGCCGGAGTCGTCGCGATGCACGACGAGGAGCGCGCCTATCAGGACGCGGTCAGTCGGCTCGGTGAAACGGTTGGCCGGCGCGACTGGGTCGGCTTCGTCCTTGCCTTGAAGGGAGTGTTCCTCGAGGGCCTGGAAGTCGTTTTCATCGTGATCGCCGTCGGCGGGCCGGGCCACGCGTGGACCGCGGCCATCGCCGGCGGGTTGGTGGCTGCTGTCGTCGTCGCCGTGGCCGGGGTGGCCGTGCGCGCACCGCTGGCCCGAGTCCCCGAGAACACGCTGAAGTTCGCGGTCGGCATCCTGCTCACGAGCCTCGGCACGTTCTGGGCCGCCGAGGGCATGGGCGCATCGTGGCCGGGGGACTTCCTTTCGATCTTCGCGCTGGCGGGCATCTTCCTGGTCGCCTCCCAGCTTGCGGTGACGGTCATCAGGCGGCCGGCGCTCGCGTGAGGTTCCTCCGGGCCGCCGGTCGAGAGGTGCTCGGTCTGTTTGTCAGCGACTGGGTGCAAAGCGGCGTGATCATCGTCATCCTCGCCGCCGCCTGGTTCGCTGTTGCGAAGTTCGGCGCGCCCGCCCTTGTGCTGCTGGTGCTTCTCCTTGCCACCCAGCTCGTGTGGTTCGCTCGCGCCGAGGCTACGCGGTCGCGGCGGCAATCTCCGAGTTGAACGTATCGATCATCGGCTTAAAGAACGCGGCGATCTCGGCCCCGATCCTGTCGACGTCGTACTCGCCGAGGCTCGCCACGTCCGCCGAAACCGTCGCGCGTTGGGCCGCCGCGGCGGCGTCGTCGCCGGCGGCCTCGGCGTCGAGCTGCTTGCCGTAGTCCGCCACGAACTTCGTGAGGACCGTGGTCATGTCATGTAAGTCAACCGGAAATCCGGGCGAGGTCGAAAGCGCGGCCGCCGTCTCGATGTCCGTCTTCATGTTGCCCAGCGTGGAGTGTGCGTTGGTCATGTCACCCGCCAACGCCTGGGCGTTCAGGTCACGGAGGTTGGCAAGACCGGCGTAAAGCGCGCGCCAGAAGCGCCCATGCAAGACCTCGTATGCGGCCACGACCCTGGCGACCGCGAGCGCGCGCCGAGCATGTGCTACGCGAGCCGATTCACGGTCCAGGCCACTGCCACCTACAAGCATCAACCAACGCTGATCGCTGAGACGTCGCTCACTTGCGCCGAGAGAGGCGTCGTCTTCGTTGATCATCTGCACGGCCAGCTGCGAGTTGGCGACCGATCTTTCGGCCAGGATGAGCGCCTGCTTCGCATCGAAGGACCCGCTGCCGTTGAGCGTTGTTAACTGGATGTTGATGTCACTGAACGTGGAGTTCAAAGTGTTCTGGTGTGAGACGACTGTGTTCAGCGTTCGCTCCGCGCCCGTGATGCGATCACCCGCAAGGGCAAATCCAAGCGCGCCATAGCCGATGATTCCGAGAGTCAGGATGGCGATGGCCGCGATCTCGATCCGTTTCCGCAGCACGAGTGTCGTAAACCGGAAAATACGATAGATGGCGCTGCTGGTTCTACCGCGCGCGCTTGACGCGTCGGTCGAACAGCTTCCGAACGTCGGACCGCTCAACGCCAAGCGACTCGCCAAGCTCGGGATCAAAACTGTCCGCGACCTGCTGCTCACGCTCCCGTTCGGGTTCGAGACGTACGGCGGACCGACCGAGATCGCGACGCTCGAGCCAGGGACCCAGGCGACCGTGGTCGGAATCGTCACCTCGGTCACAGCAAAGATCACCCGCAACCGGCGCATGAAGCTCACCGAGGCCGTGCTCGGCGACGGCAGCGGTGGAAAGTTGCGCATCGCCTGGTTCAACCAGATGTACCTGGCCAAGCAGCTTCACAAAGGCGACCGCATCGCGGTGGCCGGCACGGTCAAGCGCGGCTACGCGGGATTGCTCGAGATGCAGAACCCGCATCACGAAAAGCTGGCGGCAGACGAAGAGGTGCAGCCGTCACGGGTGGGCGGACTCATGCCCAAGTACCACCTCGTCGATGGCTTGACGAGTCGCCGCATCGCAAGCTGGGTCTCGTCGGCTCTTCCACTCGCCGACCACATCGAAGACCTGCTGCCTGAGGAGGTCCGTGCTCCGCACCACCTGCTCGGCGTCGTCGAGGCCGTGCAGCGAGGTCACCGCCCCGAGGGCGATGCCGAGTTCCGGGAGGCGAGGCGACGCATGGCCTTCGCCGAGCTGTTCGAGCTCCAGGCCGCGTTCGCGACGATGCGCGCCAACATCGCGCTGGAGCCCGCGACGAAGATCCCGTACCGCCAGGACGTGATCGACGCCTTCAAGACCGGTCTCGGATTTGACCTCACGACCGCGCAGAGAAAAGCCACGTGGGACGCATTCAAGGACATGGACCGGGCGGTGCCGATGAACCGGCTGCTCGACGGAGATGTCGGGTCGGGGAAGACCGCGGTGGCCGCTGCGTGCGCCGCGATGGTGCACGCCGCGGGAATGCAGTCGGTGGTGATGGCTCCGACCGAGATCCTCGCGAGACAGCATCTCCGCCGCTTCCGCGCCTACCTCGAGGCCAGCTTCCCGGACCTCCGTGTGGAGCTGCTCGTCAGCGGTCTGGGCGCGCCCGAGCGCAGGCGCGTACGAACCGCTGCGGCTTCGGGCCACTGCGCCCTGGTTGTCGGTACTCACGCGTTGATCGAAGACGATGTCGAGTTCGCCAACCTCGGTCTCGCCGTGGTCGACGAGCAGCATCGCTTTGGCACACGCCAGCGTGAGCTCTTGCGGGCCAAGGGCCAGGGCCGTCCGCATTTCCTGGCCATGACCGCAACCCCGATCCCGCGGACGCTGGCGCTGGCGTCATACGGCGAGATGACGCTGTCGGTCATCGACGAGATGCCACCGGGACGGACGCCTGTGGAGACCGAGGTCATCGAACCTGACGAACGAGACCGGGCGTACGACCTTGTGCGTGCTGAGATACGCGCCGGACATCAGGCCTTTGTGATCTGCCCGCTGATCGAGGAGTCCGAGGTCCTTGCCGCGAAGTCGGCGACGGCAGAGTACGAACGACTCAAGAAAGAGGTGTTCACAGACCTGGAGCTTGGGCTGATCCATGGTCGTCTCAAGGAAAAAGACGACGTGATGCAGCGCTTCGTGGCGGGTGAGATCCAGGTGTTGGTCGCGACGGCCGTGGTCGAGGTCGGTGTCGATGTGCCGAACGCGACCGTGATGATGATCGAGGGAGCGGAACGCTTCGGACTGGCGCAGCTGCACCAGTTTCGAGGGCGCGTGGGGCGAGGTTCGGCGGCGAGCCGGTGCCTTCTCCTGTCCTCTGATACGACGGAGTCGAGCCTGGAGCGCCTGACGCTCCTGACGAGGATCGCGGACGGCTTCACGCTCGCGGAAGAAGACATGCGCATCCGCGGCATGGGCGAGTTGATGGGCGCGCGTCAGCACGGCATGTCGGACGCAGCGATGGAGTCGTTGCGGACACCTGAGCTGTTGAGCGAGGTCCGCCAGGAGGCGGAGCGGGTCCTGGCGTCAGACCCTGGGTTCGAGCACCATCCGTTGCTCAAGGCGGCAGTTGCGCGTCGCCTGGAGCTGACATCGATCAGCTAGGTCGATACTAACCAGGTGACCGAACAGCTTTCCGCGATGCGCTTGACCGAATACAGCCATGGCGCCGGGTGCGCTTGCAAGCTCAGCCCGGTCGAGCTTGGTCAGATACTCGGCGCGCTCCCGCCGGTCATCGACCCCAACGTCCTGCACGCCTCGGCGTCCAGAGATGACGCGGCTGTGTACAGAATCGCGCCCGACCGCGCGCTCGTCGCCACCGTCGATTTCTTCACGCCCATCGTCGACGACCCGTTCGAGTTTGGGGCGATCGCGGCGGCCAACGCGCTGAGCGACGTCTATGTGGTCGGAGCGCAGCCGCTCTTCGCCCTCGGGATCACTGCATTCCCACGCGACAAGCTCGGCACCGGACTGCTGGACCGGATCGTGCAGGGAGGCGCGGGCAAGCTTGGAGAGGCCGGCGTCGCGGTCGTCGGCGGACACTCGGTGGACGACCCCGAGCCGAAGTTCGGCTACGCGGTCATCGGCGAGGTGCACCCCGACCGCGTGATCGGTCACGAAGGCGCGAGTGCGGGCGATGTCCTCTTCCTGACCAAGCCGCTGTGCTCCGGTCTCGTCACGACCGCCGTCAAGCGCGGATTGTGTCCTCCCACTCTGGAACGGCAGGCGGTCGACGTGATGATGACTCTGAACCGTGAGGCGGCAGGGGCCATGATCGGCGCCAGCGCGACGGCAGCCACAGACGTGACCGGTTTCGGTCTGATTGGACACCTGGTCAACCTGGCTGGCGGTGCGGACATCGAGTTCACCGCGGTGCCGTTCCTGGACGGCGTCCGCGAGCTCGCGGATCTGGACTTCTTCCCGTCGGGCAGCCGTCGCAACCACGCCGCGTACCGAGACGCGGTCGACTGGAACGGGTTGCCGGAGGTCGAGCAGCTGATGCTGTGCGACGCGCAGACCAGCGGCGGGCTGCTCGTCGCGATTCCGTCCCGCCGTGCGGAGACCTTCGCGCGCGAGCTGCCATCAGCGCGCAGGATCGGCGTAATGCGAGGCGACGGAAAGATCCGCGTCAGGGGTTAGATGTCCAGGCTGCGTGTGGCGGGGGGAGAGGCACGCGGCCGCAAGCTCAAGGCGCCCAAAAACATCCGGCCGACACAGGGGATGGTCAAGCAGGCGATCTTCAACATGGTCGGGCCGAGGATCGATGCCGCCGCCGTGCTCGACCTGTTTGCGGGATCCGGCGCCCTTGGCATCGAGGCCTTGTCACGTGGCGCGGCGCGGGTCACCTTCGTGGACCAGCAGCCCCGCGGTCTTGCTATCCTGCGCCAGAACTTGGACGCGCTCGGCTTCAAGGAACGCGCACATCTTGTCCGCGCTGACGTCGTGCGCTGGCTCGACGCCTCCCCAGACGCCATCAAATCCGCCGACTTCGTTTTCCTCGACCCGCCCTACGACGATGTCGTTCTCGATCGGGCGCTGAAGGTCCTGGATCGCGAGGTGGCCGGAGCAACGGTCCTCGCCGAACACTCGCGACGCCGGCCGCTGCCGGACTTGGCGCGGTTGCGCGTCGACAGGCAGCGCCGTTACGGCGACACCCTCGTCACGGTCCTTCATATCTAAATGGCGCGAAATCCGAACCAGCCGCCCAACTCCAAGATCGCGGTCTACCCCGGAAGCTTTGATCCGTTCACCAACGGCCACCTGGACGTGGTCGATCGCGCGCTTGCGATCTTCGACACGGTCATCGTCGCGGTCGCGGCGAATCCCGAAAAAAGGCAGCCGCTGTTCACCGTCGAGGAACGCCTCGACCTGATCCGCGCGTCGGTCACCGGACGCGATCGGGTCGAGGTCGCGAGCTACAGGGGGCTGACGGTCGAATACGCCCGCTCTCGCGGTGCAAGGACGCTGGTCAAGGGGCTACGCGCCTACTCGGACTTCGACGCCGAGCTCCAGCAGGCCCTCATGAACCGCAAGCTGGCGCCAGACGTCCACACCGTCTTCTTGATGTCCAGCTTCGCGCACATCTTCGTCTCGTCAAGTATCTTGAAGGACATCGCAAGCTATGGCGGCAAGGTCTCCGACCTGGTGCCGCCGCCAGTCGCGAGGGCGTTGAAGGAGAAGTTCAGATAAAGGTCGACGAGCTGCTGGACCGTATCGAGTACCTGATCCAGAACGCGCGCCATGTCCCGCTTTCGACTCAGGTCATGGTCAACGAGGACGAAATGATGGAGCTGATCGACCAGATCCGCTTCAACCTTCCTGACGAGATCAAGCAGGCGAACTGGACCGTCTCCGAGCAGCAGCGGATCATGACCGAGGCCCACGCCGAGGCTGCACGCACGATGTCGCGCGCCAACGAGAGGGCGGAGGAGACTGCTTCGGAGCACGAGATCCTGCGCCGCGCCGAGCGACACTCGGCGCAGGTCGTGAAGGACGCGCAAACGAAGGCGGACCAGATCGTCCGCGACGCCGAGGGCTACGCGCTCGAGCAGCTGAAGCAGCTCGAAGCGCATCTCGGCCGCACGCTGCAGACGGTGCGGCGGGGGGTCGAGGCATTGCAGCAGAATCAGCCCGCCAACGGGGAGACCGCGGACCAGGCAGCCGAACGCTAGGATCCCGTAAACTTCCGGGGCCATGGCTCTCCCGAAGGTCAAGCTGTCCAAATCGAAGAAGGGCCGACGCCGCTCTCACCTAGCGCTCGCGCTGGTCCAGATCCAGCCGTGTCCGAACTGCAAGCGGCCGAAGCAGCCGCACGCGATCTGCCGCAACTGCGGTTACTACGCCGGCCGCGAAGTCGTCAAAGCGAAGGAATAGCGGCGCAGGTCGCGTTCCTGTTTCCAGGCCAGGGCTCGCAGCAGCCCGGCATGGGATCTGAGCTCCTCGAAGACGCGGAGGTCTCGGCGCTCTGCGATCGGTGCGCTGCCCAGGCCGGCATCGACCTCCGCCACCTGCTGACGACCGCCGGCGAGGATGAGCTCCGCCTCACGCAGAACGCGCAACCTGCCCTGTGCTTCATGGGCATCGGGCTGACGCGGTTGCTGCGCCGCCGCGGCGTCGATCCTTCCGCCGCCGCGGGCCACTCGGTCGGGGAATACGCGGCGCTCGCCGCCTCCGAAGCGGTCGATGCGGCCAGTGTGATCAAGGCGGTGGTTGAGCGCGGCAAGGCGATGGCCGACGCGGCGCCCGCCGGCACCAGCTCGATGGCGGCCGTGCTCGGCCTGGACGCCGAGAAGATCGAGGCGGCGCTCGCGGGCATCGATGGCGCGTGGCCCGCGAACTACAACACCCCCACCCAGACAGTCATCGCGGGCACGACCGCCGGCCTTGAGCGGGCGGCCCAGGCATTGCAGGCCGCCGGCGCCAAGCGCGTCATCCCGCTCAACGTCAGCGCCGCGTTTCACACACCACTGATGGCGCCCGCTGCCGAGCGCCTGCGAGCAGCCCTGGACAGGATCGAATGGCGGACGCCCCGCATTCCGGTGATGGCGAACCTGACCGGGCGTCAGCATCAGGGCGGAGATCGCATCTCGCACGTCATGGAGATGCAGCTGCGCTCCCCGGTGCTCTGGGCAGCGTGCGTTGCGTCGCTGGTCGAGTTTAAGTGTGATGCGTTGGTCGAGGTCGGCCCGAAGCGAGCTCTCACGGGCATGCTGCGCGAGCTGGCGCCTGGCAAGGCGGCGCTTGCGGTGGGGACGCCGGCAGCGGTCCAGGAGTTGGCTATTCCAGTGTAGGCAACCATGTGTTGCCTGGCAGGGTTCTGCCCCTTGACTCTGCCTCCAAAACGGGGAGCAGAATCGGGTTGTGGTCAGGGGCCCACCGCAAGGCCACGCGACGGTCTACCTGCGCAGATTCGTGGTTCTCACGGAGGTGAGATATGAACGCAGGCGTGGTCAAGTCCAGGTACAAGAAGTCAGAGCTGGACAAAGCCATCAAGCAATACAAAGAAACGGCGTTGCCGGCAATCTCGAGTCACGAAGGCGCTCGCTCGGCTTTTCTGCTCCTCAATCGCGAGACCGGCGACGCGTTGTCGATCGCGATCTATGAGACGGATGCGTCTGCCAAGGCGTTTGCTCCCAAGGCCGAGAAGCTGATCGCATCTTTCGAGCCCTTCGTGGACAGCGCTGTACAGCCAAAGCGCGAGCTCTATGAGATTGCCGCGTCGACCCAGAACGAAGCGAGGGCGATCGTCGAGCGGGGCATCAAGGCCTTCAACGCGCACGACATGGAGGCGATCGCTCGGGACGCCGCGCCCGACGCCGAATACTTCGCCCCGGGAGACGTGAAGCTGAAAGGCTCGCAGAAGATCAAGGAGTACAACCAGAACTTCGTCACCGCGTTTCCCGACGCTCGGGTCGAAGCGACGAACACCTTCACGCAGGGCAATCACGTGATCGTCGAAGGGGTGTTCACCGGGACGCACAATGGGATGCTCAAGACGCCGATGGGCGATGTGCCGGCCACCGGCAAAAAGGTGAGCGGCGAGTTCATCCAGATCTTCGACGTCGATCGAGGGCTGGTGAAGAAGGTGCACATGGTCTACGACCAGGTGCAGCTGATGACGCAGCTCGGCATGGCTCCCGCGCCGCCGCAGCAGGCGATAAAGACCGGCCGTTAGCGGAGTTTGACGGGGTGGGGCCGGGGTCGCGAGGAGCCCCGGCCCCGTGGTCAGGCCCTGGCCGAGCGAGAAGCCGTGCTCGTGTACAGTAGACCGCGTATGGAAACTCAAAAGCTGAGCTTCGAGGACTTCAAGAACATCATCGTCGAGCGCCTTGGATGCGAGCCCGAGCAGGTGACGATGGACGCTTCGTTCCAGGAGGACCTGAACGCCGACTCCCTCGACCTCGTCGAGCTGATCTACGCGTTCGAAGAGAACACTGGTCTCGAGATCCCGGATGAGGACGCCGAAAAGATCACCACGGTCGGTCAGGCGTGGGAGTACATCCAGGAGAAGGCCGGCTCATAGCACAGGCTTCCGCTGCACCGCTCGCACAGTCTCTGCAGCTTCTCCAACAAAAGATCGGAATCCACTTTCGCGACCCCGGGCTGCTGCTCGAAGCGGTCACCCACAGCTCGTTCGCCAATGAATCGCCTTCGGTTTCGCCGCGCGACAACGAGCGCCTCGAGTACCTCGGCGACGCTGTCCTGCAGCTGATCACGGCCGAGTACCTCTACAAGCATCACCCCGGCGCGACCGAGGGCGAGCTCACGCAAACGCGCTCGGCGATGGTCAACACGAACACCCTCGCCCAGCTCGCGGAGCAGCTCGACCTCGGCAGCTACCTCTACCTCGGGAAGGGCATCGCCAAAGGCGGCGGCCGTAGTCTGAAGTCGCTGCTCGCGAACGCCTTCGAGGCGGTGCTCGGCGCGGTCTTCCTCGACGCCGGGTACGACGCGGCCTACCACTACTACCTGGACCGTTATCGCACCCTGCCGTCGCCGGTGCGTGACGAGAACTTCAAGGGCAAGCTCCAGCAGGTCGCACAGGAACGCTTCGGCGAGACGCCGGTGTACGACAGCGAAGGCGCGCGAGTAGGCAACAGGCGCGAGTACACATCGGTCGTGTTCGCCGGCGCGGAGCCGCTCGGCACGGGCCATGGCGCGACCAAGCAGGAGGCCGAGCAGGACGCGGCGCGAGCGGCGCTCGAGACCCTGGTCGCTTCCGTCGTGGAAACCTCGGCCACCAAGCAGGCGAAGCCACGGACCCGCCGCTCGCCGCGCAAGCCGCGTGAGCCGCGTGCGGAGCCACGGCGGTCGCTGCCGGCGGCGGAGCAACCCGAGCCTGCCGAGGTCGTCAGGCTGCATCCCCTGGGCGACAACCACGAGCCGCCGGCCACCGAACCTCGCAGCCGCCAGTTCGGCGAACCGATCGACTAAAAGTCCAACTCCTTCCCCTTTATGGGGAGGCGCCGGCGGAGCCGGCGGAGGGGCGAGCACGCCTTGTGGGTGAGGGTCAAGTGACCCCTACATCTGCTACCCTGCCCGCCAGTTTGTTCTTAAGGTCCCTGCAATTGCTGGGCTTCAAAACCTTTGCCCGGCAGACCGAGATCCAGTTCGACGGCGGAGTCACCGCCATCGTCGGCCCCAACGGCTCCGGCAAGACGAACATCGTCGACGCCGTCAAGTGGGTGCTCGGCTCCGGCCAGGCGCGCGACATCCGCGGCCGCAAGATGGAAGAGGTCATCTATGTCGGCGGCGAGCGGCGTTCGCGTGCTTCGTTTGCCGAGGTGACCATGGTCTTCGACAACACCGCCCGACGGCTGCCGGTCGACTACCACGAGGTGGCGATCAAGCGCCGCGTCGAGCGCGATGGGGAGAGCGACTACTTCCTCAACGGCACCCGCGTGCGGCGTCGCGATCTGATCCATCTCCTGGCCTCAACCGGGCTCACGGTCGACTCCTACGCGATCATCGACCAGCACGACATCGAGCATATCGTCGTGTGCTCGCCGGGGGAGCGCAGGCAGCTTCTCGAGGAAGCGGCCCAGGTCCGCGGAGTCAAAACGCGGCGTCAAGAGGCTGTGGCAAAGCTCCAGGAGCTGGCGGCGAACCTGCTGCGCCTGGAGGACCTGAAGTCAGAGCTTGCACCTCGCCTGGAGACACTTCGCGGCCAGGCCGCGGCCGCACGGGAGGCCGCGGAGGCGGGCGCCCGATTGGAGCTGCTGCGAGGCAGCATCGTCTGGGAGGAGTGGCGCGAGGCGCGGGATGCGCACCGACGCGCCTCGACCCAGGCGCAAGGCCTGGAACGGCGTCTTATCGAGGCGCGCGAACAAGCGAAGATCGCCGAAGAAGCGTTCCGGGTCGAGCGCGCGGCCATGCAGACGGCGCAGGACAGGCGGCTCGCCAGGCAGCGCACCCTCGGACAGCTTCGTCTCCAGCTTTCCGACGCCGAACACCGGTTCCAGCTCGGTGAAGAGCGCGCCGCCAACCGGCGCGCCGTGGCCGAGGCCGCTCGCCTGTCGGACACCGAAAGTCGGGCGTTGCTGGACGCGGCTTCGGCGCTGCGCAGGCAGCTGGCGGATGAGCTTGCCCAGGCGGAACGCTCGATCGCATCACCGGCCGATGTCGAACCGGCACCTGCCGAGCCGGACCCGGCGCCCGTCCGCGACGCCAGGCGAACCGCCGAAGACACCCGCCGCGCCGCGGTCGTCGCCGCATCGTCGCTTGCCTCGGTGCGAACGCGCCGCGAGTTCCTCGAGGAGCAGGCGGAGCGCGCGGCGAAAGCGGGCGCGGCCGCGGCCCTTCTCGCTGACGCCGAGGCCGAGCTTCGGCAAGCCGAGACGCGAACGCGCTCGGCGGAGGATGCCGCCGCGACGCTGGCAAGGCTGCGTGCCGAGCTGGACGGGATCGAGGCCCTCAGGCCTGCCTCCCCACAAGGCCTCCGGTTGGGGGACATCGTCACGGCCGCGCCCGGGTTCGAGGCGGCGCTGGCCGCCGTGCTGGGCCCGCTCGTGGACGCGACCGCGGCTCCCGACGAGGAGGCGGCGTGGCGAGCAATCAGCGGCGCCGAGCGTCAGACGACCGCCGTGTTCCCCGTCGAGTCGCCGCCCCCCGAAGCCGGCTCGCTCTACGAGCACGTCTACGTTCGCGAGGGTTACGAGATCATCGTGCGGCGTTTGCTGGGCGGAGTGGTCGTCGGCCGCGAAGTCACGCGAGACGGCGTCTTTCGTGCCAGCGGAATGCTGCGGGCCGGCGCGGACCCAAGGACGGCGCTCGACGCGCGCAAGGCCGAGCTGCAAGAGGAGATCAGGACGCACGAGCAGGACGCCGCCGATGCGTCGGATGCCACCCGAGTCGTCCAGTCGGCGCACGCGCGACTGGCCCAGCTGCGGAGCGAGGCCGCCGCGGCGCCGCGGCCGGATGAGGTGGCCAGGATGCTCGACACAGCGCGCGCCGCCGAGCGCGACGCCGAGCACCGGCTGGCAGATCTTGAGCGCGCCGCGGGTGCCGCTGAGGAGCGTGCCGGGGAGCTCGGACGTCAGTTGGACGCGCAGCTGCGGGAGGTTGCGCAGCAGCGAGCCGTCCTCGAGCAGCGTCAGCTCGAGCGCGCCCGATGGCACGACCGGATCGATTCGTTGCGGAGGCAGCACTCGCTGGTTGAGGAAGACGTCGCGCGGTTGACGGCGGGATCTGAGGAACGCCTGCGTCACCTTCACGAGGCTGAGCACGCTGCGGTTGCCGCCGTCGAGGCGCTGCCGGACCTCCGCGCGAGTGCTCATAGCGCGCGCGAGGCGCTCGCCGCGGCGGAGCAGGACGCGCCGGAGGACGAAGCCGGGATGGCGGAGAGCGCCAAGCAGCTGGTCGCGCTCGAGGAAGCTCGCATCGACGCGCGTTTGCGTACGGGCACGCTGGAGGGCAACCTCGAGCTGATCACGCGCGAGGCGGAGCTCCTGCAAGCGCGCATGGACGAGATCCGTTCGCGAATGCCAGACGGGGTAGCACCCGAGGAGATCCCTGGCGGCAAGTCGCGCGAGCGCGAGATGCGCGCCCTCGAGCGCCGTCTGGAAGAGATCGGCCCCACGAACGCACTCGCCGACTCGGAGTTTCGCGAGCTGGAGGAGCGCTATCGCAACCTCGCCGAGCAGCTCGAAGACATCACCGCCGCGCGGACCGACCTCGAAGACCTGATCGGGAAGCTTCGCGAAGAGGAGGAGTCGCGCTACGAGGCCGTCTTCGGCGCGGTCGCGGCCAACTTCCACGAGTACTTCTCTCAGCTGAATCCCGGAGGTCGCGCGACGCTGCGACACGCGGATGGCGATGACGGTCCGCGCACCGGGGTCGAGATCCTCGTCCAGCCGCCGCGCAAGCGACTGCAAAACGTCACCCTGCTCTCGTCCGGCGAGCGTTCGCTTGCGGCCCTTGCCCTGGTGCTTGCGCTCGACGAGGTGAACCCCAGTCCCTTCACGATCCTGGACGAGGTGGACGCCGCGCTCGACGACGCGAACGTCGACCGCTTCGGCCAGATGGTGGCGCGGCTCGGAGCCGAGCGTCAGTTCCTCGTCATCACGCACAACCACGTGACGATGTCGTACGCGTCGACGCTGTACGGCATCCACCTCGACGAGAGCGGCTCCTCGCACCTGGTGTCGGTCCGGCTCGACGATATCCGCAAGCCGGCGTCGCGCGCCGCGACCACAGCGCAAGCAGGCTGAGCCTCTGGGACCGCGTCGGTAGCCGGACTCGGAACGCCCTCGCGGCCGGACTTCGCGCGCTCAGTCCACCGCTGGCGGACGGGTACTACGCGGAGCTGGAGGAGGTGCTCATCGCAGCCGATGTCGGACCGGCGATGGCGTCCCGGATCGCATCGGGAATGAGGTCGAGCGCGCCGCGCACGAAAGATGAAGCGCTCGACGCGCTGGTTCGCGTCGCGGCGGGCCTCATGTCGAAGCAATCGCGCGAGTTAAATCTCGCCGGCAAGCCTGCATGCGTGCTTCTGTACGGGGTCAACGGCGCGGGCAAGACGACCACCGCGGGCAAGCTGGCCCACCGGCTCCGCGAGCAGGGAAGAAATCCCCTGGTGGTGGCGGCCGACACATACCGGGCGGCAGGCATCGAGCAGATGGTGATGTGGGCGGAACGGGCCGGGGTGCAGCACTTCGAGGGCACCCGCGGCGCCGATCCAGCGTCGGTCGTCTTCGAAGGCATCCAGGTCGCTGTCAAGCGCGGGCTTGATGTCGTCATCGCCGACACCGCGGGCCGGCTGCAGACGCAGCGGAATCTCCTGGAGGAGCTGGGCAAGATCGGGCGGGTCGCGACCAAGGCGCTCGAAGGCGCCCCCTACGAATCGCTGCTGGTGCTCGACGGCGTGCTGGGACTGTCCAACCTCGTCCAGGCCCGAGAGTTCAACAAGGCGATTCCCATGACCGGTCTCGCGCTGACCAAGCTCGACAGCAGCGCGAAGGGCGGCGCCGTGATCCCGATCGAGTCTGAGCTCAACGTGCCGGTCAAGCTGGCCGGCGTAGGCGAAGACATCGCCGACATCGAGCCATTCGACGCGGCGGCCTTCGTCCGTGCGATCTTCGAAGGATGATCGCGGATCCCCACTGCCACACGCTCGCCTCGGACGGCATGGTCAGTCCGGCCGAGCTCGTCCAAGCGGCCCTGCAGGCTCAACTCGACCTGATTGCGCTCACCGACCACGACACGATGGCCTCGGTCCAGACGACGCAGGACCTCGGCAAGGAGGCAGGCCTGATCGTCGTGGCGGGCCAGGAGATCACCACGAAGTGGCCCGCACAAACTCACATCGTGGGCTGGTTCCTCTCGGAACCGGTGCGACGCGGCATGTCAATTGAGGAGACGGTGGCCGCGATCCACGACCAGGGCGCGCTGGCGATCGTTCCTCACCCATTCATGCCCGTTTACTTCGGCTCGATCCAGCCCGAGATGCTGCGCCGCCTGATCGACAAGCACAAGGTCGACGGGATCGAGATGGTCTCCACGGTCCCGATCGGCGCCCACCGCCGGCGGCAGCTCGAGGAGTTCTACGCCGCCAACCGCGAGCTGTTGGGAGCCGCGATCGGCGGCAGCGACTGTCATTTTGGCTCTCATGACATCGCGTCCGCGGTCACGGAGTACGAAGGTGATTTCAGGAGCGCGGTCGAATCATGTCGCACGAGACCAAGGCGTTTGCGCAGGGCCGGCTTTCCGCCGGCAGACGTCTATGCCCGCCAACAGTATCGGGCGTTGGTCCAGCTACCCCTGCGTCGTCTGCGCGGCGAGCTCTAGCAGCACTTCGTGCACGTCGGGCGCCGCGGCGAGAATGTCGCCGGTGTCGATCCAGGCGTCGCCGCCTGACCAGTCGGTCGCACGCCCCCCGACCTCGACCACCATGACGGCGCCGGCGGCCACGTCCCACGTATCGAGGCCAAGCTCGAAGAACCCGTCGAACGTCCCCGACGCCGTCCACGCGAGGTCGAGCGCCGCCGCGCCGGCGCGGCGGAGGTCTTCAAACCTCGCAAGGGCGTGGTTGAACATCGGGAGGTAGCGGGGAAGGAGTCCTTTGTTGCGGAAGGGAAATCCGGTGGCGACGACCGCCCTCGCGGGTTCGAGTTCACGATGCGGGGGAAGGCGCTCGCCGTTCAGGGACGCCCCACCACCTCTGGCAGCCGTGAACTCCAGCCGCAAAAAAGGCGCGAGGACGACGCCGACCACAGGCCGGCCGGCATCCAGCAACGCGACCGAGACGCCGACGCTGGGAAATCCACGGGTGAAGTTCGTCGTGCCGTCGAGTGGATCGACCGCCCACATCGTGGAAGCGCGCGCACCCCCGCGTTCCTCGGCCAGGACCGCGATACCAGGAGCTTCGCGAGCGAGCACCTCTAGAATCGCCGACTCGGAGCGGCGGTCGGTCGCGGTCACATAGTCGCCGCGCCCTTTCAGCTCTGCCGCGATTCCAGGATGGGCGAGACCGGACTCGAGGAGGACAGCCGCGCCCGCGCGCGCCGCGCGCAGAGCGACGGGTAGGAGGTCGCTCAGGAGGTCCTGTCTTCCAGTCCCAGGCCGAACATCGCCTCCAGGTCGTGGGCCGAGAACTGCTGGAACGCGACCATCGTCTGCGTGCGCTCGATGCCGTCGAGCCTGGTCAGGTGATGGGTCACAACCTTGGCCAGGTCCTCGTGCTCGCGCACCCGTGCGACCGCGATGAAGTCCCACTCGCCGGTGACTGTGTAGACCTCGGCCACGCCTTCGACGTCGGCCAGCTCCGCTCCCAGGTGGGTCAGCCCGTCGCGCGTCGACTTGACGAGGATGAAAGCCGTAAGCATGGCTCGAGGGCATTCTAGTCGCACTGCTAAACTGTCAAGGCATGGCACTTGACACCCTGCAGGCTCGGGGCCGCACTCTCGCGCTCTACGAGCGATACGGAGCCCTTCTTACCGAGCACCAGCGCCAGGTGATCGACCTCTATCTGCGCAGCGACTGGTCGCTTGCGGAGATCGCTTCGCACCAGGGCACGTCGAGGGCCGCGGTGCACGACATCGTGCGTCGTTCCACGCTCGCCCTCCAGGCATATGAGAAGCGCCTCGGCCTGCTCGGCGAGTCCGCCCGCCGGCGGCGCGCGGTGGAAGCCCTGGAGCGCGAGCTGAACGGCTTGAAGCGACGCCTCGCCCGCATCGAAGGTGACGTTTAGATGTTCGAGGCCCTGAGCGAGCGGCTTGCCGCCGCGCTCAAGAAGATCAGCGGCCGCGGCGTGCTTCGGCCCGAGGATGTGGACGCCGGCTTGCGCGAGGTCCGGCTGGCTCTGCTCGAGGCCGACGTGAACTTCAAAGTCGTGAAAGAGTTCGTGGAGAAGGTCAGGGTCAGGCTCGCCGGGGCCGAGGTTTCGCCTGGCTTGACAGCGCCGCAAACCGTGATCAAGGCCGTCCACGACGAGCTCGTCGAGCTGTTGGGTGCCAACGCTGAGGGCCTCCGCTACAAGGCTCAACCTCCGACCGTGTTGATGCTTATCGGGCTGCAGGGCTCAGGCAAGACGACGACCGCGGTGAAGCTTGCATTGCTGGCGCGCCGGGAAGGGCACCGGCCGCTTGTCGCCGCGCTCGACCTCCGCCGTCCGGCGGCCGTCGATCAACTGCGCACGCTGGCTGAGCAGGAGCACGTTGCGTTCCACACCGGCGAGGGCGCCGTCGAGACGATCGCGCTGGCTGCCGTCGCCGAGGCCCGGCGCGTCAACTGCGATGTCGTCGTGCTCGACACCGCCGGACGGACGCATGTCGACGCCGACCTGATGGCGGAGCTCAAGCGAGTCAAAGCGGCGCTTCCCGCGGCCGAGACACTGCTCGTCGCCGACTCGATGACAGGTCAGGAAGCGGTCAAGGTGGGTGAGGCATTCGGTAGGGAGGTCGGCGTGGACGGCGTGATCATGACCAAGCTTGACGGCGACGCGCGGGGCGGGGCAGCGCTCTCCCTGCGCGTGGCGACAGGCGAGCAGATCCGCTTCGCAGGCACCGGGGAGAAGCCCGCCGACCTCGAGGTCTTCCACGCCGAGCGGATGGCCTCGCGCATTCTCGGCATGGGCGATGTGCTGTCGCTGATCGAGAAAGCCGGGCAAACCGTCGACCGGGAAAAGGCCGCCGAGGTGGAGCGACACCTTCGGGCGGGTCAGCTCAGCTTCGACGATTTCCTGGCTCAGATCCGTCAGCTGCGCGGCATGGGCTCGCTCGAGGGGCTGCTCGACATGGTCCCGGGCGGCGGTCAGCTGAAGGGGCAGCTGGCCGGCGCGAACACCGAACTGGAGATGAAGCGGATGGAGGCGATCATCCTGTCCATGACGCCGCGGGAACGGGCGCATCCCGAGCTCATCGACGGCGCGCGCAAGAAGAGGATCGCCCGCGGCAGCGGTGTGCAGCCCGCCGACATCAACCGGCTTCTGAAGGCACGCGATGCGATGCAGAAGATGGCCAAGCAATTCGGCGCAGTCAATCGGAGAGGCAAGCCGGTCGGGATTCCGCGCCTCGGACAGATCGGATAGACAAAAGGAGGAGCAGTTGGTAAAGATCAGGTTGAGGCGGATGGGGGCGAAGAAACACCCCTTCTACCGTCTCGTGGTGGCGGACGCGCGCTCTCCGCGCGACGGCCGCTTTATCGAGCACCTCGGGTACTACGACCCGATGACCGACCCGGTGCAGGTCAAGATCGACGTGGACAAAGTTATGAAGTGGCTGCAGCAGGGCGCGCAGCCCAGCGAAGCGGCGCGCAGCCTGTTGAAGCGGGAGGGAATCCTTGAGCGACGTGCAGAGAAGTCGACCCCCACGGCGTGACTTTCGGCGCGGAGGTTCCAATCGAAGCGGCGGCGGTTTTCGGCGGGAACGGCCAACGTCCAACGGACCAGGCATCGACTACCGCGCCCTCGTCGAGTACGTGGCGAAGTCGCTGGCCGAAAAACCCGATGAAGTTTCGGTCGAGGCATTCGAGCGCGGCGGCGGTACCGTGGCCATCAAGGTCAAGCTCGCCGACGAGGACATAGGCCGGTTCATCGGGAAGGCCGGTCGCAACATCGAAGCCATCCGTACGCTCGTCCGTGTCGCGTCACTGCGCGACCGCAAAAGAGTGTTCGTCGACCTCGCAACCCCGTCGCTCTCGGCGACGAATTTCGCGCCGAGGGGTGGACGGAGGTCGGGCGGCGAGGTGACCGCATGATCCGAGTCGGCCAGGTTACGGGGGCGTATGGATTGGACGGAGCTGTCAAGGTGACGCCCTTGACAGACTTCCAGGATCGATTCGATCCTGGAGCCAGCCTGCTGCTGGAAGGTTGCGCGCGCCAGGTGGAGTGGAGCCGCGCCAGCCAGCCAGGCTTGGTGGTCAAGCTGCGCGGGATCGAGAACCGGACGGTGGCTGAGCTGTTTCGAGGTCGGTACCTCGAGTTGCCGGACGAGGAGATGCGTTCGCTGGAGGAAGGTCGTTTCTATCACCGGCAGGTCGTGGGTCTTGCCGTAGTGACCCAGTCCGGCGAGCCCGTTGGCGTCATCGAAGAGGTGCTGGAGCGGCCCGCCAACGATGTGTGGGTCAGCCGCCACGGCTCGATCGAGCACCTGATTCCGGCCACCAAGGACGCGGTGCTCAGCGTCGACGTCAGCGGTGGGCGGGTCGTCGTCGCCGACTGGCTGATGCAGTTTGAGGAAGCAAAAGACAAACAGGAATGAGATTCGACGTCGTCACGATCTTTCCAGGCATGTTCGGCCCTGTGTTTCAACAGGGAGTGATCGCCCGCGCCATTGAGCGTGGCCTGGTCGAGCTGCATGCGCACGATCTTCGCGCGCACACCCGCGACCGTCATCGACAGGTCGACGATATGCCTTTCGGCGGCGGTCCGGGGATGGTGATGAAACCAGAGCCGGTGATCGAGGCCGTGGAAGCGATCCGGGTGACGAATCATGGCCCGGTGATCTTGATGGAGCCATGGGGCGAGCGCCTCGACCAGAAGGTCGCGGGGCAACTCGCGATGGAACCAGGCTTGATCATCGTCTGCGGCCGCTACGAGGGCATCGACGATCGCGTGCGCACCGCGCTGCAGGCACGTGAGATCTCGATCGGCGATTACGTGCTGACCGGTGGAGAGATTCCCGCGATGGTCGTCATCGACTCCGTGGCCCGGCTGTTGCCGGGGGTCGTCGGCGATCCACGCTCGCTGGCGCAAGACAGCTTTGCCGATGCCGAAGAACTAACGGGCTGGCCGCAGTTCACTCGGCCGGCCGAATACCGAGGCATGGCGGTCCCCGAGGTGCTCCTCTCCGGCGACCACGCGCGGATTCGGCGGTGGCGCCGGCAGCAGGCCGCGCAGAGACGCGATTTATCAGAGATGAGGCACCCCAAGGAGGCGAAGAAGTAATGAATGTCATCCAGCAGCTCGAGAAAGAGCAGCAGAAGAAAAAGACGCCGGCGCTCCGTGCGGGCGACACCGTGAAGGTGCACGCCAAGGTCGTCGAAGGCACACGGGAGCGCATCCAGGTGTTCGAAGGCACGGTGATACGCGTCACCGGCGGCGGTTTGCGTCAGAACTTCACGGTGCGCCGCGTCACGCATGGCGTGGGCGTGGAGAGGACCTTCTTGGTCCACTCGCCCCGCATCGACAAGATCGACGTGCTGCGCCACGGCGACGTGCGCCAGGGCCGCCTCTACTACCTGCGCGGCAAGGTCGGGCGCGAGGCCCGCATCCGCGAGCGCAGGCGCCTTGTCGGCGAGGCGGAAGCCGACTCCGCGGTGGAAGAGCCGGACGCGGTCGCAGAAGGGGTGGCGGAAGAGCCGGAGAAGCAAGAGGCCTAGCCCGCTGTAAAGGGGCTTGGCGGCCGGCACCCGGCATCGGTAGTCTCCTTCTGCATGCGCCCCCAGCTCTGGAAGTTCGAGCGGCGCGCCCAGGCTATGGGCTACCAGGTTGTGGCCGGCGTCGACGAGGTCGGCATGGGGCCGCTGGCGGGTCCAGTCGTCGCGGGTGCGGTGGTGCTGAAAGTCGGGGACCGCATCCCCGGTCTCAACGATTCCAAGCTGATGACAGCGGACGAGCGTGAGCGGGTCGAGAGGATCATCCGGCGGCGCGCGGTCGCGGTATCGCTGTGCGCCGTCGACCACACCCAGGTCAACCAGCTCGGCCTGTACGGAGCGCGCAAGCTTGCGCACGCGGGAGCGGTGGCTGGCCTGAGCGTCAAGGCCGAGTACTTGCTGATCGACGCCTTCGACATCCCCGACGTGCCGCTGCCGCAGATGGCGGTCGTGCGTGGTGACAAGATCTGCGCTTCGATCATGGCCGCCAGCATCGTCGCCAAGGTCGCGCGCGACCGGGCGATGATCGAGTACGACCGGCTCTACCCGGGATGGGGTTTTGCCGACCACAAGGGATACGCCACTCCGTCGCATCGCGCCGCGATCCGGCGACTCGGCCCAAGCCCCATTCACAGGACGTCTTGGGCGCCCTTCCGCGTCTCCGAGCTGGCCGGTCTGCAGAACTAGGCCGCGCCGGAGAGAGGGCGGCCGCCGACCTGCTCCGTTCGCGCGGCTATCAGGTCGTCGGCGCCGGCTTTCTCGCCAGGCGTGGTGAGCTCGACATCATCTGCAGGCGGGGACGCGAGCTCGTCGTCGTCGAGGTGAAGACGCGCTCTACTGACGCGTTCGGCACGCCCGTCGAGGCGGTCGGATCAAAGAAGCGACGCGCGCTGATGGCGGCCGCGGCCGAGTACCGCGCCCTGGCGGAATGGCGTGGACCGATCCGCTACGCGGTGGTAGGTGTCACAGCCAGGCCGGACGGGCGCCTGGATACGGAACTGATCGAGGATCCATTCGATTGAACTGCTGAATCTGCCCTAGTCGGGACCTCTCGGCATGCCGAAGCCGAGCATTGGCGCAACAGGTAACAGGCCCTCGCATTCAGTCTTGATGATCTGCCAATTGCCCTTGTGCACCATCCAGTGATGACGTTGGCAAAGCAGGACCATGTTGTCCAGCTCGTCGCTGCCGCCGTTTATCCAGTAGACGAGGTGATGACCGTCGCACCAGGAGGCTGGCCGCTCGCAACCCGGCCACTGGCAGTGCTTGTCGCGAGCGACCAGCGCGCGGCGCCTCGGACCCCTGATCGTCCGCTTGGAGCGGCCGACGTCGATCGGCACCGAGTCCTGCATGAGGACTCGGGTGATGCTGCAGTCGCAGGCTCAGCGCTCCACCGTCTTGGAGGAGACAGGAAGGGAGAACTCGGTCTCGGCGCCCGGCGCACCGAGAAGGCCAAGCAGCGTTTCGATCGAACTGGTGACCTGCATCTGGACGG
>VBEG01000077.1 GCA_005882115.1 Chloroflexota bacterium
TCAGCTCCTCGGACGGCTGCTTCGGCCCTTCCTCGTACCAGGACCGGCGGACCAGCTCGTGGAGGTACTCGGCGAAGGCCTCGGCCAGCCGGTCGGCCAGGGCCTTGACCATGATCGCCCGGTAGTCGTCGTGCTCCGCCGTGAATCTCCCCGCGAGCTCGTCCACGCCAATCCCCGCCGTGACCGCGAACGCGCCGATGTGATCGTGTTGCGGCGCAATGAAGTCCGCCAGCGACAGATACGGCTTGTCGTCGCCGTGGTCGACCTGCTGGCGGAGCATCGGGAATCGGACGCCGTTGTCGAGCGCGAGGTCGTCACCGTCGGCACGTGCGGGCCAGAATCCGTACACCCCGTGGGCGCGCAGCCAGCCCTTCGTCTGGATCTCGTCGAGCAGCTCCTGCGCGTGTCCGAACAGCTCGCGCGCGGCGGCGCCCTGGGAGGGGTTGTCGAGGATTGCCGGGTACTTGCCCTTGAGCTCCCAGGCGTGGAAGAAGAAAGTCCAGTCGACGTACTCGCGCAGCTCCGCGATCGAGGGTTCGATGACCTTCCTTCCGGTGAAAGGCGGATTCGGAATTCCTTCGAATGGCAGCCGCAGCTTCTTGTCTCGCGCATCTCCGAGCGTGAGCAGCGGCCGGCGCGAGCTCGTGTGCTGGGAGCGCAGCTTTTCCTGCAGCGCGAAGTTGTCGCGCTCGAACGTCTGGCGCCGGCCATCGTCGAGCAGATCTGAGACGACGCCGATCACGCGCGACGCGTCCAGGACGTGGACCGTGGTGCCGTCGTAGGCCGGCGCGATCCGGACCGCGGTGTGCTGCTTCGAGGTCGTGGCCCCGCCGATCAGCAACGGGATGCTGAAATCGCGCCGAGTCATCTCCTTCGCCACGACGACCATCTCGTCGAGCGATGGCGTGATCAGGCCGGACAGCCCCACCACGTCGGCGCCCAGCTCGATTGCCGTGTCGAGGATTTTCTCGGCCGGGACCATGACCCCGAGGTCGTGGACCTCGTAGTTGTTGCAGGCGAGCACAACGCCGACGATGTTCTTGCCGATGTCGTGGACGTCGCCTTTCACCGTGGCGAGCACGAGCTTGCCGCGCACGCTGCGGTCGCCCACCGCGTCCTTCTCGGCCTGCATGAATGGTTCCAGGTAGGCGACGGCTCGCTTCATCGCGCGCGCGCTCTTGACGACCTGAGGCAGGAACATCTTGCCGGCGCCGAACAGGTCGCCGACCACCTTCATCCCGTCCATCAGCGGGCCCTCGATGACCAGCAGCGGCTTGCCGTATTTGACGCGAGCCTCTTCCGCGTCCTTCTCTATGTATTCGACCTCGCCGTGGAGGACTGCGTGCTTGAGGCGCTCCTCGATCGAGCCTTCGCGCCAGGAAAGATCGACCTCGCGCTTCGACCCGGCGCCGGACACGGACTTCGCAAACTCGACCAATCTTTCTGTCGCGTCGGTCCGCCGGTCGAAGATGACATCCTCGACGAGCTCGAGCAAATCCTTGGGGATGTCCTCGTAGACCACCAGCTGACCCGCGTTGACGATGCCCATGTCCAGCCCCGCCCGGATCGCGTGGTAGAGGAACGCGGAATGGATCGCCTCGCGCACGCGGTCGTTGCCGCGGAACGAGAAGGAGAGGTTGGAGACGCCACCGGAGACGTGGACCCGGGGGAAACGCTTCTTGATCTCCCGCGTCGCGTCGATGAAATTCTTCGCGTAGGCGGCGTGCTCCTCGATGCCGGTGGCGATGGGGAGGATGTTGGGGTCGAAGATGATGTCCTCGGGCTCGAAGCCGGCCTTTTCGGTCAGGAGCTTGTAGGCGCGGCTGGAGATCTCCACCTTGCGTTCGAACGTGTCTGCCTGGCCGACCTCGTCGAATGCCATCACGACGGCGGCCGCGCCGTGCCTGCGTACCAGGCGCGCCTGGTCCAGGAACGACTCCTCACCGCCCTTCAGGCTGATCGAGTTGGCCACGCCCTTGCCCTGCAGGCATTTGAGGCCCGCCTCGAGGACCGTCACCTTGGAGCTGTCGACCATCACGGGGATCCGGGCGATCTCGGGCTCGGTCGCGAGCAGGTTGAGGTAGCGGATCATCGCCGCCTCCGAGTCGAGCAGGTCGGCGTCCATATTGACGTCGAGCAGGTTGGCGCCGCCACGGACCTGATCGAGCGCCACCTGGACCGCGCCCGTGAAGTCGCCGCCCTCGATCAGCCGCCGGAAGCGGATCGATCCGGTGACGTTGGTCCGCTCACCGATCACGACGAAGCCCGAGTCGGGACTGATCTCAAAAGGCTCCAGGCCGCTGAACCGCGGGCGGGGCTCGCGGTGGGGCAGCTTCCGCCTGGGCACCTCGGCGATTGCTTCGCGGATCTGGCGGATGTGCTCCGGCCCCGTGCCGCAGCACCCGCCGGCGGCGTTCAGGAAGCCCGCCTCGGCGAACTCCTTGAGCAGCCGGCTCGTGGTCGGAGGCTGCTCGTCGTAGCCGCCGAAGGCGTTGGGCAGGCCGGCGTTCGGGTAGCAGATGACATAGACCGGCGCGACGCGCGACATTGCCTCGACGTAGGGCCGCATCTCCGTCGCGCCCAGCGAGCAGTTCACGCCAGCAGCGAAGGGTCGCGCGTGCTCGACCGAAGTCCAGAACGCTTCGACCGTCTGCCCGGAGAGGTTGCGGCCGCTCCGGTCGACGATCGTCACCGACACGAAGAGCGGAAGCTGAGGCGCGACTTCCATCACTGCGGCTATCGCCGCCTTCGCATTGAGCGTGTCGAACACCGTCTCGATCAACAGGACGTCGGCGCCGCCCTCCTTGAGACCGCGTGCCGCCTCCGCGTATCCGTCGCGGAGCTCGTCGAACGTAACCTCGCGGTACGACGGGTCGTCGACGCGCGGCGAAAGCGAAAGCGTCACGTTGGTGGGGCCGAGGGACCCGGCCACGAATCGGTTCTCGTAATGGCTGGCGGCGGCGCGCGCGAGCCGGGCGCCTTCCAAGTTCATTTCGTAGACGTACTTTTCGAGTCCGTAGTCGGCTTGCGACACGCGCGTCGCGGTGAAGGTGTTGGTGGTGATGATGTCGGCGCCGGCCTCGAGGTATTCGCGATGCACTTGCGTGACGAGCTCAGGCTGCGTCAGGCAGAGGACGTCGCTGTTGTTGCGCAGCGGTTTGGGGTGATTGCGGAACCGCTCGCCGCGGAACTGCTCGTCGGAGAGACCTTTGTGTTGCAGCATCACGCCCATCGAGCCGTCGAAGATCACGATCCGCTCTTGAAAAAGCTGATCGAGACGGTCGCGAACAGATGTCGCCAAGCCCATGGTGACCAATAAGACTACGTGAGGGCCCCATCCCCGACCTTCGGTCGCGACTTCCCCAGGAATGGGGAAGAGTCATCCAGTTAGTCGCCGACCGGGCTCCAGACCACGAAACGGCCGTCGTCGTAGAGGACGCGACGGCCGCTGTTGGGCAGGGCCTCGAGGTATTTGCGCCGGGTGGTCGGGCTGGTCGGGCCGCTCAGGTACGCGTCGCGGTCGATCACCACGTACGCGTCATCAGACAAGCGGTCGGGGAAATCATTGATCGTGTGCCGGTTAGCGAGCCATACCGTCAGGCCGTCGTCTGCATCGACCGGGGCGTCGGCGGGGATGATCCTGGTCGCCGCGCGGAGCTGCGCAACCGTGTCCGGATGCGCGTAGAGACTTCCATCGGACTCCAGCGCGGGCGGGAAGCGGCCCATCGCAAATCCGAGAATCAGCGCCGGGAGCATCGCGGCGAGCGCTTTGGCGGGTTTGAGGGAATGCGTCTCGAGGTACTTCGCGGCGCCGACGGCGCACGCGACGATCATCGGAAACAGCAGCAACAGCACGTAGTGAAGGTGCAAGATGTTTTGCGGCGTGTGGCCACTGAGTACGTTCGCGAGGTAAGGCGGGACCGCGAGCAGCAGCCAGCGCGGCGCGAACAGCGGCATCAGGCACGTCCCCGCGATGATTGCCGCGACCACAAGCACCGCGTAGGGACGAAATAGCGCCTCGAGGACGGTGAGCGGCGAGAGAGGCAGCGTCGGGTCGAGCCCGACCAGCCAGCGGTAGTACACGAAGTCGGTGTAGCCGCCGTTGCGGAAGTGCTGCTGGACGATCCCCGTCCCGATCAGGAACCACCCACCCGCCATATAAAGGATGAAGCGCCAGTGTTTCTTGACCTGCGGCGCGCCGTACACCCGCAGGAGTAGGGCGACCACGCCGATCGTATAGACCTGGTCCTCCTTGCAGCTGAGCGTGAGGAGGCACAAGCACCACATGGCTACGCGGTGTCCGCGGATCCCCGCCCACGCGGCGAGCAGCGCGAACGCGAGGGCCATGTTCTCGGGGTGAAAGAAGTCGCGCGCCGCTTCCTGCACCGCCGCCCAGAAGGGAATCGGGACCGAAAGCGCGACCGCCAGCCACGGCGTCTCAGCGCGGTCAGCGGGGAGGATGGCGCGGAAAAACAGGTAGGCGGCGGGCGCCGTGGCTGCGATTCCCGCGGACGAGAAGATGAGGAGCACCGCGGGACTCGGCCAGAGCTTCTCCACCGCCGCGAGGACGACAAAGATCAGCTCGAAGTGGATGCCCAGGAAATTGGCCCGCGCAAAGCTGGAGTAGAAACCCCGCCCCTGGGAGATGTTCCAGATCACCTGCTGGTCATAGGCGAAGTCCCACGCTGAGCCGGTCAGCCCGTAGAGCCGCTGGAGCTCAGCGTGGAGGATCCAGGCGAAGGCGATCGCGCCCGCAAGAAGGGGAACGGCGGGAAAAACCCACCACGCGTCGCTCCGGATCGCGGTGCGGGGGATCCTACGCAGCGCGGCTTCGGCGGTCATTGAGCGAGGAGCTTAAAGTCCTCGCCGCGTCAAGTGGGGAGGTAGCGGGCGCAAGCCCGCCAGAGGGGCGGCATAATCGGGGTTCATGCCCCGCCAGGCCGCGACCGATACGCCGCACGTATCCGTGATCGTTCTGGTCTACAACGAGATCGACAGCGTCGAGCCGCTGCACCGCGAGCTGATCGGCGTGCTGGAAGCCCTCGGCACCTCCTTTGAGGTCCTCTACATCGACGACGGCAGCCGCGACGGCAGCACGGATAAGCTCGGGCAGCTTGCGTCGCGGGATGCGCGCGTGCGGGTGGTCAGCTTTCGGCGCAACTTCGGGCAGACGGCGGCTGTGCAGGCGGGGATCGACTACAGCCGCGGCGACGTGCTGGTCTTCCTGGACGGCGACCTGCAGAACGACCCGCATGACATCCCGCACCTCCTCGAGAAGATCGACGAGGGATACGACGTGGTGAGTGGATGGCGTCGCGACCGGCGAGACGATGCGAGGCGCGTCCTTCCATCCAGGATCGCGAACTGGCTGATCGCCACCGTCACCGGCGTGCCCCTCAGCGATTTCGGCTGCACACTCAAGGCCTACCGCCGCGAAGTGATCCACGATGTGAGGCTGTACGGCGAGATGCATCGGTTCATCCCCGTCTACGCGTCGGTGGTCGGCGCACGCATCACCGAGCTGCCGGTCAATCACCGGCCTCGCACGTACGGCAAGTCGAAATACTCGCTGTCTCGCACGTCGAGGGTCATGCTCGACCTGATCACGGTCAAGCTGCTCGGCAGCTATTCGACGAAGCCGATGTACTTCTTCGGGTTTGCCGCTTTTGCGCTGTGGGCCGTGGCGCTCATCTTCGCGGCGATCGTTATCGGCCAGAAGCTGCTGCCACCGTACGTCTACGCACACAACAACCCGCTGCTCCTGCTGTCCGTCGTGCTTGTCATCGTCGGCGTGCAGTTCATCCTGATGGGCCTGCTGGCGGAGCTATCCATCCGCACGTATCACGAGTCGCAGGCGAAGCCGCCCTACGTCGTGCGCGAGGTCATCCAGAAGGCACCACACCGGCAACCGACGACCAACGGGAGACCAGCGCTGCGCAGCAGGTGACCCGCCACTAGATGTGCGGAATCTGCGGCGTCGCCGGCGGAGACCCCGCACGCGGTGGTGAGCTTGTCCAGCGAATGTGCGGGTCGATGGTCCACCGCGGACCGGACGATGAAGGAAGCATCCATCTCGACGGCGTAACTCTCGGCATGCGGAGGCTGTCGATCATCGACATCGAGGGCGGCCACCAGCCGATGTCCAACGAGGACTCGACGGTGTGGGTCATCCAGAACGGAGAGATCTACAACCACCGCCAGCTCCGCGAGCAGCTCCTCGCGGCCGGCCACAGGTTCGCCACCAAGTCCGACACCGAGGTCCTCGTCCATGGCTATGAGGAATGGGGCGAGCGGATGATCGAGCGGCTGAACGGCATGTTCGCGTTCGCTTTGCTCGATCGGCGCAAGGCATCGCTCTTGCTTGCGCGCGACCGGATGGGCATCAAGCCCCTGCACTACGCGATCGATGGCGAAAGGTTCGTGTTTGCGTCGGAGCTGAAGGCGCTTCTCCAGGACAGGGCCCTGCGCAAGGGCATCGACCCGGTCGCTCTCGACGAGTACCTCGAGTACGAGTTCGTGCCGTCGCCCCGCAGCATCGTGCGCGGTGTGAACAAGCTCCGCCCCGGACACACCTTGTCTTGGTCGCTCGCAGATCGGCGTCCGGCGGTGCGCCGCTATTGGGCTCCCGAGCTCAACCTGGAGCGGGCGGGCGGTCCGGGCAATCTCGATGAGGAATGTGGGCGGCTGCGCGACGCACTTCGTGAGGCAGTACGCAAGGAGCTGATCAGCGATGTGCCCGTCGGCGTGTTCCTGTCGGGGGGCATCGATTCGAGCGCGGTCACCGCGATGATGACCCAGCTGGGCGGCGACGTGAAGAGTTTTTCTGTCGGCTTCGCCGAGCCGTCCTTCGACGAGTCCGGCCACGCTCGCGACGTCGCCCGCCACCTCGGCACCGACCATCACGAGCTGACCCTCGAACCGGCCGCCCTCCTCGGCCTCATCCCCAGGCTGTCACTCCTGCTCGACGAGCCGCTGGGCGACGCGTCGATCATCCCGACCTACCTGCTGTCGGCGTTCACGAGGCAGCATGTCAAGGTCGCCCTCGGCGGCGATGGGGGAGACGAGCTGTTCGCGGGTTATCCGACCCTGCAGGCGCACCGGCTCGCGGGCTATTACCTGCGCGCGCCAGGCCTGCTTCGGCGCCGGGTCGTCGAGCCTGTCGTGAGGCTGCTGCCAGTCTCGCGCTCCAACCTCAGCCTCGACTTCCGCGCCAAACGCTTCGTCGCGGGAGCCGGGCACACCGTAGCCGAGCGGCACCAGCGCTGGATGGGCTCCTTCGCACGTGAGGAGCGGTCCACCCTGCTATCGCCGGAGGTGCGGACCGAAGCCGCGGCCACCGATGGCGAATCTCTCGTCGCCGAATATGCATCGATCGACGCCCTCAACCAGGCGCTCATGATCGACATGCGGCTCTACCTCGAGAACGACATCCTGGTCAAGCTGGACCGCGCCTCGATGATGGCGTCGCTCGAGGGCAGGGTGCCGGTGCTGAACAACGACTTCGTGGCGTACGCGACGAGTCTCCCCCTGCACATGAAGCTGAACGGCCTGCGGACGAAATTCCTCCTCAAGCGGGCCCTACGAGGGATCCTGCCGGACCGCATCCTCGACCGTCCCAAAAAAGGTTTCGGCATTCCGGTTGCGGAATGGTTTCGCGGTCCGCTGAAGGAGCAGATGCTGTCTGCCCTCTCCCGGGATCGGCTCGCCGCTCACGGCTTGTTCGAGCCGCGGGCGGTCCAGCAGCTCGTGGAAGACCACCTCTCCGGCCGGCGGGACAACCGGAAGCAGCTCTGGACTCTTTTTGCCTTTGAGCTATGGCACGAGGGTTACGCGAGGATGCCTACGGCCTAGTCTCCATATTTGTTATATTCAGTATGTGCTGAATATAGAGAAGAAGCGCCTGGGCAAGGCTGAGGACCGGCGGATCAGCATCGCCGATGACATCGGTCGCGTCTACGCCCGCTATGGGCTTGCGTTCAGCATCGGCCGGGTCTTCGGGCTGCTTTTGGCCAGCGACGTTCCCCTGACGCTGGACGAGATCGCAGAGACGTTGGGCATAAGCAAGAGCGGCGCGAGCGTCGCCGCCCGTGACCTCGAGCGGGTCGGCGCCGTGCATCGCCTGGGCACGCCCGGCAGCAAGCGCGTGTTGTACGAGGCGACCGAGTCGATGGAATCGACGTTTGCCGGTACCTTCGCGCGGATCCAGGACTCGCTCCACGCGATGAACCGGGCGGAGACGCGGCTGACGGCCGGCAAGGCGAAGCGACGGATGAAGGAAATGGTCGAAGTCCACGAATTCTGGCTGCGCGAGAGCAACGGGATCATCGAGCGCTGGAGGCGCAGGAGGCAAAGCAGATGACGGCACCGATCATCGAGGTCGAGCGACTGACGAAGAGCTACGGAGGCAAGCGTGGCATCGTAGACGTCTCGCTGGAGGTAGGCGAAGGCGAGGTCTTCGGGTTCCTCGGTCCCAACGGCGCGGGCAAGACGACGACCATCCGCATCCTGATGGCGCTCCTGCGCGCCGACGCGGGCAGAGCCCGGATCGCCGGACTCGACTGCTGGGAGAAGTCGATCGACGTCAAAAGGCTGATCGGCTACGTGCCCGGCGAGCCGTCCCTCGACCCGAACCTCACGGGCGGCCAGATCCTTGAGTACTTCGCGAATCTTCGAGGCGGCGTCGACCAGTCGTACCTCAAGAAGCTGGTCGATCGCTTCGACCTCGACACCAGCCGCAAGTTTCGGCAGTACTCGACCGGCAACAAGCGCAAGGTCGTGCTGATCCAGGCTTTCATGCACCGGCCCCGCGTCCTCGTCCTAGACGAGCCGACCAGCGGGTTGGACCCACTGAACCAGCAGGAGTTCGACGCCATGGTCAGGGAGGCGCGCGATGAAGGACACACAGTCTTTTTCTCCTCGCACGTCTTGAGTGAGGTCGAGAAGACCTGCTCGCGCATCGGCATCATCCGCGAGGGACGTCTCGTCCGCGTCGGCGGGATCCACGAGCTCGCAGAAATCAAGCGCTACGAGATCACGATCACGTTTGCTCAGCCGGTGCCGGCGGAATCCTTTGCCAGCCTCGAGGGGGTCACCAGCGCGGAGCCGTTGAACAACGGCGCCGGCGTGCGGCTGGCCGTGCAGGGCCCCGCGGACGCCGTGATCAAGGCCGCGGCTCGGTACCCGGTCGTGTCCCTAACCAGCGTGGAGCCGAGTCTCGAGGACACTTTCCTTCGCTTCTACGAAGCCGACGGGCATTCCTCGAAGGAGGTCGCGGGTGTGGTTTAAGAGCGTCTTCCTGAAGTCTCTGCGCGACTACCGGGTCGCCATCCTCGGATGGGGAATCGGCATGGGCCTGGTCATCGTCTCGCCGATGGCCAGCGTGTCGGAGCTGGTGAAGACGCCCGAGGCACGGGCGGCGCTGCTCAGCTTGGCCGCCTCGTTCTCCTGGAACGCTGACGCGGTCAAGGCCGACACGATCGGAGGCTACGCGACCTTCAAGATCGGAATCTTCATCTTCCTGATGGCGGTCTGGCCAATCCTTGCCGGCAGCCGGATGCTGCGCGGCGAGGAGGACCGCGCCTCGCTCGACGTGCTGCTCTCGGCGCCGCAAGGACGTGTGCGCGTGGCGCTTGAGAAGCTGGCGGCGACGTGGGCCGCCTTGTTCGCGATGGCGGTGCTGATCGGGATCCTCGCCTATCTCGGCGGCGTGGTTTTCAAGGCGGATTTCACGTTGGTCGATGCCCTGTTGTTCGGACTCAACCTCGCTCTCATCTGCGCCGTGTTCGGGGCGGTTGCTCTGTTCATATCGCAGTTCACCCATGAGCGCGGCCCGGCGGCCGGCTGGACGGCGGGGCTTCTCCTGATCTTCATCGTCCTCGACATGGTCCACCGCGTGATCCCGAACACCGACTGGATCTCCCGTCTCTCGCCGATCTACTACTACAACCTGAGCAAGCCGCTGATCGTCGGCTACGGGGCCAACCTCGGCGCGATGCTCTTCCTCCTGGCGCTGGCACTCATCCTGAGCGGTGCAGCCATCTTGCTCTTCGCCCGCCGCGACGTCGGCGACACGGTGACGCTTCCGCGCATGATGCGTCTGCCCTCACGTCCCCCTGCGCCAAGAGCGCTCCCGGTAGGCGATTGGTCGCTCCGCTCGGTTTACGCGCGGAGCCTGGGGGTGATCGCGATGCCGACCTTCTGGTGGGCGCTGCTCGTCGCCGGCTGGGCGGGGTGGATCGTGGTGGTCGTCAAACAGATCGAGGCCAAGCTCGGCGCGCTGTTCTCGGGCTCGCCTGTCCTGCAGGACCTGCTGAAGAACCTCAGCGGTGGCAACTCCGATTTCAACGCCAGCTTCCTGGGGGCGATGTTCGGCATTCTTCCGATCTTCCTGATGGCGTTTGCGGTCACGCAGGTGAATCGCTGGGCGTCGGACGAAAGCGATGGGCGGCTTGACCTCGTGCTCTCGGCTCCGCGGTCTCGCGCCCGGGTGCTGCTGGGCCGGTTCGCCGCTCTGTCGACGGCGGCCGTGGTGATCGGGCTGGCCGCGCTGGTGGCCACGCTGGTCGCTTCGTCGGTGGTGGGCGTCAGCCTGAACACCGCCAACGTTGTCGCGGCCACCCTGACCTTGGTGCCGATGGGGCTGCTGGTCGCGGCGATCGGGTTCTTGGCGGCGGGCTGGCTGCGCACGGCCGCGGACACGGGGCTTGTGAGCTTCCTGCTCGCGGCCTGGTTCTTCATCAGCTTCGTGGGCCCGGAGCTCAAGCTGCCGGAGGCGACGCTTCGCCTGTCGGCCTTCTACTACTACGGCACACCCCTGCTGCATGGGGTGCAGCTGGCCAACCTGGCGGTTCTCGTCGCGGTCGGCGCCGCCGCGCTGGTACTCGGGACACTCCGTTTCGCCCGCAAGGACATCGCCGTGTAGCACTCGGCCCCAGTACTTCGCATACATGGGGAAGAGTTGCCCCGCCTCCTACTCATAAATGTGAAGAATTTGGAAGGCACACGAAACTTAACAGTTCCTTAAGAGGCGAGCAGAACAGTTCCGATTAGCGTTGGCATTCCGCTGGGGGTTGAGGCAGGGCCGTCTCGACAGTTAGGAGGGAAGCAGGGTGAAAAGGGTGGTTGTGGCCGCCGCATTAGCGGCCGGGATTCTTCTGTGCTCGCCGACCGGCGCCGCGGCATGGGCGACGTACTGCGACTGGGACCCCATCGTGCCGATCGTTACGCCCGGCGGACATGTCGTGCTGGTCTACGACAGCGTGTGGACCTCGAGCCCGCTGAACCTGGGATTGCCGCTCGCGACCTACACGACGTCGCGGGTCTATGACGCCGCTCATCGGCCGCACACCGCGGTGGACATGAAGATCAGCGTGCCGACCGGGCTCCTGTTCCAGTACACGACTTACAACATGGTGACCAGCGGACTGCTCGGCTCCGGCACGGTCTACGCGGCCAAGTACGGAAAAAGTGGTACGCCTGTGCACCTCTATTTCACGCTGCAACAGGCCTAGCCATTGTCGCCGCGCAGGCGCTCTGAGCTGTTCCGGCTCGCCGTCGGTCTAACGGCGATCGGGACCCTCGCGGCGAACGCCGGCCGTCTGGCTATCGAGCCGGCCGATTGGTGGTTGATTGTCTCGATCGCGGCGACCGCGATCCTCGCGCTCGAATTCCCGCTCCATATCAACATCAGTGCCAAGGTCAGTGTGGCGAGCGCCGTGTTCTTTGCGGCGGTCCTCCTTCTACCTGCCTGGCAGGCGGCGGCTCTGGTGGGCGGCCTTCAGGCGGTCGACATCGGCCTCGCCGCGATCCGCAAGGTTCGAACGACCCGCGAGAGACCTCCCTTGCGCGCGATCGGGATCAACATCGTGTTCAACGGCGGCCAGGCGTACTTTGCCGCCCTCGCGGCCGGCGCCATGCTTTCGCTTGGCGGCGTCTCGGCACGAAGCGGTCTGAGCAGCGCCGAGCACGCGCTCGTGCTGGTGGCTGCGGCGGTGGTCATGTATGCCACCAACGTCTTCATGGTCGCCCTTGCGGTCGCGCTCGCGACCGCACGCAACCCGCTCGCGCTCTTTTTTGACACGCAGCGGTTGGTTTACGTCCAATTCGCGAGCCTCTATCTGGTCGGTGCGCTGGCCGCCTTTGGCGCCGTCCGCTGGCCTTGGATCCCGGTGTTCTCGATCATCCCTGGCGTCCTTCTCTATCACTCGCTGAAGCAGCGCATCGAGCTCCGCCAGGACGGGATGCGGGCCATGGAGCGCATGGCCGACGAGGTCGACCGGCGCGACCCATACACGTTCCAGCACTCGCAGCGGGTCGCGATCTACGCGCACGCGATCGCCCGCAAGCTGGGGTTTACCGCCGCAGAGATCGACATCGTGGAGCTGGCCGCGAAGGTGCATGACATCGGCAAGATCCGGATTCCTGACTCGGTCCTGCTGAAGCCGGCCAAGCTCACCGCCCAAGAGCGCCGCGTCATGGAGACCCATCCACGGCTTGGGTTCGACATCCTCAAGCAGTTCTCGGAGTACGCAAAAGTCCTCGACCTGGTGCTTGCGCATCACGAGCGATACGACGGCCTGGGCTACCCGAACGGAACCGTCGGCAAGCGCCTGCTGCTGATCGCCCAGGTGATCCCGGTCGCCGACTCGCTCGATGCCATGACGTCTGCCCGCGCGTATCGCGGTGCGCGGTCGTGGGACTCGGCGATGGATGAGCTGCGCCGCGGCGCCGGCACGCAATGGAACCCGAATGTGGTCGAGGCGGCGCTCGCGGTGCTTGGCCAGGAGGTACGGACGCCGGCGCCCGTGGTTGCGACGGCCTAGGGAGCGGGCTTCGCGAAGCGTACCTCGTGCTTTGCGCCGGGGGCCAGGAACCCGAGAAGCTTCATTGCTTCGTCGGCGATCGGCCTCTGCTCCCCCTTCGGCAGAGGCTTGACGAATGGCGTGACGACCACGGTCGCGGCGCCTTGCTGGGTGCTCGGCTTCCACATCGCGCGCACGAATCCATCCACCAGCACCGAACCCTGCGTCACGCCGTTGCTGCTGAACATGCCGAGGTGCCTGCCGTGGGGCATGATCCGCGTCCGGTCGGAGTGGCCAAGCAGGATGTTGTCGTAGTCGGGCAGCAGCCGGACTGGCACGCGGATCTCGCCGTCGGGCCGCG
>VBEG01000041.1 GCA_005882115.1 Chloroflexota bacterium
TCGTTCATGGAGCCGCACGTTTCCGTGGTCCGTCCAGAGCCCGATGGAGGACTGACCATCTGGTCGTCCACACAAGGTCCGTTTGTGGTTCGCGACGACATCGCACAGCTCACCGGGCTTCCGACCCGCAAAGTCCGCGTGATGCCGATGCCGGTCGGCGGCGGGTTCGGGGGCAAGATCGAGCTGCTCGAGCCGCTGCTCGCATTGCTCGCCCTGCGGCTGAGACGGCCGGTGCGCCTGGTCCTCGCGCGATCTCACGAGTTCGTGGTCGGGCGGCCTGCTCCCTCTGCCCACTTCGAGCTCGAGCTCGGTGCCCGCCGAGACGGCACGCTCGTCGCCCTGCGCGGGCGCTTTCGTTACGACAACGGCGCCTCCGCCGGATGGCACGGTGGACTCACGGCCGGCTTCCTAGCAGGGACGTATCGCATCCCGAACTTCGACCTGCAGGGTTTAGAGGTCGCGACCAACAAGACGCCGGTCGACGCGTACCGGGCCCCGGGCGCGACGCAGGCTTTCTTCGCCCTCGAGTCGGCGATGGACGAGCTGGCCCTCGCGCTGAACATCGACCCCATCGAGCTGCGTCTCCTTAACGTCTCGCGTGAAGGGGACCCGACCCCGGACGGCAATCAATGGCCGAGGGTCGGGTCGGTGGAGGTGCTCGAGGCAGTGAAGACGCATCCCCTTTACGCAGCTCCAATTGGCGACCACGAGGCAGTCGGCGTGGCGCTTGGTTCGTGGGGCGGCGCGCGGACGCCTTCGGCCGCCGGTTGCCGCGTCGAACCAGACGGAACCGTCGCGATCACGGTAGGTTCGCCCGACATCAGCGGCACCGCAACGGGTCTCGCGTTGATCGCCGCCGAGGCTTTCGGGGTCACGGCGGACAAGGTTCGTGTCGAGACCGCGGACACGGCGAATGCTCCATTCAGCGCCACCTCGAGCGGCAGCCAGGTCACCTACAGCGTCGGCGGCGCGGTCTACGAAGCCGCCCAGGAAGCACGCCGCCAGCTGCTCGAGATCGCGACCGAAGAGCTCGAGGCAGCGGCCGAGGACCTCGACATCGTCGACGGCCGCGTCGCTGTGAAGGGCGCGCCGAATCGCTCGGTCGAGATCACCAGGCTCGTCCAGGTGAGCCGCGAGTTCATGGGCCGGCACAAACCGATCGAGGCTGTCGGGCGGTCCGCTGTCCAGGTCGCATCACCCATGTTCACGGTGCAGATCGCGCGGGTGAAAGTGGACCCGGACACGGGCGCGTACCAGCTCACGGGCTACGCGGCGATCCAGGACGTGGGTCACGCGATCAATCCGCCCGAGGTCGAGGGACAGATCCACGGCGGCGCGGTGCAAGCGCTGGGTCGCGCGCTCGGCGAAGAGCTCGTGTACGACGGTGACGGTCAGCTTCGCAGCGGATCGTTTCTCGACTACGAGCTGCCGGCCGCGGATCAGATCCCCAACATCGATGTGCGCCTGATCGAGGTCCCCTCGCCAGTCGGTCCGCTGGGCGCCAAAGGGGTCGGTGAGCCGCCGGCGATTCCAGGCACCGCCGCCCTTGCGAATGCAGTCTCGCGTGCGGCGGGCGTGCGCGTTAGAAACGCGCCGATCGACCGCTCGCTACTCGTCAGGTCGTAACTCCTCCCCATTCATTGGGAGGTGGCCCCAAGGGCCGGAGGGGCAGGGGAGGGCCCTAGCTCGACTCTCTAGCCCACTCCACGATCTCTTCGAGCACCGCCGCCGCACCGGAGGGGCCCGGCACGACCATGTCGCACTTGTCGAACAGGCCCGGCGGAGCTTCGGGCGACCAAACTCCGACGCATGTGTGCGGGATGTCGAGACTGCATATGTACTCGAACATCGAGCGATCGTTCTCGTCGTCACCGAAGCAGATCACGGCGCCGGGGTCTTCGCTCGGGATGAGCGCGGCCAGGGCGGTGCCCTTTCCAGCCTTTGGCGCATGCACCTCGATGACCTTGCGGCCCAGGGCGCCGGCCAGGCGCGCACCGTCGAGCAACGGCTGAAGCAGCGCAAGCATCTGGTCGCCGGTCATGTCGGTATTGCGGAAATGGATCGCGGTGCTGGCCGGTTTGACCTCGAGCCATGCGCCCGGTATGCGTTCGAGCATCTTGCTCGCGTCGGCGTTGAAACGATCGAGCGCCTCCTTCAACGCATGACGCGGCGGGGCGAGCCCGCTGTCGCCGATCAGCCTCACCCCGGATAGCGGGATGAGCGACTCCAGCTGGGCGGGCGGACGGCTGCTGAGCACGACCACGTCGGCGAGGAGCGGGACAAGCTCATGGATGGCGGCGAGCGCTTCGGGTGTGGCCCGCGCGCCGGCAGGATCTTGAACGATCTCGGCGAGGGTTCCGTCGAAGTCGGTAACCAGCAAAACCTCGGCCGGCTGTATTCGGGCGACGGGCGACTCTTTCCAGGCGTGCGTAATCTGTTCGGCTTCTTGAATCATCCCTCTCCATGAAAATGCGGACGGTGGCGCTCGATCACCGATTGCAGCCTTTGTCCCTTTGGCAACACACCAAACGTATGTCCCCATTCGCCGCCCAGGCGCGAGGCGCAAAAGAGCTCGGCCGCCGCCGGATCGCCGAAGCGCAGCATCAGCGAGGCCTGAAGCGCGACGGCCATTCGTTCGACCAGTCCCCGAGCTCGGGACTCGCCATCGGGATCAGGGATTTCCCTCTCCAATTCCTCGACTGCACGACGTAGGCGCGCGTCGTTCGGCGCGGAGGTCACCTCTCCAAAGTACGCCGAAAGCGAATCCGGCTCGCGCTGCATGGCGCGCAACACATCGAGCGCATTGACGTTGCCCGAACCTTCCCAGATCGAGTTGAGCGGGGCTTCCCGGTACAGGCGAGGCAGGATCGACTCCTCGACGTAGCCGTTTCCACCGTGACATTCGAGGGCCTCGGCCACGACGGAGATCGCGCGTTTGCAGGTCCAGAACTTGGCGATTGCGACGCCGATCCGTTTGAAGTGCGCCTCGCCGGGTTGGTCTGCGCGGTCGAACGCACCGGCGAGCCTCATCATCAGGATCGTCGTCGCCTCCGACTCGACCGCAAGGTCCGCAAGCACGCTCACCATCAAAGGTTGTTCGCTGAGGAGCTTGCCGAACGCACTGCGGTGCGCGGCGTGATGGGTCGCCTGCGCGACGGCCTGCCGCATCAGCGACGCCGAGCCGATGACGCAGTCGAGTCGGGTGTGGTTGACCATGTCGATGATCGTCCGTACCCCTCTCCCCTCTTCGCCGACCAGCACTGCCCAGGCCTCGTCGAGCCCGACCTCCGATGAGGCGTTGGACCTGTTGCCCAGCTTGTCCTTGAGCCGCTCGATGTGGAAGTTGTTGCGGGTTCCGTCCGGCAGCACACGCGGAAGCACGAAGCACGACAGGCCGCCAGGCGCCTGCGCAAGGACGAGAAACGCGTCGCACATGGGTGCGGAGCAGAACCATTTGTGGCCGGTGAGCAGATGCTCGCCGTCGGCTCCAGTGGGCACGGCGGTCGTGGTGTTAGCGCGCACGTCCGACCCGCCCTGGCGCTCCGTCATCGCCATGCCGAAGAGCACACCCTTCTTGGCGGCGGCTGGGCGGAGCCCGGGGTCGTAGTCGAGTGTCGTCATCAAAGGCTCCCAGTGCGCGGCGAGCTGCGGCTCTCTGCGCAACGCGGGCACCGCGGCGTAGGTCATCGAGACCGGGCATCCGTGGCCCCCCTCGACCTGCGACCACACGTAGAAGGCGGCGGCGCGAGCGGCATGCGCGCCGGGCCGGGGATCTCGCCACGGCAGCGCGTGCAGGCCGTGGCCGATCGCGACCTTCATCAGCTCATGCCAGGCCGGGTGAAACTCGACCTCGTCGATCCGGTTGCCAAACCTGTCGTGCGTGCGCAGGCGCGGCGGATTGTCGTTGGCCTGAAAGCCCCAGTTGATCGCTTCCTCAGTGCCGGCCAGGGCCCCCAGCTCGTGGACGAGGTCATGCGCCCAGGAGGCGCCCTCGCGCTCGAGCGACTCACGCAGCGGCGCGTCGGATGTGAACAGGTTGTAGTCGACGAGCGGCGGCGGCTGATTGCTACTCACTTGCCAGCTCTGCGACGAGACGCAGTTGCTCCTTCCTCTCGTCTTTGTCCGGCAATACGGGCCAGACGATCAGCGTGTCGACGCCCGCGTCGCGAAAGGCGCCGATCTTGGCCTTCGCGCGGTCGCGAGGTCCGACGATCGAGACGAGGTCGATGAGCTCGTCGGGGAGCGCGAACATTGCCTCGGTCTTCTGGCCGGCGAGATACAGGTCCTGCACCTTTTCGGCCTCACGCTCGAATCCGTAGCTCGAAACCAGGCGGTTGTAGAAGTTCTGCTCCCGCGAGCCCATGCCACCGATGTACAGCGCAAGGATCGGCCGCATCACGTTGCGCGCGTTTTCAATATCGTCGCTGATCATCACGTTGACCGACGGGCAGATCCGGAAATCGTCGAGCGAGCGGCCGGCCCGCGCGGCGCCTTCCTCGAGCGGTCCGCGAAGGGATGTCGTGTGCTCGGGCGAGAAGAAGACAGGCAGCCAGCCGTCGGCGATCTCACCCGCCAGCGCCACGTTCTTCGGGCCCAGCACCGCCAGGAGGATCGGGATCCGGTCCTGAACGGGCCTGATTGTCAGCTTGAGCGCTTTGCCCGGACCATCCGGCAGCGGCAGGTCGATCGTCTCGCCGTGGAACTCGATCTTCTCGCGGTTGAGCGCCTTGCGCAGAACCGCCACGTACTCACGCGTTCGTTGCAGCTGCTTGGCAAACCGAACGCCGTGAAACCCCTCCGAGACCTGCGGCCCGGAAGTGCCGAGCCCGAGCAACATGCGGCCGCCCGACAGGTTGTCGATCGTCGCCGCGGTCATCGCGGTCATGGCGGGGCTGCGCGCAGGGATCTGGAAGATGCCCGCACCGAGCTTGATCTTCGTTGTCCCCGCGGCCAGCCAGGCCAGCACCGTGGCGGCGTCGGACCCGTAGGCCTCCGCAGTCCAGACGGAGTCGTAGCCGAGCGATTCGGCGGTCTGCGCGATGTCGAGCTGGTCGGCGGCGGTGAGCCCGAGGCCCCAGTAGCCGACGCTCACGCCGAGCTTCACGAGACGAGCTTAGGCGGTCACGATCCCCCGAACAGCGTCTGGTAGAGCAGGAACACGTTCAGGCTGATGATCAGTGCCGCAACTCCGTAAGACGCGTAGTTGGTGAACCGGCTGTTCGTGAGATTGCCCATCAGCTTTCTATTGCGGGTGAACAGCACCAGCGGGATCATGGCGAACGGAATCCCGAACGAAAGGAAAACCTGGCTCAGCACCAGCGCGCGCGAAGGGTCGAAGTTGATCCCGATCACGATCAGCGCCGGCACCATAGTGATGGCGCGGCGCAGGAAAACCGAGATCCTGCGGTGGATGAAGCCTTGCATGACGACCTGGCCCGCCAGCGTGCCGACCGACGAAGACGAGATGCCCGAGGCGAGCAGCGCGATGCCGAAGATGAGGCCGCTGTTCGACCCGAGGTAGTGCTCGAGGCCGTCGAAGACCTGGGTCAGGTCACTGCCTACGCCGCCCAGGCCTCGGGAGTTGAAAACGGCCGCCGCGGTCGTGAGCATCGCCATGTTGATCACGCCGGCGATGCCCATCGCGATCACCACGTCGACCATCTCGAAGTGGAAGATCTTTCGCCTGGCCTCCGGGTTGGCGCCGACGATCCGCTTTTGCGTCAGCGCGGAGTGCAGGTAGATGACATGGGGCATGACGGTCGCGCCGAGGATGCCGGCTGCGAGCAGCACGGAGTCACGCCCGTCGAGGTGTGGAATGAGCGCACTGCCGGCGACTGAGCCCCACGATGGATCAGCCCGGAAGACTTCAAGTCCGAACGCGATCACGATCAGGCCGACCAGCGCGGTGATCGTCGCTTCAAGGCGGCGAAAGCCCCAGGCCTGCAGACCGAGAATGCCGAAGGCGGCGACGCCGGTCAGCAGGGCCGCGCTGAAGAGCGGGATCCCGAATATGAGGTTCAGGCCAAGCGCCGCGCCGACGAACTCGGCGAGGTCGGTCGCCATGGCGATGAGCTCTGCCTGGACCCACAGGAACCAGACGACCGGACGCGGAAAACGATCCCGGCAGACCTCCGGCAGGTTGCGCCCGGTCGCGATGCCGAGCTTGGCGCTCATCGACTGGATGAGCATCGCCATCAGGTTCGCGGACAGCACGACCCACAGCAGCATGTAGCCGTACTGCGAGCCGCCCGCCATGTTGGTCGCGAAGTTGCCGGGGTCGACATAGGCGACGGCGGCGATGAAGGCGGGCCCAAGGAAGGGAGCTACCGCTCGCAGGCCGCGGCGCTGGCCGTTCAGCGATCGCTCCGCGGCGCGCAGCACCCGGAGCTCGCCGGGGAGGGCGTTCTCGGCGCCAATGACCATGGGCTTGGCGACGACGGCCCTTACCAGCTCGGCCACTAACGCGCCTCGGTGACGAAGATGGCCCTAGCAAGGCCGAGAGGCACGCTCTCGCGCCGGCCCTTGATCCTGACCTCGATCGGCCCTTCGAACTCGCTGCCAGCGGTGACCGCGATGCGGGTGCCCGGCAGCAGGCCGCGACGCTCGAGCTCGCGCAGCTTGCCGGCGTCGTCGTCCGAAACCCCCGCGACGACGAGCTTCTCGCCGGGATGGCAGTCGCTGAGGGCGCGGTGGCTCACGGAGCGGACCTTGCCGCCAAGGGTCGGAATGACATGGCCGTGGGGATCGAGCTCGGGTCTGCCGAGCAGCTCGAAGATGCGCTGCTCCATGCGCTCGGAGATCACGTGCTCCAGTCTCTCCGCCTCGTCGTGGACCTCATCCCAGCGGTACCCAAGCACCCGGACCAGGAACATCTCGAGCAGGCGGTGGTGCCGGACGAGCTCCAGGGCGGCCTTGCGGCCTTCGCGGGTCAGCTGCTGGCCGCGGTATCGGTCATGCTCGACGAGGCCCTGCGCGGAGAGTCGGGTGACCATCTCGCTGACGCTGGGGGACGAGATCCCAAGCCTTTGGGCGAGCTCGCGAGTCGGGACCGGACGCTGGTCGCCGCCGAGCAGGTAGAGGGCTTTGAGGTAGTCCTCCTGCGACCGGGTGAATGTACCGCGATGCTCGAGTTGCTCGACCATCGTGCCCTAGGGCTTCCTAATTCGAATTGCGGGGTTGCCTATCACGAAAGATAGGATAGCCTAACTCTAGGTTGGGCAGCGAACCTTAGCGAAAGTGTGGCTCCAAGCCCCTCGCCCCATCCCTCTGGCTTGCAGGGAGAGGTGTTCTAGGCGCAGACGCCTGTTGCTTTCGATGCCGGGTTGTACGTGACGCTTATGTTCGGGGTCACGGTGACGGCCGAGGCCGCGGTGAACACCGTCACGTAATCGGCGCAGCCCTCGGCGAGATGGAAGTCGTACTTCACGCTGGTGACGCTCAACCAGCTCATGACGGCGCCCGAGTAATGCATGCAGTAGTTGGCGGAACCTGCACCCGAAGTGATGCACTGGACCGCCTTTGCCCACTGTTCCAGAGTCAGGATGCTGACCGACATCTGTCCCGTCGATGTCGCCTGGAGATGAAGCGTGAAGGTGTCAGGCACGCTGCCGGCGAGATACCAGGTTCGGTCTTTGATCTTGATGGGTGCGTTGGAGATCACAAGGTGCGGGTGCTCGAGGTCCGCCTTCGTCTGGGCCAGCTCGCCGAGGGTGGCCGTCAGGTTCGCCTGGGTCTTGTCCAGCTGGTTCTGGAGGATGAGGTTGCGGCCGGTGAGGGACTCGTTCTGCGTCGTGAGCGATCGGATCGACGCCTGGTTGCTCGAGTCGTCGATGTACAAGAAGCCGACGCCAAGCGCCGAGATCAAGACGGTGGACGTCAGCGCCGTGGCCCACCAGCGCCGTTCCCGAGTTTGGAATAGCGGCACTCGCGCGGGCGGCGCCGCGGTGTGAACCGCTGGCGCCTCGTAGGGGTCAACCGGTTGAAGCGATGCCGGTTCGGACGTGATGTGCTCCATCTCGGTCGCCGCCATGATGGCACCACCCGGAGCCTCGGTTGTCATACCTGGCCAGGTCTTGGCCACGCGCTGTAGACCTGGCTGATCTTGGAGGCGGTTTCCGCCTGCGCGGCGACATCAAACGTGAAGGTCTTTCCGTCGGGCTGCCAGGCCGGCCCGATGCCGCAGTTGGTCGAGCACACCGCCTCCTCGGCGTAGAAGAGCTCCGTCGAATTGAGCCAGATCGGGGACGACCGCACGTTTGGAAGCTGGCCGCCTGAGCGCCCGCCGTGCCCGTACAGCCAGACGTGAGGCGTCCCGGCGGTGTCGCGAACGGTGAAGGCGATGTTGTCGTCGCCTGCATCGGCGCGCGGCCGGATCCACGACAGCTGCTTGGCCAGAGCCTGAGAAACACCGGCCTTGGAGTCCCAGACCTGGACGAGGCCTGAGTTGGGCATACGGTAGTAGAGCCGGCTGCCTGTGCTTCCCCAGGTCGCCATGGTTCCCTTGGAGAGGCTGAACGCAAGGCTGCCGTCGATCGTTCTCCGAACCTGGAGCTGGTCGCCGGAGCTCGTGAACGTCTGGACGAGCGCGAAGTAAGCACCGTCCGGTGAGAAGGCGAGGTATGCATCGTCCTGGTTGGGGTCGGGGCCGCGGCCCGGGACAGGGCCGAGGGAGGCCACGACGCGATCGCCGCCGCCGCTGAGCAGGTGAAGCTCGACCGAGCTGGCGTTGGAGGCCATGTAAGCGAGGAATCCGCGGTCTGGGCTCCACGCGTGAAGTCCGTCCATGATGCTGCCACCCGACCACGTGGCCACGACTGACGACCCGCCGGTGAAGAGATCGAGCGCCGCGATGACGCTGGTCGCCGCGGTGGTCGGGTTGCCCTGCGTCGCGTACCAGGAGATCATCGTCTGGGTCACGAGCTGCGGTTGGAACGAGCCACCGCTGATCCCGCAGACGGTGCGTGGGCTCTTCGCGTTGGAAACGTCCGCCAGCACGGGGTTCGCAGCGCCCTGAAGCTTGAGGACCGCCTCCTGCGCCGCGGGTGAACCCGCGCAGCTGGCGTGCAGGGCCGCCCACGCCGGCACCGCGACCGGGCTGGGCGGTGTGATCGGAGAGGGTGACGGGCTGGGAGTCGGGCTCTCGAGGGGGGTCGGCGTCGGGCTCGAGGACGCCGTGGGCGAGGCCGGCGAGTGCCTCGCCTGGGGCGCCAGCGGGCCGTTGGCCGTGCAGGACGCGACCGCCGCCAGGGCGACGAGGAGAACTACCCCTTTCCTCACGGTAGATTGCAACGAAAAGACGTACGGCCGGGTTACGCGCTTCCGCTCCTGGCGCAAGTCGCACACAATAGCGGGTGGTCGTTTAGTAGTGGGTTAAGGATCGACGACGATGACCCGCTCGATTGTTATGTTTGTGTTCCTGGCCACCGGTTTGTGCTCGACGCCCGAGCCCCTTACCGCGATCGTCGATGCCGTGGCGACCCAATCCGCGAAAGTCGGCGGCACTGTTGAGCTGGTGGTCGCGGTGAAGAACACGGGGCCTGCCATCCCCCACCTCGCCCTTGTGTTCCGGACGCCGGACCGCTGGTACGAGCGCCACGAGATGACCGACCTCGGCGGATGCACCATCGCCGAAGATGCGTCCGGATTCGATTGCGGCGATCTGCCTGCGAACGAGTCGAAGACGTATTCCTTCCGCGGCATCGCGAGCACCGCCGGGACATTCCACTTCGAGCTTGCCCTGCGTGCGCTCGTCCATCCGTTCGGATACGTCAACAACCACTCCGACGGAGCGGACGCGAGCGTCTGGGACGAGACCGTCAGCTAGGAGTCTGTCTGCGCTTTCCGCTCGAAGACGAGATCGCCGAACGTGACCGTCGGTTCTTCGGGCTGGAAGACATCGGCACGCTGGTTGTAATCCTCGAAGCCTCGATCGTGATCGTGCTCGTGATGCGCATCCTCGTCGGCGGTCACCACCTGGAGCACGTAATCCTGGATCGCCTCCGAAGCGAGCGCGCTGTACCGGCATCGGATCAGGCGAGCCTCGACGAATCGACCTCGCGCGGTGAAGTCGTCCCAGCGCTTGAGCTCGTCATTCTCGAACAGCTCTTCGAACTCTTTGGCGCGGTCCTTCGCGATGTGCAGAACAATCGTGGTGTATTCACGGGCCACGACCGAATTATCGCGTTGGGCTCACCTGCGTCTTGAGTCCGCTTCCCGCCAGAAAGGCGTCGATCGCCTTCGAGTAGTCGTCCAGGCCGAACTGGGCCGTGATCATCGCCTCGCAGTCGATCACGCCCTTGACCAGCAGCGCGAGCGCTCGCTCGAAGCTGTGCAGGACGGCCATCGAGCCGACGATCTTGATCTCATCGTTGTAGACACGAAAAGGCGAGAACGTGGCCGTCGCGTCGGCCCGCGCCACCCCGAACATCAGGAACGTGCCGCCGCGGGCGACCCTCCCCAATCCGTCCTCGATGGCCGGCACCACGCCGGTTGCGTCGATCACCACGTCCCAGCCCTGGGGGCGGTCTAGGTCAGCCGCGGAGACCGCGACACGGTCCGCGGCCAGCCGCAAGCCAAGCGCGTGGCGTTTGGGGTTCGTCTCCACCATGTCGATCCCGCTCGCCCCGCTGTGCTTGATGAGCTGCCCCAAGAGAAGGCCCATCGTGCCGGCGCCGTAGATGAGGTAATTGCCTGCGACCTGGGCGTCGATCATGTCCAGGCCGTGGACGGCGCAGGAAAGCGGCTCGACTAACGCGCCCCATGGGCGTGCGAGGTCGGCGGGCAACCGAAACGCATTCGCCGCCGGTACGGCCACGAACTCGGCGCACGCGCCGTTCGCCGATCCCACGCCGATTGCGTTCCAGTTCTCGCACAGATTGAAACGACCGGCCCGGCACTGGCGGCATGTCCCGTCGAACAGGGATGGGTCGACCGCCACGAAATCGCCGGTTTTCAGTTGACCGACGCCCGACCCCAGCGCGACGACCTCGCCGCAGAACTCGTGACCGGGCACGATCGGGTACCGCGTAGGGGCGAACTCGCCGCGGAGGACGTGGATATCGGTTCCGCATATCCCGCACGCGTCGACCTTGACAACGACCTCCCCGATCTTGGGCGAAGGATCGTCGATCTTTTTGACCTTCAGGTCGTTGGGGGCCTCGATGACGACGGCTTTCACTTGCCCTCTATTTGACAGCACCCATGGTCAGGCCGCGGATGAGCTGCTTCTGTGCGATCCAGCCGGCCAGCAGGACCGGCAGGCTGGCCAGGGTGGCGGCCGCGGCGAGCTTGGCATAGAAGAGACCCCGGCCGCTGATGAAGCTCACGAGGAACAGCGGCGCCGTGGCCGCCTCCGAAGACGTGAAGTTCACGGCGTAGAAGAACTCGTTCCAGCTGAAGATAAGGCAGATCAAGGAAGTCGCCGCGATGCCGGGTGCAATCAAAGGCACGACGATGCGCAGGATCTCGTGGCGGAACTGCGCGCCGTCGACGCGAGCCGCCTCGAACAGGTCGGGTGGGATCTCGAGCAAGAAAGACCGCAGCAGCCACACGCCTAGAGGCAGGTTGATCGTCGTGTAGATCAGGGCGAGGGCGAAGATGTTGTCGAGCAGTTGGAGGTCGCGCGCGAGCAGGTAGAGCGGCACCAGGCTCGCCGCGAACGGCAGAAATCGGGTCGAGATGAAGAAGAAGAGCACGTCGCGCGTCCTCTTCACCGGCCGGATGGCGAGCGCGTACGCGGCGGGCAGCCCGAGCGCGACGACCAGGAAGGTCGAGAGGATGCTCGCGATCGCTGAGTTGATGAAGAACGGCGGAAAGTCGCCGGACAGCACGGTCTGAAATTCTTCGAGGGTCGGAACAAAGAAGATGGTGGGCGGGCTGCTGGCCGCCTGGGGCTCGGTCTTGAGGGCTTCCAGCCACATCCATAAGACAGGGAAAAAGAAGATGAACACGACGAGCCAGCCGAGAGCCGATTTCAGGAGCTTGGAGCGGAAGCCGGTGGATTCCATCAGCGCCTGGCCTCGATCTGAAAGATGGAGAAGAGCGTTCGTAGGGCGAGCGTCGCGACGATGGTCGTGATGATCACAGCGACGACACCGATCGCCGACGCCTCGCCGATGCTGAAGCCCTGGAAGGCGACGAGATAGAGCAGGAACGGGATGTTGGTCGTGTCCTCCCCGGGACCCCCGAAGGTCAGCATGAAGATCGAGTCAAACGTCTGGACCACGAAGAGCGATCCCAGGAGCGCGCCCAGCTCGATGAACGGCCGGACCAACGGCAAGGTGATCCGCCGAAAGGACTGGACCGCATTGGCGCCGTCGACCCGCGCGGCCTCCAGCACCTCGGGGTTCTGCGACTGGAGCCCGGCCAGGATGATCAGCATCATGAAGGGCGTCCAGCGCCAGACTTCCACGGTCACCACCGTCACCATCGGGTACTGGTTGACCCAGTCGACCCGGCCCAGCCCGAACGGCGTCAACAGATAAGGAAGCAGTCCGAACAGCGGGTTGAGCAGCGTGTCCTTCCAGATCAGAGCACCGGCCGTCGGCATGATGAGGAAGGGCGCGATCATCAGCGTCCGCATCAGGCCCTTGCCGAAGACTTCTGAGTTGAGAATCATGGCGACCGCGAGCCCCAGGACGACCGAGATCCCGATCACCGAGATAGTCAGGAGCACTGTGTTCCAAACCGCGATACGGATGCTCTCGTTGGTGAAAATCGACCCATAGTTTTCGAGTCCGGCGAAGTGAAAGCTGCCGGGCTTCAGCAAATTCCAGGAAAAGAAGCTGTAGTAGATCGTCAGCACGAACGGGATCTGCGTGACGAGAAAGACATAGATGAAGGCCGGCAGCAAGGGCAGCCGGCGCGCCCATGCCTCCCGGCCGAGAGCGGAAGCGGCGGTCGCCCGCACGCCTCCGCCCTTGTTTGCGGAACCGACCAGCGTTGCTATGTCTGGTACTTCTTGCCGACGGCGGTCGCGAGCGACTGCGCCCTTGCAATCGCTTGATCCACCGTCTGTCCGCCGGCGATCACTTTGGCGAACTCCTGCGAGACCTGGTCGCCCAGCTGCTGGAACTCGTCGATATCGACGTACTGGACGCCTACGTAGGGCACCGGCTGCACGGTGGGGTGCGTGACGTCGGCATGAGCGATCGAGTCCAAGGTGACCTGCGCGAAAGCGCCGGCCGCCTGCTGGTACTCGGGGATCGAGTAGGTCGAGGTTCGTGTCCCAGGGGGCACGTGCGCCCAGCCGAGCTTCTGGCCCACGAGCTTGATGTATTCCTTGTTGGTCGCCCAGTCAGCGAAGGTCCACGCGGCGTCCTTCTTCTTGCTGCTGGAGGGCATCCCGAGAGCCCACGCCCACAGCCAGCCCGACCAATCCTTGACCACGTGGGGAGCGAATGCGTAGCCGGAGTTGGCGGCAGCTGCGCCCGTGAAGTTGCTCGCGGCCACGGTGGCGTCGTACCACATCGCGACCTTGCCGCTGTTGTAGGCGTTCAGGCACTCGGTGAACCCGGCGTTGCCCGCGCCCGGCTCGCCGGCCGTCTTGATGAGGTTGATGTAAAAGCTGACGGCCGCCTTGAATTCCGGCTGGGTGAGCTGCGCGTTCCACTTCTCGTCGAACCAGCGCCCGCCGTAGGTGTTGACGACCGTGTCGAGCGGAGCCAGCTGCTCGCCCCAGCCCGGTAGACCGCGCAAGCAGATGCCGGAGACGCTGGATGTGTGGACGGCCTTGGCGGCGGCCGCGACCTGGTCCCACGTCGGGTGGTCGGACAAAGTGATGCCTTTGGCCGAGAGCATGTCCTTGCGGTACATCAGCATCGACGACTCGCCGTAGAACGGCACCGCGTAGAGGTTGTTCTGATAGCTGAGGGCACCACGGATACCGGGGATCAGGTCGTTCGCGTCATACGACGAGTCCTTGGCGATGTAAGGGCTGAGGTTCTCGATCCATCCCTTCTTCGCCCACAGCGGCACCTCGTAGGTCCCGATGGTGAAGAGGTCGTAGCGTCCGCTGTTGGCGGCCACGTCCTGGGTGACCTGCTGCCGAAGCTGGTCCTCGGGCAAGGTCACGATCTTCACCGTGATGTCGGAGTGCTTGCTCTGGAAGTCGGAGACGAGGGTTTTCAGGTCCGCCATCTGCGGGTTGTCGACGGCGGCGAGGGTGATCGTCTTCGAGCCGCCGCCTCCTCCTGTCCCTCCCGCGCCGGAGCAAGCGGCGCCGGCCAGCGCAACGATCAAGCCGATGCCCGTCATGGCGAAGAATCGCCATTGTGTGCGCGTAACCGGAGAACGAAGCCTTCTCTCACTCATGCAGTCACCCCTTTTGAAACCTTCGCCAAGGCGGCCGAAAGCAAATGACAACGTTGTCAGAAGACAACGTTGTCATTAATAGCACAGATCGGTTTAGACTGCAACAAGAGAATTTGGAGCGCCGCGGCGCGGCCCTCGAGCCGATTTCAGGAGACGAACGTTGTCAAAGGCCCCTGTCAGCCGATCTCGAGCCACGATGCGCGACGTCGCCGCGCTCGCCAAGGTCAGCCTGAAGACCGTCTCGCGCGTGGTCAACGGCGAGACGGGCGTCTCTCCCCGGCTGGCGAAGCGCGTGATGACGGCCCGCGACCGCCTGGGCTACCGGCACGACCTGACCGCGAGCAGCCTGCGCCGGTCCGACGGCCGCAGCCTCACGATCGGAGTCGTTCTCGAGGACGTCTCCAACCCCTTTGCCTCGACGCTGCACAGGGCGATCGAGGACGTCGCCGTGGAGCGGCGCGTGCTTGTGCTTGCGGGAAGCTCGGACGAGGACGAAGATCGCGAACGCCAGCTGGTTTCCGCCTTCGTCTCGCGTCGTGTCGACGGATTGATCATCCAACCTTCCAGCCATGACCACAGCTACCTGCACACGGAACGCCGTGCCGGCACGCCGGTCGTATTCGTGGACCGGCCGCCCTCATTCCTGGACGCCGACGCGGTCGTGACGGACAACGCAGCGGGCATCCGCGGTGCGGTCCGGCACCTCGTCGAGCAGGGCCACCGGCGAATCGCATACCTGGGCGATATGCGCTCCATCGCGACCGCGGCCGAGCGCCACCAGGGTTACGTCGAAGAGCTTGCCGAGCAGAAGATTGGCGTCGACGCGACGCTGGTACGGCTCGACCTGCGAGGAATCGAGAAGGCCGAAGCAGCCGCGCGGGAAGTCCTTGCACGGCCGCAGCGTCCGACCGCGATCATCGCCGGCCAGAACCTCATCACCATCGGTGCTTTTCGGGCGCTGCGCGCCCTGGACCTGCACCGACGGGTGGCGTTGGTGGGATTCGACGACTTTCTGCTCGCGGACCTCCTCGAGCCGGGGATCACGGTCATCGCTCAGGACCCGGCCGCGATCGGCCGAACGGCGGCCGCGGTACTTTTTCGACGCCTCGATGGAGATCGCTCTCCGTCGCAAGTGCACACCGTGCGGACCCGGATGATCACGCGTGGCTCAGGAGAGATACGTCCCTACCCACCTGGTGGGGAGGGTCGGGGTGGGGCCCCGTGATCGTCGTTTGCGGCGAAGCGCTGATCGACATGATCTACAACGGCGACGGAACGCAGCGCGCAGCGCCGGGGGGCGGTCCGTTCAACACCGCTCGCGCTCTCTCCCGACTTGGGGTGCCGACCGCCTTTCTCGGCCATCTGTCGCGAGACAAGTTCGGCCGCGAGCTCGCGGATCTTCTTGTCGCGGACGGCGCGAGCCTGGAGATGGCGACCATTGGAGCCGAACCCACGACGATCGCACTCGCGGACGTCGGCAGCGAAGGGTTCGCGGAATACCAGTTCCTGATCCAGGGGACGTCGGCGCCCAACCTCACCCTCGAGATGCTCCCGGTCCAGCTGCCGCCTGAGGTCAACGCTCTGCACGTCGGCACGCTGGGACTTGTGCTCGAGCCGATGGCGTCAACCCTGGTCGAGCTGGTAAGGCGCGAACGAGACGGGCGCCTCATCATGCTCGACCCCAACATCCGTGTTGGCATGGTCGACGAGGCCGAGTACCGGGATCGCATGCTGACCCTGGTTTCGGAAAGCACCATCGTCAAGGCGAGCAACACCGATCTCGCCTGGCTCTATCCCGATGGCGATTACAAGGCCGCGGTCGACCGGATCCTCGCTTCAGGCGTGAAGCTGGCTGTCGTCACGCTCGGGGCGGACGGAGCGTTCGCCGGCCATCGCGATCTCAGGGTCCACGTGCCGGCTCCTCCGGTGGATGTCGTGGACACGATCGGCGCCGGCGACGCGTTCGGCGCGGCCCTGCTTGCCTGGCTCTACGACCACGCCGCCATCCGACCGGACCTGTCGCTCGAGCCAGAGGAGCTGAACGCGGCTCTCGCGTACGCGTGCCTCGCCGCATCGCTGACATGCGCACGTGCGGGTGCCGACCCGCCGACGAAAGCGGAGATGCTCGAGTTCAGCGCGTAGCAGCTTTTCGCGCGACTAGCGGCGGCAAGCGTTCGGTCAAGATCGTTTCGGCTTCTGCGACCAGATCGGTCACGACTCTGGCGGCCGGCGTGATCTCGTCGATCAGACCCGCTCCCTGGCCCCAGTAAAGGATCGACTCTTGAACGTCGCCCCTCTTGCGAGCCTCGAACATGTCTGCCAGAAGTTGCTCCCGATGCCTTCGGACGTCGTTCGGACGGCCCAGCCAGCGCTCGATCAGCCGGTTGCGCGCGACCCGCGCGTAGGCGCCTGGCCACTCGCCTCCCATCAGGATGTCGCTGACGTCGGTGACGATCGTGTCCGTGCCGTCGCTGTCGAGGATCGCCTTCTTGAAAGGATCGGCGAGCGCGGCCTCCGGTGTGGCGAGGAAACGCGTGCCCAGCAACACCCCGTCCGCGCCGAGCGCCAGCATCGCGGCCAGACCGCGGCCGTCGCTGATCCCACCCGCGGCGAGCACCGGGATCGGCGATACGGCCTTCACCACCTGAGGCACGATGGCGACCGTGCCTATCAGGCCGATGTGGCCGCCCCCATCTGTGCCCTGGGCCACGATCACGTCCGCGCCGGCCGCCGCGGCTTGGACGGCGTCGGCGACGGTCGGCACCATGTGCATGACCTTGAGGCCGCGGTCGTGAGCCATCTCGAAGATCGCTTTCAGGTCCTGGTTGTCACGCGGCCACGCAGTCGAATAGACAGCCGGCTGAGCGTCGAGAACGGCGCGGATCTCGTCGTCTTCCGCGAACGCAAGCAGCTGGTTCAGGCCAAACGGTCCCTTGGTCAGCCGGCGGACCGCATCAACAGCCTCAGGAATGAGGTCCGCGGTTTTGTCGCTGAGGCCGCGGATGCCCAGGCCTCCGGCGTTTGTGACCGCTGCCACCAGCTCGGGCGAGGTCTGACCGCTCATCCCGGCAAGAACGATGGGGTGGTCGATCCCCATCAGCTCGGTGAACCTGGTCTTGATCACCGCAGGACTGCTAGTTGCGCATGGCAGGCGCCGCCTGGAAAGCGTCGGGCAGCGGCGTGCCCACCTCCTTGGACGTGACCTCCACGATTTCGGATTTCATCGGTCCCAGCAATCCCAAAAGATCGTCCTGTTCGGCCTTTCCGACGTTGAACTGGTTCAGCGTCGCGACCAGGTCTTCGACCAGAGCGTCGAACTCACCGTTCGTGACGCCCATCGACGCGTGAGCCTCTTTCATGCTCCGGCCGGTGTACCGGCAAGGTCCGCCGGTCGCCTCACAGACCTGGTCGATTAGCATCTTGGTCAGTCGAGCCAGGTCCGTCCTCGCAAACTTCAGGTTGATCCGATCGTCACCGGCCACCCGATCGCGGAAGCTGCCGACAACGGCCGTGATCGCGTCGATTCCACCGAGGCGGTCGTACAGCGAATCTGCCATGGATCCCACCTCCACCGTGAGCGTTGCCCAAAGGCATAGGGGACGCGTCGCCCCATCAGATATTGCTCGCTTGCACAGCCATGTCAATAGGCGGCTAGGCGTAGAACACATAGATAAAGGAGTCCTCGCATGACCACCGCGACCACCACGACCACGCGATCTCTGACTGTCGAGCGAATCGGCGATGTCGATCTGACTTTTACGGAGCGTGGTGGGGGGCGTCCGTTCGTGATCCTCCACGGCGGCGCCGGGCCGCTCTCTGTCAGCGGATTCGCCGACCTGCTCGCCGAAACCGAGAAGGTCAGGGTCATCGCGCCAACCCATCCCGGTTTCGGCGGCACGCCCCGGCCCAACGCGCTGGACAGCATTCGCGGGCTGGCCGCGCTGTATGTCGCGTTGCTCGACGAGCTCGAGCTGACCGACGTCACCGTGATCGGGAATTCGATCGGTGGCTGGATCGCCACCGAGATGGCGCTGCGTGGGTCGCCGAGGGTCGCTCGCGTCGTCCTTGTCGACGCGGTCGGGATCGAGGTCCCAGGCCATCCGGTCGCGGACTTCTTCTCCCTCACCATGGACCAGGTCGCGGAGCTCAGCTATCACCACCCGGATTCGTTCCGCATCGACGTTTCCCGCATGGCGCCGGCTCAACAGGCAACCATGGCCGGCAACCGGGCCGCGCTTGCGGTTTACGGCGGAACGCCGTCGATGGTCGATCCGACGTTACGCGAGCGTCTCAGCTCGATCGCTGTGCCGGCGCTCGTGCTGTGGGGCGAAAGCGATCGGATCGTCGACCCTGACTACGGGCGCAGCTACGCCGCCGCGATTCCGACCGCGCGGTTCCAGCTTCTGAACAGAACCGGTCACGTGCCGCAGATCGAGACCCCGCAGCTGTTGCTGTCGGCGGTGACGGCCTTCGCCGGGCCGGGGGCTATTCCTCTCTCTGCGACGGGGGAAGACTCAGGTATTCCTTGACGCTTCCCCCCGCGAGCTTGTGCACGGCGGCTACCGTCGCGGCGACCTTGGTCGCGATCTTGTCGAAGACGGCGAGGATCTGAGCAAAATCGCCTCCGGTGTCGACGTTCCACCATTGGCCCCCGGTATCGGTGGCCATCGAGCGGAAGTACTTGATGTTCGGCGACAGCACAAAAGTCATGGCCCCGGCCTCCCGCAGGCGTCCGGTCATCGTCGCGGGCTGGAGCTTGCGCTGCAACGCAGGCTCATCGGTGATCAGGACGACCACTTTCATCGCATCTGCCCGGTAACCGGGCTGGGCGAGAGCTGCCGACAAGGCCTCGAGGGACGATTCCCCCTCGTTGCCTCCGCCGGAATAGCGCGGCAGTCCGCGAAGCAGAGATTTGACCCGCTCGGCGCTGGAGCTGAAGGGCGTCGCCACGATCCGGTCGCCTTCGACCGTGAGATCTCCGAATCCCACGACCGCCGCCACCCAATCGATGCGCCGTGTCGCCAGCCTGTCGACGAAGGACTGGCAGCTCTCGATCAGGCCGTCGATCTTGTCGTTCATGCTGCCGGTCGTGTCAATCACGAAGACCAGGTCGGCGCGGGCTTTGGCCGAGTCCCGGCCGACCTCCATGCGCACGACCTTTGCCCCGCTCGCTAACGGCTTGTCTGAGCGCGACGGATTGGGAACGATCTTGCTCACAACTTCTACCTGGCAGTCACGGTGAGGTCGATGTCGCCGCTGAGCGTGGCGCCGGGCTCGAGGACGCCGTCGCCGAAGGCAAGCGTGAAGTCGACGTCGGCGGGAAGGCTGTCGTGGCTCCAGTGCCAATGGACGTCGGCCAGATGCCAGGGCGGCGCGAGCGTGAGATCGATGCGATGGATCGAGGGATCAAACGGAGGACCGCCCACCTGGCTCAAGCGCACTGAGAAGTTGATCTCATGCGCGCTCGAATCGAATGCTCGGAGGACGACCTCGGCGGGAAGGATCTCCAGCTCCGGCAGGCGAGCGCCGCTCCGCGCGTCGTAATCGGCGCGAAGGTCAGCTCTGCCGAGCACCCGAAACGCCTCGTTGATGCGCTTCATGCGCTCCTCGGCACGAATGTCTCCCCTGTTGTGATCGGGGTGGTACTTGTGTGCCAGGCGCTTGTAGGCGGCCTCGATCACGTCAGGATCGGCTGATGGATCGACCTGGAGCACGCGGTAAAGATCCTCGTCAGCGGGCAACTATCCGTCTCCCAACTCGGGTACAAGATAAGCGGAATTGGCTCGCTTCCGGCTGACGGTAGAAGTCCGCGCGGCACCTTCGGCCTCCCGCAGAACCGTGCGGAGACCGAGGCCGGCATCGCCCGCTTACGCGGGGCGGCGGTGGGTCGTTTTGTCGCCGGCGTGGGCGAGGCGGCTCCGGAGATTCGGGCTCCCGCTGGCGGCGCTGCTGGTGGTGGCCGGCACGATCAACTACCTGAGGCCGATCCCCGACGTGGCGGCGACAACCTCGAGTCCTGTCCAATCCACGATTCCAGGCACGCCGCCCAGCCTGCCGTGGCCCGGTGTCGGCTCCGCGGCGGTGGGCGCTTCGGGACTTGGCCTCATAGCCACCTCGGGCGACGCGTCTCCCGTACCCGCGGCGAGCATCGCGAAGGTGATGACGGCGATGGTCGTGCTCGCCGACAAAGCCCTCGTCAGGGGCGACTCGGGCCCGACCCTGGTCATCACCGACCAGGATGTGGCGACCTACAAGGCTGATGTGGCCGACCAGCAGTCGGTCGTCCCTGTTGTGGTGGGTGAACAGCTGAGCGAGTTCCAGGCCCTCGAGGCTCTGCTCGTTCCGTCCGGCAACAACATCGCCGAAACCCTCGCCCGATGGGACGCCGGTTCGGTGACCGCTTTCGTCGCCAAGATGAACCAGCGGGCCGCGGCGCTGCACCTCACGCACACCGTGTTCGCGGACCCGGCCGGTGTTTCGATTCAGACCGTGAGCACCCCCACCGACCTGCTTGCGATGGGGATGGCGGCCATGCAGCAAGAGGTCCTCGCGCAGATCGTCAATCTGCCGCAGACCACGCTGCCCGTGGCGGGCACGCTCTACAACGTCAATTCGGTCCTGGGTCAGAGCGGGATCGTCGGGATCAAGACCGGCTCGGGATTGAATTTCGGCGCCAACTTCCTTTTCGCGGCCACCGCCACCGTCGACGGCGCCGTCGTGACGCTCTATGGCTGCGTCATGGGCCAACCGACCCTGGACGCGGCCTTCCACGAGGCCGAGGCGCTCCTCGCTGTAATGAAGGGGGCGCTGACGGTGCACCAGGTCATCAAGCGAAACGACGTCGTGGGCATTTATGAGACACCGTGGGGAAGCCGTTCGGACCTCGTGGCGACTGACGATGTCGCCCTGGTCGAATGGCCCGGCATGATCCTGCGACAGCGCCTCGACGCCCCGACTCTCCCCATCGACAGGCCTGTAGCGGGTAGAACGCCCGCAGGCAATGTGCATCTGGTCCTCGGTGATCAGCAGGCTGACGTGCATCTGATCACGACGGCGACGCTCGATCCGCCAGGCTTCAGTTGGCGTTTGTTGCGAATCAATTTGTTCTAGTCCACACAGGAGATTGGCAGGGAGATGTTCGACCAGCAACGCACAGCCCTGAACCCTGGGGCTGTGGAGGCGAATCGGGCCGGAAGGATCACGCGAGGCCAGCGCTTCCAGTTGGGTGCGCGCGCGACCGGAGCTGTCCTGGGCTGGGTGAGCATGACGGCGTTCGCGGCGATCGCCTGGTGGTTTGTCTTCGTCGCCGAAACGCGATGGCTTGCGTTACCGGGTCTGATCGCCACGGTCGTCGCTCCAATCGCCCTGTGGGCGCTGTACCTCATCGTGGCGGACATGCGCAGCGGCGCGGTCGTGAGCGAGACGGGCCAGCTGGTCATCCTTCGGGAAGGCGACAGCGAGAGCAAGTTTCTGGTGCGCCTGGCCGGCCGGAAGCTCAGATTGCCGTCCACCTTGGCCGACCTACTTCATCGCTCCGGCAGCCTGACAGCGTTCTACACCCGCTGGTCGCACATGCTGGTGAACCTCACCGCGGCGGACGACGGGTGATGAGAGTAGGGTCCGGCCTTCCAGTGAGGCGCGAATGCATGGCCCGCCGGATAGGCTGAGCAGCAAGGAGACCTGAACCGTGACCGCACGCTTCGCCAAGATTTATTCGGTGGTCGGTGCATTGATGCTGCTCGAGTTTCTTGCTCAGTTCTACACGATCGCCTCATCGGGGTTCACCACCGTCGCCGGCCAGATCGCAAACTCCGCGAACGGCAGCGAGACACGCTCAGCAGTACAGGAAGTAGACCTCTTCGCCGCGGCCCACGCGGTGATCGGAGTCTTCATCGTTCCACTCACCATCCTGGCCCTCATCGCCCTGTCCTGGCTTGCACGACTTCCGAGACGGACGAGGGTACTCACAAGCCTGCTCTTTCTCTTGTGGCTCTTCCAGTTCGGCCTGGCTTTCATAGGCTTCGCCGGAATCGCTCCGATCGCCGGGCTGCATGGCCTCAACGCTCTGGCCCTGGTTGGGCTCGGGATTTACCTGGTGAGAAGGAACTGGGCGTTCGGGGGCCGCGGCTCCGCATCGACCGCCACTCTCACCGCTGGCCACTAGCCCGCCGGAGCGGTAGGCCCTCCCCGATTCCAACCCGCAAGTGTGCGCAATTGCGGGTTTCCAGTTCGCTGATTTGCCGCCACTGTGCGCACTGGCGGCTCGTACCTCAACCCAGAGAGGTGCGACGGCGTCCGGCTAGGCCCCTAACACCTCGGCGGCCCGCTCGTATTCGTCCGGAGCGACCCAGAGGATCATCCCGTAGCGCCCCGACCCAGCACTGGTCGCGGCCGCTGCGGTGATGTTGATGTTCGCCTCGGCGAGCTTCGCAGCCGTGTTCGTCACGGCACCTACGCGGTCGTCGCCCTGGATCAGAAACGCTCGCTTCGCATCGCTGAGTGTCAGACCGGCCCGCTCCGCCGCTTGGCGGAAAGAGGCGGGGTCTTCCGGTACGAGATCTACCTGGGATTGGCCGCCGCCGCTCGGAAAGCCAAGGTAGGCGAGCAGGTTTATCTCGCTCTCCTTTAGCGCGGACAGGATCCGCTCGCCTTCGCCCGGCTTGTCTGGAACGGTCACGTAGTAATAGTCGACCCGCCGCACCGTGTCAGCCATCACACTGCTCCTTCTCGAACCCGCCGGCCAATCACCACTTTACGCCGCTAGAGAATCACCTCAGGCGTCGAGCAAACAGTGGTATGGACGAGCCGAGCGGCCACAACGCAAATTCGCGAACTGCACAGCGCGCTCCCCTCCCAGCGGAGGGCGGTGAGCAACGGGTAGCCAGCGGCGATGGTCGTACAGAGCCCCGCCAACGACTACCAGTGGACGACCCTGCCCGATCCGAACGTACGCGATCCGCACACCGTCGGCGGAGAGTGTTGTCAGAAGCGGGCCACCGTTGTCCATCGGCGAAGTCTAGGGTTCACCGATGACGACGCGAGCCTGTGAGCTGGACCACCTGGTCGTCACGTCGCCAACCTTGGCGGCTGGAGTGAAATGGCTGCAGGAGGCGCTGCGGGTTGCACCCCAAGCCGGCGGAGATCACCAGCGAATGGGAACTCACAATGCATTGGTGCGACTCGGCGGCGCTACCTATCTGGAAGTTATCGCGTCTAACCCTGCAGCCCCACCCCCACGTCGGCCTCGCTGGTTCGAACTTGATCGTATGGCGCCTGACGCCACGCCTGGTCTGGCGACGTGGGTCGCGCGCACGGACGACCTGAAGTCCACGGTAGCGGACTGCCCCTCACAGTTCGGAGCCATCGAGCCGATGAGCCGAGGGTCACTAAACTGGCTGATCACCGTTGCGCCTGACGGCAGCCTTTCCGGCGGCGGCGTCTTCCCGACTCTCATCGAGTGGCAGACCCAGGAGCATCCGGCAAGCAGCCTCGAAAAACAGGGCTGTGCGTTAGAGCTCCTGGAGTTGTTCCATCCAGAGCCGAGCTCGCTGCGCGGATTGTTGGAATGTCTGGGCCTTCACGACAAGGCGACGATACGCGAGACACGTCTTGGAGAACGGCCCTATCTGGTCGCCCACATCGATACGCGTCACGGTATTCGGTCGATCGGCGGTCCGCCAATCTGAAGGGGGACTATCACCGCGCACAAGGGCAGAAGAGCGTCGTGGTACGGCCTATTCGGGAGGTCAAGTGCCGGGGCGCTGCACCCAACCCAGGTGACCCAACCGCTGCAATAACGTTTCGTCGGCAGTTATGAAATCAGTGCCGACCGCCTCGGCGGTCGCGGCGTAGAGCATGTCGTAGACCGGGTGGTTGTCGTAACGGCGCGACAGCTCCCATGCTCGATCGAGATATCGTCCATCGGTTACGGCCCTCACCGGCAGCCGCACCAGGAGTCCATATGCGCTGTCCGCGTCCGATCCGGTCCACCGACTGCTACGGACTCCGGCGACCAAGGCGCTGGCACATTCGACGTAAAGGAGCTCCGGAGCGATTACCGGATCATTTGCCCTGATCAAGCGGTGGAGGGTTTTCATCGAGGGTGACGAGGGATCGGCGCCTGGCGCGATCCAGTCGATGACGACGCTGGCGTCAACGACCGCGATGACCGCCCACCTCCGCCAGCCTGCGCCGGCGTTCATCGATCACGAGATCGGCCGCGGATTCATGGGGTCCCCGCCGACCGCGCATGGCGGCTTCAGCCAGCCGTGCCCACTCACCGAGGGAAAGCAGGCGTCGTCCCCCTCCGGCGAGGGCCTCGACGTCGGCGCGGGCTACCACGAGTCGATTGCCACGCTTGCGCGCCGACAGTCGGCCAGACCACACCCATCGACGAATCGTCTCCGCGGTTCGGCCGCTCAGCGCCGCCGCCGCCTTGACGTCCAGCTCGTCACCTGAAGATGGCTTCACGCCGGTATTCTACTACACCATGGCTGAACCATGGAGTAGAAGTAGCCCCGGCGGGATTCGAACCCGCGATCTCAGCCTTGAGAGGGCTGCGTCCTAGGCCACTAGACGACGGGGCCGTGCCGGCGACAGGCGCGGGGCTTGGATCAACGATGCTAGCAAACAGAGGCTAATCGCCCCTCCCGCCAAATCGCCTCGAAGGCCGCCAACCGCCGACGTTCAAGTGGCGAAGTTACGCCGAGCACCCACCCGCCGCGCCCGGCGCCGTGGCACCGCTGCCTCAGCGAGGCGAAAGCAGATACATCCCCGGGCGGAAGGTGATCGGGAGGCGGGCGATCGTCGCGGCGGCGACGGCCCAGGGCTTGACCCAGGATCGCGCTGGGGCGGGGTTGGTGGGCGGCATTGGGTTTGAACCAATGACCTCTTGCGTGTGAAGCAAGCGCTCTCCCACTGAGCTAGCCGCCCGTGGGACGAATCATTCTACCCACCACTCGTACGATGTCACCCGATGGCCGCCCCGCTCGCCGAACGCCATTGCGTGGTGTGCAAGCCGGGGACGCCGACCCTACCGCGCGAAGCCGTTGATACCATGCTCGGGCAGCTGTCGGATTGGGCGGTGATCGACGCGGGCGACCACCTCGAGCTGACCAAGACCATCCGGTTCAAGGGCTTCATGCCGGGCGTCGACCTCGTCGACGCCATCGCACCCATCGCGGAGGCCGAAGGCCACCACCCCGACCTTCACCTCAGCTACGGGTCGCTGAAGGTCGATCTCTGGACTCATGCGGCCCAAGGCCTGACCGAGAACGACTTCATCCTGGCGGCGAAAATCGACCGAATCACCCCCTCCTGAGGGACTTTCACAAGTTCTTTACCGCATTTCCTTTGTTTTGTCGCCGAATTCCCGATACAGTCGTCGGCGGCTTGATGCACTTCATCATCTGCTGGGCGCTCCACCAAAAGGAGCGCGAGGTGCTGCTTGGCGGGATTCTTCCTTGGGGGATCGACGCTGTCGTCTTCTGCTGGCGCTGCGACCGTATGCGCGGCCGCGCCGTCCGAGTCCTCCAGATGACGCCGCAGGGCCTGCACGCCTGCAGCGCCCACTCAGCGCACTAGAACCACCGCGGGGTAGTACGCGTCCAGGGTCGTCAACTTCGGGAACTCCCTAGCGGCTTCGTCGCGCAACCCAAGGTCGACCCCCCAGCTCACCACCACCACCGCGTCGCAATCTGCCAGTTGATCCGGCCGCGTGACCACGGTGAACCCGGTCGTATAACCGGCTAGGACCTGCTCGTCGCTATGGATCACACAAGCCCGCCCGCCCGACGAGTGGATCCTCTCCACCGCCGCCGCTGCCTGCGGTAGCGCCAGGGGATCCCGGTTGTAGTCCGTCGCCTGGCCCACGATGGCGGCGGCCGCGCCAAGCGCAACAACTGGCGCCAGCACCCACCAGCGCGCGATGGCGGCCGCCATCAGGTAGCCGAGCGCCGGGACCAGGAACACGAAGAACCGCGGGTAGAGAAACCCAGGTTGGAGGGCGAGCCAGAGCAATCCCAAGACGAGCGCCAGCACCCCGACAGCCGCCCACAACCATGCCTCCTTGCGCACCACCCATAGGCCCAGCAGCGCCACGGCGAGCCACAGGCCGACGGGCAGCAGCACCGGCGCCCCCAGCAGAAACAGGAGCAGGTCGCGCGGAAACGTGGGATAGAAAAGTGGCGGCGGAAGTCCGTGCCGGACAAGCTCCGTGACCAGGACGCTCGCGTTCGCCGCCAAACCGATGAGCGCGGCGCCGATCCAGGCCGGCGCCAGCTCCACCAGCTGGGCGCGCGAGCGGCGCGTTAGGATCCACGTCAGGTGGCATAGCAGGACCACCGCGGCAAAGAGGTGGGCGGCGAGCGCTAGGCCCATGACGACCGCGTATCCAACCAGCCTCCAGCGGGTCCGCGGGCCGGCGAGCAGTACCGTTCCCGCCACCGAGCCGAGCGCTGCGAGGCTGTAGCCGCGCAGGTCGCGGCTGTTGTCGACGAACAGCGGATCGGTCGCGATGTACAGGCCGGCGCACAGCCCGGCGAGCAAGCCGAAACGGCGCACGAGAACCCCGGTCGATAACCCCACCGTCGCTCCCCCGCCAAACGCCGGCAGCAGGCGGTAGACCACCTCGTTGCGCGAGCCCGTCGCGGAATAGATCACGTGACTCAGAAGCGAGACCAGCACGTGGTCGTTGCCCGCGACCTGCGTCACGGGAATCGTCGGGATCACGGAGCGGACAGCGAACGCGTCCCAAAGGGACGGCGTGGCGACGAAGTTGGCGAACGTCGCCGCGGCGTCATAGCCGAACGATCGGTTGGAGCCGATCATGTAGACGGCGAAAGTGGCGACGCCCAGCAGGGCGCCGGTCAGCAGGCTGCGGTTAGCCGACGTCCCCGACAAGCTCTTCGATGTCTTCGCCCGTGTAGGCCGCGGCCTGCATGCGGAAGAGCCTCGCATAGCGGCCGCCCAAACGCATCAATTCCTCGTGCGTTCCTTCCTCGACGAGGCGCCCGTGCTCGAGGAAGACGATCCTGTCCGCGCGCCGAACCGTGGAGAACCGGTGCGAGATGTAGACCGCCGTCCGGCCGTGGGTCAGCGAGCGCAGCCGCTCGAACAGGTCGTATTCGGCCTGCGCATCCAGGGCTGAAGTGGGCTCGTCGAGGAGCAGGATCTTGGCGTCCTCTCGCATGAAGGCGCGGGCCAGGGCAACCTTCTGCCACTCGCCACCAGACAGGTTCACGCCCGCGTCGAACCATTTGCCCAGCGCGGTGTCGTAACCGTCGGGTAACGCCGCGATCAGCTCGTCAGAGCCCGCCTGCTTGCTCGCGCTGACGATGGCTTCGCGGTCGCTGATCTCCGGCACGTTGCCCAACCCGATGTTCTCCGAGGCCGTCGCCTGGTAGTCGACGTAGTCCTGGAACATCGCGCCGATCTGACGCCTCAGCTCGGTTGGCTCGAAATCGCGGATGTCAACGCCATCGATGAGGATGCGCCCCTCCATGGGGTCGTACAGGCGGCAGATCAGCTTGAACAGCGTCGTCTTGCCGGCGCCGTTGCGGCCCACGACCGCCAGCGTCTCCCCCGCCTTGATCGTGAAGGAGACGTCTGTGAGCGCCGGGTTTTCGGCGCCCGGGTACGCGAAGGTGACGTTCTCAAACCGGATCTCCCCCCGCAGCGGTTGGGGGACCGGCTTCGGCTCGGCAGCGACCGGCATCGACGGCTGCTTCGCCATCAGCTCGACGAGGTTGTTGAGGTAGAGGTTGTGCTCGTACATGCCCGAAAAGCCGCTGAGGATGCTCTGGATCGAGTTCTGCACCGACACCGCGGCCTGGGTGTAAGCGGTCAGCGCCCCGATCGAAAGGTGGCCGGCGATCGCCTGCAGCGCGATGTAGAGATAGGTGAACGACGTGACGATCGTGCTGATGTTGCCCAGCGCGAACCCGGTCAGGTAGCGACGAACCATCTGCGACCGCTGGCTCTCGTAGAAGGCGCTGGCGATGAGACGGTAGCGCTCGATGAAGTACTGGCCGAGACCGAAGAGCTTGACTTCCTTGGCGAATGAGTCGGTCGTGACCAGGTTGACCATGTAGGTCATCCGGCGCAGGAGACGCGAACCCCAGCGCGCGATGTTGTAGCCGCGCCATCCGTATCGGGTGTCGGCGATGAAGGCAGGGATCGGAGAGATGAGGACCACGATCCCCAGGATCCAGCTGACCCCGAACAGCAGGACGATCATCGTGCCCAGGGTGAGGATGGTCTGAAGCAGGCCGAAGGCCGTCGCGATCATCAACACAGGCCTGTTGATGGAGTCGTTTTGCGCGCGCCGCAGCAGGTCGTAAGAAGCGGGGTCTTCATAGAACGGAAGGTCAAGCGACGCCGCCTTCTCCATGACCATCAGCTGGATTCGCATAGAGACCGAGTTCTGCAGGAGCTGCTGCGTGATGTTGCGCAGCGTGTTCAGCAAGGCGCTGATGACAAAGACGGCGAACTGCAGCGCCGCGAGCAAGACGATCATCTGCACGGCGGTCAGAGTCGGGCCCGGCAGCCATGGAACGCCCAGCGTGGAGAATGCGACCCGGTCCGGTAAATGAAACGCGTTGATGCTGATGCCGGCGACGACCGCGTTGGTCAGCATCAGCGTGATCCCGACCGAGATCGTGGGGATGATGCCGGCGATGGCGGTCGTGGCGAACAGGCCGATGGTGGTCGGGCGGCTTGCCTCCCACACCAGGCGCAGGACCTGTGGCAGTGCCGCGGTGGTCCCGACCACCGACTGCTTCAGGTTTTCCCACCGGCCTCGGAGGTCTTTGGGGCCTTCGGGCAGCTGCGGCGGCTCGATGGTCGGGTCGCCCGTCAGGCCGCTGTTGGCGGGTCCGCCCTCAGGCTTGCGCCGCCCGCGATTCCACCCTCCCCACCAGATCACGGGCCCGTGCGAGCCCGGCGGCATCATTCCCATGCGTTGGTGAGCTTACGAGACAAGGGCTTCACCTCCCCGCTTGCCGCGGAGGTCGAGGGCAAAACCGTCGAGAGGCGACGTCGGCCTTGACATCTGATTTATTACAGTGTAATTATGTAATGCATGGATGAGAAAGAGCTCGGTTCGATCAAAGGTTGGTTTACCGGAAGGCTCCCGGACGGCTGGTTCACGGGAGTAGAAGTCGCCGTCGAGGACGACCAGATCGTGGTCATCGGCAACCTGCCGGAGATCAACGTCGGCTCCACGCCCGAGGAGAAGGAGGGCGCGGCGGCGGGCCGGATCGCTCGTTTCCGGGAGGAGACACGCGGTAACCGGATCGGCATCGCGCAGGAGGCGGAGGAGCGCTTCAAGAAGTACGTCACCTGGGGCGCCAAGCTGGGCGGAGTGACCAAGCGGTTCAACGCCGGCGGCGGCGGTCGCGGCGGGGACGACCGGCGAAGCGTGATGATCCGGCGCTGGATGCGTCGCCACCGCGGACGTCGCGAGCAGCAAGCTGAGAGGCAGTCCCAGGTCTTCTAGCAACTCTTCCCCATTCATGGGGAAGTACCCAACTCCTCCCCATTCATGGGGAGGTGGCCCGAAGGCCCGGAGGGGCGCCCGGGATGGGGCGGAGCCTCGCTGACCGCGGAGTACATGCTGCCGAGCCAGCGGCTCGGGACGGTGCGCAGGAGTCGCGTGCCTGTGAAGCCGGCCCGAGCCGCCATCGTCTCCCATCGCTGATAGCTGAACGGGTACGGCACCCACGCGTTGCCGCGGTCGGTTCCGTACTCGACGACGATCAACCTGCCGCCTTCTCGAAGCATCGCGTGCACCGCGGTCAAGACCGGCTCTTTGTCGCGCACGTAGTGGAGCGAGTTCGCCATCAGGACGCCATCGAGGTCCTTAAGGTCCAGCGGGCGTGTGAAGTCGGCGACTCGGGTCTCGAAGCGCCCCGCGATCGCCCGCAGCGCGTGGGAATCCTTGTCCACCGCGACGATGTGGGCCTCGGGTCCAAGGACGTCCGCGAGGGCGAGCGTGAAGGCGCCCTCGCCGGACCCGAGGTCGGCCCACCGGCCGCCCCTCCCTTCGACGCCGTCCTCAATGAGCGCTACGTGATCGGCGTGATTCAACTTGCTCGCGGACCCTCGGCGCGACCTCTGACATGAAGATGCGCATCTCGTCAGGATCATCGGTGACGAGGAACGTGTCTATCCCGTAGTCGACCACCAGCGAGACCAGGATTTCGGCCTCGAGCTGCCCCGCATTCAGCACGCGCCGGATCGAACGCGGGTCGCGACCCACGGCGGTGGCCGCTTCGTCGATGCGCTTGTTGCCTTCCAGGAGTTCGGGCTCCTTGAGGTAGCCGTAGGAGGGCACCCATCCGTCGGCGAGCCGGCCGATGATCGACAGCATCCTCGGCCTGTAGGCGCCGAGCCAGATGCCGATCGGGTGCTTCGGCACCGGACCGGAATGCGCACCCGCAAGACGATAAAACTTGCCCTCGAAGCGGATGCCGTGCTGTCCGCTCCACAAAAGGCGCATCACCTGGATGGCTTCCTCGACCGCGGACACGGACTCGCCGGGCGTCCGCACAGGCCCGTCGTACGCCTTGATCCCGTCCCAGAAGCCGCCCGCGCCCAGTCCCAGCTCGAGACGGCCATCGCTCAATATGTCGAGCGTCGCCGCGGCCTTGGCGAGCATGGCCGGCGGGCGAAGCGGCACGTTGGCGACATCGGGAAAGACGGTGATGTGCGCGGTCCGCGTCGCGATCGCGGTCAGGAGCGTCCAGGTGTCGAAGAAGCGGCGCTGATACGGGTGGTCCTGGATGCCAATGATGTCGAACCCCAGCTCGTCCGCCGCAATTGCCTGCCGCATCGGGTCCTCGGTCGCCACAGGGGTGACGAAGACTCCGAACTGGACCGGCTGCCCGTAGTCCATCTCGTGGACTAGAAGGCGGCGAGAGTGCCTGCTATTTCCTGCCCCGGAAGAGCAGCCGCCAGATCAGCAGCAGGATGACCGCTCCGACGAAGGCGACGATGATCTGGTTGAGGATCGACGGGCCGACGTTGATGGAGACGTGCAGCAGCCCCGCCAGCCAGCCGCCGATGATCGCGCCGATGATGCCGATCACGATGTCCATCAGCCAGCCGCGGCCCTTGCCGAGCACGATCCGGCTCGCCAGGAACCCGGCAATAAGTCCGACGACCAGGTAGACGACGACGTCCCCTAGGCTCACTCAGGGTATTAAAGCGCCCAGCACCCGATTCCTTGCCGTCTTAACTTCCGGGAGAATTGCGATATGCCCACTGACCAGTACCACGAGCCCGCCGGCGAGCTGAGCCAGGAGACCCGGACCTTCGCCCGGGTGGCGGCGTCGTTGCAGGAGGAGGCGGAGGCGATCGGCTGGTACGAGCAGCGCCTGTCGCTCGAGAAGGACCCGGACGCCCGAGCGATCATGGAGGACGCCCAGGAGGAGGAGTTCAAGCACTTCGCGATGGCGCTCGAATTCCTGTCCCGCCGCAAGCCGAAGTGGCGCGCCGTCCTGCAGGCCGTCCTCTTCAAGCCCGGAGACATCGTCGAGCACGGTGAGATGGGCGAATCGGACGAGAAGAAAGCCCCGGGCTCTTAGCTAGATCGACTCCACGAGCGCCAGGACCTGGTCGAGCTCCTCGACGCTGACCGTGTGCGCCATCCCGGGGTAGAAGCGTAGCGCCACGTCCGCGCCCATCCTTTTGAGGACCTCGCCCGCCTCGACGACGCGGTGCATCGCGATGTGGGGGTCGACGTCGCTGCAGCCGAGAAAGAGCGGGGTTGCGTCAAAGGTTCCTGGGTAGTCGCGCGGCGTGCCGTCGGGGCCGATCAAGCCTCCGCTCAGCCCGACCACTGCACCGTAACGGCGGGCGTTCCGCGCCGCCCATTCGAGAGTCAGGCAGGCGCCCTGAGAGAATCCGAGCAGGATGATTCGCTGCGCCGGCACGTGCGCTTCGACCCTTTCCACCAGCTTCGAGACCATGTCGAGGGCGGCGCTCAGGTAAGGCTCGTTGCTCTCCAGCGGCGCGGTGAATGGATTCGGATACCACGCGTTGCCGGACGCCTGAGGGGCGAGGTATGCCCAGCCTGGCCGCTCGACCTCGGCAGCGAGGGTCATGATGTCTTCCGCCGACGCACCGCGGCCGTGCAGGAGGACCATCGCCGCCCGCGCCGCCGTCAGCGGCTCGCCCGCCTGCAATACGCGCTGACCATGTGCGACAGCCATCGCGATCTAGTATGACCAGAGGCATGCTCCATCCCTCCGCTGCGCGGAGTACGTCCCCACAAGTGGGTAAGAGTTCGTCTTTCACATATGCGAATCCGCGCGTGATTCACTGGGGTCGCGGGTCGGTGGCCCACCTGGAGCCTGAGCTCGCTCGCCTCAAAGCGGACAGTGTTGCCCTGGTCACAACGCGGTCTTTGCTGACGGCAGTTGAAGCGTTGCCGATCAAGGCGATGGCCACCGTCGTGATCGCCCAGCACGCGCCGATGTCGCAGATCGACGCCGGTGTCGAAGAGTGCGCCGGCGCGCGCGGCATTGTGAGCTACGGCGGCGGAAGTGCGATCGACGCCGCGAAGATTATCTCGGTCCGACTCGCGGGCGGCGGCTCCCCTCCACCCCACGTCGCGATCCCGACGACGCTCTCGGTGGCCGAGCTCGCGGCGGGGGCCGGCTACACGAACGAGGCCGGCGACAAGGCGGGCATGCGAGACCCGCGACTCATGGTCGAGAGCGTGATCTACGACGCCGACCTGACACTGGCAACGCCTATGCAGCTCTGGCTGTCAACCGGCGTCCGCGCGCTGGACCACGCAGTGGAAGGGTTTCTCGCGCCAGGCGAGCATCCCTTCAACGACGTGATGGCATTGGAGGCGATCCGCCGCCTGTTCGATTCGCTGCCCCGGGCCAAGGCCGCGCCGAACGATGCAGACGTGCGCACCGAGAACCAGCTGGCTGCCTGGTTCTCGTTCACGCTGCCGAGCGCATCGGCCGGCGGCCTGAGCCACACGATGGGCAAGCAGATCGGCGCCAGGCACGGCATCCCGCACGGCGTCACCTCGTGCCTGCTCTTGCCGCACGTCATGCGCTATCTGACAAAGAAGTTGCCCGACCGCATGGGAGTTTTGTCCCAGGCCATGGGCGGAAGTCCCGCCGACCTAGTCCAGGACCTGATCGCGTCGCTCAGCCTGCCGCAACACCTGGGCGCATTTGCGGTCCGCGAGCCCGAGCTTAGGCGCGCGGCGGCCGAGTGCTCCGGCAAGCATTCGGTCGAAGACCTAACTCACATATATATCTCCGCCCTCTGACCCTCCTGACTGCTGGCCGCGAGCTCGCGCGCGAGGGGAGGTGCCAAGACTGAGCCCAGGAGCATCGGACCCGGCGGCGCGCCGATGTACCATCGGCCCGTGCTACACAGATGCTCGTCCGACGAGGCCGTGCGGCGCCTTCGTGAGAACCCGGCCTCGCGCTGGCAGAGCGGCTGGGAGATCGAGCCGGCCGAAGGCACCGCGTGGCAGCGCATCACCAGCGAGCCGTTCTTCACGCCACGGGTGGACGCCGGGTTCACGGTCGAGGCCAGCGACCGCATCTTCGCCCTTGGCTCGTGCTTCGCGCGCGAGGTCGAATCGGCGCTCAGTGGGCTCGGGTTCACCGTCGACAGCATCACGGACGCGTTCAAGGGCCTGGAAACCTATGGGCCCAGGCATCCCCAAGGGTTCCTGAACAAGTACAACCCGGAGTCGATCTACCAGGAGCTGCGGTGGGCGCTCGACCCCGTCAGCAAGTTCCCGCCAGAGGCGTTCCAGGAACTCCCGAACGGACTATGGCGCGACGTCATGGCCGATCCTGTTTTCGGCGACGGGGACTTCGACCGGACCCTGGATCTGCACGGCCGCTTGACCGACGTAATGCGGCGCGCGGCCGACTGCCGAATCGTCGTGATCACGCTCGGCCTCGTCGAGGTCTTCCACGACACCAGGACAGGCTTGTATGCCAACACGACGCCACACTTGACAGGCACGGCCACCCGGACGTCGAGATCCTCGTCACCGTGTCGCCCGTCCCCTTGGACGCCACGTTCACTGGCACGGACATCGTCATGGCTACCACCTACTCGAAATCGCTGCTGCGCAGCGCGGCGGGCGAGTGGTCACAGAGCAAACGGAACGTGCACTACTTCCCGAGCTACGAGATCGTCATGAACTCGGCCCGTGATCGGGCGTGGTTCATGGACGGTCGGCATGTCCGGCAAGACATGGTGGCGCACATCATGCAGACGTTCGCCAATGCCTACGCGCCGCACCCGGCCCTGGGGGGCCAGCGGACGGGATAACACTGACTCCAGCTCGGCGGCCGCAGGAAAGTGGAGAGCGTTATCAAGAGTTGGCGGCACTGCGTTTTAGCGTAATTTGCTGAGCCAGCTCGTGTATTGCGCCGAGTAGGGGATGAGCACCGGCGCGTAGGTTGGGTCGCTCGGATTCTGGCCAGACCGCACTGCCCAAGCGACCAATCGGCGGCTCGCGTTCGAGGTTGGCCCCGGAAATGCCGTTTGCAAATCTGGCCGCTGCTCGTAGACCGAACTCAGAGCCAGCCACGCACGCCATTGGGTCGCATCGGATCGGATGTCGCCTAACTCAGGTGGAACAGGAAGTGGAAATCTAACGACTCCTCCGGCCAGGACACCTGTCTTTCGGTATGCCGCGCTCTCGTCGTCGCCGAACACGTTCAGGTGATTCGCTTCCAGGAACGCTGCCTCCGACTTGAAGTATGCGTATGACGGCGGATAAGCAAATGCTTTCACCAGACT